>NZ_CP037423.1:4804864-5404864 GCF_007754155.1 Stieleria neptunia | reverse complement strand
TTTCTGAGCGACGAATTTGCGGCGTGGAGGTGTGTTCGATCCGCGGTTCCCAGGCATCACGTAGCTCGTATTTGAACTCTGCCGGAAAGCTGATCGGGGCCAAGCCGAGGATGGTTCCCGCCAGCACAACGCCGGCCACCGCGAGGGCGCACGCCAGTTCGCGTTTCATGTTGACGCGGAGTGCGGCGCGTTTCTTGATGTAACCGACCAGACGCGAACCGTTCATCACGACGTGGGCGGAAGCCGCGACGCCGAACAGGAGGCTCGCGTTGATGTGGACCGCTGCCCATTGTTGCCGGCCGAGCGAAATCGCGGTCCAAGACGTGGCATGGGCGACCCGGCCTCGTGGGGCGAGATACAACGCCAGTCCTGATGTCAGCATCATCAGCATGCCCAGCACCAGGACGATGGAAGTGAATCCCCGCACACTAAATGGCCTTTGGACGGCGACCGTCGTCGGGCGTGTCGCTGTCGGGGCTTTGTTGGATGGGTGGGCGATACTCATTGCCTCAATCCTCCGTTTGACATTCTTAAACAGGATGAATCGTCCCCTGGTTCTTGCCGTATCGAAGACAGCAAATGGATCCCAGCGGGAAGCGTTACGGGCTATTGATTTAAGCGGGATCCGCTCAGTCAATGGTGAGCCGCTGGCCGTAAGGCCTCGGGCAATGCCAGGATGCCCGGGCGTTTTTGCGTCACGGCTCACTCAATCAACAGGCCGGTAAGCGAGCGGCCCAGTTGTTTGGCGGCTGAGGGCTTGCCGCTCGTTCACACATCTCGCTGGGTGATTGCAGTGAAATGGGATCAGTTCGTACCGGACGCTTCGAGGTTGTCGTCCGCAGACTCTGCTTCGGCGTGTTCGAAGCCGCGTGCCCAACCGCGTCCCATACCGAGACCAAGTCCGAGGCCCGGGCCGCCGTGGTTCGCCAGCGACTGATCGTTGGCGCGGTCGTGCTTGCCTTGGGCATGCTCAGAGTTCCGCGGTGCGGATGTGGACGCCTCGGCCGGATGATCGCAACCTGATTGGCTGCACGGTTGGCGGCGAGCTGTTTGTTCTCCATGCCCCTGCCCTTTGCCACGCCCGGCGGATGCGTCTTTCCCATGACCACCGGACTGTCCATTGCAATGACCAGCCGACTGACCTTTTCCACCGCACGCCGACTGACCGTGACGGGCGCCGTGGGCTGCGAATGCTTGGCCGCCGACTCCCTTCGCTGCCTGTTCACAACCGCCGTTGCGACCGCGTCCATCGTGGCGTCCAGGGCCAGCGGCGAAACTGACTTGATGGGCGTTGCTGACGCGATCCGAAGCGGAGTTGGTCAAGTCGGGACCGTATTTGGGCCAAAAGGCGCCGACGGCGATGCCGATGACCAACGCGATCACGAAACCTGTTGAAAATTGACTGTTCATCACTCTTCTCCTTCTGCGTTGCAAGCTGTGGTTTGCCGTCCCAAGTCTTTGGGGGCCGGCGGGTAAGTCAGTCGGCATAGAATGCAACTGCGATGCCGAGCCATGCGGCTGCATCGGATCAAACGTCGATGCGTGTTCAAGCCGTTACGGAGACAAGACTTGCGGCCGATGATTTTGATGACGCTTCGATGCGTCTTGATGGCTGCTGTGAAATACTTGGTGATTGCCATCCGAACGGGTGTGAAAAGTTTTCACACCGGGTCTTCGCGCCGATCCCTTACACTGGTCCGCTATCGGGCGTGGTCGGACATCCCGCCTGGCCACGTCGTTGTTTCTTCTTCAACCCTTCCCTTGAACTGTTGAACCCATGTCAGAACGTATCATCTTGCGGACCGGAGAATCACTCGTCGCCGGCGGCCCACCGTTTACCGCCGCGGAACCCGAAGTCGTCATCGGGGAGTTGGATGGCCCGGTGGGAACCGCTTTGGCAACCCTCACCGGCGATCAAACCAAGGGACACACCAAGGTGTTTGCCATCCTGAATACGGATATCCAAGTTCGCCCGGTCACGTTGTGCGTCAGCAAAGTGACCGTCAAAGACAATCGCTACACGAACATTCTGATGGGCACGGTCCAGGCCGCGATCGCCAACGGCGTCTTGGACGCGGTGCGCGCCGGTGACATCCCCAAAGAGAAATGCAATGACCTGGGGATCATCTGCAGCGTCTGGTTGAATCCCGGTGTCGCGACCGCGGACAAACTGGACCACAAGGCCCTGTTCGACATTCATCGCAAGGCCATGGCCCAAGCGATCCACAAAGCGATGGCCTGCGAACCGTCGATCGACTGGCTGCTCGAAAACCAAGACAAGATCACCCACAAGTATTATCAAATGGGCCTGGACGGAAAAATCTGAGCGGCGGCGTCCCGCAGCAGCAGGCGGGATGACAGAAAAATGGTGGGCAGAAAAATCGGTGGGGAGACACGAAGACAGGAAAATGGGTGACAAGAAAATGGAAGAGGCCGCGCTGATCTAGCGGGGTATTGTGTCAGGACCCCGTACGTTTTCGTGACATCTCGTTTCTGGTCGTCGTTCCCACACCGTGTCACAAATGGGAACGTCCGGCGTGTTGCGGTATTCGAGTCTAAAGCACCGCTTGTTGAAGATCGATCGCAAGCTGCGTGACAAGGTCTTCCGGCGCTGTTTCGTCATCGAAGTCACCTGCCGTGTGCTGGTTTCCGAACGGCCAGTCTTCGAAGCGAATTGAGCTCTCGGTCGATTGTGTCGCCGCAATCGAACTCGGTTTCTCGTCGGCGTCGATGAGCGGCATTTCAAGACCGCTCGTCCGTCGCCAATCCTGATCGCTCGGAGGGGCAGGCGTCAGCGGAGAATCGGTGCGCAAGCTCGGTGCGGCGAGGGGGCTGCCGGTCGCTACCACCATCTCCTGTTCCATTTCTTCTTGCTCGAGCGCGACACGGTTGATGACCAACAGTGCGTCAAGCGGTGACACCATGCTGTTGCCGTTGACGTCGGGGAAGGTGCCGTCATCGGGTAACGCTTCACCGAACGGTTGCGTCTCCTGTTGCCGGGCAAGGAAATTGATCACGATCAGGGCGTCCCCGGTTGAGACGGAACCTTTGGTGTCCACGTCGAATGGATTCGCAAAATGATTCCATCGGCTGAACAGTCCGACGTCGATCGAAGTGAGCGATGCGCCGGCGACCAAGTCGATTTGTCGCTGCGTCGTCGCGGGATCGATGTTGCTGTCGTGGGCATCGCTGCCGGGGCGATCCTGCCGCGTGATCTTGTCGATCGTTTGCGTGTCGACTTCCAGGATGTAGACGCCCGGCACGACGCCGACAAATTCAAAGCTGCCATCTTGCGGCGTGACGGTTTGGGCCACTTGAATGCCGGTTGTTTCGTCGATCAACCGAATCGTCACTTGTTCTCGCACTGCTTCCCAATCGTCGTTAAAGCCATCGCGATTGACGTCTTGCCAGACGACACCGCGGACCGAGGCAGGCTCGATCCGAATCCCGAAGTCGACATCCTGGACCTGTCCGTCGCTGGCAAGTTCAACTTCTTGTGCCACCCCGCCCGTCGGCGCGGATTGAATGAATCCATGTGGCGTGATCATTGCGATGGAATGGGTGCCGATGGGCAATTCAGCCAATCGGTAGTGGCCGTCGGCGCCCGTGATCGCAAACGATTCGTCGTCGTCCAGCGCGGCGTTCCCATTGCTGTCGACGAAGACGGCGACATCGGCGGCCGGGGACTCGCCCGCGTCCATCACGGCGTTCGCGTTGGCGTCATGGAAGACCTGGCCAACAATACGTCGATGGGTGATCGAGACAGGGGCTTGCGAATACACCACGACGGGTGCGTTGATCCCGTCGTCGATCATCATGTACACAAAGTACTCGCCGTCGGGCACTCCGGTCGTGTCCCAGGTCGATGCCCCGGGGCCGTCAGACTCGGTGATCCCGGAATCGATCAAGATGCCGTCCAGTCCGGTTGCATCGGAATCGAAGAACAGCGAGACCGAGGCGTCATTGTCGCTATCCATGGCGTTGTAGGAAATCGAAACGGGCTGTCCAAAGCCGCCACCGGTGAGCTGCGTGATGGCTCCGCTGGGAGCATCGTTGTTGGAAACGACAAAGTACTCAACCTGACCGGTGCCGCTATCGGAATCGACACTCAGAGTCCAAACGCCCGCATCGGGTTGTGAGACGACGACGACGCGTCGCTTGTTGTCGGACAGCTCTTCGACGATCGCCATATCGGGGTCAGCGATGATGTCGGATTCGGTCAGGGTCTGGCCCGACGGAGTCGAGAGCACGATTTCGGTTGCGGTTTCTTGCTCCCACTGGGCGGTAAGCATGGCCCATTGCTTTCCCGGTCCCAGTTCGACTTGGTGCGAATTCGTGGTCGATTGAGCCAACCATTCGCCTTCACCGGCAGCGATCAAGGCGTCGATTTCCTCCGCGCCGATCAAACCGATGCCACCATCAAGCCAGAGGCGAAACCCCAATCCGGTGTCGCCGATCAGGGGCAGGGGAAAACTGGCATAGGCGCCGGTGGAATCATTGGAAAGATCGCCGTCGTCGTTAAATTGCAAGAAGAATTGACCCGCCAAGGCTTCGGTGCCGCCGATCAACGGGAACGATTCGGGAACCGTAAAGGTCGCACTCGCCGACGCGCTGATGTTCAAACCGCTGTTTGCATCGACGTTTGCCGTGAAGCTCGCATCGTCCGACAAGATGGTTCCGTTCAAGACATCGAACCCGCCGCTGGCTTGCAAGACCCCATCGACCCAATTCCAGGTCGTTGTTCCGTCAACGATTGCCAGATCGTTGAGGATCGACAGGTCTGCACCGATCGTCAGTTGTTGGCTGTTGAAGGATGCGGCGCCATTGAATCCGAGCAACTTGGCTTCCACCGGCCCGCCGGCCCAATCCGGTAAATTGACGCTGACTTCCGGTCCCAGCGTCATCCCGATCGATCCGCCAAACGTGACCGGAGAGGGGTCGCTGGTCGCAATGTGATTGACGCTGCCGGAAACACGCTGCAAGACGGCCGCCGGTAAGACCGGCACCGGAATCCCTAATCCGTCGACGCCGATTTCGATCGAATTCCACTCGCTGTTGAGAAAGCCGAGGTCGACTGCCAGGACGATGTCCCACGGTCTGAGCGCCAGTTGTGCACCCGCCGTGAGCGTCTTCTCAATCGTATTGATGCCGATGTTGGCCCCCTTGACTTCAAGGAATCCCGGCACAACGGGAATGTCTTCCGCGGTCACCGTGCCGACCAGATCGATGTTGCCATCGGCCAGTTGAATGCGATTGTTGTCGGTGAAGTTCGCGGTGACGTTAAAGAAATCGGGCAAACGCACCTCGCCCTGCAGCCAGATGCTCGGATCCGGCGCGAGCCGGCAACTGGCCATCATGCCGGTGGCTTCGACATCCAATAAGCCGAGGACGCTGAACTCGATGTCCGAAAGCGTGAACGGCTCTTGCTGCGGATCGCAAGGCGTTGGCCCGATCGCCGCCAAGACGGGGGTTTGGAAATCGTGCCAGATTTGTCCGATGGTTTGCCGTTGGACTTCCGTGGTGCTGCGGAACAGCAGCGAAGCGGGCAAGTGTCGGTAGGGCCGCAGCGTGTCGCTGGCGTTTGCCACCGCGTACATCACCGACAACCACGTCAGATAGTCGGCGTCGTCGTGGAAGTACAGCGGACTGTTCAGCCAATCGGTATTGTCAAAGAATTCAAACGTCGTGTCCTCCGGCCGATCTCGAGTTTCCGTCCGCGACTCGCCGGTGAACGTGAACGGCACGACGACCGGATGGGTGTGGTTTGTCGCCAGGTTGATCGCTGAGAAGGTGGCTCGCACCCAGTTGCCCGAGAGGAATGCGTCGCCGGCCATGCTGACCGGGTCACCGTTGGTGACAAAGTGGAGCACGTGGTCGGCAAGTTCGGCATTGAACATGGCGGCATAGTCCGCATTGATGCCGGGTGCGTTGAACGTGTTGATGCGAGCGAGAACGCCACCGTCGCCGGTGTAGCGTGCTGCCATCAATTGTGTCAGACCGCCGCCCAAGCTATGTCCGACAATCGAGGGAATGCCGTGAGCGCCGTTGACGGCGGTCAGCCATGCGGCGACGTCGTCATAGTTCGCCAGAAATTGCGCGGTCCCGACGCCATCGGGATGGAAATCGTCGAACCAATCGGTCAAGAAATCGACGGACCCACGGATGGCGAGCACCGGATCGACCGAATTGCTGACCAGCCCCACGGCGTCGAACCCGGTCACCGGATCCTGAAAGAATTGATCGACGGTGAATTCCACGGTGGAGATTTGCCCGTAACCAAGATCCGAAAGTGAGACGGTTTGTCCAACCACCCAGTCTTGGTAGGCGACGTCCTTGGCCAGGATTTCCATCACGCCGGGGGTGAGCGAGTGTTCCAACGGAATGCGATAAATCTCACGCCCCAAAATCCCGTCGTCACCGATCAGAAACAAATTCGAACCGGCGATCGTTAATTCAGCCGGTTCGGGATTGAGATCATAGTGCAACGCCGTACGGTGGAGCGTCCCGTCGAGATCCAGTCGCCACAGGCCACGGCCATTTTCGTCGGTCGCCTGAAAATACAGGGCATTGCCGATCATGGTGAAATCGTCGGGATCGGACGAACGACCTTCCTGGCCGATCACGATCGGGATGTCTTCGTACAGATCTTCCAGCAAGTGCGTGCCGGCCGCCGTGCCGTCGCTGATGAACAGTTCGCAGCCGTGTTCCAAATCGTTGGCCCGGAACACAATCTGGCTGTTGAATTCAATGATGCCGCCGTCGACGTAATCCCCGAAGCAGCGTGAACCGTCCGTGCCGGTTTCAAGATCGACCACGGGGCGTGTTCCGTCCTCGGTTCCGTCGCTGATCCAGAGTTCGTTTCCTAGATTCGTGGCGACCACGCCGTTGAAGTTGTCATCGCGGCGGAACGCGACACCCTCGCCGAAGGCTGTCAGCGAAAACAGCCGCGAGCTGTCGCTGCCAGGGTCCAAGTCCGCCACCAAGCGGGGATCGTCGGAGCCGCTGTCGATCACCCATAGCTCCGATCCGTGATCCGGATCCTCGGCGATGAAGAATAGTTTCTCGCCGGAAACGACCAGCTCTTCCGGGTTCGAAGAAAACGGAAACGCGCTACCCGGGTAAAGATCCGCGCGCAGCATCGTGCCCTCGGGCGTTCCGTCGCTGCTCCAAAGCTCTCGACCCGTCTGGGGGCTATAGGCGCTAAAGTAAAGTTGATTTCCGTAGCGGACAAAATCCAGCGGTTGCGAGGAGAGTGCAAACGGCGGATTGCTGGTCGTCTGCAACGTCGGATCGATGTCTTTGAGCAACGTCGCTTGACCCGTCGCAGCGTGGAGCGCCCAGGGTTCACGCCCAGAGCTTGGTTCATCGGCGGTGAAGAAGAGCGTGTCACCGATCGCGATCAAATCACGCGGCGCGTTGGGGCCCGCAACCGGGGTTCCGTCGTCGCCGAGCGTCGCATAAGTCGTTCCCGCCTCGGTTCCGTCGGTTTTCCAAAGTCTTGATGCGGTTCCGTCGAAGGCTGCAAAGTAAAGCATCCCGTTGAATTCGACCAAGTCACCGACCGTGGCCCCTTGGGGAACGTTGCCGACAAATTGTGGATTGATGTCTTTCAGGACGCGTGTGCTGAATGCGTCTCCGTCGGAGACCCATAACTCTTCACCGAACTGATGCGATGTCGCGACGAAAAACAACTTGGATCCCACTCGTGTCAAGTGTTTGGGGGCCGATGAAATGGTCGCGTCGGTTTGGACGCCGACCCACTCGGTGCCGGCGGCCGTTCCGTCGGTCCGCCAGACATCAAAGCCGCGGAAAAAGTCGCTCGCACCGAAATAGACGTGGGTGCCGAAGGCGGTCAAATCTTGAGCCAAGCTGTGGGTGTTCGGCCCGCCGGGACGAATGTCTTTGACCAGAACCGTGCCGTCGTCGGTGCCGTCGCTCCTCCAGACTTCGCGGCCGTTCGCACTGTCGTTGGCAGTGAAGAACAGTGTGTTCCCGAGCGCCGTGAAGTCCTCCGGGTCGGAATCGAGTAGGCCCGGAGCAATGTTTTTCACGAGAACCGTTCCTGCGGTTGTCCCGTCACTGGTCCACAATTCGACACCTTGGTCCGAGTCTGCGGAGAAGAAGACGCGATTGCCCACGCTCGTGATCTGCGCCGGCCAGGAATCAGCCGACTCGGGAAAAATATCCTTGACCAACTCGCTTGTTCCAACACCCGGGATCCCAGTGGCACCGCGCGCGTACAACTCTCGACCCGTCGCGGCGTCTCCCGTTGCGGAAAAAAACAATTGGTTTGCAGCCGTGACCAGTTCACGCGGCGACGAACTCAAGGGGCGGCGGATGTCCACGCTCGCCCCGGTCACATCCGTCGCGGTGAACACAAAATCTCCTTCGGCCAAATCGCTTGCCACAAACGTGCCGGCGGCGGTGCCGTCGGTCGCCCAAAGTTCTCGACCAATCGCGCTGAATCCACCCGAGTCCACCGCGACGCCATCGGCAGAAAAGTACAGTAGCCCGTCAAAGGCCACCAGATTCTGAGGGTTGGAGGAATACGGGAAAAAATCAGACGGCATGACTTGGGTTCCGTCCGCTTCGAAGAAGACCCAGTTGTTGGACGCGTCACGCTGGCCAACGATGGGGTGACCACTGGCGTTTCGGATCACCGGGGCGTCACCGACATCGGTCCGTTCAAAGAAGAGGGGAGCGCCTCCGGAATTCGTTTCCGGAAACACATTGGTAACCAGCGATGCGACACCCTGTAAGTCCGATTTGAACAGCTCGCGGCCGATGTTCGGCGATTCGGCTGTGAAGAACAACGTTCCTTGACCGATCGCCGGTGCAAACGTCAGCTGGTCGGGAGCTGAACCCGTTTGTCCCGCGGCCAGATCGGATACCAAGACCGTGCCCGCTTCGGTCCCGTCACTCATCCACAGTTCGTCACCGTGCGTCCCATCGTTGGCGACGAAGAACAGTTGATTGCCGGCAGCCGTCAGATGAGATGGGTAGGAGGAATCGCCGTAGCTGTACGTGATGCCGTCGTATTCATACGTCGTCACCGTCGGGTTGATGTCGCGGACGCGCACCGTGCCCGCCTCGGTGCCATCGCTCTTCCAAAGTTCCTGCCCCGCATCGTCGGTAGACGCGGTGAAGAAGAGCGTGTCGTTGACGGCCGTCAGATGTTGGATTTCGCCGTCGATCGGGCCTGGGCCGATGTCTTTGACCAGGACTCCGCGACCCTCACCGTGGATGACGAACAGTTCATCACCGTGCAGCCCATCATCGGCGACAAAGAACAACCGATCACCCACGGCGACAAATTGTTGAGCCCCCGACGCCGGAGCTTGTGGGTTGAGATCCCGCAGAAGGGACGTTTCCAAGAGCGCGGCTGCCAGCAGGTGCCGCTTTTCCAATGTCTCGATTTGAAGCCGTCGTTGGCCAGATGGTTTGTGCCCCCAAGATCGAAATTTCATCGCGAATTCCTGCGCAGTAAATTCTTGAGAACGGTCTGGGTAGGAGCCCATCCTACCACAGCGGTGGTGCGAATGCGGGTAGGATTTGCGTGGTTCGGTTGCCCCACAGGCTCGGATTCGATCGCAACGTTTTTTCGTAACCTTCTCTGCGAAAACGGGTTGCGTCAATATCCGGGGATGCGCGCGTCGTGTTCGGCCTCCTCCGCGTCAACTTGCTTTATCGAGGTTGGCGGCGAACAATAGCGTGTCAGATTCTCCGGGCGTGTCGCATCGATTACGGGCACGACATCGGATCCCTAGGAAACAACGGTTTGGAGAGAACAGATGAAGGCTTTGATTGTCGGTTTGGCGTTATTGGCATCGGCGACGATGGTTTCCAGTGCCGAAGCGCAGTATGGCGCAGCGCAATACGTCGGGATTGACATCTACGCACCGCGCTACGCCGCCCCGGTCGCTCGCCCCGTGTTCGTGCCACCGGTGCTGTACCCCGCACCGGTCGTGGTCCGTCCCTACGCCGTCGCGCCGGTCGCGCCCGTGGTCGTCCCGCGACCACGCTATCGGTTCTACACACCCTATGGCGGATCCGAAGTGCGCGTGCCGGGTCGACCGGTGGCAAACACCTTGCGTGCGATCATTCGCTAACAAGAAGACCGCAGCTAAGCCCCGCCGTTGATTTCATCAAACCTAGGGGACAGACCAGGGGACAGACCAATCCGATTCGGTCCCTCGAAGCGAGACGCGGTCGAACCGGTGATCATGAATCGTTTCTAGCGAAGGAATGTTACGCATTAGATGAATCCTTACGGACCACCATCCGCTACGCCTCCTGACAATTCCGTCTCGCTCGTTGCTATCGGAGTCCTCGCAGTTGGAACCATTGGTCTTGGGGCAATCGCTGCTGTCCTTTGCGGCGTCTCATGCTATTTGGATATTCGTGGAGACAATGATGATGACTTCATGGCAATCCTGATCCTGTTCAGCGTGCCTGTGATCGTGTTCGCGTGCATCGGGATTCCGGCGGGATTGTATCACCTGCGACGCAGATCGAAACTTGGTCAGATCCCCATTGCTGTTTACATCGTTGCTCTAACGGCATTGATCGGTGCCTCGCTTTTGGGCGATCCCATCGTTCGTTGGTTCTCCATCTTCCTGCTCTGCTGCATGATGTCGATCGTGGTTTCAATTCGTACTGCTACTCGATATCACGGTGCAGTAAGTGGATGACAGTAGCCGCCACCGCAGCTTTCGATTTTCTGCCGAGCCATCCATGATGGGCAAACGTGTCAAGCGAAGGCTGCGTTTCATTCATGGAGCCGTCTGTCTATTGCGTTTCTCGCTCATCGTCAGTTGGATTGCGATGTTTTGGGGGATTGTGAAGCACGTCCCCGCGATCCAACCTCAGGCACGTTTCTTCGGCTTCATTGGGGCCACGGGACACTTTGCGATTGCCCTGCTGATGAACCACCTTGGTTTCTACCTCGGCCGCTACCTCGCAACCCGATTCGGGTGGTTGTCGGTTGCGGAGGCTTTGGTTTTCGATCATTGGATGTATCGATGGCCGGAATGCTGGCTTGAGACTCGGCCCGGGGATATCGAACGGCACCCGCTGGATCATGACGGCAAACCATGCCGTCCACCAGAGCACTCGGTCGGACGTCTCTTGCAGGCACGCTCCTCCGCTCGCTCCCGGTGAGGGAGGACGTACGACTTTCAGGCCCGGAGGGCCGGTAGAGTGTCTGCCGGTGGCGTCAGCCACCGGGGTGGATTCAATGAAATGCCCAAGGCCCGGAGGGCCGGCACAATGCCGGGCGTCGAGTGGACTGGGAGAACGATTGTGCCGGCCTTTCAGGCCTCCGTGATTCGGTTCTTTCGATTCCGGTGGCTAACGCCACCGGCAAGCATTGTGTCAGCCCTCCAGGCTTCATCTCGACTCCACAAAGAAGTCGGTACAGCAAGGGGAGTGATATGTCCCACGGCGATTCCGATCGAGTACATTGGCAGTGTGCGACGCTGGCCCGTGCCGTCGTCGTGGCCGGACGCGCCAACCATGTGGTACATCGCAGTCGGCGTGTCGAGTTTGTTTTTAAGTTCAGGTCGATCGCGTCGATGCGGTGACCACAGGAAATTCCGCCTACTGCCTGACGATCAACCGGTGGCATCGTTGACCTATCTCGTGATTCTTGTTGCGGCCTGCATCGCCGGATACCTGGCTTTGCATTATGGCGAGAAGGCAGCTTGGAAGCGTCGGGCGGCAAGGCTTCGCAGACGCGATCAAACGTCAATGGACGATTGGATTCACGCTATTCCAAATATTCCATCCGAATCAATCGTCTGTTGCGTTCAACTGATTGCCAATACAATTCGAGTCGATCCGCGGGATTTACGACCAAACGATGCATTTGAAAACCAGCTTTCAATTGTTGATGGTTTCTTCTGCATTGTGGAGAGCGACGATACTGACGAATGCATTCGCGACAGGATCGAGGAGACAACCGGTGTACGTCCTCGGAAAGGATGGCAAACCCTTCGTGATGTCGTCGAAGAATTTTCGGAGATACGGAACCAACGCAAGGATGGCGGAATCATCGAATGCACATGAGCGACGGAGTCAAGTTTGAGTCTGTGTTTAGGTCTTTCGCCCGTCCCCGTGATTTGTACCGTTCACCCAACAAGATCTACTTTCCTGGGAAAATCAATGTCGTGGGACGCAATCATCATGCGATTCGGTGATGCAAAATCGATCGATGAGTTTCCTCCAGACTTCACTCCGCCACCGGTTGCTGACTCTGCTACGCTGCAAGAAACGCTACGCCGATTGTTCCCGGATGCTGACCACGAAGATGAACGCTCATTTCTCGTCGGTGATGACTACTGGCTTGAATTCAACCACGGATGCCATACTGATGAATTTGGCAGTGTTTCTGCCGTTGGCATTCGATCAAACGCAGGTAGCGGCTCAATCCCGCACCTAAAAGCATTGTGTGACGCGCTTGATGCACGGTTGCTCGACATACAGACGAGCGAGTTCGCAGATTTTTCTTCGGACACAGAGAGTAGTATGCACGCTTTCTCGGAATGGCGAGATCGTGCGTTGTTGCAGCGACGGAACCAAGACTAAGACGGGAGAACCCGGCGAACGCACGTAAGTCGCCGAGTTGAGTTGATTGAAGTGCTTGGTCGTTCGCGGCGACCACGTGATCGCTACCGTTGAACTTAATCGAATTGCTTTCCGCTTCGACGGTTGATGTACGTTCACGGTGGGGCGGGGGTGCATGAAATTTGCAGCCGCAAGGCTAACGCCAGCTTCTTGAGTGCTCTGGCCGTAGGTGATCAGCGATTTGGTGCGACAGCCGTCTTGATCTCTTGTGGCCCATCGTGTGATCCACCGGCGCAAGACTCCCCCGTCACTCGCGTCGTGTGGTCGAAGGGTGCTTTTCTTTGACTGAAAGACGAGTCCGACTCTGCACACGACGCGGCGCTGCTTGGGAGTCGAGCGCCTTGGCATGTTTGCAGTGCACCCATGAGATCAAAACGCGGCTTGCACCGCGACGCTGATGAAGGGCGTGCAAGAGACTCCAGAAGCGGTCGGTTTGCGGATGGCCTGGTCGTGCGATGTGGCCGGGCGCCGTGAGGTGCGTCCTTGCGAGAGATCGCGTCGGCATCCGTGCCTGATGCAGGTGTGCAGAAAGGATGTGCGACCCCGTCCGGGGTCGATGGGAGGATGGATCGCGTGGTCCGGAGGTGGCGCTGCGCTGACCTCCGGCTACTCGCTGTGATCCCTCCGGGATATCGTGGACGCTGCGACGGTGGTGTTGGTTTGGTGGTGCTTGTCCGTTGGGTAAACGAGGCTGGTCCAGACTGGAATCGCGAGTGGTTGGGGCTTGACGAAGCGTCGCTGTTGGGACGCCGCGATGAAGGAAGTTTTTTCGCACTTGGTACGACTGGTATCTGAAAAGTGAACAAGAAAGTGCAAAGCAGCCGCACTCGGCCCCAACTCCTGCCCCCCAGTTCGAGTTCGCTTGGGCCTGAGAAACTGGCACGGTCTGATAGGATTGGTTCTAATCAACTTTTCTGACCGGCCCACCTGAGAAGCAACAAAGTTCTGGCTGACGATCTATCCCCGTTCCTGCGCATGCTCAGATCGATCGCAATTCGTTGCCCGACCCAAATTGAACATGATCGCGACTGCTCACATCACTTTTGACCGCAGCTATTTCGAGCTTCAATACGATGAGTGGTTACGCCACCGTTCGAGATTCTAGCGGTACGAAATCTGGTTCGCGCTTGCGCTGACATTGTTCGGCGTAACTTTGGCGGTTGCATTTTCGAACCAACGGCTTGTCGGTGCACTTTTTACAGCGGCCGGTGTCTACGAGTTTGTGATGGCTGCCACGCACAAGCGAAGATGGGTGAACGCACGAGTTGCGGCCGTCCGTGTTGACAAATCAGTCGATTTGCATTTCGCTGGGGATTCGCTCACTTCAACGTCCGCCAATTGTTCTGCAACGATGCGTCTGTCTCCATTCACTGGCTTCACGGCGGCGTCGAAGGGGTTCTTTCTTATTCCGGACACAGGAGTGTCAATTTACGTTCCGCGTGCTACCATTGATCCGAGCGACTCGTATTCTTCGCTGATCGAATTGCTTGGCTCCAGAATCACCGCGTCCAGAGATCGAATCAGCGGGTAACGATCGCGTGCACTCGAGTACGCGAGTCGGCCGCGACATCATCGATTGCCGTTTCCCAATCTCTGTCGATGGATCGAACGATGATTCACTGATTGCGGCGAGCATTGAATGTTTGCGCGCGTTACTCAAACGTAATTTCCGAACTCTTGTTGCTTGTCGTTTCGCCGGTGGTGATTCGCATTGACAACTTACGCAGACATTTTTGGAGGATCGGTGGGCGCAACTGGCCTGACTTTTGTCCTGTCGGCGATCGGGGTTTGGCCAACTTGCCGACTCGATGGTCAACCCAAGGGGCCGATTCGCATCCTGCACCTGCTTTCACTGCAATTGATCATTGCTCTGATCTATGTGTACGTAAATTCGTTCTTGCCTCATGTCGGTGAACGTCAGCATCTGCCCCTGGCGATTGGATGCTCCATCGTGGGGACGTTCTGGTGGTTCCGGGTTGCACGGAGAACGACCAGGGTAAATGATCCAATCCGGGTGTCGATTTACCTCACATCGACAGTGCTGTTTGCATACATCTGCCCGGTGATGATCGTCCTCAACGCAATTCCGCTGTTCAAGCGGATCCATCCAACAATGACGGCATTGCCAACCCTCTTTGTCTTCATGACGCACGTGTTGCTTTTCCTTCTCGTGTTTTGGACTACGAGGTGGTTTGTGAGGCTATCGCAAACGAAGGACAAGATGGGCGAGCCATGACATGTAGATGAGAACCGCTTGCGGCGTAATTTGAACTGGTTTCTCTACGCTGTGTTCCTCGTGATGTCTAACGTTCGTGCTGCGAACCAACGCCTGTCGATTCGAGTACAAGCACCGCGATGCTGAGTACGACTTTCAGGCCCGGAGGGCCGGTAGAATGTCTGCCGGTGGCGTCAGCCCTCCAGGCTTCATCCCGACTCTACAAAGACGAGGAAAGGGGGCAATGATTAACCCGTGAGTGGTGCATTGGCTGAAGATGGAGGTCGGAAAATTTGGCGTAGGAAAAGAGTGCGCGGCGTTTGCCGGGTTTCTGGGCTTTCAGTCAGCGATTTTTCTACCCGAAATCTTCCTACTTTCTTGCTGTTGTCGGCTGGTTTGGGGCGTGTTCTGGAGGTGCCGCTGCGCTGACCTCCGGCGACTCGCTGAAATCCCTCGGGATTCCGTGGACACTGCGTCGGTTTGGCGGTGCATGCCCGTCGGGCAAACGAGGCCCATTGGACTGCGACTCCGGCTTGGTTCTCATCCGTCCAACGCGTTCATGTTACACTAATGACTCTCCGAAAAACCTCACCGAAGGGAAGACGGAACGATGAGATACACGCGAGAACGGCATCGCGGTTTTTTGGTCTGCTCGCCCGTACCGTGTGATAACCGACGTTCTGTTGCTGGGAGTTTAATGTGGCGATGATTACCGATATCGAACAATATTTTTCGAATGGCTGCGGCCGTTGTGAGCGTTTCGCCACGTCAGATTGTTCAACTCGGCAATGGAACGGTGGCCTCGCAAAATTGCGTCAGATTTGCCTTAGCATGAATCTGGTCGAGACCGTTAAGTGGGGGCATCCATGCTACATGCACGCTGATCGCAATCTCGTCATTTTTGGCGCCTTTCGGAACGACTTTCGTCTCAGTTTCTTCGACGCCGCATTGATGAAGGACCCCGAGGGAGTGCTGAAGAAGCAGGGGCCGAACACACAATACCCAGACATGATCCGCTTTACGAAGAACAACCAAGTGGCGAGCATGAAGCCAATCATTGAATCCTACTTGCAAGAGGCGATGGGGTATGCTGAGGAAGGCATCAAGCCCCCGAAACAACAAAGCGAAATCGAACTGCCTCCTGAGCTGTTAGAGGCATTGGACTCCGATCCCGATCTTGCGGAAGCATTTTATGGTTTGACTCCTGGCCGTCAAAAAAGTTATGTGATTAATCTGAGTTCAGCGAAAAAGCCTGCAACACGAATTTCCCGTATCTCCAAATTTCGTGATAAGATCCTCTCGGGAAAAGGCGCGATGGAGCGATGAGGGCGAATCGCAACAGAATCCAGTCTTCCTGAAAGAGTTCAGGCTTTTCGATTGATTTGGCCAACACCTCGAATCGGAAGCCGACTGTCGATTCGCTCGCGATTGATCCACAGCAATTCACCAACCGCAATGCGGCTCCTGTGTCTGCCTTGGGCACCTGAGGGCCTCATGTGGCGGCGTTCGAAATACGCACGGACGATTCGACCCCGTCTGGGGGCGTTGGGGTGATTGGGGCGTGGTCCGGAGGTGGCGCTGCGCTGATCTCCGGCGACTCGCTGTGATCCCTCCGGAATACCGTGGACGCTGCGTCGGTGGCGTGGGTTTGGAGGTGTATCTCGTTAGGCAGCGAGGCGCACCGGAATGCGATTCCTGCCTGGTCTGCGAGCACTGCGGCAGCGAATCGCTGACGCTGTTCGATGAGGTCGACATCCGTCGTGGACAGACCTCTTTCGTGTAGAAAACGAGGCTTGTCCAGACTGGCACGGTCTGGCAGGAGCCGCTCTACTCAGCTTTTCCGGACGGCCCACCTAAAAATGCCGACAAAGCTCCACTCCCGATCCACCCCCGTACCTCCACGTGTGCGGATACATCGCAATTCGTTACCCGACGGGATCAGATGCCCCAAACGCATGACTATCCGCCAGACGAATTCCTTGTTGAAGGCCGCGCTTTTCGCGAGACGCTGAAGAAACTGACACGAACCTTCTTCGCCGATGTTCAACAACAAACCGGTTCGTATTGCTATCGTGGATTCCTTTGGCACGCGTTCAGCTATGGCTACCAATCTGCACTAGAACGGACCGATGCCTTGTCTGCATTTGAGAACTGCGACGAAGACGAACTTTACGTTCACGACGAACAACTTGACATGCTATGGTTGTGCCCTCGGTCGATCGCCATTTCTGGGACCAATGCCTGCAATGACACTTACATCTTCCCTACCACCTACGACTGGCTGTATATCATGACCCATGAGTACGCTCATGGCATTGGGCCGTTCTTTGTCCGCAACTCGTCTCGGCGGCAAGGGAGCGAGTGACCATCGCATGCATCGAGGCATTGGAATCGATTCCCACGGCAATCGCGAGCTTTGCGATAACACCCAACGCCTACCAAGAAACGATTGGCAATGTTGTCTTTCTTGGCGGCGAATTGCTCTTCGCTTCGACGGCTGACGTGCGGTCAACGCGGGGCGGTGTTGCGTGAGACTCCGGGCCGAAAGGCGGACGCCAGATTCTTGAATCCACTGGCCGTAGGTCGTCAGCGTTTTGGTGCGATAGTCGTCTTGATCTCTTGTGGCCCATCAAGTGATCCAGCGGCGCAAGGCTCCCCCGTGACTCGCGTTGTGTGGTCCAAGGTTGATTTTCCTTGACTCAAAGACGCTCCCGCGCTGGGCAAGATTGCCCGATTTGCAAGACGGTAATGCGCGAATCACCAGGACATCGTCAGGCCTGATCCTCACAATATTCGGATCACGTCACAGATTTCGCATCCGAATCAAATCCACTTGAAAGCGTATTGATGAGAACATTCAACATTGCCATGCACGGCGTCACTGGTCGCATGGGAACCAACCAGCACTACATTCGATCCATTCTTGCGATCATGCGACAGGGAGGTGTGACGCTCACAACGGGGGAAACCGTTGCGGTGAACCCGATCCTGCTGGGGCGCAATGAACAGAAGCTTCGTCACCTTGCCGAAGTCGTTGCCCCAAAAGAGATCGGCCGGACGGTTCGCTGGTCGACGAGCGTGGACGATGTGATTGCAGATGACGACACCGACATCGTGTTTGATGCATCCAGCACGAAAATGCGAGCTTCGATCATTCGCAAGGCAATCCAGCGCGGCAAACCGATCTACTGCGAGAAGCCGATCGCCACCGACGCGGATGAAGCCTACAGACTAGCGGATGAGTGCACTCAAGCCAGCATCAAGAACGGCGTCGTACAGGATAAGTTGTGGTTGCCGGGAATGCGTAAGCTGAGGATGTTGCGTGACCAGGGATTTTTTGGCGACATTCTGAGCGTCCGAGGCGAGTTTGGCTATTGGGTTTACACAGGATTTGATGCCGATCAACCGCTGCAGCGTCCATCGTGGAATTACCGCAAAGAAGATGGCGGCGGGATGATGATCGACATGTTCTGTCATTGGCAGTACCTGATCAATGATCTGTTCGGCCCGATCGATCAGGTGCTCGCGCACGCGACGATCGATTTGCCGCAGCGACAGGACGAAGCCGGACAAGCCTATCGATGCACCGCAGACGATTCTGCGTACGCGATTTTTGTGCTCGAATCTGGCGTGACCTGTCAATTCAATAGCTCATGGGCGACGCGTGTTCGCCGAGATGACCTGTTGACCGTGCAAGTGGATGGTACGAAAGGTTCCGCGGTTGCGGGGTTGCGTGAATGCTGGACTCAGAACATCAGTTGCACGCCGCGACCGATATGGAATCCCGATAGACCCCAGCCGATCAACTTCTATGACGGTTGGCAGCAGATGCCGACGACAACGGACTATGACAACGCGTTCAAGATTCAGTGGGAGTTGTTCCTTCGCCACGTCGCTGAGGATCTGCCGTTTCCTTGGACATTGGAAAGCGGAGCGGATGGCGTCGCACTGGCCTGCGCCGGTGAACTCTCTTCACGCGAACGACGTTGGGTTCCTGCAAAACCATGAACAAACCGACCCGCTCACCGACCGAAACTTCATCGCCCGGTCTGGATCGTCTAGCTGTGCTCCTGTAACAGCCGAGTGAATTCGGCGTGGATTTCGGGTTGAACGGCGGACAGGTCGTTTGATTCTCCCGGATCGTTGTTCAGATTAAAGAGTTGCACGGGTGCCTCCTTGCCGTAGCGAACCGCCTTCCACTTTCCTCGGCGTGCGGCTTGGAAAACATCGCCGACGATGCCGGAATTTGGATCGCCGACCTGCTTGCCAAATTCCCAGTAGAGGGTGCGTTCGGGAATCGGCGTCGGCGAGTCGGTCAAGCGAGGACGAATGGACGTGCCGTTGGTTTTGACTCGCGGCACGGATGTAAGCGGCACGCCCGCCAGTTCGGCGAAGGTTGGCAGCACGTCGGCGAAGGCCCAGGGGGTGTGATCGACGCGTCCCGTTTTGATCGCAGCCGGCCGTCGCGGCCCGTGAACAGCGAGACACGCGACGGCGAACAAACCGTGTTGCCGGCGTACGCCTGAGTGAAACGAATTCCCGTCTCAGCCAGTCGATCCAGATTCGGCGTTTTGATCGGTGTGTCACCGTAGGCACCGATCTGATTGAAACCCAGATCATCGGCCAGGATGAAGACAAGATTCGGTCGCTCACCAGCATCAACCGGTAGGCATGACCATCCAATTAGAATCATCAATCCAGCGAGGAGACGTGGTTTCATGGCGGTGGATTGCTTCGGGTTGCGTCGGTCATTCACGGTGGTGTTCTCCTGCCAAGATGGGAAGCTGGTCCCAAGTGATGTTGCTGACACGTAGCGGCGATGGGGGGCCGTCGATTGCGTCGGGTGAATCGGTCACAATGATTCGTGACGGCTCGTCTTGATGGTAGACCGACAGCGTGTGATCTTGTTCCCATCGCGCAAAATCCACCACGGCGTCGCCGAACGCGGAATAACGCCTGGGCAATCGAAGCTGACTCCAACGCCACGATTGGCGCGCCGCATCGGGCAAGCCCTTGGCGAGGAATAATTCGCCTTCGTCGCTGTAAACCAAAACAAGTTTTCGATCGGGGGTTCCAAGCAACTTGGGCCGACGTCCAACGATCGGCAGGGCTTCGTGATTCCAATTCCCCTCGCTATCGCGCCAGTAGTGAAAGTAGCGTAATTCCGGCGCGGCGGACGGCTCACCCGCAAGTCGATGTCGCAGCATGATGTGAATGCTGCCGTCGGGGTACGCGTAGTGTGTGTTTTGATTCGACAAGCCAGAGTGGATCGGAATTTCGGCGACCACCAAGCCAGGTGAATCGAGGTGGATGAAGTCCTGTCCGGTGCGACCGATGATTGTGCCTGCCGAATTGCACCAAGTTCGACCGTGGTCATCGCTGTAGGCGTAACACAGATCGTGTTGATTGGCGACATTCGTTCTTTCGAAACGCTCTCGCCAAACCCAACTCGCGTGCAGTCGTTGCCCTGAAAACGTCAATGCGTTCATGTAGGGGCAGCGACGTTGACTTTGGCGGCCATTCGCTTTGAACGTGCCCACGTCGCGAGCGATGAACTTGCCCAGGCCGGGCGTCCAATCATGCTGTTCACCGTCATACTCTTCGATCATCCCGTCGCCATCAGCGGACGTGACCGACCGGTAGTAGAACATCAGATTCCCATTGGGGGCGGGGAAGAACCTCGGGTAGGTGACTCGTTCATCCGTCGTCACGGAGCCTAGGGTGTGTGTGATCGGGCCGAAGAGATCGGCGGTCCATGGCGTCGACTCCGGTGCATGCGCGACTCCCAATTTTGACACGCGGTAGTTCAGTTGCGTCGCATGATGATCGAACGCCATGTGAATCGATCCGTCTTTATCACAAATGCCTATCACCGACGTGTTGTGTGAATCGTTGGACTCAAAACGATGATCATCGAAACGGATGATCTCCCAAGGGCTTGAGGGGAGTTCGCGGCGGCCGATGCAGATCCGTCGACTGGCATCCACGTAAGTAGCGTATTGATGCCCGCGGTAGGTGATCAAAGCCTCTTGCTGATGCGTGCGGCCATTGACGGTGTTGCCGAATTTCGAAGCCGGCCCAACGGCGAACGTGAGTGCTTTTTCATCAACCGTCGAGGTTTGAATCGACCCGGATGCGTTGGAAAGCGGCGATTTGAATTCGTCGGTGAGCTGCGAGTGCGGAGGTGATTGCGCCAACGCCGGAAAAACAACTAAAACGCTGCATGTATAGAGAACCAACGTCGAAAGATGCAAACGGTGTAACATCATCACGGAACAATCACCTGGATGCTGCAACGGACTTCTGTCGTCTGTGCTTGCGGGAATCGAGCGATAATCGGAACGGCTTCGGCACCAGGAACCATGTTGAAGACGCGTTCGTTCTTGCCGCCGTGGATCGTCATTGGCACATTTGACTCAACAACGACGATGCCGCCGGGTTTAGTGATCTCGATCCGAGTTTCGGAAACCGGACGCACTGTCTCATCACTCGACGACACGATCGGGATCACCAATGCCGTTTCCCCGGGTGCCGGGCTTCCGCCGAAAGGTGTCGCGGAAATCGTGACTCGATCCTGATCAAGCACGTATTTCAAGTTGAATTCAGACGGTCCTTGCTCGATGGTCTTGCGGTTCTCGTCCTGCAGCGTCGTGCGGATGTCGAACTCAGAGAACTCGGCTTGATCCTTGACACGGACATCCGCCTTTAAGTCGTACAAGTTCGTGTACCAAGTGCCGTTTCGACGGGTTTCGACTCGCGTCGTGAGCGGAAAGTCTTCGCCGGGCTGGGGCTGCATGTTCAACGGTTCCACCATTTCGTAGCGCGCCATGCTGGAGACCAGTAGCGTGCCAACTTTTTTGTGGTACAGCACCGAGAGCGCGCCGCCGGTTGGTTGTTGCAACAGACCGGACTTTTTCGTTTTATAGATCGAATCGTACGCAGAAATGGTCGCTCGCCAAGGACCTTTCGCAGCCAAGTAGACATCGAGTTCGGGGAAGTGCTTGACGCCTTGAGCGGTCACTCGCGGCAGCGGAGCGGAGGCGTCAACCTTCGGCATCGCGTGCAGTTTGTCTTGCACCAGCGCCATCACTTTTGCATGTGCGAACGTGTGGTGGATACAGGGTTTGATACCATGCGAAACGTAATGCGGTCCTCCGTGCAGAAGCCCGTCGGCGGTGCACCGCTGCAACAATTCGGCATTCTTGATCGCCGCCGTTCCAAACGCCGGGTTGTAACCGGCCATCAAACTGAAAGCCGGCTGACATCCATCCGAAGTGCGACTGCCCCAGTAACTCCACTTTTGCGATCGCGTGCCCCAACTGTTGTCCCAGGCGCCATCGGGCAGCATGAATTCCAAGTGCCCGCTCAGCGATCGGACCATCAAATCCTGCAGCTCGGTATCGTTGACTTCCAAAGCATAGAGAACAACGCCGTTGAGCGATTCTTCGACGTTGTAACCCAGGTCGATCGGCAACAGCCCGCGTCCGCTGCGATTATTGTTCGGCTTGCCTTCGCCCCACAGCAACGTGTTCGGCTCGGTGAAGAATTCCTTGACCCGTTTTGCAAACTGTTCGCTGCGTTGCGTGTACTTTGGATTATCCCAGAGTCGGCCGAACAGATGAAAACCGTAAACCCCCGTCATGCCGTAGTTCAGGTTGGTGAAGTCAATCTTCTTGAAATCACGATAGAGGTATCCGCCAGCCGCCTCGTCCAGTCGAGCCGTCCAGGCCTCGCGGCGTTCCTTGTCTAGAACGTCACCGTGGTAGTGCAACGCTTCGGCCAAAGCGATCGCACCGAAGATGGACGTCCCACGCCACGCTTTGGGGTTGATGTCATTGGTCCAACTGCCATCGGGCTGGCTGACGTTGTTTTCCGCCCAGTCATAAACGGCGATGGCAGCGCTGAGATACTTTGGGTCGCCGGTTGCATGGGCCAAATGGAGAAACGGATACAACGCATCGCTGCACCGGCCGTGAATATGAGTGCACGCCGGACACTCAAGGGCACCATGTCGTTTTGGATTCTCAGGTTCGATGATCTGACGCCGGATCATGCCGTCGCACCAATCGACCAGCAAACTCTTGGTCAGCTGGGCAAAGCGCTCGTTGGCATGTTGGGCGTCTCCGGCAGCCTGATGCTCCGCGGCATCGGTAACGATGGGAACCAGCATCCCGTTTGCCGCCAATGAAAACCCGGTCAGACTCGTGGTGGTTGATCGGAGAAAATTTCGTCGGTCCATGGGATTGCCATTTCTGTGAGGGGGATTCGTTTCGCGACGTCCTTGTCGAGCCATTGTTTATCTAGCCCCAAAAGCTTTCGCACCTTGGCCGGGGATGAAGGAAGTCCTGAGCATGACTTTCTACTTGCGTGGTACTTTTCGGGGCACCCAAGTTTTGGGCTGATCGAGCATCAGCGGCGGATGGAAAACGGTCAGGTTGTCACCCTGATCTGAAATCCACTGTTTCAACTCAGTTGTCAGGTCTTGCTGAACGGAGGCAAGTTCTTTTCGACCGGCAAGATTGCTGCGTTCCAATGGATCTTGCTGGAGATCGAAGAGCTCGTACTCGGGGCGGCCGTGGTGGCGAGCAACCACCTCGGCAGCGCGCGGGTTCGTCTTGGCTGCCTCCGTCCATTCCTTAAAGTAGTCGCCCGAGGTTTCGCGGAGCAGCAAATCAATGTGAGTGGTGAACGCGAACTCGGGATGCGGGTTCCAAATCAACTTGTATCGATCGGTGCGAATCGAGCGACTCAGGTAGACATTCATCATTCGGTCGCCGCTGTGCGTCGTGAAAATGCGTTTGCGATGTGAATCGCTTTTGCCGTGAAGGACCGCGGTGAACGAGCGTCCGTCGATTGTTTCGGGGACAGAGCCGCCGGCGATGTCGATCAGCGTTGGGAAAATATCGACCCAGCTCACCATCGCATCCGTTCGACTTCCTTTTTGGATCTTCCCCGGACGCGCGACAATCAGCGGCACACGGATGCCTTCGTCGTACAGTGTCCACTTGCCGAATGGGAATTGGGCTCCATGATCGCTGGACAACACAAACAGTTTGTCTTCCGCCATGTGCTTGTCGGTTAAGCCGCGAAGTTCGCCGAGATAAGCATCCAGATCTTTGACTTCCTGCAGATAACGCGACCGCTGGACTCGCGTTTGCGGCGTATCGAGCAGTTTGGGAGGCAGATGCATCGATTGGGGATCGACGGTGGATTCGCTAGGCCACGGCACGTGGGGGTTGGAGACACCGACGAACAACGCCAGTGGTCTGGGATCGTCGCGATTGACCAGGAAGGTCTTCACCGTTTCTCGCAGCTGGGGAATGTCTTGCTTCAGGTCGATGGTGTCGAAACCATAGTCTTTCGCACTTTTGGAGTGGGCGACCTTTCCAAACGCTGCCGTCTGGTAGCCGAGTTGACCGAGGATGCGTGGCAGACGAACCGTTCCCTCGCGCGGATACGTGTGATTTTCTTCGGCGCCGTTTCGAGCCGGCATCAAGCCGGTGAGCAGAGCGGCGCGGCTGGGAGCGCACGCGGGACTCGCCACAAACGCGCGATCGAACGTCATGCCGTCGGCAGCCAACGCATCGATGGCCGGCGTCTTGATGTTCGTGCCGCCGTAGAGCGACAGGTCGAGTGCAGAGAGGTCGTCTGCCAAATAGACGACGATGTCGGGCAAACGATGTTCTGCCGCGAAACCGTACGAGCAAACGGCGATGATGGACAGGCAACAAGCAAGAATTCGACGCGACATATTGATCCTTTTCATTGCGTTTATTTCACTTCGAAACGGACAGATCCGGTGACTTCCCCGTCGACATGCCAGCGGTCGCCACGTTGGATCGCGGCCCGTGGTGCTCCGTCGACGAAGACGCCGGTGGAGTCATCGGGGGCGGGTAGTTCTACCACGGCTGACATGCCTTCGGGCAAGGACAGCGACAGATTGAAGGTCGCCTTGTTCGTCCAGTCAATCTCGACCGGCCCCCGCGGCGTCGGGACCTTGCCGTGGGCAAGCATCAATTTTCCGGGGCACGGGCGAATCGTGGCGGTGGTCCAACCGGGCGTTCGCGGCTGGGCGCCGAGAACGTGTCGCGGCAGTAGGTTTGCCGGGGCGGCGCCCCAGGCGTGGTTCCAGTCCTGATTGGGTTTGTATTTCATTTCCCACGCTTCCCAGCTGATCGTCGTCCCGCTGTCGGCCATGTGTTTCCAGCTGCGGTCGCCGTCGGCCAGGATCAGGTCCAGCGCCTTTTGGCCGGCTCCGGCCGTAAACAGCGCGTCCATGAAATACTGTGCCGCGTAAACACTGCACTGCATCTTCTTCTGCTTCAGCCACGACAGCACGCCGTCACGTTGCTCGGCAGGGACCAGGCCGAACGCCAGGGGGAAGAAATTGGCGTGGACGCTGCTGTGATCGGTCCCAATGCCATCGCGGTAGATGCCGGCATCTTGATCGAACAGTTTATCCTGAAACGACGCGCGAGCCAGTTTGACGCGGGCCGCGAAAGCTTCGGCGTCCGCCTGCTTGCCGATCGCCCGCGCCATTTCCTCCATCTGCTCCATGGCTTTGATGTGAAACGCATTGACGACGGTGTTGATTTCGGTGAACACAAACCCGTCCCGCTCCTGCTTTGGCCAGTCGACGATGTCGTGTCGATTCTGATCGGCTTCATCGCTGCGAACCAATCCGTCGTCGCCGCTGCGGTGCATCAACGTTTTCGACTTCAACGATTCGTACCGATGTTTTAACCATTCGGTGTCGCCGGAATACATCCACTCGGCATGTGCCATGAACACCATGTGCGGTGACCATTCGCTCGGCCACGTTCCGTTTTCCATCAGCCAGTCAAACGTCCGGGCAGCCATTTGGACGTCATCGTCGGTCGTGTAGTGGCTGAGCTGGTTCAAATACGCGTCGGCTTCGTAGGGGATGCGTTCGCGGTCGCCGTCGACGTAAACACCAGCGAACGTGGTCGCTTTGATGCTGTATTTGCACAAATCCCAAATGCGGTTGAGTGTTTCGTCGGAACACTCGAATGCACTCGCGTCGTCGTTCCAGGTTGCCGAGTAAGCGGCACGCCGGCGAACGAGATCGAATGGAAAGTCGGCGGCAACTCCTTCGATCTCGACCCAGCGAAACGGCATCACGGACTGCCAAGCCGGTGGCGTCAGCACCGCGGGCGGGTTCGCGTTCATCAAGCCGGATTGCGCAACGTTACGGGTGTCAACCGGAGCCGGTACGACCCAGTTGCCGAGTTGCTGACCCAGACGAATGGGGGTCATTCCGTATCGAACGGTGCCCGGCGGAGTTTGGTCAATTCGGCCGTCTTTTAACTTCTCCCCGAAATGCACGCTCGCTGTTCCTCGCCCCGGTGGCACGGGCATGACGATGTTGCCGAAGGCTGCTTTCCCAAAATCGATCTGCGTGACCGTCTCATTGATTCGTTTGATGGACACAGGCTGCTGCTCGGTCAACGCCACATGGCGGTCGGCAGGAATCTCGGGCAACTCCTTGATGAACAGATTGCGGAAGCGATAGGTCTGGCCCGCTTCACCGTGATGCTGAATTCCGATGTAACCGCTCGCGTCGGTGGCATCGCGAAATCGAACGGTTTCCACGCCATTGACTTCAATCCGGATGACATCCTTAAGGCAAGTGATTTCGTAGCGATTCCATCCGTTGCGATTGAGCGCATTGCGGACACGTGGCGTTGCGAAGAATTGCTGCGATTCTTCGGCGTGCGCGAGGAATTGATCCGTTGATCGCCCTTTGGTGCTGGGCCAAATCCATCGGCGTCTGGCTTCATCAAAGAACCCGCCGGACCAGCGCCGATCCGAACCGTCACACTCAGCCTGGTAGCCGTAGACCTTCTTCTCCGCGTCGTCGTCGACGTGACATCGAAACATGACTCCCGAATTGGCTGGGCCTTCGGGAAGGTGGATTTCAACGCTCACCCGGAAATCCGAGTAGGTTTTCTCGGTGACCAGAAAGAACTTTTTATCCGCGAGCAGGTGAATTTCTCCGTCAACGACCTTGGCTTCGCCGTGAGGGTACGGGTTTCGCCAACCCGTCAGGTCCTGGCCATTGAACAACGGCGTGTACCCGCGGCTGAGCAGCGCACGGTATCCCGATTCACCGTTGGGATCGATCGCCGGTTTCGAGATCGATGCCGCTGGCGTCTGGGCGGCACCGACCTCCGCGATCAGAATCACCGCGAGGATGGAGAGAACCATTCGAAATCTCATGTTGAAAACCAGGTTGTTTGGGAGCAGCACGGTCGTGCCTCTGCGTGAAAATCAATGTTCTGCAGCAAACTGACGGATGGAATCCACGCCGGGGTTGCATGCGATCAGCCAGTGCCGATCCTCGGCAATCGGTTTGGTCTTCGAGGGAATCGAGTCGCATGAACGGAAAGCGTTCAGAATTTCCATCGGTAGACCTCCTCGCCGTCGTCGGTGGTCAGCCGGATGTTGGAAAGTCGAGCGCGACCTTTTGCCGTCGCCGGATCGATGCGGATTGCCAAGACGGGATTGTCGGCAGTCCATGAAATGCTGTACTCGTGTGCTTCGCCATCGTGGTGAACGTCAAAGTGCTTGGAGCGATCCGCTAAAAAAGGCGGAGCAACCCCCTGCTCCTGCCAGAAAATCTGTCCGTGGCCACCGGCTCGCGACGCCAGGCTGAACTTCAGCATCAGCGATTTCTCTTTGACAGGGTCAGGCAGCGTGAAGCTCAGGTACGGATCACCTCCGACGCTCGTCACGATCAGCGCCCCCTGTTCGAGCGTCAGTTCGCAGGTGCCGCCGGGCTTCCAGCCTGCGACGGGCTTTACGTTGCGCCGCGGCTTCTTTTGATTCGTTCCTGTGCCCTTCAACGCGGCCTTGCCGATTTGGTTCGGATCGTACTTGGCCGGATCAAATCTAGGATTCGGCAAGGGAAGTACCGCCCCCGTGTCCTTCAGGAACTCGTCGATCATCGCGTCCAGTCGGCGCACCCGTTCTGGGTGTACCTTCGCGAGATTGTTCCGTTCGCCGATGTCTTCTCGCAAATGAAAAAGCTTGTAGTCGTGTTTGCCGCCATCGCCGCCGAAGAAAACACGAATCAGTTTCCAGTCGCCCGCATGGACACTCACCGCCGGCGGCAGCCACTCGGGGATCCGCGGCGAGTGTGGGAAGTAAGTGAAAATCGCTTCTCGATCGAGCGACTTGCCGTCGAGTGCTGCAGTGATGCTGATCCCATCGAACGTCTGTTCCGGCTGCGCGTTGATTTCGAGCAACTCCAGCAGAGTCGGGTAGTAGTCGCTGGTTTGAATACGAGCGTCGCTTCGAGACCCGGCTTTGACATGCCCGGGATAGACCACGATGGCGGGGCCGCGGACTCCGCCTTCGTACATTGTGGCCTTGCCGCCACGAAGCGGAGCGTTGCTGGTCGCCGATGTACCGTCGACCTCGTTGTACATGTTTCCACCGTTGTCGGAAGCGAACACGATGATCGTGTTGTCGGCGATGCCAAGCCGGTCGAGCGTATCGAGCAACGTGCCGACGGCATCGTCCATGCTTTCGATCATGGCGGCATACGTTGGGCTGCGCTGCGGATCGTTCGGGTCGACCTGCTTGCGATACTTGTCGATCAGCGATTGCTTTGCATCGAAGGGCGCATGCACGCTGAACATCCAGTAGTTCAGGAAAAACGGTTCGTCTTTGTGCTGCTGAAGAAACGCTACGGCTTCTTTCGCCATCCGGTCTTCCAGATGCTGGTCGGGGACGTCCGGATCGTGGTCAAAGTCTTTGAACTTCCAAGGGGCAACATAACTGCCCGCCGGGCCTGGACCCGGATGATGAGGAACGTCCACGTTGAATCCGTGTTCAAGCGGCGAATAGGGTTCAGCACCCAGATGCCACTTTCCAAAGTGCCCCGTTGCATAGCCGTTGTCTTTGAACATCTCGGCGATCGTGTAGTAGTCTGTCTTCAACCGAGTCACCGGTTTGGGAATCGTCGCCTTTTGGTTGGCAGGGCCGGACGGCGTGGCCGTTGCCGCCAGGGTGACGATCGGCAAATGGCAATTCGGCGTCGTGATTCCATGTCGCGCGGGGCTCAGTCCGGTCAGAATGCTGGCTCGCGTGGGCGAACACAACGGACTGTCGGAGTAAGCGCGGGTGAACGTCATGCCGCGGGCGGCCAGACGCTTGATGTTCGGCGTCTTATAAAATGACGTCGTGCCATAAAGCGTCGTGTCGCTCCAGCCAAGATCATCGGCAAGAATAAAGACGACATTCGGTTTCGCTGACACGGTGGGAATCAGCGAGAGCCACGTTGCCAACGTGCATCCGAGCAAAGTCAGTAGCCGATCGTTCGCTGTGTTGTTTGTCATGTTCAAGGGGCACCATGAATTCAAGGATGTGGGGTGTATGATGCGACTCGGGAGGCTTGTTTCGTTTGGCAGTAGAATCGCGCTGCCGAAAAATTCCAATTCTCAAATAGAAACCGCTCGCGAAATTGTGGACAGCCCTTCGACAGATCGACAAGATTGGCCAAGTTGGGGTTTGGTCAATCGCCACAAAAAACACGAGAATGCACAAAAATGAGCTGGGGAAATATTAACGCACTGTGTGACATTGTCAGAGAAACAAGCTTTGCGATTCATAAGTACCACCGAAACGGTCACCTCGAAAAGGTTTATGAGAATGCGTTGGTTAATCGGCTTGGCAAGCAAGGTTTGAAGGTGCGGCAGCAGCATCCATTGACGGTTTACGATGAAGACGGAACGGTCCTGGGTGAATATTTCGCCGATCTATTCATAGAAGACTGCCTCATCGTCGAGCTCAAAGCATGCAAAGCGACGACCGACGAACACGTCGCGCAGATTCTTGGCTACCTTAAATCGTCCAGAATCGAAACCGGCCTACTGATCAATTTTGGTGCAGCAAAACTACAGGTGAAAAAGTATTTAATGACTGTTGATTTCCTTTAACGCTGCAGGAACTGCCATTCTTGCTGCGGGATTTTTGTGTTTTCTCGTGTTTTTTGTGGCTATCCATCTGTTCGCTTTCATCACTCGTCCGTACGCCGCGATGCTTAGGCTGTCCGGAAACGCCACCAATAGGGGCCGTCGTTCAGTGTTCCCGATGGCCTGCCGCCGACTTAACTAAGTCATGCGACATACCTCGTAATGTTGCAAGACAGCTTGGCGTCGAGGCAATGAAATCGGTTCGGAACAGAGTGCATCGAAGATCTGTGAATCACTGTGCGAGCTGATAGACAGAGATTGATTCGATCAGCATTTCGCCAACGTCGGCGTACCGGTCATAGGTTGCGAATGGATCGAAACGAATTTTGCCGACGCGCTGTTCTCCGGGAATCAAAAACAAGTAGGCGTTCAGCTGATCGGATTCTCGAAGCGTCCGTTTGCTTTGTTGCTGGCCGTTGAAACCTCGTCCGGGTTGTGCCCAGAAAAACTGACTGGTCGCGCCCCTTGCCGGCATCGCACGCAACTCAATGACCAGCTTTCCCGAGGCCGGCGTGCCAAGCCTTGCCGCCATCTGCGAATCCTCTCCAGTGGCAAGCAAAAATGCCTTGCCGCCTCGCTGGCGGATCTCGACACTTTTCCGCTCCGCCCACTTCGCCAGGTCTGACGGTTTCGTGAAATCCCATGACGCCAGCTTGGTCGCGTCGCTCAGGTCGATGCCGTTGGGATTGATCGAGTTGTCTTTGGGCTGCGATGTCTTCAGTGCGACGGATGCCGGAGCGATACCGCTGGTTGCAGAAAACTCGTAGCTGCCCGATGCGACCACCAGAACGGCGACGTTGGCATCACTGCGGAGGACACTCACGTGTCGATGTCCCTTGAGAGGGTTGCCACTCTCCGTGATGCTGCCCGTGTCACTGGTCGGAAGGTAAACCGTCGCCGTTGTATTGGCAGGGACTGAAACGCTCAGGTGGAAACGGCCATCGGCCAGTTTCCAATCGCTGCGGATCGTGCCTCGGATCGACTGGTAGGAAGCACGCACCCAGTGGATCGGCTCGTGCATCGCATTGCTGCCCGGTGACGGTGGCGTCGGGCGAATGATGATTTTTTTGAATCCCGGCCCGTCCGATTGAATCCCTGCCAAGGTGGCAAACATCCATTCGCATACCGCACCAAACGCATAGTGAGAAAATGAATTCATCGCGGCGTTGTGTCGGCCGAACGCATCTTCTTTGGTATAGCTGTCCCAGCGTTCCCAGATTGTCGTCGCTCCATTAGCGATTTCGTAACCCCAGGAAGGGAACTCTCGCGATTGCAGCAGGAACGTCGCCAAGTCATGCTGGCCGGAGGCCGAAAGAACTGGCAACAGGGGACGGGTGCCGAGAAACCCAGTTGCCATGTGGTTGCCATTTTCGCCAAGCATCGTCGCAAGATGTTGTCCGGTCGACGCACGTTGATCTTGAGGGACTAGATCGGCGAACAAAGCAAGGGCATGAGCGGTTTGCGTGTTGACATTGATGCTGCCGTCGTCGTTCAGATACTTCGCCTGGAAGGCGGCTTTCGTCTTTTCAAACTGCGTTCGGTATGCTTGTGCCTCGGACTGTCTTCCCGTGGCGTCGGCCATCTCGGACATCATCCGGGCGGAAATCGCATAATAAATCGTGTCGATATAGTCGAGCGGCGTTTCGGCACCTTGGGCAAGCCAATCGCCCCAGGCGTTTCCGTGCGTGATGCCAAGATCGCCGACGCTGGTTCGCTTGCGCCAACGCATGAACCGTGTCATCGGCTGCCAACAATCATCGATCACTCGTGTGTCGCCGTAGAACTGCCAGATCGTCCACGGACAAATGACACCCGCATCCGCCCAGGCCGTACCGAAATCCCAGCCATGCTGGAACGGAAACGGCGCGTAGCCGGGGAACGCACCGCTGGGACGCTGCGATTCCATCAACTCGCGCAACCACTTTGTATAAAACGCACCGATGTCCGCATTGTAGGCCGCGGTCGCCACGTAAGCCTGTGCGTCACCGGTCCAACCCATCCGCTCGTCACGCTGCGGGCAGTCCGTGGGCAGATCCAGGAAATTGGAACGCTGCGTCCAAACGACGTTTTTGAAGAGCTGATTGACCATTGGGTCGCTGCACTCAAACTCGCTGGTCAACGGCGTGTCACTGTGCAGCACCAGCCCGGTAACGGTATCCAGCGATGGCTGGCCCGGAAAGTTGGCGACTTCGACAAACTGAAATCCATGAAAGGTAAACCGTGGGACGTAGATTTCGCCGTCGGGATCGCCGTTGCAGGTGTAAAAGTCGGTCGCGCGGGCTTTCCGCAGGTTCTCAGTCATCAGCCGACCATCCGGATGCAGCATTTCACCGTAGCGAATCTGGATCCGTTGGCCGGTTTCGCCTTTGACCTTCAGCCGAATCGTGCCCGCGAAATTCTGTTTGAGATCGAACACGAACGTCCCCGGCTCACGCTCCGTGACGTGCTTGGCCGGAATCTCTTCCGTCACCCGAACGGGCACACCGGGGAAGGCTTCCAGTTTGGGACGCTTGAAGCCGAGGTCCCGTTGGGCACCCAGATTCTTCACACCCCCGCCCGGCTTCGTCGGGTTACGACGCTGAAAAAACGTTGCGGATTGGCTGCCGTTGTCTATGGCAAGGATTGCCGACTGCCAGCGACTGTCATCAAATCCGGCCGTCGCCCATCCATCCAGTTCTTTTCGAGCGTCATAGGATTCGCCCATCAGCAAGTCGGCTTCTTGAATCGGTCCATCGCCGGTGACCTTCCAGGTCTCATCGGTCGCGATGACTTGTCTTGTCCCGTCGGTGTACTCGATTTCCAGTTGCGACATCAGCGCGGGCGTTTTGCCGTACGTTGCGCGACCGGTCTTCTCCGTTCCCATTCCCGTCAGCAAGCCGAAGCCGACATAGCCGCTGTACCAGCCGTCGGCGACCCAGGCGCCGATCGCGTTGTCACCGGATTGAACCAAGTTGGTGACGTCGTAGGTGTTGTAATAGGCACGTTGTCGGTAGTCGGTCCAACCGGGGGCAAACAAGGCATCGCCGACGCGGGTACCGTTGAGATGCAATTCATAGATGCCGAGTGCGGTTGCGTAGATCGTCGCACGCTTGACTTGTTTGGTCGCGGAAAATTCTCTGCGATATTGTCTTGCCGCAGGAAGGTGAAGCTCTTTGACGTCCTTGTGGATCGGGAAATCATCGCGAAAACTGATGTATTGGGCGGACCAATCCGAGTCGTCCAACAGTCCCATCGACCACGAAGCTGGTTTGCCGGTCGTCGGAGTGGATTCATCGGGGGCCCACACCTGCACCGTCCAAAAACACTGCTGGCGACTCTCAAGCGGCTGTCCTGCATATTCAACGAAGAGCGTCTGATCGGAAGCCACTTTTCCCGAGTCCCAAAGATCCCCGATGTTATCCGCGAGGTTTTCGGCGGTGGATGCCACGGTGACACGGTAGGCTGACTGCGTTTGACCACGTTCGCTGGATGCGATTTGCCAGCTCAGACGCGGCGTGGTGATGTCAATCCCCACAGGGTTCTCGACGTATTCGCACCGCAGCTGCACGGGTTCGATCGCGCTGACATGGATTGTCAAGCAAACGGTGACGAGCGATGACGCGATGAAAGTTGCAAAGGACTTCAATTTCCCACCAATCAGTAGAGTTTGCGTTCGGATGGATCTGAGTGAATGGACCGCGAGGAATCCCGGTCGTCGACGAATCCTTAGATCTCGACCTGGTTGGCGTCGACCGGCAACTTACGACTCATCCACAGGGGCGTGGAAATGAACCATCCGATCGTCCCGGCCAACGCGGCCCACTTCACGGCATCGAGTTCGATCGCGCCGAGGAAATACAGCAGGCAGGGGAAGACAACGAGACCGAGGGTGATCAGCGAGATAACTTTGGCGATTTTGTCCATGGTATGACTCTGTGACGTTTTAAGAGGATGCGGTTGCTTGAGAATCACTCGATGCTTTCTGCGTGAACTTACTGAGAACGATGTACAGCGCTCCGCAAGCGATCCAGCAGGGAATCACCGCGTAAGCGGCAAACACGCCCTGCTGAAAAATCAGATACAGACCAACTGCGACGGGAAGCAGCCACGCGATCATCACGGCAAGGTTGATTTTCGTTCCGCTGTGGGTGGCGTACTCGTTTTGCAGACCAAACTTTTTCATCAGATAAAAGTCGACGAAGATCACCCCTCCCATCGGACCGAGCACGGTTCCGTAGGTGCCCACGAAATCAAGCAGCTTCGCCGACAGATTGGGAAAGGCACCCGCAATCGTGGCAACCGCCCCCGCAACCAACGTCATCGCGGTCCGCGAACTGTTCGGCAAGATGCCTTGGAAGGCAAGTCCGGCGCGATAGATCGTCGGGTTAGCGGTCGTCCAACCGGCGATCACGACGCAGATGATGCCGGCCCAGCCGAGTGATTGAAACGCCAGCAGGCCGGGGTTTGCGGTGACCTTGCCGTCGGCACCGAGTGCCAGGCTGGGTTGAAGTTTGATCAGGGCCGCCAACAACAACCCGGCAGAGATCCAGGCCATGTAGTGGCCCAGGAACATTCCGATGGCAGGTGCCCAGCCCGATGCCTTGGATTTTGCGAATCGGAAGATGGACAGATCCGCCATCCCGAAGTGCATCGCTCCGTTGCACAGCCAAGCGAACACAACGATCTGCCAAAAACCGAACGTTTGTGGCCCGTTCTTTTCCTGCACGAAAGCGATCGCGTCGGACCAGAACTGGCCTTCCGAAAGCGCGGCCATGCTGGTTGCGTCCATCTGCCCGAGCGACACAATTCCGCAAGCGGCAAACACCGCGATCATCCAAGGTGCGGCGATATTGGCGACCCGAGCGACACGCTCGTAGCCACCGGCTGCAACCGTCGCGATGACCACACCAACAATCGCCACCAGCACCGTGAACGACGGATTGCTCATGCCGAACATGTTCGCCGGAACATCAAAGGTGATGCCGAAGGGGACTCCCACCGCGGACGCCGAGACGGTGACCATCGCACCGGCAAGAAAGCAAAACAGCAGGCCATTGACCAGGTTGTAAAACTTGACCAGCGAACCACCGGCGATGCGTTCCAGTTGGTAGTACAACGTCATCCGTTTCGCCATCGCAATCGGCACGACCAGGAATCGCCACGTCAACACCGCCAGCATGTTGCCCAGTAGCAGTCCGAGAATCAGGTCGGACAAACTTGCCCCGGCCGCCAGAAACAGCGGTCCGATCATGAACTCCGTTCCCGCGGCGTGTTCGCCCGCATACATCCCCCAAAACTTGCCGCTCCCCAGTAATGCCGAATCCGGCACCGGTTCGCGTTCAAATTCTCCGCCCGAATTTGAAGTTTCTTCGCTCATGGAATTTCCTGGTTAGTGCTTCGTTTAAGTTAGGGTTTCCGGGTTGAGTTGATCGAGCGGAAACGGTTGCTGAGGCCCTGTTTATCCCGCAACCGATTCTTGGCTACGACGAGACGTGACCGCGGTTTCGTATTGCCGAACCTTTTCAAGCCACTCCGCACCAACGGGAACGCCCATTGACTCACAGTAGTGGTCCCAAACCGCTCCCAGTGGCATCGTCTTCTGTTCTTCCATCAACGCCAGCCGAGCGGTCAAGTCGCCGTCTCGCTCCAACTGCTGAAGCGTCTCGGTCGGTTCAAGCAGCGCCGCAAGCAGGGCTTTGAGCGCATTGCGAGTGCCGATCGCCCAAGCGGCGACACGGTTGATACTGGCATCAAAGAAATCTAATCCAATGTGGACCCTGCTGAGATAATCGCCGCGAACGATTTCCTGCATGATCGCCTGCAGTTCATCGTTGTAGGTGACGACGTGATCGCTGTCCCATCGCACTCCACGGCTGACGTGCAGCAACAACTCGGGCACATACATCAACGCTGAGGAAATTTTGTCCGAGATGACTTCGGTCGGATGAAAGTGCCCCGCATCCAAGCACAGCACTTTGTCCCGCGAAATGGCATAGCCCATGTAGAACTCGTGCGAACCGACGACGTAACTCTCACTTCCGATCCCGAACAGCTTACATTCGACCGCGTCCAATGTTTGGTCTCGTGGCAGGTCTTCGGCAAAGATCGCGTCGAGCGATGCCGCCAATCGTTCCCGTGGCGCTTTTCGACTGGCGGGGGTATCTTTGAAACCGTCTGGCACCCAAAAGTTGTTGACGCAGGCATTGCTTTGCGCTGCTCCCATTGCCGCCGCGATCTTGCGACAAGCGATTCCATGATCGATCCAGAACTGGCGAATCCCGGCATCCCGATGCGCCAACGTGAATCCGTCCGATGCTTTGGGATGTGAGAAGTAGCTCGGGTTGAAGTCCAGTTTGATGCCGCGGTCGCCCGTCCAATCGATCCAGCCTTGGAAGTGTTCGACATCGATTTCATCACGATCCACCGGCCCGTTGAATTCCCCGTAGATCGCGTGCAAATTCAAGCGGTGTTTTCCGGGGATCAAGGAGTAGGCGAGTTCCAGGTCGCCACGCAACTCATCGGCCGTTCGGGCGCGGCCGGGATAGTTTCCGGTAACGGCCAGCCCATCGCCGAGCGATCCCGCATCACCTTCGAAACCGGCGACATCATCACCTTGCCAGCAGTGAACTGAAATCGAGATTTCTGCAAGTCGTTGGAGTGCAGCTTGCACGTCAACTCCGAGAGCCTGGTACTGCTCCGACGCCAACTCGAACGCGGCAGCAACCTTCGTCGCATCGCTCATGATTTCATCCTTTGGGGCTCGATTTATCTGACAAGATACGCGTTGATGGCCCCCAGTTTACCATTGCGAGAAAACCCAAACCTTGAGGATCCGCCCGCCGACTAGCACAATAGTCCCAGCGTGGAATGTTGGTCCGCCGATACGGTAGAATGCAATCAGGATGTCTGATGTGCGGCATCAAGATCGCAATGGAACCGGGAGAAAGAAGCGGATGAGCGAGATCAAGGTGAGCGTCGTCTGTTGTGAGGACAGCGCAGCGAAACGATCGCAGATTGTGGAAACGACAGTCGATGCATCGTGGTTGTCCGATCGATTGATTGAATCGGCCGAGCAGGAAGTCGCTGCAGACGAAGCGAGAGGGTTGCACAACGGCGCGCTCCATCCCGAGCACGGCGCGGTGACGTATTTGCAGGAAGTCAAAGAGGGCGGATTCTCGGTCTTGGTGGGCGATCCGGAGAATTTGCAAGAGACATTCTTCGGCGTCGGTTCGTTCGTGGCGTTTATCGATACGGAAGGGCCTGGCCACGCTTCCAAAGTCGGCCCAGAGGGAGTCAAACGGACATTTCGATTGCTGAAGGGGCACGTTGACGTCTGAGTGGAAACGATGCGATGAGCCGAACCGCCGAATCGTCCGCCGCCAAACCAATTCTGTGGTGCCTGATCTTTGTCGGAGCGTGGTTTGCGGTTTCCGGCTTGGCGTCGTTTGTGGTGCAATGGAGAGCGTCCAGATGGCCGACGGTGGAAGGGGCGATTCGCCGCGCCGAAGTGGTCCCCGGAAAGGACTACTACTTTGTTCGGCTGGAATATGCATTCACCGTCGACGGTGTGGAGTACACCAGTGACGACGTCTATTTGAATTCTGGCATCGGCGGTATCTCGGTCGCCAGCGAAACGATGGGGGCGAAAACGCAAGCCTCCGCGGAGAGGCTCCGCGAGAACTACCCGGTCGGCAAGTCGGTGAAGGTCTACTATCAGCCCCAGAATCCCAGCCGCTCGGCATTGGTGATCGAAACGACCGGGATTCTGGTGATCGGCTTGTTCGGGTTGGTCCTCGCGGCGATCGCCTTCGTGCCGCTCAAGTTTCCCAAGCTGTTTCAATCGACGCGCGAGCGAGTCGACAGTGACGACCGGGATCGCTGGGATTCTGTTCCCGTTATCTACAACGCGGCTGTGTTCGATCGGCTCCAAGAGAAATTTGGAAAGGACGATACGGCGAGTTCATTCCATTCGGGATCGATCCTGGATGCGTCGGAAATCGAACTCGTCCATTGGCAACCAGGCGATCGCGTGCAATGGAAGCGTTGTGATGGCGGCCTGCTCTCGCGCGCGCCCGTCTACCTGACGTGCATCGATTGGCAACAGCAAAGGTTGGTGGTTGGAAACGAGGGCGAAACCGAGTCGATTCCGTTTTCTGAGATCAACGAACTGCGTCTCGGTGGACTACGTGAAAAACGCAGCAGCGGTGGCAAGAATTCACAACGCTACGAAGCTTGGGATGTGTGGCTGGATGTGATCGTCGGTGCCCGACGGATCCGATTGGCCAGCCAAGGCGATTATCGTGATCCCGATCGGGCGTTTTGCCAAGCGTTGCGGCCGGCGGCGCCACTGGCGGTCAGCTTGGGCCGACAACTGCGTTGGGTGGGGTTCGACGGCCATACAACGTATCGACCGCCCCGATTCGTCCCGGGGATTGAGATCGCCGACCTGGAACGGCGCGACGCGGACCAGACGGTTCATCGCACCGAAGCAACGGACGATGCGTTGTCCATCGACGCGGAAACGCCCAGTGATCAGAATCTGGCGATGGTGCAAAACCAATGGCGACCATTGTACAAGCCGCCCAAGACGAAGATCTCCATGCAGCGTTCGGATGACTTTCTTCATGTCGCGTTGCCGCGGCAGTTTCGATCTTCTGACCTGCAAGGTTTGGGTGTGGCCGTGCTGGTGGGCGGATTCATTGCGATGATTTCTCCGGCCGCATTTCGCGATCCCGAACCGGGCCCGCGAATCTTTGTCGGCGTGTTGTGTCTGATTCCCCTGACCGTGCTGATTTATGCGATCACCCGATGGGCGAAATCGGGGGTGATTGACGTGACAGGAAATCGACTGGCCGTCACCGTGCGGGGGCTGTTGCGATCCAAACGCCGTCAGTGGTCAATCGGTGAGCTCTTGACGGTCAGCGTCGTTCCCTGCGGCCAAGAGCGAAGTGGATTGCCGATCGAAGAGTTGGTGGTCATCTCCGTCGACGGAACCTACGAGCGTTACTTCAAGCGATTCAGCAATCGTGAACTCGCGTGGATCGCGGGTTCCATCCGTCAGTTTCTCGCCTTCCCCGAGCCGCCCGCGATCACGCAGACCGATCCAGACAAAGCGGTGCTGGAAATCTCGCGCGGGTTGATCCAATCCCAGCAGCAGGTGATGGAAGACGCGCTGCAGGAAATGAAACGCCAGGCCCGCCGTGTCCACGAAGGACTTGAGCAGCGCGATGCGATCCTTCAGACCGATGACGTCGAAACGGTGATGCCGGACATCGCCGATGAGATCGTGGACCGATTCGATCGGGCGTCGCGCGCTCCAACGGACGCCGTTCGCGCCGAGTTCGGTCTGATCGATTTTGACGTTTGGGATCCGGGAAATTTGATTCGGTACCGAAACACCACCCTGGATCCGAAGGAGAATCTCACCCATGCGCTGATCAGCGGTGTGGGATATGCGTTCGTTTTGCTGTTCGTCGTTCCCTTTGCGATCCCGATCCTGGGGGCGATTGTGTTGATCCCGATCGACCTGATGGGGTCAAGGCGATGGCATTTCGTGGTCACCGACATGATGGCGTTCGGCGGCGGGCTGCTGTATTGGATCGCCACGCTGTCATTGCTGACGGTCGCCTGGACCTATCTGAAACTGGCTGCCGGATTCGCGCCACGAGAAATCGAATTGGACTGGAAACATCGACGATTGACGATTCGAGACGGGCGCGGCGAGCAGAGTTACAGTTTCCAAGAGATTCGACGACTGAACCTGCGCGAGGCTCGACGTCCCAGCGCGAAGAAAAACTACTCGCTGTTTCGCGTGGAAGCGCAGTTGCCCGGACGCTCGGTGATTTTGTTGGAGGCGGATGAAGCGGATGAAATCGTCGGATTGGCGGTGCCGGAGATGCCATCGCAACAGCGCGTGCGGCTGTTGGCAGAAGAGATCGCGTCACACCTGGACGTCGGCATCGATCAAGCAGAACCGGTGACGGACCGATTCAATGCCGTCGGCTATCCCGGCGAGGCACAGCTGACGGATGTTTTTCGTCTGTGGCGAAACGTCGGTGGGCGCACGCGATTACAAATCTTCCTTGCCCTCGCGGCGATCCTGCTGTTCTGGATCTTTCGGATCGTGCGCAGCTATCAGGCCAATGCGGATGTCGGGTGACTGGCGAACGCTCGTTCCCGGATTCTGTTCTACGCAGTGAACGATTTGTTAGCGGCAGGGCGCGAGCCCTCCGGTCTTTCACGGTGCAACCGGACGGCTCGCGCCGTTCCGCGATTACGCTATTCCACTTCCGCTTTTTGAGCGGCTGCGAGATCGCCGTGTTTACTCGCCTTTCAGCTTCCAAATCAAATAGTCGCTGGTCGTTTCGTGTCGCACGTTTTCCGCTCCCGGGTAGACCAGCTCACACTCGACGCCGACGTTGCGGCAGTGCTGTTGCAGTTGCACGCCGAAGTTTGCCGTGTGCGTGGGATCTTTGGCGGGTTTACCCATGGCGGGCGGGCCGCTGTAGAGCAAATGCACCGGCGGGTCATCATCGCTGACCAGGGCGTAGGGCGAATACTCGGCGATCCATGGCAAGATCGAGTCACGCTGGGCGAGGAATTCGTCAAACTGTGAAAGTTTTTTTTCCGCATCGCCGGTGAATCCAAACGCGTGGCCCCCGTAGCGGCTGTTGGGAGTCCAGGTTTTCATTTGCAGCGGGTCGAGCGTGGTTTGTGCTCCGCGAACGGCCGCGCAGGTCAGTCGCGTCGATTGGCGTGCGATCGGATCGTCGCTGGACGGATCCGCCATGTCGCCATGAAACGCCAGCCACAAGCTGGAGCATGCCCCGGCGGAGCCACCGGAGGCGCCGATGCGGTTGGGGTCGATGTTCCATTGGTCGGCCTTGCTGCGGACGAACTGCAGCGCGCGGGCGGCGTCGTGCAGCGGCCCCTTGACCGGCGGGACCACGCCATCGACCGTCGCTTCGGGGATGAAGCGATACTCGACCGAGACGACAGAGATGCCCGCATCGAGCATCTCGGGCAGCAGATTCACCAGACCGCTCATCCGACCGCCGGCCATCCAGCCGCCGCCGTGGATGAAGAACAGCAACGGTGTCGGCGCGTCGGACTGTGCTTTCCAAAAGTGCAACTTCTGTTTGTGATGGGGACCGTAGGCGACGTCAAACTCGGTGGGATTGGGCAGCAGCGGACGGGACGCCAAATATCGTTCTGCTTCCTGTTCATTGATCTCGCGAACAAAAATGTTGCGCCAGCGAATTTCGCCGCCGTGTGTTTGCAGCATGATCGGACCGGTCGACGGCAGCGGCAGCGCGCGGTCCCAGTAGTTTTCCATCACCGTGCCGTCGACGACCAGGCGATTGTTGAGCCAGACCCACGTGCGGTCGCCGATCTGGCGAATCTTGAATTGGTTCCATTGTCCGAACGGCCGATCCGCTTTCACCATCGGGTCGCGGCCCAATGTATTCGGGTTGTTGTTGAATAGGCCTCCGGAACCGAGATGCGGACGGCGGGTGGGACGCTTGGCGTCGAAAACTTGATTGGCGTCCCAGATCTGGACCTGTGGCGTGCCACGCAGATAGATGCCGCTGTCCGCTGACGGAACCGTTTTGTATTCCAGCAACAGTTCGATGTCGCCAAATTCCTGGTCGGTCGTCGCGTACGCTCCATGGCCGTCGTTGACCAGTTCACCGTTTTCCACCCGCCAGTGATTGCCGAATTCACGCTGTTGTTCGGCGAGTTTTGCTTCCTTTTTTTCGCCCGTCAGCTTCACCACTTGGTGGGGATTCAAACCGTGCCATCCGGACAAATCGGTGCCGTTAAAGATCGCTCGAAAACCTTCGGGCGGCTTCGGTTCGGCGGCCGTGGCGAGGGGGATCAGTTGCAGAAACACAAACAGGGCGAAACAGCGCGCAGCGACACGAGACATGGTGAGCTCTCTGGAGGGGATGGGGTGGGAAGAGGACGATTGTAACCCGACCGGGGTCGGAAGGCTCGGCTCCAATGCCGTAAAATGGTGGCGGACTGGCCGACCTTGGGCTCATGGGGGTGGGTTAGGCTTTCAGCCTGTCATTTCGTTACCGTTTGCCATCAGCTGCGAGCGCGGACGGCCTATCGATTGACTGAGCCATGACGCGTAAGCGGCCGGGCATCCTGGCGCCCGCCCGAGGCCTTACGGCCAGCGGCTCACCATTGTCGCAGCAGTTCCCGATTCAATCGACAGGCCGGCGGAGCCACCTGCGTCGTTTTGGATTCAACAATTTTCCAGCAGCGATTTTGCCAATCATGCAAACCTCACCCCCCCACGCCAACGATGACCCGTTTGATTTGGCACGCTTTGTTTCCGCACAGCGTGACTGCTACGAACAGGCTTTGTCCGAAATCGAATGCGGTCAAAAACGCACCCATTGGATGTGGTTTGTCTTTCCACAACTTCGTGGCCTGGGCTTTAGTTCGACGGCCAGGTTGTACGGGATCAGCGGAATCGACGAAGCCCGTGCCTATCTGGCCCATCCCGTGTTGGGGACGCGACTGATGGATTGCTGCGAAGCGATGCTGTCGGTACCCGATCGCACGGCGGCGGAGATCTTGGGGCCACCCGATGATTTAAAACTGCGTTCTTGTGCGACTTTGTTCGCGTCGATTGCGGGGGAGGATTCGGTGTTCCAGCGAATCCTCGACCGGTTCTTTGATGGAAAGTCAGACCAACGTACGTTGCATCTGCTGGGCAACGCGTAACGCTGGTTGATCTCACAGCCGCCGTCGGGAAAAGTCGCCACGAGGTTTGGTAAGCCGACGTGACGGCCGAACAGGGGGTGACCGAGAATGGGTTGCGACCTCAATCCGCGTTCCCGCCCGGTGCGATCGCGGCCCCGTATCGATAGTCGGCGGCCCCGATAAAGCTGCCATCGGAAACCAGAATCGTGTTGGCGTCACCCTGGCTGTTCGTGTCAACGATGGTGTGCCCGAGTTGGCGAAGTTGTTCGACCAACCGGGCGTGTTCGGGATCGTCGGCCCCCATGAATCGGACTCGATCGGGAAACCACTCGTGATCGGTGCGGGGGGCGTCGACGGCCTCGCGCGCGGACATCCCGAATTCCAAGACGTTCAACGTGACGCAGAACACAGTATTGATGATCGTCCTACCACCGGGGCTGCCGGTGATCAGGTACGGTTTGCCATCTTTCAGCACAATCGTCGGCGTCATCGAACTGAGCATCCGTTTTTGTGGGCGAACTTCGTTGGCCACCGTTCCGATCGAGCCTTTCGTATCGGTCACCCCTGGACGGCGGTTGAAGTCACCCATTTCGTTGTTCAGCAGAAAACCCGCGCCGCGGACGACGATGCCGCTGCCATAGCTGGCTTCCAACGTGTACGTGTTGCTGACGGCCATGCCATCACGATCGATCACAGAAAAGTGCGTGGTCTGGGGACTCTCGTCCGGTTCGGTCAGTGGCGGCCCCAACAGATGACTGGGCGTGGCTTGGTCCATGTCGATCGTGCCGGCCATGTATTTGGCGAAATCGACACTTGTTAGATGCTTTGGGATGTGGGCAAAGTCGGGATCACCCAGGTACATGGCGCGGTTGGCGTACGCCCGCCGCATCGCTTCGATCATCACGTGGTTGGTCTTCACCGACCATCGGCCCCAGCGGCGGAGATCAAATTGTGCGGCGATCCCCAGCATCTGCGAAAGCGTGATCCCGCCGCTGCTCGGTGGTGGAGGCCCGAGGACTTCGTAGCCGCGAAATCGGCATCGGGTCGGCTGGCGAACGCGGGCACGGTACCGCAGCAGATCGTCGGTTGAAATCAAACCCCCGCCGGCCTTCATTTCCGTCGCGATCAATTCCGCTGTCTTCCCGGCATAAAAACCGCTGGGCCCATCATCCGCGATCCGCTGCAGCGTCGCCGCCAGATCGGAGAGCACGATTCGGTCACCGACCGCCCAATCCGATCCATCGGGTTTGCCATAAACGCGGCGGAATTCATCGTTGGTGCTGCGACCCAATTCTCGGTTCAGCTCTGCCGCCAAGCCCACGTGGATCTCAAATCCGTCGCGGGACAGCGCGACCGCGGGCGTGACCAGGGCGCGCCACGCCAGTGATCCATACAGCTCGTGAGCCAACTTCATCCCGCGGACCGTACCGGGAACGCCGACGTAGGGATGCGTGTGCGTGTCGTTGTTGTCGACAAACATCTCGCGCTCTGCCGCAAGCGGTGCCTTTTCACGATAATCGATCATCAGCGGCGGGCTGCCGTCGCCGGGGTAAACCAGCATGAACCCACCACCGCCGAGATTCCCCGCCGAAGGATGCGTCACGGCGAGTGCGAAGGCGGTCGCGATTGCTGAATCGACCGCCGTGCCGCCCTGCTGCAAAATCTCCGCGCCGACCGCCGCCGCATCCGGCGACACGGCGACCACCATTCCGTCGCGGCTTTCCGCATCGCGAAGTGCTTGCCCAAACGCCGGCGAACCTTCAACGGCGAAACCCACGATAACAATCAACCATCCCAACTGGCAAACTCGCTGCACGTCTCCACCTCTCCAAAGTACGTCCGTCATTGACCGTCGCTAAACTATAACAGCACGGCGGGCGATCGGCCTGTCGATTTAGTCGATCTTGCCAGATCGATGCGATGCTCCCAGACAACGACTGCCGTTTGATCGCACCCTTTCCAAGGAAGTTCATTGGTCACCATTTTCTCTCTTGTGATGGGGTTGGTCCTCCTGACGATCGGGGCGGAGTTGTTGGTGCGTGGGGCATCGAAGTTGGCGCTCGCGGTCGGACTCTCACCGCTGGTGGTCGGGCTGACCGTGGTCGCGATCGGCACCAGTGCGCCGGAGTTGGTCGTCAGTCTGCAATCCACGTTGCGTGGACAGCCTGATGTGGCGATGGGAAACGTTTTGGGCAGCAATATCTTCAACGTGCTGTTCATCCTGGGCGTGTCGGCCCTGATCATCCCGCTGCGAGTCTCTCAACAACTGATTCGTTTTGATGTGCCGTTGATGATCGGCCTGTCCTTGCTAGTGTTGGCATTTTCCCTGGATGGACGGATCGGCCGAGTCGACGGAGTGATACTCGTCGCGGGGCTGATCGGGTACGAGGCATTGGCCGTCATCAAAGGCCGCAAGGAACAGGCCGGAATCATGGCGGAATACGAAGCGGAGTATGGAACCAGGCCGGCGAGGAACTCCGCGGGGCAGTTATTTCTGAGCGTGTTGGTGTTGATCGCCGGACTCGCGTTGCTGGTCTTGGGTGCCCGCTGGTTCGTGGACGCGGCGGTGCTGTTGGCCAGACAATTCGGAGTCTCGGAGTTGGTGATCGGGCTGACGATTGTGGCCGCGGGGACCTCGCTTCCCGAGGTGGCGACATCGATCGTGGCCGCGATTCGTGGGGAACGTGACATCGCGGTGGGAAACGTGGTCGGCAGCAACCTGTTCAATATCATGGGCGTGCTGGGGATATCGTCCCTCGTTTCCACCCAGGGCGTTGCGGTTTCGAACACCGCCATTGAACTGGATCTCCCGGTCATGGTCGCGGTCGCAGTGGCCTGTTTACCGATCTTCTTTACTGGTCATCTGATCGCCCGCTGGGAAGGCGGTCTGTTTCTTGCGTATTACGTCGCCTACACGGCATACCTGGTCACCGCGGCGACCGTGCCCGCCGTCAATCGCGCCTTTTCGATCGTCATGATCGGGTTCGTTATTCCGCTGACCGTGATCACGCTGGGGGTCGGAGTCGTCCGCTATCGACGCGAGTCATCTGCGACTGAATCCGACGCGTAGTTGTTTCCGCCATCGCTTGACGTGTAAACTAAACGCCGCAATCCAACACGATCCGCGAGAGGCAATCATGACAGGCGGCCGGTTACAGCGAGAGTTGAAGAAGAAGAAACCGTTTGCGTCACCCGAGCAGGAGGCGTTGCTGAACCTGATGCGGACCAGCGACCAGCTCCAAAACCGTTTCGGTCGTCTGTTCCGCCAGTTCGGGTTGACGGCGTCCCAGTACAACGTGCTGCGGATTCTGCGGGGCGAAGGCAAGCCGATGCCGTGTTTGGAAATCGCCGAACGGATGATTCAAGTGGTTCCGGCGATCACGGGATTGATCGACCGGCTTGAAAAACAGTCGATGGTCAGTCGGCGGCGCAGTACCGAAGATCGCCGTGTCGTGTTTGTCGAGATCACGAAGAAGGCGCGTGCCGTTCTGAAGAAGATGGACGGCCCGGTCGGTGATCTGCACAAACAATTGATGGGACACCTGACCCGCGCGGAACTCAAAGAGTTGAGCCGATTGTTGGAAAAGGCTCGGGAATGAACCCGATGCCGCCGGTTACGATCAGTCTTCGCCGAACACGGATCCGTACGAATCGAAGTCCAATGCGGTGGTCAGCGATGATTCCATGTACCGTTGGCGGGCCTGTTCCAATAACTCCTCTGGGTCGACTGGCATGTCCGCGTCGACACCGTAAACCTCCAGCTCTAGCTGAACTTCGTCGCGACACTCCAAGGCCAATTCAATGAATTCGTCGATCGTGACATTGAATCGGTCTTTTAGCCATCCGCGGCAGGCCGCAATCGATTCGTCTCCGGCGTACCAGAGTGCGTCGGTGATGAGCGTGCCGCCGTGGACGGCCACCGCGAGTGGATCTTCGAGGTCCGGGTTGAGATGGGTTCGAACGGCATCGCAAATCACGTCGGGAAACTGCCATTTGGACAGGACGCGTGCCCCGATGTCGACATGATCAATGTCGTATTCTCGTCGTTCTAAATGAACCAGACGCTGTCCTGAGGCGCTCCGGTACAGCGACAGGTGCTTTTCTCCTTCGACCTGTGCAAACACCAGCGTGCCCAGATGGCTGAGCAGCCCCGTCGTGTAGGCATCGTTGTGATCCACACCGTCCAAGTGGACGGCAAGTCGGCGGGCTGCCGCTGCGGTCGTCAATGCCTGTCGCCAAAAGTCGTTGTACAGCTCACGCGCGGCGCCGGTCGAAAACGCGTTGGCAATGCTGAACGTCATCGCGATCAAGCGAACGCTTCGTTCGCCTAATAGCGATACGGCTTGGTGCAGGTTGGTCACCGACGTTTTCAACCCGTAACGCGAGGAGTTGACGACATGCAACACGCGGCTGGACATCGCCGGATCGGCCCGGATGCAATCGACAATTTCGTGCAGACTGAAGTCATCGTTTTTGGTCAGCTGTAGCAGCGATTGCGCCACTTCGGGAGGGGAATGGAGCAATTCAGGGCGGTCAATCAACGCCTCGATTCGCTCAATGGTGCTCGAACCGGTCATGGTTTGGCGAGTCATGCAACGTTTTCCAATCTTTTCACGAAGTGCTTTCATCGACGATTACATCAATCCGCGTCTGTTAGGGCGCGTACGCAAATCTAGTTCAGGACTATCCACCTCGATCAATTGAACTGCGGGATTGCGGTGAAACGCCGGACGGTATGGGGAAAACCCTCGTGGTTGTTGCGCCGCTGGCGCCGTTGCGGCAACTCAGTTGCCCAGCGTCGCAGTGAATGTTAGCGGCAGGGCGCAAGCCCTCCGGTCTCGCGGAACCGGACGGCTGGCGGGCTGTTGTTCTTGTGAGCCGCGGGCGGGTCAGCGGCCGGGCACTGCGACGCTGCCCGAGGCCTGACGGCCAGCGGCTCACCATTGACTCAGTAGATCCCGACTCAATCGACGGACGGCTCACGCCGTTCCGCTAACACCTGCGCGGAACCGGAGGGCTGGTGCCGCTCTGCTCCAACGCCCGGTTGTTCGCGGGGGGGCAAAGCTGCCCCAAAACTTGCAGTCCGGTTGGGACGTGCGTTATACAGGTCCATTTGAGTCTTGGGACAAACTGATTCACCCTCGGAAGATTCTGCAATGACCAACCGAAAAGCATCCATCATCCAGGGCGTTTTCGTCTTGGGATCCGCGTTGGCGATCGCGTTGACGTTCACCGCGGTGCCGACGTATGGCGATGGCACGCAGCGTGTGCCCGATTGGATTCGAGGCAGCGGCGACACCCTGGAAATGCGACTCCGCGGCAAAATCAACGACAAAGATGGTCAATCGGTCCATGACGCGGCGGTGCGGATCAACATCACTTACAACGATCAGGTGTTTGAGACGTTGACGCCCGATGTCAAAGACGGCGGCTTTGAAGTCTGGCTGCCGGTGAACAAACACCGCTGGTACAGCATCGTGATCGATGCGACTTGCCGGGACGGAAGCCGAGCCCACGAGATGATTGTTCGAAATCAATTGCGACAACGGGTGATCGATGGCGTGACGCTGCAAGCCGAACGTCCCAGTCGCTCCGTCACGTTCTTGCTGCAACACGCCGGTCAAGGCGTCGCGAATGCCAAGCTGCGGGCGAAAGTCAGCAGAGGTATCGAATTGTTCGCGACAGCCGACGATGATGGCAACGCCGAGTTGGATCTATTACCGCAGGAAGAACTGTTGGCCGTGACCGCTTGGTCGCAGAAAGAACTGATCGGCGGATACCAGTTCTCTCGCAAACCGATGCGTGATCCGCAGGCGGCCAGTCATACGGTTGACCTGTTCAAGTGCAAACCGTGTCCGATCACGATCAAGGACACCGACGGACAACCCGTCCCTGGCGTTGAACTTGATCTCCAGGTCGCAACCGCACCGCCGGAATACAATTTTATTGGGGCTCCCGACGATGTCGATTTGGTTACCGACCAGCGTGGTGTCGCGGTCTATCCGTATTTTCCACAGATCGACGCGCCCTACACCGACGTCGACCTGCACCACAATGGCTGGCATCGGGTCGAAAGCAAGTTCGAGGAGAATCGATTTGAGATGACGGTGAAAAAGTCGGTCGGTCGAGCAACCATCGCTGGACATGTTTCCGGTGACGCCGTGTTCCGCGGTGGTTTCGATGTCCGGCTCGGCACGTTTCAAGCCGAAGAGGAGGGGCGGATCGACTTTGTCTTTACCACGACCAACCCGGACGGCAGCTTCACGGCCGATGTGTTGCCCGATGCCACCTATTGTGTCTACGTCAACGATGAACAATGGGTCACGCAAACGATTGATTTGATTCCCTATGAATCAGACTCGCAAAAGACGAACACGCTCGCGTTAAACTTGGGCAAGGGAATTCCGGTTCGGGTTCGCTTGACCGCTGGTGATGACGCGACACCCATGCAAGGCGTCCGTGTGCTGTTCCGGTCCAAGCATCCGTTCACTTGGCGAGAAAACGGAGAGAAGCGATCGGGAAGCCTGGGACGGGACTCGGACGGACACACCGACGGTCAGGGAATCGTGCGAATGCTTGTTCCAGCGGGCAAATTGGAAGTCAACGCGATGTCGTCCGACTGGCGGGCGAACCAAAAAATCGTCGTGGAGCCGGATGCGAAGAACGAAATCCATCTTCACCGAGAACTCGCCAAAGCGGTCGCGGTTGGCGGAACAATCGTCCCGTGGAGCGATGCCGTCGAGCTGAACGACGCGAGCGTTCGAATCGGAGCCATCGACGGGCAATCCGGTGACGAATTTTCCTTCAAGACCGACAGCGGCGGCAGATTTGAATTCGAAACCAAGGCCACCAAATTGGCCGCCGTCGCGTTTTCAGCCGACAAACAATTTGCCGGATCGGTTGTCATCAACGATCTAAAGCAGCCGGTTCAGATCCAACTCTATCCGACCAAGTCGTTTCGCGGCCAGGTCCTTGACGGACAAGGTCAGCCGGTCGCGGGGCATCCGGTCCGCGCTTCGATCCGTGTCTCCGACGGCACCGTGTTCGGCAGCGGTTACCCGACCACATTTTTTCTGCCTTCGATTGAGCAAGTCACCAATCAGCAGGGACGCTATCGTTTCGATGCATTGCCGTGCAAGACAGAGATCTTGGTCAGGACCGATCCGCTCGACCATGCCCCCAATCAATTTCGATCGATTGACACCATTTATCTGTTGCCCGACGACGAACGCGAGGAGGTCGTCACACGGTTGGGGGCGACAGAGTCACCGGCCGAACGAAAGACACTGGCCGAACGATTTCAAATCACCCAGCGCGATTGTGAACTGGGAAACTATCGTCAAATGGTGATTGTCGCCGACACTGACGACCCCACCGTGAAAGCATTCATCGACGACGCTTTATTGGACTATTCACGGCAGCGAAAAGTCACCAGCTTCATGCAATTGCATGTCACCCCGGACGACTTGAATGATCCCCGAAATCGAAAATTTGCCGAGCAAATGAAGTGGCCCTCTGTTTCCCAGGGTGTCGTTTTTGTTTGCGCCTACGATGTCAATGGAAAAGAACTCACGCGGTCCTTGTTCGACGCCGAGGATGACCAAGCCGCATCGGCGGCAGACGAATTGATCGAACAACATGCGCCCGATCAGCAAGACGCGAAATTGAAATGGGACAAAGCATTCAAGTTAGCGATTGAAACCGATCGTCGCGTTTGGATTCGCACCGGACAACGCTACTGTGGCCCCTGTTTCCGACTCAGTCGCTGGATCGACGATCACCGCGAAGTGCTTGCAAAAGACTTCGTGCTGGTCAAAATCGATGACGTGCGAGACCGACACGGATCCGAAGTGGCCGCGTTGTTGGCCAATGGCCGACGGGTCGGAGTTCCCTTTCACGCCATCTATGATGCCGAGGGCGGATGGATCACCGACAGCTATGGTCCGATCGGCAACATCGGGTTCATGTCAGGCGTCGAAGGGAAACGACACTTCCGAGAGATGCTGCAAGCAGCCTGCCGCAACATCACTCCGGAGGAAGTTGCGGCGTTGATCGAAAGTCTCGACGACTGACCCGCCCGATTGTTTCCGCCTATTTTGACCAATCCCTTTTTTGACCAATCACTCTTCAAATCGACGATGCCCGCAGCTCCTCGTTGACGTTTGCCCCAAACATCAAGTCGACCGAGCACAAAAACAACCGCCGCCCTGTCCTACCATGAAGACGGGCGGCGGTGGATCGGAGTGAGTTTGGGCAGCGGACTCAGCTTTGGGCTTCGACCAATTTAAAGTCGACTTGGTTTTCGCCGGCGACGACTTCGATGGTCGACGGTTCCAGTGTGACCTCGCCCTTGGGTTTGCCCTTGCCCTTGGGACGAACCAGTCCGGGATCGCCGGGTTTTGCCTTGGCGATTTCGAAACGGATGCGGTGTTTACCGGGAACAGCGCCCGGCACGTTGGGCAGGTAGTACGCGGTGTAGCGTCCCTGTTCATCCGTCAGCGCCAACGACGGTCGACCGCCGGCGCTGGGGATAAATTCGATACTGCCGTTCTTGATCGGTTCTCCGTCCATCGTCAAAACACCGGTGACTTGACCGAGTTTGGGTGAGGAATCGCATCCGGTCTGCAGGCACGCCAGGACCAGGATGGCGGCCGCCCAGCGGAGCGGCCGGCGAAATGTCGAATGATACGTCATCGTTGTTCTCTGTTTGGTAATGGTTGAATTCCGTTCTGTCATCCTTTGCATGGACTACTGCACCCACTCCTGGTCGAACACGTAACGGTCCGAGCGACCGCACAATGCGGTGAAGATGTTGTCAAAGTCGATGCTGTCGGTGATGAAACGAACCGAACCGTCGCCCATGGTGAACTGCACCCCGCCGACGTGCTGCGAGCGGAACCCGTTGTGCAAGGTGTGTTCCATGTTCTGAGTCCAGTTTCCCGAAAACAGGCTGTTGTTCGGATAACGCGGCACCGTGACATTGGCGGTCTTGCCGTGAAAGGCACCCCAGGCATAGTGCATCGGACGAGCGGCCCAGAAGCCTCCCGGACCACGCCCGGGACGCGAGTCTTCTTGAGTGCCGTCAAAGTGCTGCAGGAAGGCACCGTGCTCCCCGACCGCAATCGTGTTGCTCAATCCGTCCAAGACGCTGGAGAATCGACGCTCTCGGAAACGGTTGTTCAACATCGACAGGAAGCCATCGTCTTGCAACCATCCCCATGACCAGGTCGCGGTGTTGGCGTAGTAGCGATCCCAAGAGAAGACGTTCGATCCCGGGGGGTTGTAGTATCCGACCGATGCGACGTAGTCGGGAATCTGGACTTCGTAGGTGTCCGGTGCATCCGGATCAAAGTCTTTGGTCGCGTCGCTGGTTTCCTGAATGCGAAATCGTTCCAGGGCGCTGGAGGGGCAGTTGTAGGTCGGAACGTTGGTTCGAGACATCAGTTCCCAGTTGCGGTTGGGAAGGATTGAGTCTTCGCTGAAGTCGGTGCCTTCATAAATGATTGCATCCGCTGCCGACGACTGCTCCAGTTGTGGCAGAATCACCGTTAACCAGGAAACGCCCGAGTGCGGACGTCCCGTCGACGGCAGATCGGTTCGCAGTCCATGGTTGGCCGGCATTTGACGAAACGTGTCATGATAGTTGTGGATCGCCAACCCGATCTGTTTCATGTTGTTGGAGCACTGCATCCGCCGTGCTGCTTCGCGGGCAGCTTGCACTGCGGGGAGCAGCAGACCGACCATGACGCCAATGATGGCAATCACGACCAACAACTCAACCAGTGTGAAGGCGGAACGCTTGTGAGTGAGATTTCTCATCGCTTAAAAGTTTGCATTGTGAAGGAGGCAGGATTCGAGTGAGCCGGTAAGCAACGTGCAAATTGACTCTTCGATGCCTGACCTCTCCAGGCAAACCTCATACCGGTGTCGTAAATTCAATTCAGCAGAATCTGTGTTTCGGCGGCGGTGTGAACGAATCGAACAGCAATGACCTGCAAGGTGAAATGTTCGCCCATATCAACTTGAGCCGTTTCGGAAAATTCTTCGATCGTTAACGGCATTCGCCAACATGTCGCATCCTAAAAATGAGCATTCGCCTCGATCGTGAGCACACACAATTAGCATCAGGCCCTCCACTGGCGTGTAAGCAATGTGTTCCGTAGCAGGAGCTTGGTGACAGGGTTGCAACGAGGCATGGAGCACCACCACTGATCGTCGAGATGGCAACACAGAAATGTCTTCTTGCACGCCTGCATCCATCTCAAACGCTGTGCACCTTTCAACAACGACGCCTATTCTTGATGCGTCTCACTTCCCAATCTCGGGACGCATCAGCATGTTGCGATAACGCGGTGTGCGCGTTCGTCGGTACAAAGGATTGATCGCGCACATTGCGTTGAAAGTAGAGATTTCAAGAATTGGTTGACATATCCATTATTTGCACAAAAAGGGGTTGCAGCGCCTGAATGCTGTGACCCCGTCCGGGGTCGATCCGCAATCGATTTCGGGATTCCGGTGGTGCGCTAAGGCGACCACCGGCTACTTGCTGCAACCCCTCTCGGGGTACAAGCTGCTCCGCAAGCGGATTGAGTCCGCGAGATGTGGCCAACTCCGCTATCGATGGAGGTAGAATCCAGGTTTTGCGGCCCCGACAGGATCAAGACGTCGCGAGGATTTCCTTGCCGATGACGTGCTTCCGGAAGATGGATTTTAATCGTGGTCTCCATTTTGAGGTTTTTGGGAAGTTTGGTGTGACAAGCCGTAGCGGCCTGTGTTTGGCTGGTAGGAGAAATCGATGTTGCAAGGTCCGGAAACACGAGCGTCACTGATCGGCAAGCTGAACCAACCGGCTTCGGAAGAGGTTTGGATGGAGTTTGTCACGATCTACCGGCCGCTGGTGGTTCGGGTGGGGTTGGCGAAGGGCCTGCAACACGCCGACGCTGAAGATTTGGCGCAAGACGTGTTTGCGGCCGTGCGACGGTCTCTGGGGACCTTCACCAAACGCGGTCAGGGGTCGTTTCGAGCGTGGTTGTTCCGCATCACCCGTAATCTGGTCGTCAATCACTTGACGCGATCCAAGGGGCCGGTGGGGTCGGGCGACAGCCAGATGAACCGGTTGTTGATGCAGCAACCGGATCGTCAAAACGAAACGGCCACGTTGTTCGATCACGAACTCCGTCGTCAGCAATTTCACCTTGCGGCCGAACGGGTGCGTCCGAAATTCGAACCCGCCACCTGGCTAGCGTTTTGGAGGACGGCGGTCGGGGGCGAATCGATCTCTACCGTCGCGTCGTCGCTCGGAAAGTCCGAGGGCGCCGTTCGAATGGCAAAGTGCCGCGTGTTTGCACGTTTGCAACAAGAAGCTCAACAACTTTCCGGCCTGTGGGAGACCGACGGATGATTGCACGTATTCATTACGACCGCGAAACGCTCGACGAATTTTTGCACGATCGTCTCGCAGCAGGCACCGAAGAAGTCACCCGGCACATCGAGTCGTGCGACGATTGCCAGTCCATCATCGAGGACATGGCGGAAGCAAACTTGACCTGGCAAGATGCCGCGGAGTTGCTGCGCGACGCCCCGCAAGACTTCCTGAATTGCGCCGCAGACTTCCCGATCGGCGCCGCAACGGACGCGAGCTCGGCGGACCGTCCGAGGGGCCAACCCGATGCCGTTTCTTTTCTCGAACCGTCGGACGATCTCGAATCGATCGGGCGTTTTGCACGCTATGAGATCATACGAGTTCTCGGCCGCGGCGGCATGGGGATTGTGATGCAGGCCATGGACACTTCACTGGGGCGACTCTGTGCCGTGAAAGTCTTGGCCCCCGAATTGGCCTGTTCCGCCGCCGCTCGCCAACGGTTTTCGCGCGAGGCGAAGAGTGCCGCGGCGGTCGTCCACCCGCACGTTGTTCCGATTCAAACGGTCGATGAACACGAAGGGCTTCCCTATTTGGTCATGCCCGTTGTGGAAGGTCCCAGTCTGCAACAGCGGGTGGACCAAAACGGTCCGCTTTCGCTGATCGAAACGGTCCGAATTGCGGCTCAGATTGCCGACGGTCTTTCCGCCGCACACCAGCAGAGTCTGGTTCACCGCGATATCAAACCCGCAAATATCCTATTGGAGAACGGAGTCGAACGCGTCCAAATCACAGATTTTGGTCTGGCCCGAGCGGTGGACGACGCCAGCATGACACGCAGTGGCGTGATCGCGGGAACGCCACAATACATGTCGCCCGAACAAGCCCACGGGGATTCGATCGACCACCGCAGTGATCTGTTCTCACTCGGCAGTGTCATGTACTTCATGCTCACCGGTCGTAGTCCGTTTCGCGCCGAGACGACGATGGGGGTGCTCAATCGAATCGGCAATGACGACCCGAGATCGCTGCGGGAGATCAATGCCGACGTTCCCGAGTGGCTCGAAGCGATCGTGATGCGACTACTCAGCAAGGACGCCGACGGACGTTATCAAAGTTCATCGGAACTGGCTCAGCTGTTGAAAGGCTGGCAAGCCCATTTGCTCGATCCGACACGGGCCGACGCGCCAGAGCCCCAACGCCCCACAAGCCTACGGACGAACGTCTCAGGCAGCGGTCGCAAGTTCGGCAACAAATTGCCGTGGATCCTTGCCGCGGGAATGTTCGGGTTTTTGGTTTGGGCGGCAACCCTCATCATCTTGCAGACCGACCACGGGACATTGCGGATCGAAAGCAGCACGGACGAGAATCTGCCGATTGTGATCCGGAAAGGTGATGAAATCGTCGACGAGGTAACGGTGACCCGAGAGGGCGCATCGATCCAGGTGAAATCAGGCATCTACATCGTTGAAATTGCTGGCGATGTGGATGGTTTCGAGATCCAGAACGATTCGGTGGTGATCAAACGCGGGGCGACTCAAGTGGCCAAGATTATCGAAACGAAATCCGTTGGCGACCCACAGACTGATGTGATCTCGCAAATGCCCGATCGATCAGAGCCGCCCAAGCTGTCACCGTTCACACGGATGGAGTTCCGAGGTCAACAGGTCCTCGTCACGTATCGCTCTGAACAATTCGAACTGCTCGAGATCGACGGCTTCGCGATCCAAGATCTGGTCAAACAAACGAAGCAAGCTTTTGGTCAGAAATGGAAGAAGCGATTGAGTGAAGACCTGGTCGAGGTGTTTTGGAAACTGGGACATCTTCCCGAGGAGTCTGTTCATCTCAAACTGAAGCGACTTGATTCCGGGAAAGTGGTGTCTGGCGATGCGAAGATGACCGAAGCGAATCGCCAGGCACTCTATCGTGACAACGCCCACAACCAACCGGTGGGGCGCAGTGTTGAGGACTATTACAAAACGGTTCTGTCGGGCAATACATCCGTCAAAGCGGACGCCGTGCCGCTCGACGAGTTCCTGGAGAAGCTTTCCGAGCAGCATCGGATTCCAATCATCTTGGACCAGAATAATTTGAAGCGAGCCGGCATCACCACGAATACGGCAGTCAGCATTGAAATGCAGAACGTCAGTCTGCGGATGGTGCTGAACATCGCCCTGGCGAAAGTCGGCTGTAAATACGAAGTGAAAAACGAGATCATCCGCGTCTTTGCCGCACCGAAACCGTAACGCCCGATCAAATCTCCGTCACTCTTCCAAGTCGCCGATCAACATCAGCGACGAAGCGTACCAGGTGTGCTGTTTGTACTTGTCAGGCTTGGCATCAAAATCGGCTCGATTGCGTTCAAACAAAATCTCTCGCTTGTCCAGCCGTTGCGGTGTCAATTGAATCTCGACGCTGTGCCGGCCGGGGGCGAGTTTCGAGCCGATCGTCAACGTCGCCATCCGGTGGTAGGTGCAATAGCCATCGATGCGGTTGCGGGTGACTTCGTCGCCGTCGATCTGGACGCGGACCTGACCGCCATCGGGTCCCAACACGTCAAACAGAGCGGCGTGCGTGCCTTCGAACGTGAATGCCAACGTCGCACCCGGTGCGTCAGCTTGATAGAGCTCGGGCATGTTACGCCTAAATCGCTTGGCCAGCGCATGATCCGCGGGAAGCTTGGTCCAGTTCCCGGTCAACATCTCGGGGTTAATGGCCACCATTTTGGCTCGTTCCCAGTTGTCCTCGCGAAGGGGGGCGATCAAGGCATGGGTTTGCGGGGCATCGTCGGCCGCGGTGAACTTCGGCCAAGATCGCGCGATCGCTTCGGTATAGAGACGGTGCCCGGTTTCGACATGCGGATGAACGCCATCGGTTGAGAAGACCATCGGTTCGGAATCGATGTCCTTTGGTTTCGGGGCTTTGAAAATCAGCTTTCCCGCCGACTCCAAACGAGCGACTTCGACGCCGAAAAGAATCGAAGGGATCGAATAGTGATCGGCCAAGTCTTCCATGGCGCTGGCGGCACGAGGCATCTTGCCGGACTGCAGATCGGGCAGCATCGCTTGCGTGAGCGTGTAGACAAAACAAATGTCGGTTTTCGGATTGGACGCCCAGGTTTGACGCACGATGCCTTCCATTGATTGATGGATGCGTTCCGGGGCGGCTCCGCCGTCGTTGACCGCAAATTCCACGAACAGCAAATCCGGTTGGTGCTGCAACGCATCTCGCTGCAGACGAAACACGCCCAGGTCCGAGCCCGTGCCACCGATCGCCGCGTGGATCTCGTTGACGGTCGCATCGGGGTATCGCTCCTGAAGCCACTGTCGCGATTGAACGCGCCAACCCGGCGCGGCGGTGATGCTGCCACCGAGGTACGCCACGCGAACCGTCTCGCCGGCCTGGACTTTGGCGATGAAATTCGGCAGTCCCTGGCGTGGAATGCATTCAACGGCATCGCGAAGCGGGAATTCACCGCGAGCCGCAACGGCGGTGGACAACAAAACGGTGGCGAGACAAAGGAAACGAATGGATAGGCGCATAGCAGTGGTGAAAAACAGGGATGAAATCAATTCGTGGGCGTTGCTTCGCGATCGAATTCTTCTTGCAACTGAGACACTTGATCGAGAATCTCGACGAATCGCAGCCCGAACGGTGTCAGACTGTACTCGACTCTCGGCGGGACTTCCGGGAAACTGTTTTTTTCTGTGATCCCGAAACGCACGAGCTTGACGAGCCGTTCATTCAAGACCTTGGTGGTCAGCCCGTCGGCGGTGCGCTCGAGTTGTCCGGGACGCTTCACGCCCTGACGGATCTGGGACAAGACATGCAACGTCCACTTGCAGCCGACGCATTGCTCAAAAATCTCTGTCACCGATGGATGTGAATTCTCGTTGCTCACCGCAAACCTTACCATTTAGTGCCTACCGTACCAAAAAGTGCTCGGTTGATCGCTTCTTTGCCAAGCCTATTCTGCTGCTATCGACGCCGATCGGCAACGTGAGCCGACGGCGCAAGTTACGATGACTTTTTAGGAACCGAAGCCATGAAAACCAAAGCCCAATTCTACCACGCCGGATGTCCCGTTTGCGTTGCCGCCGAGCAGTCCGTTGCCGAAGCCCTCGATCCCGCCCGCTTTGATGTCGAAATCGTACACTTGGGTGAGACCACAGATCGGCTGCCGGAAGCAGAATCAGCGGGTGTGAAGTCGGTCCCCGCCTTGGTGATCAACGGGCAGCCGTTCCATATTAACCATGGAGCCGATCTGTCGGCGCTCAAGTAAGCGATACGTCGAATGGTACTCGGACAAATCGAATCGATACAGGTCGGTCGCCCTCGCCGCTTTGACGGCGAGGGCGATTCTGCCAAGCCTTGGACCTCAGCAATTCGCAAGCAATCGGTCGTTGGAAAGATCAACGTTGGCGCGACCAACATCGACGGCGACGAACAGGCCGACCTGAAGCATCACGGTGGTCCTGACAAGGCCGTACCCCGAGTTTACCGTCGCATGGGCATTGTCGGTCATGTACGCCAAGCCACGGTCCAGCGAAGACGACAGACGTCTTTCGGAATGTGCCGCCCTCTCAGCCTCGTGGAAGCGAACTTTGCACAATCGGGCATGGAGCGGGATCGAACGCGATGCGTCGTCCCGGCTGTTTGGCGACTAGTGCTGCGTCTAAATCAGAAAACTGGTTGCCCGACCGAAGCAGCATTCAATGCGGGAGCCGTGGTATGTTGTAGCGACATTTCGCTCTCCACACAGAAATGAGATCCAGTATGTATCGTGTGTTCTTCGTTTGTGCCGCCGTGACGGCGTTGACCGCTGTCGCGACTTTTACGAATCAACTTCACGCCGACGATGCGACCGACAATCGCGAACAGGAACGTAAGGTGCGTCTGGAGTACCTGACGCAAAAGGCGAAGGAATTCAAAATGTCGCCCGCCAGCCGGCAAGACCGGTTGCTTTCATTCGAAGAACGTCCCGTCTTGCGATACACCAACCCCGTTCGCAACTTCTTCACCGACGGCGTGGTGTTTCTGTGGAGGCACGATTCAAAACCGGATCTCCCGGGCGCACCGGCACTGCTGGGCGCACCGGCACTGCTGGGCGCACCGGCACTGCTGGGCGCACCGGCACTGCTGGGCGCACTGTCGGTACGGGGAAATGGGGACGTGTTCTGTGAATTCGCATCGCTGACATCGTCGCCGCTGCATTGCGATCTCGGTCTGCGACGGACTTGGACCCCTGAAAAAACGACTCAGGTTGACGTTCCCTTGAAAGTGCAGATCTCAAACGTCAACGACGAGCGACGTCAATTGCTTGCGATGCGTCAGCTGATCCGTCGATTCTCAGTGCGGATGTCTGAAGCCGACAACCCAGAACAGAAAAAGGAGTTGCGCCGATTGAGCAATCCGTTGGTCCAGTGGTCGGATTCAGCCAGCGGATCGTCGGCGATGTGTTTCGGATTTGCCGAGACCAATGACCCAGAGGCGTTAGTCCTACTCCGTTACACCCCCAACTCGAATGCAAAGGGTGGCTCTTGGACTTACACGCTTTCGCGAATGACATCGCGGCCGCTGGTTTTCGAGTTGGATCAGCAGGCGATTCATGAAGTCAAAGCCTATTGGAAGAACCCCCAATCCGACAACGACAGTTACCTGGAACGGCGACTGGGAGAGTATTCAGCGGAATAAGATCGTAGCAACCAACCAGCGGATGCCGATGGCGTCAAGTTGGCAGAGGGGTGATGACGTTGAAAGCGATCGAGCGACGGACGACTGGCACATTGAACAAGAGGACCTGATGAGACAGAGCTTGCAAAATCTACGACTTCCCCGGCCGGTCTTTCCGGACTGCTGCTTTGCATTCGTCGGCGTGAAAACGTCGTTCGATCTCAGCTGGAGACTGTTACTTGTCATCGGTTTGCTGCTTGTACCGCTGGCCGCGTCGCACGCCGCTGATCGCGTTGCTGACCGGACGGAATCGCCCGATGTGCAACGCTGTGATGCATGTGTTAGCGGTAGGGCGCGAGCCCTCCGGTGTTTTGGCAAAGAGGAAGAACCGGAGGGCTCGCGCCCTGCCGCTACAACCTTAATCAACACAGGGGGGAAATGCTTCACAGCGTTGCCCGATGTGGTCGTTTACGGGGCCACGCCTGCCGGCATTGCCGCCGCGCTGAATGCTGCGGAAGCTGACCGCAGCGTCTGGCTGGTCGAGCCCACCGGACAGATCGGTGGAATGACGACGCATGGTCTATCACATTCGGATTTTCACAGCTTCGAAGCGCTCAACGGACCGTTTCTGGATTTCAGTCAGCGGGTCTTGCAGCACTATCGGGAAACGGATGGTGAAGAGTCGGAGCAGGTCAAAGACAGTTGGCGGGGCACCCACGGTGAGCCTTCGGTCAATCTGCTTGTCTTTGAAAAGATGCTCGCCGAAGCGCCGACCATTTCGGTTCTGACGAACCATCGGTTGCTCGAAGTGGACGTCGAGGAGTCGGCCATTGCGGCGCTGCACTTTGCGATTCCTGGTTCAACGCCAATCACGGTCAAGCCGCCGATGGTGATCGACGCCAGCTACGAAGGGGACTTGCTCGCAGCGGCAAACGTCCCGTACCGCGTGGGGCGGGAGGCGCGGTCGGAATACGGCGAATCGCTCGCACCGGAAACTGCCGATGACCAGCTACAGGGCTACAACTTCCGTTTGTGCATGACGCAGAACGAATCGAACCGTGTGCCGATTCCCGTGCCCGAGAATTACAATCGCGAAGACTACGCGGCGATCATTCCACTGGTCAAATCCGGCCAGTTCGATGCCGCCTTCGGGTACCCCGGTCGGCGTTTCATCCTCAAGGCTCATCTGCCCGTGATGCCTAACGGCAAGCACGACATCAACGACGTTTCCAAGGGGCTCGTCCGGCTCTCGTTGCCGGGGCACAATCGCGACTATCCCGAAGGCGACGTCGCCACCCGACGTCGGATCGAAAAGAAACACCTCGACTGGCAACTCGGCCTGATGCACTTCGTCCAGACCGATCCCGAACTGCCGGATGCGTTTCGCGAGGCCGCCAGAACATGGGGCTTGTGTCGCGATGAGTTTGCCGACAGCGGCCACATCCCGCCGCAGATTTACGTTCGAGAAGCGCGCCGTATGGTGGGGCAGCGAGTCTATACCGAGTCAGACACGCAATACGCCCCGGACGACGCCCGCGCCCGCTTGCATCCCGACGCAATCGCCATCGGAGAATACAGCCACAACTGTCACGGCACGGACCACGCAGGACCGCTGATCGGCGGACGGCACACCGGCGAGTTTTACAAAGGCGTCGCACCCTATCAGATTCCCTACGGAGTCCTGGTGCCGAAGACGATGCGGAATCTACTCGTTCCGACCGCCTGCAGCGCCAGCCACGTCGGCTTCTGCGCGCTTCGTTTGGAACCGATCTGGATGTCGCTCGGCGGTGCTGCTGGATACGCCGCCGACTTGGCCCTGACCGAAAACGTCAGGGTCCAGGAGATCGATGTCGAAGCGTTGAAGCGGCGGGTCTGGTCGCGCGGCGGTGCAACGATCCACGTCAGTGACGTGCGGCCAGGGCACCCGGATTTCGTCGCCGTGCAATGGTGGGGCAGCCTGGGCGGGTTGCACGGAATCGAACCTGCTCCCGAGAAGTCGGGGGCGCGCGGCAAGCACATCGTCAGCCAGTATTTCGAAGCGTTTCCCGGGCATGCTGCAAGGCTCGACCAGCCGCTCGATAACGCATTGACGACACGTTGGAATCAACTCGCCCGTCGGCATGGCCTGTCCGTTCCCGCCACCAGCGGCACGCGTGGCGACTGGATTCGAGCCGCGTTCGCGGCTGCCAATCAGTAGGTGCTTGGTATCCGATGAGTGCTGGAGACTGGGATGGCAGAAAAATAGCGGGCAGAAAAATGGGAAGCCCGCAGCAGACTCCAGTGGGGCGATTGAGTCACACGCGAACACGGATCAGCTTCCCGACGTCCCGATTTCACGATGCCCTATTTTCTTGTCACCCATTTTCCTGTCTCCCATTCTCCCCGCTGTCCCCACCAATTTTTCTGCCCCCCGTTTTTCTGCCATCTCAGTCGGTGGTTGATGTCCCCATTTCCGGCGCGTTCGGACCGTCAACGTGGCCAACGAAACGTGCATGGAAAAACGAGAACGAGTAACATAAATCGGATGAAGAAACTACTTACATTGGCGTTTATTCTCGGCATGGCCGCGGCGTCTGCGGGAGCAAACGAGCCGCGGGAAGCAGACGTCATCGTTTACGGCTCCACACCGGGGGGCTTTTGCGCCGCGATCGCTGCGGCCCGCGAAGGTGCTTCGGTGATTCTGCTGGAGCCGACCGATCACGTCGGCGCGATGAATACCGGCGGGCTGAGCCACTGCGATTCAAACCAGATGGTTCGCAGCACCCTGATGGGGCTGTTCGACGAGTGGCACACGCGTGTGGTGAAGGACTACACCGATCGTGGACTCAAGGCGCCCTACGACCCGGCGAAAAAAGACCAGTCGCGTTGGACTTTCGAGCCGCATGTTGCGATGCGAGTGACGATGCAGATGCTCGACGAAGCTGGGGTCACCGTGCTGACCCAGCGCTATCTGAAATCGGTCACGAAAGAAGGTCCGCGGATCAGGTCGCTGGTCACAAAAAACGGCACGTTCACGGCCAGCGTGTTTGTCGATGGCAGCTATGAGGGGGACCTGATGGCGGCAGCGGGAGTCGGCTGGACGATCGGTCGCGAAGGCCGTGACGAATATGGCGAATCGCTGGCGGGCAAGCAGTACCCGAAGAAGCAGATGAACATCAACGGCTTCGCCGATGACGGCAAGCTGCTGCCGCTGATCACCACCGATGATGCAGGACCTGAGGAGGCGGGCGACAGGAACATCATGACCTATAGCTTTCGGCTGTGTCTGACGACGGAGCCGACGAATCGCGTGCCGATGCCGAAGCCCGACAATTACGATCCAACCCGGTTCGAGATCGTCCGTCGTGCGCTGAAGGCGGGCGAAACACGAATCGGATTCGACCTTTACCCGCTGCCCGGCAATAAACTCGATGGCAACAATTCAATCGGAGGACAGTTTTCGATCGGTTTGGTCGGTGGGGGCAACCACTGGCACTCCGCTGACGAAGCCGGCCGAAAGAAGATCTGGGAAGCGCACAAACAATTCACGCTCGAATTCATCCACTTCCTGACCACCGACCCCGTCGTGCCGAAGTCGATCCGCGACAAATACTCAGAACTTGGCTTGTGCAGAGACGAATTCGCCCACCACGACCACTTCTCACCTGCACTTTACGTGCGCGAGTCGCGGCGGATGAAGGGGCTGTACGTCATCAGCCAGAAAGACATTCTGGAACAACCCGACAAGGACGATCCGATCGCAATCTCCTCGTTTCCGATCGACTCGCACGACGTGCAGCGTGTTGCGTCCCGAGACGGAGGCGTGATCAACGAGGGGACGATCTATCCCGTGCGGAATCAGAGGTTAAGGCAAGGCTACGCCTACCACGTGCCCTACCGCTCGATCCTGCCCAGGCCAAAACAGTGTGAAAACCTGCTCGTCCCCGTGGCGCTCTCTTGCACGCACGTGGGGATCTCGTCCCTGAGGATCGAAGCCGCGTGGATGGTCATCGGTCAAGCCGCAGGCGTTGCCGCGGCACTTGCAGCGGATCAGGACGTGGCTGTTCAAAACGTGCACTACAAAACACTCCGCCAGCGCCTGCTGGCTCAGAAACAGGTTCTGGATTTGCCAGAGCTGTCCGAGCCGCCATCTGCGGACGGCTCGATCGCCGCGAAAATGCTGCCGGGATTGGTGCTCGACGATGCACAAGCAAAGCTGACCGGCAATTGGTCCCGATCAACCCATTTCAAGCCGTACCTCGAACGCGGGTACGTGTTCAGCGGAGAAAAAGAGTCGGAATCAACGCCTGACCGTGAAGCGACCGCGAGTTTTCGATTCACGGCATCGACGTCCGGTCGATATCAACTGCTGATGGCATACTCGCCACACGAAACCCGAGCGCAGCATGTCCCCTTGACCGTGTCGTCGGGGACTCACCGCAAAACCATTTCGGTGGATCAAACCGTGCCACTGCCCGAGGGCAAAGCCTTTCGCCCGATTGCCACGGTCGATCTACAGGCGGACACCGAAACCGTCATTCGAATCACCAGCGCAGGCACAACCGGCTTCGTGATCCTGGACGCCCTGCAACTGCTGCCCGTCCAACCGGAATAGAGTCCTGCCGGGGGCTCGCAACAAAGGATCGCATCAGCCGGTCATCCGGTCATCCGGTCATCCGGTCATCCCCTGCGCTGGCGAGATTCCGACCAGCAAGATCTACGAACGACCAATCATCCGATCGGTCAGACGCGGATCGGCCGCTGGCACGACGGTTCTTCGGCCCGGGATGCGGGCCGTCAGGATCGAAACGGCCTGCGTTCGGCGTTTTCACAGCCACTGATCGGAACCCTTTCCCCAAGCTTTGGCACGCCGCTTGCGAAAGTCCCTGCCGACTCGATCAGAAAGTTGCCCCCCGGTACGTGCCGGGGTGTCAGCGACTTTGAAACTCGATTTCTAGCAGGAATGACGATGAAAACCTTATTGACGATGCTGGCCGTTGCCATCGGATTGACGTTCACCGGTTGCGACGACTCCGTTTACGACGAGCGAGCCGAGCAGGTGCGGGACAGCTCTCAGGATGTCGCCGCGGAGGTTCGCGACAGCTATGATGCTGCGGCTGAAAATGTCGAAGACCGATACGAATCGGCGCGCCCGGCGCTCGAAGAATCGGCTGACGAACGAGCCGACGAAATGGAAGACCGCGGCGAAACCGTCGCGGACCAAATCGAAGACGCCGGCGAACGTCGGGCGGACAATCTCGAAGAGCAGGATGACGACCAGGTCGTCACCGAAGATGAATAGATCCCGTTGCGGACTCGCGCGAACGGCTTAGCAACGCACGGAAATGAAGTGGGATAGGCTTCCAGGTTGTCGATGCAGGAATGACAGGCTGGAAGCCTATCCCACTTGCTAGTTCCGACACTTATTTTCCGTTCGATTCTTATTCACCTTGTTCAACAGCCGGCGTTGTCGTCGGCTGTTTGCCGGCAAACGTCCAACTCCAAGCCGTAGAAACAGACCTTCTTCTGCAATCCTTCTTCTGTGATCGCGAGACGCCGTCGCACGATCGGTAACCCTGTGATCATCACCATCGGATTGGGTTTGCCGATCGAATGTTGCGACAGCACACAAATGAATTGCGACGCGCGACCCACGTTGCGACCTGGACAGTTCTGCCGGACGCTTCGGCAGCCCTGAAATCGCAACTTAAAAAGTGGATTCTTTTTTCGTGACCGATACGTGATTCGGGTCCGGTATGAATGGGTAGCGGTGCCAGATTTCCCTTACCCGACTTTCGTGCGATTGGGGGTGTCAGCTTACTGCTTGATTCGCCAAACACCATCGAACTAGGTTTGGCTGTACGAGTGCATCGCGATCGAGAGACCCGTCCACTGTTCGGGTAGGCGGTTCCCGCGGGCAGGTGGTCTTTCGATTCCTTGTCACGGTCGCTCGTCAGATACGTCTGGTTTTTTATTCTATTCTACAAATGCTTTCGTTCAGACATTGAGCGAGAGAGGAGAGGACCCGCATGAAGGTCAGAACACAGAGGCGTGGTTTCACGCTTGTCGAATTGTTGGTTGTGATCGCCATCATTGGCATCCTTGTCGGCTTGTTGCTTCCCGCTGTTCAAGCAGCGCGTGAGGCGGCTCGACGCATGAGTTGCAGCAACAACTTTCGGCAAATCGGGCTGGCGATTCACAATTACCATTCCGCCTACAAGCAGTTGCCTCCGCATGGAGGAGGAACCAAGGGGCCGCATGCCGGACGTGCGGCGAGCGATGTTCGAGGGAACAATCGGATTGAGTTGTCCGCTCTGGTCGGTTTAACCGCCTTCTTTGAACAACAGGGACTTTGGGATCAGATCAAAAACCCATTCCAGACGGTTGACTCATCCGGAAACATCAAGACCTACAACCCGATGGGCCCCTGGCCAGGGATGCCTTTGTCGGCGCATCTGTCGCAGGGCAACTACGATCCTTGGCTGACCGAGATTCCGACGCTGCGATGCCCCAGTGACCCGGGAACGGGGATTCCGGCATCGGGACGCACGAACTACGCGCTTTGCACAGGCGATTCTTGTGACACCGGGTATGGTGGCGCGTTGAACCGATTGACCGGAGCTCGCCAGTCCGGTGGAACGCCGCCGATGTATCAGCGCGTCCAAGCGTCACAGCGAGGCGCTTTTGCCGTTCAGCTCGACTCCAAATTCAGGGACTGCCTTGACGGACTCTCCAATACGATCTTCATGGGCGAGATCGCGACGGACCTCGGCGATCGAGACTCCAGGACTCATCTGTTGGATTCGTCGATCAACATCTTGAACCAGGGTGGCAACATCCATTGTCGACAAAGCCTCGACCCGGAGCGACCGCAGTTCTGGTCCAGCACTCCCGCTCCCAATCGGTTGGCCGGCAGCGCGGAAGAAAAACGCGGGTTCAAGTGGTCCTCGCTGCTGCCGCTCTACACGCAGATGCTGACCATCTTGCCGCCCAATTCCGAGCTGTGTGGCAATTCGAACGCCGTGTCCATCGTCGTCGCACCGCCCAGCAGTCGCCACCAAGGCGGTTGCCACGTTCTGATGGGCGACGGTGCGGTCACCTTCGTCACCGATTCGATCGAAGCGGGGGATGTCAGCCGTGGCCAAGTGGGAGTCCATGCACAACATACCGATCCGGATTCGCTGCCCGGCATCGAGAGTCCCTACGGCCTTTGGGGGGCACTCGGTACGCGTGCGTCTCGTGAAGTTCTTCAAGATTTCCCGTGATCCCAACCGGCGCTCGTTTTCAATCCATTTGCTACGTTCTACTAAGAGTCCTGTCCATCATGTCACGAAAGATTAGTCTCCTATCGATGCTGTTGTGCGTCTGCTGCGTTTTCGGATGCAGCGAAGAGACGCCGACGGTGTCAACCAACTCGAATGAAATCGAAGCCTTCCTGGCGGAAAATCCAGAGCTGAATATCAGCATGGAAGAGCTCGATGCGCAGGCGGAGCCGGGCGGGGAGACGGAATAGAGTTGGTGGTGCATCGATCGCAAATTGGTGCAACCCGGTTCGGGCGTTGAACGTCCGGATCGCCTCAAAACGAATTGCATTTTTCTGGTCCAGCGCGAACTTCGATTCCGGAGTCGCGCGGGTGGACAAGGCGCTCGGACTTTCGCAGCGCCGGCCCTCTCTGGCGGTTGCTTGCTACGCAAACGCCGTCTTTCCCAGGGGGAGAGAAACGAAATGGGTTGCAAAATTCTGCCGCAAAAGAATCGACGTCGGCTGCCACACACGGTCTGGATTCTCTCGTTCCCAGGCTCCACTCCTACGCCGTGAACGATTTATTTTCTGTTTTTGACGAGGTTGTAGCGGCAGGGCGCAAGCGGGCTGTCGCTTGAGTGAGTGAGCCGCGACGCGTAAGCGGCCGGGCATCCAGGCGCCCGCCCGAGGCCTTACGGCCAGCGGCTCACCATTGCTCGACCAATCTCACTCAATCGGCAGGGCGCGAGCCCTCCGGCTTGCGCATCTTTGCCGAAGCACCGGAGGGCTCGCGCCCTGCCGCTAAAAAATTGTTCACGGCGTAGGGCTCCATCTCCCTCGTTCCCAGGCTCCAGCGAGCGTCTCCGTTCCCTGCCCCCCGCCGACCAAAAACCAGGTGTCCAGTGCATTTGCGAGCGATCCACGTCGCTCGTCGATCTTGTTGTGGCGGTTTCTTCGGCGCCGTTTTGGGGGGGCGTCGACTTCTGACCGGATAACCGTTCATAATCTCAAAAACGAACCCCGGACGCTTGTTTCTCTCCGAGAACCAGACCGCTGCGGGATCTTTGTTCCGGCTCGAAATTAGCATCAAGTTTGCCTTCGCGCGTCGGTTTTTTCCAATTCAAGTTCCCCCCAGTTCAAGTCGCTGTACGAATTCCATGAACTCCATCTCAATGTGGCGGGCTTCGCTTCGACGTCACTGGTTTGCCGCTTCGTTTTCCTTCGTCACGGTGATTGCGATTGCAGTGGCGGTGATTTTGTATGCCCCGCGGCAGTACCGTTCCGTTTCCAAATTGCTGCTGCGTGTCGGCTACGAAAGTGCGACGCTGGACCCGACCATGTCGGTCGTCGGGAACCCCGACGCGCCCGTCAAGACCCGCGAAGACGAGGTCGAAACGACGTTGGATGTGATGCACAGTCGGACGATCATGAAGGACGTGGTCGATCGTCTGGGCCCCGATTTGATCCTTGAGGAAACGCTACCCGGCGCCGAAGGTGGTTCCGACGAAAGATCCGAAAGTCGCATCGCATCGTGGATCGGCTCGTTGAAGACTTGGGTCGGCAACATCGATCCGATCAGTAGCGAAGAACGAGCGATCCGGGCGTTAGAGACGTCGTTTGATATTTCGGCGTCAGAAAAATCCAGCCTGGTCAAGGTGGAATTCAAATCAAAGAACCCTCAGGTCGCCCAGACGGTCGTTTCCACCTGGGTCGATGCCTACTTGGCCCATCACGCGCAAGTCAACCGCACACGCGGCACCTACGCGTTCTTTCTGGAGCAGGACGCGGAGCTGAAGCAGCAACTCGATGACGTTCAGCGCAAGATCCGCGACGCTAAAAATGCGGCCGGGTTTGCGACGCTGGATGGTCGCCAAAAGCTCTTGGAATCACAGCTTGAAAAGGTCTCCAGCGAACTCTTCAAAGTCGAAGCGGACCTGGTCGAGTTCGGGATGCGTGCGGAAACCTATGCCGATCTTCTGGCCAACGCGGTCGAACGCACCGTGACGGAAGAAACCAGCGGGATCGAACGGAAGTCGCACAACGACATGAGGGCAACCCTGTTCCAGTTGGAAGTTCTGGAAAACGAGTACGCGGCGAAATTCAAAACGGGGCACCCCAAGCTGACCTCGATTCGGGAACAACTCGAAAAAGCGCGCGAGATCGTTGACGCTCAAGCATCGGAATCGACCGAGTCGCGGGAGGTGATCAACCCGACGCATCAGCAACTGTTCGCCAACCAGATCATCGACCTGGCCTCAGAAAAGTCGCTGCGACAGCGGAAGGGGAAACTGCAAGAACAACGGGACTTCCTGCTCACCGAAATCAACTCGCTGAACGAACACGAACAACAGCTCTCCAAGTTGCAACGCAACGCCTTGGTGCTGGAGGATCGTTACAAACTGCATTCGGTGATGCTTGAACAGGCTCGGTTGAACGAGGAATTGGAGTCACACCGAATTACCAGCATCAATGTGTCCCAGCCGGCGACCCTGGAGGAACGGCCCGTCTCGCCGAACAAGCCGCTTTGTGCGATGGCCGGTCTGATCGCCGCGTTCGGCCTGGCGATGGGGGTTCCCGTCTTGCTGGATTTTCGGTCCTACCTGCCGATCGAACCGACGCACCATTCGTTCGATCCCGAATCGGCGGCGCTGTGGGAGCAATCCGCGTCCGATCTCGTTGAAACGCCGGATCGCACCCCGGATCGCACCCCGGATCGCACCCGTCCGTCGGTACCGATTCGGATCGACAAAGCGGAGGTCGCGACGCACGAGACCGAGGCTGAATCGCCCCTGGCCACGCGTCCACGCTGATCATCGTCCCCTCGGATTGTCATGTTTCGATCAGACGCCTACCTACACCGCATCACGACCTTCGGGGTTTGGGCATTACCAATCCTGACGTTCACGATCCCGAGTCGTCTGGAACCGTCCACGTTCGCATCGCTTGATGCGCTTGCGATCGTCAAACTGTTGATCTTGCTGGTCGTCTTCTTTGGCGGCTCGGCTGCCGTCCTCGCCCGGATTGCCGACGCGAAGACGCAGTCCGTCTTGCGGCCCCTGTTGCCGTTCTACCTGTATTTCGCCTGGGCGATGTTGAGTGTGCTGTGGACGCCGCGGCCGGCCATTTCGATCGGGCAAGCCGGCGGACTGGCGAGCCTGCTGGTGCTGGCCTCGCTGATCGCGTTGGTGGCAACCCGGCAAGACCGCGCCGAATCACTGTTGCGGATGCTCGGACAAATGTTGCTTGCGTTCAGCATCTTTGTGATTGCCGTCCAGCTATTCGTTCCGGAGCTTTCTGGATTGGACCGACGCATGATGATCGGTGGAAACTCGGGGATCGTTCACCCGACGGCGGCAGGTGCCAACGCGTCAATCGGTTTGTTGATCTGCATGCTTTGCCTGTTCGTCGGAAAGTACCGGTGGGCGTTGCGGGCGGCACTGATCGGCGGCGTGGTTCACGGGACGGTGTTGTTCTATGCCAGTAGCCGGATGGCGTTGTTGATGGCGGCGTTGACCGTCGGCATGGTGTTGTTTCTTTACGCCGGGAACCTGGTTCGCGCCGCGACGATCAGTCTGTTCGCGGTGCTGCTGCTGGTCATCGTGCTGGTGGATCCGTCGTTCGGCTCGGTCCTGGATTCCAAGAGCCCGACGGTTCAGTACATCACCCGTGGGCAATCCGCCCGGCAGTTGACCAAGGTGTCGGGCCGTGAAGAAATGTGGACGAAAGTTTGGCGGGAGTACACCAAATCCAAGTGGATCGGTCACGGTTACTTCATCACCAGCGAAGCGGGCGAAATTGAAGTCTGGTCGATGAAAGCCAATCACACGGCGCACAACATCTATCTTCAAATTCTGGTGTCGACCGGTGTCATCGGTTTGCTGTTTTTCCTCGCGGCGATCAGCAATCTGGTGCTGAAATTCAGCCGTTTGGTCCGGGGCGATCGTTCGATGCAAAACTTAGTCACCCTACTCGTGGTGGTCGGCATTTGGTACCTCGGCTGGTCGCTCCTATGTGTTTCCTTCATGGGCCCGGTGCGATCCGAATCCGTCGCCTTTTTTGCCTTGATCGGGATCGCAATGGGCCAGCTGCCGAGAGTCGCCGAATACGAGGCAATCCAAACTCGGATGCGGCAAGTTCCGCAATTCGCCATTCGCTGAATCTTTTGTTGTCAGACAGCTGTTTCATTTGCCCAACGTCGAAACCCATCCTCCGACGGGAGCCCTCACGGCTTCATCACAAAGCCACTCGGCAACGGACGAGTCCTGCGGAGGCGTTGCGCGCGATCGCTTGGTGACGGCGCTGTTGGACCAATTTTTTGTCAGCGGAACCAGTTTCCTGTCGACAATCGTGGTGGGGCGTTATTGTGGCATCGAAGGATTGGGCTTATTCAGCCTGGCCGTCAGCGCCATCGTCTTGGTGCGCGGCATTCAAGAAACGTTGGTTTCGGCGCCGTTCACCGTGTTTCAAGAACGGCTCCGAGATCGAATGACGTCCCAAGAACACGCCGGGGGAGCGTTGGCAGGGGCGATGATCCTGGCGGCGATCACGGTGATCTTGACATCGTGGCTCGCCTTGGGGCTGGCCGTGACGGGCCAACCACTCGGCATCCGTGTGCTGGCCTACGCACTCATCGCGTGTGCCCCGTTGGCGCTGCTACGCGAGTTTTCAAGGCGTTTTTGCATGGCGCGACGGAACATGATCGGGGCCTTAAGAATCGACGCGTCTGTCTGTCTGCTGCAACTCGGCTGCCTACTGGCGCTGGCATGGCAGGGTCGCTTGACCAGTGTGGCGGCGTTGTGGGTGATCGGGCTTTCCAGTGGCGTGGTCAGCCTGGCATGGTGGTACGGTCAGCGGAAACAATTCGTTCTTCACCGCACGACGATTCGAACGGTACTCCATCATGATTGGCGATTCGGGCGTTGGCTGCTGATGGATCAATTGGTGTGTTTCATGCAGCTGTACGCGATGCATTGGATTTTGGCTGGGATGATCGGTGCGTCGGGAACCGGAGCGTTTGCCGCCTGTGCGACGATCGCGGCGTTGGCCAGTCCGCTGCTGCAGGGCGTGGGAAACTATTTGTCGCCGCAATTTGCTAACGCAGCTTTCCGCGGTTCGCGCGCCGAGGTCGTCAGTCTGTATCGCAAAACAACGGCCTCGCTTGCCATTGCGGTGACCTTGTTCGCGGCCTTGGCCGGATGGTTCGGCCGCGAAATTTTGTCGCTGCTGTATAGCGATTCGGCCTACGATGCCTATGGCCCCGTGGTGGGTGTTTTGGCGTTTCGAACCGTGTTCGCCATTCCCGCACTGGCGGCCCACCACGCCGTCGTCGCGATGGAACGCCCGGGCCGAAGTGCCGCGGCAACCGCGATCGGACTCGTCGCGACCCTTTGCATCGCCCTACCGTTGATTCAGCACTACGGGGTACTCGGCGCGGCGGTGGCCGTTTTCATCGGCACGGGAGTTGAATGTCTGGTCCTGGTCACGATCTTTACGCGGCTGCTGGGGCAATGGAATTGGTCAGACGAGTCGTCCGAGAAGACCTGAGGCGCACGTGAAAGTCCTGCTTTGTCACAATTTCTATCGACAGCCTGGCGGCGAAGACCAAGTCTATCGAGACGAATGCTGGCTGTTGGAACACTACGGACACGATGTGCTGCGTTTTGAACGCTTCAATCAATCGATCAGTCAGACAGGTACGTTGGCACTGGCCGCGATGACGATGTGGAATCGTCAGGTCTATCGCGAACTCCATGACCTTGTTCGCCGCGAACAGCCCTCCATCGTTCATTTTCACAACACCTTTCCACTCATTTCTCCCAGTGCATTTTATGCGGCGCATCGGGCCGGTGCCGCAGTCGTTCAAACGATGCACAACTTCCGCACAATCTGTCCCGGATCTACTTTACTGCGTCAGGATGCCATCTGCGAAAAGTGCATCGCTCGCACCTTGGCCGTTCCCAGCGTGATCCACGGGTGCTATCACGGAAGCCGCGTGCAGTCCGGACTGACCGCAGCACTCAATGCCTGGCAACGCATCGGTCGAACAATCGACAGGTGTGTCAACCGAACGATCGCCCTGACCGAGCATTCGCGAAACCTGTTTATCAAGAGCGGGATGGCGGCAACAAAGCTCGCGGTCAAACCGAACTTCGTCCGCCCCGATCCCGGCGTCAGCGCAATCGCTCGCAGCGGTGCGGTCTTTGTCGGTCGGCTCTCGGCGGAAAAAGGAATCGAAACGCTCTTGAACGCCTGGAAACAGCTCGACACGCCGATCCCATTGAAAATCCTCGGCGACGGACCGATGCGTGATCAAGTGGAACAGGCGGTTCGCCAGAATCCGAATATCTCCTGGTCGGGGCAGGTGCCGTTTGAGCGTGTGCTGAGCGAATTAGGACAGGCACGCGTGTTGATTTGTCCATCGATCTGGTACGAAACATTCGGCCGCACGATGATTGAAGCCTTTGCGACCGGGACACCGGTCATCGCATCGGACGTCGGTTCGATGAAAGAGATTGTGACGCACGGTAAGAACGGTTTTCATTTTCGAGTCGGTGACTCGAGTGATCTGGCGACTAAAGTAACGCAATACTTTGCCGATCCGCGTTGGCAACAAGACGCCAGCCGGATGGCGAGAGCCGAATACGAAACCCGCTACTGTGCCGAAACGAATTACGAAACGATCATGGCAATCTATCGACAGGCGATCCGAGATCGCAGCCCCGAGTCTCAGGAACCGACGGCATGAATGGTGATCCGGCGGAAACCACGACGGCACCCGTTGCCCAACAGGGCTGCATCCAATGGCCTGCCAAGGCGTCAGTCGCCGGTGTCAACGTCAGTCTGGTGGACTACGATCAGGCGGTCGCACACCTGATGGCAGCAGCACGGGTCGGGGCGTCCGCCGTCGTGGCCTGTCACGCCGTCCATGCGATCGTCGTCGCGGGGCGTGACCCCGAGCTACGGCAGCAAGTGAATCAGTTTTCGATGATCACTCCGGACGGCCAACCGGTCCGCTGGGCACTCAATGCCTTACATCGCGCCGCGTTGTCAGACCGTGTTTATGGTCCTGAACTGATGCTCCGCGTCTGTGCCGCGGCGGCGCAAACCGGTGTGCCGATTTATCTTTACGGCGGAACCCCTGACGTGTTGGCCAAGCTGCAAACGAACCTGTCGGCCCAGTTCCCCAACCTGCAGCTGGCCGGATCCGAGGCACCGCCATTTCGCGAATTGTCCGACGACGAGAACGAAGCGGTCTGCCGACGGATCAATGAGAGCGGGGCAGGGATCGTGATGATTGGTTTGGGGTGCCCCAAACAGGATCGGTTCGCCGCCCGAAACCGCGAGCGAATTCGATCCGTCCAGCTTTGTATCGGTGCCGCGTTTGACTTTCATGCCGGCGTCAAGCCGATGGCACCCAGGTGGATGCAGAAACATGGCCTTGAGTGGGTCTTTCGCCTCAGCTGCGAACCGCGACGGCTATGGCGTCGATACCTGGTGACCAACACGCAATTCACGCTCGCGATTCTGATGCAATTTGCAAAGCTTCGGATGCAACGTCGAGCGCCAGCCCGGTAGCGGATCGTCAGGGACCGACGGTGCATTCAGCTGACGGTGTGTCTGGTTACATTAAACAGAATCGGAACAATCAGAATCGGACGGTTTGCAACTCCATAAAACTTGTCGTCGCCGGGAGTGCATTCGCCGCCCCCCCAACCAACATCGGACACTGACTGACAACCAACTTCTGTCCTTTGAATTTCATGTCTGACTCAACTGATTTTGACCGTCCCGTTTTGGTCGCCGGCGGTGGTGGTTTCATCGGCGGTCACTTGGTGGCAAATCTGCTCGACCAGGGATACCGACGGGTACGCGCCGTTGACCTCAAACCGCTCGATCAGTGGCACCAGCTGCACGACGCCGCCGAGAATTTGCAGGCCGATCTTTCCTTGCTGGAAAACTGCAAGGGAGCATGTGAGGACGCCGGATCCGTTTACAACCTCGCCTGCGACATGGGCGGAATGGGCTTTATCGAGAACAACAAGGCACTCTGCATGCTCTCGGTATTAATCAATACCCATCTCTTGATGTCCGCACGCGACGCGGGAACGAAAACGTTTTTTTATGCCAGCAGCGCGTGCGTTTACAACGCCGAAAAACAAAAGACCCCCGACGTGATTCCGCTGCAGGAGTCGGACGCGTACCCGGCGATGCCGGAAGACGGCTATGGATGGGAAAAACTATTCTCCGAACGAATGTGCCGCCATTTTCAAGAAGACTTTGGAATCGAAACACGAATCGCACGTTTCCACAACGTCTATGGCCCCGAAGGAACCTGGGACGGCGGTCGCGAAAAAGCTCCTGCGGCGATTTGTCGAAAAGTCCTCGAAGCGGTTGCCAGCGGGAAGCACGAAATCGAAATCTGGGGCGACGGCCAACAGACACGCAGCTTCATGTACATCGATGATTGTCTACAGGGCATCCGTCTGATCATGCAAAGCGATCTCTCCGCGCCCATCAATCTCGGCTCCAGCGAATTGATCACGATCAATGGGCTGGTCGATATCGTGGAATCGATCGCCGGCATCCGGCTGAAACGAACCTACAAGCTCGATGCTCCCAAAGGCGTCAACGGACGGAACAGTGACAACACCTTGATTCAACAGAAACTCGGTTGGCAGCCCGGCGTTCGATTGAGTGACGGAATGCGAAAAACCTATCGCTGGATTGAACGCGAATTTCAAAAACGTCAAACCGAACACGGACGCGCCCCTTCACCCTCCGTCCGTCACATTCCACAATGAACGCAGATCCACCGCGAGTCTCCATCGGCATGCCGGTCTACAACGGAGAAAAGTATCTAGCCGAAGCCATTGAATCGCTGCTCGGACAGACGTTCGCGGACTTTGAACTGATCATCGCGGACAACTGTTCCAGCGACGGCACCGAACAGATTTGCCGTCGTTTTGCACAGCAAGACCGCCGAATCCGTTACCACCGCCATCGCGAAAATGTTGGCGCGATCACCAACTTCAATGGCGTTTTTGAAGAAGCCCGCGGCGAGTACTTTAAGTGGGCCGCCCACGATGATGTCTGCCAACCGCAGTTCCTGCAATCCTGTGTCGACATCTTGGATGAACATCGAGACGTTGTCTGGTGTCATACCCGCTCCGATATGATCGATGCACAAGGCGATTCCTGGCTGCACCAACTCCCCGCGGATGCCGAGGAACTTGAACGACAACCGGACGGGTCTCGCTGGTGGAGCGGATTCCCGCGAAAACATTTCGATTCCGCTGATCCCCACCTCCGCTATGCCGGTGTGCTTCTGGGCACCAACTGGTGTGTCGATTCCTACGGGCTGATCCGCGCTTCGGCATTGCGGAAAACGCGATTGCTGATGCCGCTTTATGGTGCCGAAAAAGTGTTGATGGGAGAGTTGAGCCTGGTCGGTAAATCGATGGAATGCCCCCAGCTTCTGTTCGCTCAGCGCGTCCACGCCGATGCGTCGAGCAATCTGGACACGGCGTCGGCCCAGGACACGTTCGCGGCCAATCGAAACGCCAAGCCTTTCGTTTCAACGCGATTGGCGATTCTCGTCGCCCATCTCGGTGCGGTCAGACACGCCGAGCTATCGTTGCCGGAAAGATTACGCTGCAACGCCGTCATCCTTCGTTATGTCTTTCAGGTCCACAAATGGCGCCGAGTCCTGAACATGATGCGGCGTGGCGCGGGGATCGGCGGCGGCGGAAAACGTATGCTGGACGCTAAACGCCGACAATCTCCCGTGGACGCGAGCTGACGTTGCCATGACACCATCATTGCCTGCTGACGATGAGCATCGATCGGGACAATCTGACGCGCCACCGAGTCCGCCGGTCCCGACGGAGATTCCGTTGCCTCTCGATCCACGACGCTTGGCAAAGTTTTTTGCGTTCGTTATCCCGCTGATTGTCATTTTCGGCGCGGCGGCCAATTATGCCGTCTACAATCTGGCCCCCGATCCCGATCACCCCGTCGCTGACGTTCTTAAACGTTTCGACCTTGGACACGAGCCGAGCATTCCGGCCTTGTACTCAGCGACCGTGATGTTGATGATCTCCGGGGTACTGTTGTTCTTCGGACACTTCGATCGATCCGACGGCGGCCGGCACCGGCGGGGGTGGCTGTTACTCGCAGCCCTGTTCCTTTGCCTGGGAATTGACGAAGTTGTGATGTTTCATGAGATGGCCAACGCGGCGCTCGAGCGGCTCCATTTGGACGGCCCCTTTTATTTCTCATGGATTTTGCCCGGAGCGATCTTTGCCGCCACGATCGGTTTGCTGTCGTTGCGTTTCCTCTGGTCGCTCCATGCCGTCACACGACGACTGATGGTGCTCTCCGGTATGGTATTTCTGTCCGGAGCACTTGGCATGGAATTCATCGCCGGATTGATCTTCTCGGCCGCAGAAAACGAGGAGGCTGCGATCAGTTCGGTTTCACACGTGTTGATCCAAGCCGTGGAAGAAGGTCTGGAAATGGCGGGCATGGCGATGTTCCTGTGTGCCCTCGTCAATCACGCACGTCTTGTCGGCCTGGTGATTAGCGTCCGTGACAATTCGTCTTGCCGATCCGCGGAGACAACATGACTGCGATCACTTCGTCAAACTGTTGTCGCGGGTGCAACGCATCCGACCCCAAATTGTTTTACCGCAATCCGCAGATACCGGCGAGCGTCGGCACGCTACCACATTCCCGGGACGCGGCACGACAGATGCCCTGCGGTCAAATTGAATTGGTCGCGTGCGACCGATGCGGTCTGATTCAAAACCGGGTTTATGACGTCGATCGCGTGGGTTTTGTCCCCGGATACGAAGTCTCGTTGTTCCATACACCGACGTTTCGACAATACATTCAAGGCGTTTGCGACCGCTTGATCCGGCGTTACGGGCTGCACGGAAAGCGTCTACTGGAGATCGGCTGTGGCGGCGCTGACTTCTTACGATTGATTTGCCGCAGCGGTGGCAATCACGGCGTCGGTGTCGATCCGACCATTGCCCAACCGCTGCAGGAGTCGGTCGGCGACGGATCGATTCGTCTCGTTCCCGGGTTCTTTTCCAAAGCGCACGATGCCCTGATCGGCGACTTCATTTGCTGTCTCTCCGTATTCGAAGACATCCCCAATCCGCTCGCATTCTTGACCCAGTTGCGTGAATCCATCGGCGATCGCGACGTGCCGATGTACTTCGAAGTCTTCAACGGTTTTCGATCGATACGCGAGTTGGAAGTTTGGAGTATCCACTACGAGCAGTGCAATTACTTCAGTCTGGAATCGTTGACGGGGTTGTTTGAAAGAGCGGGTTTCTCGGTCATTGACGCTGACGTCTGTTATCAGGGTGACCAATATCTGTACGTCGAGGCCCGCCCGGGGACAGCCAGATCCCCGCGGTCGGATTTCTCATCGATGATCCCCGCGGTAGACCGCTTTGCCGGTGAATATGAGAAGCGGCGCGAACGATGGCAACACAGGCTGGACACATGGCAGGACCAGAACAAGACCGTCGTACTATGGGGATCGGGGGGCAAGGGAATCAGCTTTCTTACCTCGCTGTCGAATTCCGGCACCGTCGCGTACGTCGTCGACGTCAATCCTGACCGCCAGGGATGCCACATTCCGATCAGCGGGCAGGAAATCATCGCCCCCCGGCGACTCGCTGAGATTGCCCCCGACGTGGTGATCCTCTCCAACCCGCTCTATCAGCACGAAATCAGCCGGCAATTGACGGAGTTGGGGTTGCAACCGGAAATACTGGTTGCGTGAACCCTGGCAGAGGCTTTTTCACTCCGACCGGATCTGGAGCGTCCCCGTCTTCGGACTAGTCTGGACAGCTCGACGATTCATCAAAGGATCACGGATTTTCAAATGACACAGCTTGATCGAACCTACTCTCAAATTTCGGAATTCGTCTCGCGCGCCTTCCCCCTGGCAAAACAACGGGAAATCGGGCCCGACGACTCGCTCTTCGACAACGGCATCATCGACTCGATGGGAACGCTGGAAGTGATTCAGTTTTTGGAAGATGAATTTGGGATCGAAGTGAGCGACGAGGAAATGGTCGATGACCACTTCGAATCGATCAATCGCATCGCCCGACTGGTGAATTCAAAACTGCCGGACGGACTCCGGGACGGACAGTAAGATGCGTTTCTTGGTTCACCACATGCTCCGCGATTCCGCGTCGGCTCGGCCCGACCACCCCGCGATTGTCGGGAACGATCAGTGTGTCGATTACCAAACGATGACCGCGCGGGTGGCGTCACTGGCAAATGGACTGCGTGAGGCCGGCGTTCGGCGTGGTGATCGTGTGGCGGTCTTTCTTCGTCCCGGTCTTTCGTTGCCGATCGCCATCTTTGCCGTCGCCCAGGCTGGTGGAGTGTTTGTGCCGATCCATCACGGATTCTTTGCCGAACAGGCCGGACATATTCTGCGTGACTGTGGCGCAACGGCGCTGATCACCGATTCAACCCGATGGGATCTGGTCGACGAAGTCCTGGCGACGATTCCCCAATTGCAATTCGCTGTCATCGACGGCACTGCCAAACGCTCCGGCCGTTTCCCCACGCTCGCACTGGACCAGCTCGTTGCCGCGTCGGCAAAGGACATCGAACCCCGCTGTATCGAAAAGGATCTGGCTGCGATCCTTTACACCTCGGGGTCAACCGGAAAACCAAAAGGCGTGATGCTCAGTCACGCCAATCTGTTGTCCGGAACGGAAATCGTCGCGGATTACCTCGCCATCGGTGAACACGACCGAATCCTCGCCGCCTTGCCGTTCAGTTTCGACGCGGGACTGAATCAACTGATGACGGCGGTGCTCAAAGCCGCAACCACCGTGATGATCGAGTTTCGATTTGGTCGCGACATCGTCGGGAAATTGGCCGCGGAGCAGATCACGGCACTCGCGGGAGTCCCGTCGCTGTGGAGCTTGCTAGCGCAACCCAGTGCGGGACTCGCCAAGCAGTCGCTGCCGCATTTGCGTTACATCACCAACACGGGCGGCGCGATCCCGCAGAACGTGCTCGCTCAATTGCGTCAATTGCTGCCACAGACCGACATTGTGTTGATGTACGGACTAACCGAAGCATTTCGTTCGACCTACTTGCCGCCGGCAGAACTGGATCGCCGTCCCACCTCGATGGGCAAGGCGATTCCCAACACGGAAATCGTGGTGGTCGACGAACACGGCCGACCGTGCGAACCGGGACAAGTCGGCGAACTGGTGCACCACGGACCGACGGTTTCGCTGGGCTATTGGGGGCACCCGGAACTGACCGATCGCATCTTGCGTCCCCATCCCTTTCCCGCGGCAGGTCAACACGTCAAAGACCGAGTGTGTTATTCCGGTGATCTGGTCAAGACCGACGAGGACGGATTTCTGTATTTCGTCGGCCGCCGCGACAACCAAATCAAGTCCTCCGGATTCCGTATCAGCCCGAACGATGTCGAAGCTATGATTTGCAAAGTCGCATCGGTGCGCCAAGCCGCGGTGATCGGCGTGCCCGACGCAATCCTCGGCCAACACTTGGTCGCCTTTGCCATTGCCGAGGAAAACGCAGGCGTCTTGTCCGCCAACGACATTCTGGCTCGATGTGCGGGCGTGATGCCACGCCACATGGTTCCCAAACGCATCGAGTTTGTCGACGTGCTGCCGATGACATCCAGCGGGAAAGTCGACTACCCTGCGCTCCGCCAGAGAGTGTCCGAAAACCACTCTCAAAACACTTGAATCGATGTCCGCTACAGCAAAGAAAAGAAAGCCGCGTCCCTCGATCGACCACGTCGCACGGCTGGTCGAACAGTTCTATGGTCGACGCGACAACGAACTCTACGTGGGTGGGATCGCCGTTTCGGAAATCGCAGAGACATTCGCAACGCCGTTATTTGTATACGACGCCGGCGTGATGCTGAAAAAACTGGAACAACTCCGCGCAACCTACCCCGAACGCTTTGAGCTTTTTTATTCCATCAAAGCAAATCCCAATGCCGAAATTCTGAAACTGTTCCTCGCCCGCGGCTGCGGTCTCGAAGTCGCCTCCGGCGGTGAACTTCATCAAGCGTTGGCAGCGGGCTGCTCGCCCGACCGACTGATCTTCGCAGGTCCCGGCAAGACCCAGGACGAACTGCGTTCGGCGCTCGACGCATCGATTCGCGAGATTCATGTCGAATCGATCGAAGAAGCCCGTTTGCTCGATTCCCTGTCTGCTGGCCGCGCCAAACCCACAAACATCGCGCTCAGGATCAACCCCGCCACGGACGCCGGTGGTGCAATGCGGATGGGCGGCCAAGCGTCTCCGTTCGGGATCGACGAAGAGTGTTTGCCCGACGTGCTCGATCAGATTCTGCAACTTCAACACGTCCGTGTGGTCGGCGTTCATCTATTCATGGGGACGCAGATCTTGGATGCGGAAACGCTGCTGTCACAATACCACCGGGCGATTGAGATCGCGTTGCAAGTTGCCCACCGGATTAATGGACCGCTGGAATCGATCGATTTCGGCGGCGGGCTGGGAACGCCTTACTTTCCACACGAGCAGGAGCTCGATCACTCGAGACTGGTTGACGGACTTCGAGAGGTCGATGTCAAACTGAATGCGGAACCCAAACTGGCAGCGGCCCGTGCGATGGTTGAACCCGGCCGGTTTCTGGTCGCCGAAGCGGGGATTTATCTGTCCAGAGTGCTTCGCGTCAAACCATCACGCGGCAAAACGTACGCGGTGATTGATGGCGGCATGCACCACCACCTCGCCGCATCGGGAAATCTGGGGCAAACGATCAAACGCAACTTCCCGGTCGCGGTGGCCAACAAGATCGCGGTGCCGTCAACACAAGAGGTGCAACTGGTTGGCCCGCTCTGCACTCCGTTGGACTGTTTGGCCCGCAATGTTGTTTTACCGCCCATCGCCGCCGACGATCTGATCGCCGTCTTTCAATCAGGCGCCTACGCGAGAACCTCCAGTCCCCATGGGTTCCTCAGTCACGACACGCCGCCGGAGGTGTTGGTCGTCGACGGGCAGGTGCGTCAGATCCGACGTCGCGGCCGAGCGGATGATTGGTTGCGTGATCAGGTTTCACTGTCCTAAGCGAGTGGAACCATGGTCAAACTGGAAAAAATTCGATCGCAGCTGTTCCCGAATCTGTACGAATCCTTTTTAAAGGACGACGATCCGCTATCGGATCAACAGGACTGGCGGAACGTGTTCGATTACCGATGGCCGACCGACCACGACCATTGCGGTTACGCACTGTTGGACAACGACAAAGTCGTCGGCATGATCGGAATGGTCTTCAGCCAGCGTTTCATCAATGGTGCAAAGCGAAACTTTTGCAATTTACACACCTGGTGGGTCCACCCCGACCATCGCGGCCGAAGTCTGGCTTTGTTGCGCCCGGTCTTGAAACTGAACGATTACACGATCACTCACTTTACGCCGGATGCGGAAGTTCGTGCCGTCACCAAACGACTCGGATTTTCAAGTCTCCATTCACAGCTGAAGATTTTGCTGCCGTTACACAAGCAAAACCGACACGTCACGCTTCTGGATGATTGCCAGGAAATCGCGGGTTTGCTTGACGAACATGAACAGCGCATTCTCAAGGACCATCTTCCTTACAATGTCGGGCATCTGTGCATCGTCGACGGGAACGAATCTTGCTACGTCCTTTACACCCACGTGGTCCGTCACCGGTTGCCATATTGCCATGTTCACTACGTCGGGAACCAAGCCGTCTTCGCCAGACACGAAGCGGACGTCCGCAACGCGTTGATTGCCAAGCACCACGTAAAATTTGTCGCCTTGGACTGCCGGCTTGCTGCCGACATCCGCTTCCCGCGCAGTTTCAATTTTTGGGCTCCCGAACACGCCGTTTACCGCCCCGTCGGACTTAAACCTCATCAAATCGATCATTTGTATTCCGACGTCGTGTTTCTGAAACTGACGACGTTGCCTGATTTGAGTCACGAACTGGGCCAGATTTGGCGGCGATTTGTCCCGGGATTCCTGGCGTCGAAGTAACTTATCAACGGTGATCTACACTTCATTGCCGGTGTTGTCGCCTTCGCTCATCCCTTTTTGATTGACACGACGATGAATTTTGTCGAACAGCAAATCTTTCGCGGAAAACGCGTTTTCCTGACCGGACACACCGGTTTTAAGGGCTCGTGGATGGCGCTCTGGCTGCACCAACTCGGCGCAGAGGTCACCGGATATGCACTGCAACCGCCATCCAATCCGAGCCATTTCGAAGCGGCAGACGTGCAATCGTCGCTCGCCCACCATCACTTGGCAGACATCCGCGACGCGGACCGGATCAATGCTGCGATGAAATTGGCCGATCCCGACATCGTGATCCATTTGGCCGCCCAAAGCGTGGTCCGTACCGGTTACGCGATTCCCCGTGAGACGTTTGACGTCAACGTGATGGGAACCATCGGTGTGCTGGACGCGATCCGTGCCTTGGACAAACCTTGTGCCGCATTGATGATCACCAGCGACAAGTGCTACGAAAACGTCGAACAGGTCTGGGGCTATCGAGAACACGATGCCCTCGGCGAACACGATCCCTATGGCGGCAGCAAGGGCGCGGCTGAAATTGCGATCCGCACCTATCGTCATTCGTTTTTCCCCGTCGATCGAATTGCCCGGCACGGTGTGCGACTGGCCAGTGCCCGCGCCGGAAATGTGATCGGCGGAGGCGATTGGACGAAAGACGCTTTGATCGTCGATGTTGTTGCCGCACTGTCGCAGGATCAGCCGATTCATCTCCGCAGCCCGCACGCCCTGCGACCCTGGCAACACGTGCTGCAGTGTTTGAGCGGGTATTTGACGATCGCCGCACGACTGCTCGGCGACGATGCGGCAGACTACTGTTCGGCTTGGAATATCGGCCCGCTGCCGGGCAACGAGCTGCCCGTGCAGCAAGTCGTCGAACACTTCATCCGTTGTTGGGGCGACGGTCAATGCGTTGATGCCTCCGATCCGAATCAATTGCCCGAAGCAAACATCCTCAGGCTCTGTATCGACAAAGCGATTTGGAAACTCGGTTGGCGTCCGCGTTGGTCGGTTTATGAAACGTTGGAAAAGACCGTGGATTGGTATCGGGCATACCTCGCCGATCCCGATTCGATTCGCGACGTCAGTTTGGGCCAGATTCGGCACTATGAACAGGCACTGGCCGGCGACCACCAGACGTTGCAAGCAGCTCAGCGGAGTTAGCCCATGGAATTTTCAAAATCACGAGCAATGCAGCGTCGCGTTCACCAGGTCATTCCCGGTGGCTGTCACACCTATGCCAAGGGCGACGACCAGTTTCCGTACCTCGCTCCCGGCTTTATCAGCCGCGGCCACGGATGCCACGTTTGGGACGTCGATGAAAACGAGTACATCGAGTACGGGATGGGATGTCGCGCGGTGTCCTTGGGGCACGGGTTTGAACCGATCGTCCAAGCCGCCGCATCGGAAATGCAACACGGCGTCAACTTCACACGCCCCGCCGCGATCGAATTGGAGTGCGCCGAAGAATTGCTGGGCATGATCCACGGCGCCGAACAGTGCAAGTTCGCAAAGGATGGATCGACCGTTACCACGGCGGCGCTCAAATTGGCCCGCGCCGCGACCGGCCGAGACCGTGTTGCATTGTGTCGCGATCACCCGTTCTTTGCGATCCACGATTGGTTCATCGGCACGACGTCGATCAACGCCGGCATTCCCAAAGCCGTCCAGGATCTGTCGCTGACCTTTCGCTACAACGACCCCGAGAGTTTGGAACACCTGTTCCGTCGGTATCCTGACCAGATTGCCTGCGTCATACTCGAACCGGCCAAACACGAAGATCCCCAAGATCATTTTTTGCACCGTGTCCAGGAAATCTGTCAACGGCATGGCGCTGTGTTTGTGCTGGATGAAATGATCACCGGGTTTCGCTGGGACAACGGCGGGGCGCAAAAAACTTACGACATCGTTCCCGACCTGTCGACGTTCGGAAAGGCACTGGCAAACGGGTTTTCTCTGTCAGCGCTGGTCGGCAAACGCAAATGGATGGAGCCGTGCGGACTGTTTCACGACCAGCAGAGGGTCTTCGCGCTATCGACGACCCATGGCGCCGAGACACATGCGTTGGCCGCCGGGATCGCAACGATGCGGTTTTACCAACAGAATCCGGTCATTGAAGTCTTGCACCGACAGGGGGCTCGGTTGGCCGAAGGAATCCGCAGGGTGATCGTCGAGCAGGGCGTCGAAGGATCCGTCGAAGTCCTCGGAAAACCCTGCAATTTGGTGTTCGCCACGCGCGATCGCGAAGGCAAACCATCGCAAGGCTTCCGGTCGCTGCTGATGCAAGAGCTGATTCGCAATGGTGTGCTCGGCCCCTCGTTGGTGATCAGCTATTCGCATTCCGATCAAGACGTTGATCAGACCATTGAGGCATTTCGCGCTGCAACCGCCGTTTATCGTCAGGCACTCGACGAGGGATACCAACGGTATCTGGTCGGCCCCGCAACCCAGGTGGTCTACCGTGACTTCAACGCTCCGGCGTATCAAGGAGTCGACCAGGGATGAAATTGTCCGAGTGCCCGATTGATTTCGATGTCGAAGGCCAGCAGATGCATCGACTGGCGGCCGAGCTGTTCCCCCTGCATCGCTCCGTCACGGGGCAAGCGGTGCGGTCGACGCACGAGATTCTTTCCCGGCTGATCCCGTTGACGGTCACCGAGGTCCCCAGCGGCACGGACGTGTTTGACTGGACCATTCCGCAAGAGTGGCGGATTCGAGATGCATTCATCGCCGATGCTGACGGGCAACGCGTCGTGGACTATGCGGATTCAAATCTACACGTCGTCAATGGCAGCCGACCGGTGAATGCACAACTGTCGTGGGATGAACTTGAGCCCCATCTTCACAGCGTTCCCGACCAGCCGACGGTGATTCCCTATCGAACCGCGTTTTTTCGCGATGCCTGGGGCTTTTGCGTGACCGAGTCGCAGCGCGATCAACTGCGTCGGGGCGGGCCCTGGCAAGTGGTCATCGATGCGGAGTACTTTGACGGCTCGTTGACCTTGGCGGATTCGCAGCTGGGCGGTTCCAGCGATGAAACCGTCTTGTTTCACTGCCACACCTGTCATCCGTCGCTGGCCAATGACAATCTCTCGGGCCTCGTCGTGGCGACTCATCTGATCAAGCACCTGCAGACGCGAGACCTACGTTTGTCGTATCGTTTTGTGTTTGCCCCTGCCACGATTGGAGCGATCGCTTGGCTTGCACATCAGCCTCGGTCGTCTCTCGAACGGATCAAGCACGGCATGGTGCTGACGCTGCTCGGTGATTCTCGGCCCTTTGTCTACAAGCAATCTCGACGCGGAAATGCGATCATTGACCGATTGGTCCCACGCGTCCTCTACGAGATCGGGCAATCCCATCGCGTTCAATCCTTTTCACCGACGGGTTACGACGAGCGTCAGTATGGATCGCCCGGCATTGATCTTCCGATCGGGTGTCTGAGCCGCAGCGTGCATGGGGAGTTTCCCGAGTACCACACGTCGGCGGACAACTTGGATTTCATCCGTCCGGAGAACTTGGGGCAATCGCTGCGAGCTTGCATTGAGATCGTCAACGGTTTGGAAGCCAACGTTTTCCCGATCAACCGATTCCCGATGGGCGAACCGCAATTGGGGCGTCGCGGCATTTTCCGAGCCTTCGGCGAACAGGACGACCGGGGACTCTTTCAGTCGGCCATGATGTGGATCCTGAATCTGGCCGACGGCGAACACGACCTGCTGTCGATTGCCGAAAGATCCGGGCTACCGCTAAACGTCATCAACGATGCAATCGAAATCATGTCGACCCACGGCTTGATCGATACAAGCTGCATTTCCGACCGCGAAAGATTTCGGCGGTATTGCGATGTCGCCAGGTTCGTTGAAGGTCGGTCGCCCCCTGATCACACTTGATCCCACGCGAACTGCCAATCGGTCGAACTGCAATACGCTTATGCACGAATCGTGCAACCTCCCAATCGCCCAATAGCCCCAACCATGGAATCGACACAGATCCAACGCAGAAGTTCTGCAGAGATGAGCACCGATATTCGCGGATGCCGCCTCTGTCGATCGCCTCTGAAGCACACCGCCATCGATCTGGGATTGTCACCGCTGTGCCAGAATCTTGTCCCCAGGGAGAATTTGAACAAGGGAGAAATGTTCTACCCGTTGCGGGCGTTCGTTTGTGATCAATGTTGGTTGATCCAGGTTCACGAGCTTGTCAGCGGCGAAGACATCTACAGTCACTACGCGTACTTTTCGTCGAACTCCGATTCGTGGCTCCAACACGCCAGCGATTACTGTGACGACATCGTCGAACGTCTATCACTCGATCAAGACAGCCAGGTGGTGGAGATTGCAAGCAACGACGGGTACCTGCTCAATTTCTTTCGCGAAAAGGGAGTCCCCGCCTATGGCGTGGAGCCCGCGGCGAACGTCGCGCAAACGGCGATCGATCGCGGGCTGGATTGCGTGGTGAAATTCTTTGGAGTCGAGACCGCCAAACAGTTGGTCGCCGAGCGAGGCAAGGCAGACCTGGTGTTAGGAAACAACGTGATCGGACACGTGCCCGACCTGAATGACTTTGTCGCCGGATTAAAAATCTTGCTCGCCGAGCACGGAACGGTCACGATTGAGATTCCCCACGCGATCAATCTGATCAAAGCCAATCAATTCGACACCATCTACCAGGAACACTACTCGTACTTCTTGCTGCTGACGATGCGGCAAGTGTTCGAGCGTCACGGCATGGTGGTCTTTGATGCCGATGAGATTCCCACCCACGGTGGCTCCCTACGCTACTATGCCTGCCACGCCGAAGGCACCCGCCGGCCCGTCGCGCCGATCGTCGAAGCGATTGAGCAACGCGAGATCGACGCCGGGCTGCAAGACCTAGACACCTATCGTGACTATTCGAGATGTGTCAGTGAAACGAAATGGAACCTTTTGGAGTTCCTGATCCAGGCTCGGCGTGACGGAAAATCTGTCGCCGGATACGGTGCCCCGGGGAAGGCGGCCACGCTGCTGAATTACTGCGGGATCCGAGAAGACCTGCTCGAGTACACCGTCGATCGCAACACGATGAAACAGGGCACGTTTCAGGTCGGGACACTGATTCCGATTCACGCCCCCGAAATGATCTCCGTCACCAAGCCCGACTACATTCTGATACTTCCGTGGAACTTAAAGGAAGAAATCATGGAACAACTGTCCTACGTGCGCCAATGGGGCGCAAAATTTGTCGTGCCGATCCCCGAACTGATGGTTCTTTAACTCGATCAATCTTACCACGCGACAGTTTGCCGCCGATCGGCCACGGTTGTCCAGAAATCGAAACCACAAAAAAAGCGTCTCATGAAAACGGTGTATTTTAATTCGTCAGACAACGAGCGTTTGCGCCGCGAAAGGCTCTACGCCGGCGAGCTGTATGTTTACTCACCAACACCCAGCGGAATTGCGTTGTGCGATTTCGCCCGAGATCTGTGTGAAGAAGCCTTTGCACCGCACGATCCACGCGAAGCCCAGCATCAGCTTGCCGTCGAGACGTATGTCGAAATCCTCAAAACATTGAAACCGAAATTCATTCACCATCCCGAATGCAAAAAGCTGATTCCGGCGCTGTTGGAAGAATTGGGATGTGACCTCGAACAGACATACTTTGACGTGCCGCGGCTGCGAACGGCGTGTGCGGGGGACTACCTCAATAGCGGACTGGCGTATGCCTTTAAACCGCATCGCGACACGTGGTACTCCACCCCGATGTCGCAGCTGAACTGGTGGCTGCCCGTCTACCCGATCGAATCCAACAATGCGATGGCGTTTCATCCGGCCTACTGGGACACGCCGATCCAAAACAGTTCCGCACTGTTCAACTACCAGGACTGGAACGATCGAGGGCGTCGGGAAGCGGCCAAGCAAATCGGCAAAGATACCCGAGTCCAGTCCGAAGCGCTCGAACCTTTGACCCGACTGGACCCGCAAATTCGGCTGGTTCCCGAGCCCGGCGGTTTGATCGTCTTTTCCGCCGCGCACCTGCATTCAACCGTCCCCAACACCACCGATCAGACTCGTTTCAGCATTGATTTTCGCACCGTCGATGCACGTGACACCCGCGCGATGCGTGGGGCGCCCAACATTGATGGACTTTCAACCGGGACGACGATGATGGATTATCTGCGCGGCTCTGACCAATTGCACTTTCCGGATGACGAAATCCAGCGATTCAAAGACGCCCAACCGGTTGCCCAATACCCGACACCCGACGAAGTGCTGTCACGCCTGTTCTCCGCTTAAGTCCGACGGTAACGACTTGCCGCGTTTTTCAAACCCACGATGATGTTCGAGAGTACCCAATCATGAAAGTCGTTCTCTTCTGCGGCGGCTTCGGGATGCGGCTCCGCGAATATTCCGAGTCGATTCCCAAGCCGATGGTCACCATCGGATACCGCCCCATCTTGTGGCACGTGATGAAATATTATGCCCATTACGGGCACAAAGACTTCATCCTGTGCCTCGGATGGAAGGCAAACGTGATCAAGGACTATTTCCTGAACTATGACGAATGCGTCTCCAACGATTTCGTCCTCAGTGGAGGAGGTAAGAACATCAGCCTGCTCAACAGCGATATCCACGACTGGAATATCACGTTTGTCGACACCGGTGTTTCGGCGTGTATTGGTGAACGATTGAAAGCGGTCCAACCGCATCTGGAGGGCGAAAAGACCTTCCTGGCAAATTACACCGACGGCTTAGCATCGGTCGATCTGCCCCGACTGATCAACTTTCACGACCAATCGGATTCTGTCGCAACGTTTGTCTCCGTGCGTCCCTCGCAAACCTTCCACAAGGTTTCCATCGACGAAGCGGGAGGGGTCCAGTGCATTCAGGAAATCTCCAAAACTGATACCTGGATGAACGGCGGATTTTTTGTCTTTTCCAACCAGTTCTTTGATTACTTGGACGAAGGAGAAGAGCTCGTCGACCAACCGTTTCAACGGCTGATCGCGGAGGGGAAACTGCGTTCGATGCGACACGAAGGTTTCTGGGGATGCATGGATACCTACAAAGAAAAGCAGATGCTAGAAGACATGTACGACCGGGGCGACATTCCATGGGCGGTCTGGGATAAATCGACACAGCGTGTCCAGGACGCCGACCACCCCGTGACGTCAAACGCGCAATTCGCCGCCAAACCCTTGCCCCGGTAAACCAGACGCCATATCGATGCTCGGTTTTCAACTCCGCAACATTCAGACCGTCCTATGCTTGGGCGCCCATAGCGACGATCTCGAAATCGGATGTGGCGGCGCGATCCTGGACCTGATCGCCTCAAATCCCGACGTGCGGATTCATTGGTGTGTTTTCTCCGCTGATCAGCAGCGCGCTGCCGAAGCCCGTACCAGTGCAGCGAAATTCCTCGCGGGAGCAGCTGATCATCGCGTTGAAATTTTCGCGTTCCGCGACAGTTTCTTTCCGAATCATTGGGGCGAAATCAAGGAAACCCTGTCGGATCTTTCCAAACGCGTGCAACCCGATCTGATCTTTACCCATCGGCTAGAGGATCGCCACCAAGACCACCGTCTGATCGCCGAGTTGACGTGGTGCGCGTTTCGAAATCACCTGATTCTGGAATACGAGATTCCGAAATACGAGGGTGACCTGGGACAGCCCAATTTGTACTGGACGCTCTCCCGCGCGATCACGCAACAAAAAATAGACCATCTCTTGGAAGCGTTCGCCACACAGGCTGACAAACCCTGGTTTGATGCCGAACTGTTTCAATCGATGCTTCGTTTACGCGGCAGCGAGTGTCACGCACCGTCAAAACTTGCCGAGGGGTTCTATTGCCGCAAAGCGGTCATCGGGCGATCAGGAACAGATTGACAGGCTAAAACGGCCTTTTTGACCTGAGCGTTCTCTCGGCCACGCTGGCGGTGTCCTCGGCCACCGCCTTGGTGCCCTGGGCGTACTTCAGCAAAAACGGACGGACGAAACGCGTGTCGCCGATCACCAGTTCCTCTTCCTGGTGCACTTGGATCTCCTCGCCCGCCCGATGGTCATACACCATCAAGTAGTCCAGCAAATTCAGAACACGGATCCCCTGCCCATCGCGATCATAAATGCACAGGTAGGCGTATCCATTTTCGCGAAGATGAGCGGTCTTGATGTCTCGTCCCAGCGTGTACGGGACGATCTGCAGGATGCCGCGTTTGACCGCGTTGACGAACTTGGGATCGGGGATGCCATCCCGCATCATGTTGATCGCACCCGTGGTCGTGAACAGGGCGCGGGGGTAATTCAATTCCTGGTGCTCGGCCACGGCGCCGTAGAGCACCTCGTACATCTCCAGATCGGAAAACTCCGGAGCGACTTGCAACTTGTCGATATAGAACAACAGTCGGTACACCGCCCCCGATTGATCTCGAATGGCGTTGATCCAGCCCTCTTTTCCGTCCTTGTTTTCCCCGTCGACGTACAGCGAAGACAGCAAGGGATCGGGACGAATCATGCGACGGACCGCATCGCGACGACTCTCCGCCTTGACGAAACTGCGTGAAGGCGACTGGTAGGCGGGCTTTTCTGGCATGAGAAAGCATCCAAAGCGTGAGTACAAAACGACCTTCGAAGCCAATCCTATCGGGCTTTGATCCGATCATCAATGGATGACTCGGGGGCTTCATTCGACAGCCCGCTGTCGATTTTGCCGCAATCATCTGAAACATTTCCCGCGGCGGTCCGCTTGGATTCCTGTCAACGGAATCTTCACCAGCCCACCTCAGTCACGGGAATTCGAACCATGTTAAGAAAATTGACCTTTTGCCTCGCTCTGGCAGGACTTTGCGGCGTCGCCAATGCAGGTGTGTTCGCCTTTGACGACGGCCCGACCCGCGTCGTCATGATCGACGGGACATCGGCCAACGACGAGTGCGAGATCAAGTTTCGGGACGACGAAGACGACGATGCCATCGAGGCCGGTCGAGTCGAAGTGGAACTCAATGGCCAGGAGTATGAATTCGAGGCGATCGCCGGTCCGTACACCCGACTGTACGTCGTGTTTCGCGGCTGGAGTGGAAGTGACACGCTGGTCGCCAAGGACGTCGCACTCGATTTCCCCGAGTTCTTCTACATCTACTTCGATGGCGGAAACCACCACGACGATTTTGACAACCAAACCGACATCGACAGCACCGCACGTGGCGGCAGCGGGGAAGACGTCTTGATCGGCGGAGGCGGCAACGATGACCTCTCTGGCGGCAAAGATTTCGACATCTTGATGGGTGGCGACGGAAATGATGACATGAGTGACTACGGCGACGGAATCCGTGACCAGATGTATGGTGGCGACGGTGCCGACCACTTCGGACGAATCATCTATCAACGCAACTCCGGATCACGAGGCTACACGCTGATCAGCGGAAACCGATTCATGGACTACAACAGCAACGAGGGTGACAGCTACGACTTCGAGCTGCAGTGAAACGCCGACGCTGGCCAACCCCGACGGCAGACGCACACGATGCGTCTGCCGTTTTTTCGTTCCCATGGCAAGTCGTCTGCCGCAACTTAGTCTTCGGGTAACGTGTCGTGAGTCTTGTCAAAGATTCTAAGCAGAAGGATCGTCAACAAGATCCGCCAACCGAACATGGAGTGGTGCCCGGCGCATTGGGCGAGATCGTGGCCCCCGGTGTCGCCGAGCCGACGGATTAGCGGCGGGTCTCGGACGAGCGATTCTCGATCAATTGGTCAAGACGCGGACCGATCGCATCGAGCGGAAGCACCGAATCGACCGCACCGGCCTCGATGGCGGCACGCGGCATCCCGAACACGACGCACGACGCTTCATCTTGGGCGATCGTCACGCCGCCGGCTTGATGAATCTTCATCAGTCCCTCGACACCGTCGTTGCCCATCCCGGTCAAAATCACGCCCACCGCATCGCAGCCGAACGCATCGGCGACGGTCTGGAACAGATGCGTGCCGGCTGGACGAAAGCCGCCGACCGGAGACGCGTCGGAGAGTCGGATGCGTGATTGGCTGACACCGAGATGCCGATCCTGGGGCGCAAAATAGACCGTCGCGGGCAACAACGGTTCATGGTCCTTGGCAATCTTGACGTCCAGCGAAATGACCTCGTCTAACCAGTTCGCAAAACCGTCCATGAACCCATCGGCGATATGCTGGACGATCAAAACGGGTACCGGAATGTCGGTCGGCAGCGCGCCGAGAATCTTGACCAGCGCCGGCGGTCCACCGGTCGACGCGGCGATCGCGATCACGCGGATCCGATGTGGCTTGGTCAGGTAATCAGGCGGCGAGACGGCGTTGACCTGATCGGCCTGTTTGGGCATCAGATGTCGTCGGCGGCGGATGACAAACACACCCGCCATCGCTTTGACGACTCGGACGACTTCTTTCGCGCGGGCATCGTATTCAGGGGATGACGGTCCGACCGGTTTAAGCAACAGGTTGACCGCCCCGGCGCGCAGCGTCTCCATCGCCGTCTCGACTTCGGCGGCTCGGTCGGCCCCGGAAATGATCACAATCGGCGTCGGTTCCTCGATCATGATTTCGCGGGTGGCGGCAAACCCGTCCATGACCGGCATGTTCAAATCCATGGTGACCACATCGGGTTTCAGCTTTTTAACCTGTGCCACTCCTTCGCGTCCGTTCCTGGCAAACCCGACCACCTCCAGTTCCGGGTCGGATCCCAAAATGGTTGCCAGTACCTCACGCGCCGTCGGTGAGTCGTCGACGATCAAGACCCTCGGCATGCTCTGCGGCTTCCTAAATAAGTTGGGCGACGGTTTCGAGCAGATTCTGTTGCTCGAAATTTCCTTTGACGATGTAGGCGTTCGCGCCGGCTTGAACGCCGCGCTGTTTATCGGCATCGGAGCCTCGCGCGGTGACCAGCACGACGGGCAGATCCGCAGCCGATTCCAAACCGCGCAGCGCCGCGGTCAACTCAAATCCGTCCATCCTGGGCATGTCCACGTCGGTGACGAGGATGTCGAACGGCTTTTCTTGGATCAGCTCCCACGCTTGTTGCCCATCGGCGGCCGTCGTGACCTCATAGCCGGCCGATTCCAGGATATTTCGCAACAACACCCGAGTGGTGACCGAGTCTTCGGCCAACAGCAGCGTTCGGCCGTGGGTATCCGGACCGGCCACCGTTTGTTTCCGCGCGCTGGCCGACGCCCGCGCCGCCGCCACCAGGTCCAGCTTCATCCCCAGTGCCGTTCGAACCACATTGGCCGCGTTGATGACCAGCGCGATCTTGCCGGTCGGCAGCAACGTACAGCCCGAAAAATGTCGCAGCCGTCGTACCCGCGATCCGAGGTTCTTGACCAACACTTCTTGCTCGGACAAGACCTCGTCCACGACCACCGCGACGGATTGGTCAGCCACATTCAACACGATCGCCAGTCCCTTGGCCGCGGTCCCTGCCAACAATCCCTTCGACGGTAAACGCAAGGTCTGGGCCAGCGACGCGACCACCATCGGAGCCTCACCGAGCAGCAGGGAATCGCGGCCCGCCGACGAGCGGAGGTCGTCGGGGCCGAAACGCACCAAACGCTGAATCGCCGACGTGGGAATGGCGTACGTCTGGTCGGCGACCTTGACCATCATCGACCGAATCGTGGTCAACGTCAGCGGGACGTTCAACGTAAACCGGGTCCCCAGCCCAGGTTTGGAGGACACATCGACCGACCCGTGCAACGATTCCACTTGGCTTTGCACCACATCCAGACCCACGCCGCGACCGGAGATGTCGGTGATCAGTTTTGCGGTCGAGAAACCCGGCGCGAAGATCAACCGAGCTTGTTCTCTCGGATCGTCGGGAACCTCGATGTCTCGCTTTCGCGCGATCTCGCAAATGCGTCGCAGATTGAGCCCGCCGCCGTCGTCTTCGACCCGCACCTGAACCTGGCCGCCGCGCAATTCGGCCGAAACCGTAATCGTCGCCCGCTCCGGTTTGCCCGCTTCGGTGCGCTGTGCCGGAGACTCGACCCCGTGATCGGCGGAGTTTCGGACCAAATGCAACAGCGGATCCTTGAGCCCCTCCAACACCGATCGATCGACTTCCACCTCCGCCCCGACAATTTTTAGTTCGATCTTTTTGTTGCCTCCGGTCGCGATGTCACGCACGGCCCGTTGCAGCCCACCGCAGGCATCCGAAAACGGCAGCATTCGTACGTTGTAGACTTCGTCATCGAGCAGTCCACAGGTTTGTTGAAGCAGACGATTGTCCGATTCGATCGCACTGGCCAGTGCGTCCAGTCGCGACGAAAGGGCCGTCAGTCGGCTGGCGGTGTGCTCGATCACCGCAGCAATCCGGCGCGGATTGGCGATGTCGCCGTCGTCAATCGTCCGCTCACCCAAGTCCCGCATCGCTTGTTCGTTTTCACGCCAAGTTCCCCGCAGTTCCGCGGCCAGGTCACGCACCGCAGCGGTGTCCTTGGCGCGAAATGCCAACCGGCCGCGGGCGACGAGCAATTCGCCGCTGTGCGACAGCAAGGCGTCGAGTTTCTCCGCCGGAACGCGAATCGATGCCCCCTGGTCGGATTTCACTCGCTTGGGCGACGGCGTCTTGCCTTCGGACTTGGTTTCCAAACCGAGCTTGCCTTGGGACTCGACCGCGACCGGCTCCGTCGTCTCCTCAGGCAGCTGCTTGGGTTCTGCCGGCTTGGTGTCGGCAATCTCGGTTTCAGGCGTCGGACGCGTGTCGGCCACAGCCGGCTCCGCCGATCCCGACAGCAGGTCGTCGATTCTTGATGTCCGTGATTCAATCTCGCCCAGATCCAACTCACGGCCTGCTTTGAGCTGACTTCCCGCGTCCCGAATCACATCCACCGCTTCAAGCATCGCGGTTGCCGAGCGTGTCGAATATTCCGTAGCGCCCGAGCGGATCGATTCCAGTTCATCTTCCAACCGATGACAGAGCTCTTGAACCGGCACGAGTTTGACGACGCCCGCGGCTCCTTTCAAACTGTGCGCCGAACGGAACAGATTCGCGAGCAGCTCGTCCCGTTCGCCGGGATCCGTCACGCTTTCCATCGCGATCGCATCCTGGCTGAGACTTGCGCAGCGGTCTTCCAGTTCTTCTAAGAAGATGGGAAGCAAGGCCGCGTTGATCGGCGGCATTTTGGGTGCTGCATCGCGTTCGGTTTTCTCCGCCGCCTGCTCGACCGCAGGGCTTGCGTCAAATTCAAAATCGTCGTCGTCATCGAATTCGTCGTCGCCATCGACGACCGAGTCGGCGTCCTCTTTGACCGAGCCGGCGCCTTCTTTGACTGAGCCGGCGTCCTCTTTGACCGAGTCGGTCCCGGTGACTTGGTCGGCCAGGCGTTCTAGTTGCGGCAACATCTCGGTCAACGGTGCGCCTTCGATCCCTTGTTCGGCGCGAATTCGCATGCCGATCTCTTCGATCGCATCGACGACTTTCAACAGAATCGAAGTCGTTTCTTGGGACAAGGTCTGATCGGAGTCGCGGTAGAATTCGAAAATGTCTTCCAGCCGATGACAGGCGACATGAATCGGATCGACGTGGACCACCGCCGAGGCCCCCTTGAGACTGTGGGCGGCGCGAAAGATCGACGTCCAGGCCTCCGCCCGTTCTTCGGCGGAAAGGTTATTTTCCAAGGCCAACAGGTCTCGCCCCAGACTACTGACGTGCACGTGCAATTCATCCAGGAACGTGGCCATCAGTTGCTGCACGAGTTGATCACGGTTCATCGGTTCGGTTTCCCATGGGGTTTAGCGATCGGTCAATGACGCCAATTCGTCACTGAGCGCGGCCAGGTTTCGAGCGGCATCTTCGATGTGTCCGATCGCTTCGACGCTTTGTTTGGTGACCGTATCAATGTTGCGGATACCGTGATTCAATTGTCCCACCGCGGCGGCCTGTTGATTGGCGGTCGCCGAGATTTGTGACGCCGTTTGCGCCGACTCGGCCAACGTCGTCGCCAACGAATGGATGGTGCCGCCGGCTTGGCCGATGACTTCATTGGCATCGTGGACCGTGCGCGTGCCCTGTTCGGTGGACAACACGGCGGCATTGGTGGCTTGTTGGATCTCGCCCAGGATCACGCGGACCTGGGCGGTTGCCCGCTTGGATTCTTGTGCCAACGACTTGACTTCGGCGGCGACGACGGCAAACCCCTTGCCGTGTTCCCCGGCGCGGGAGGCTTCCACCGAGGCGTTGAGTGCCAGGACGTTGGTCTGCTCGGCGATCTCGCTGACCGTGGCGGTGATCTCACCGATCGCCGTGGCCCGCTCGGCCAAGGACAACATGCTGTCGGCGATTGATTCGACCTGCAATTTGACCTTGTCCATGGCCTGGACCGAATCTTCGATGGCCCGGAGCCCGACGTTGCCGATCTCGTCGGTGTGACGCGCGGATTTGGCGACGTCATCGGCTCGTAGCGCGGCTTGCGCCGCGGATTGCGAGATTTGATCCGCCGTGGCCACGACTTCGGCGACCGTTGCCGCTTGCTCCTGCGTCCCGGCCGACTGTTGACTGGTGGTCGCAAGGATTTGCTGGGTCGCCACGGCCAAACGGTGCACCGCGTCCCGAATGGCCTGGAACAATGTAAGCCGTTCGGCCTCGGCCTGCTTGCGTTCGGTGATGTCTTGGATCAGTCCGATGAAGACCGTCTCGTCGTGCCGTTTCAATTCCGAGACGCGCAGCGAGATCGGGAACGTCGAGCCGTCTTTGCGGACCGCATCGAGTTCGCGGTCATGCCCGATGATTCGGGCTTCGCCGGTGGCAAAGTAACGGCGCAAGTAGCCGTCATGTTGTTCGCGATGCGGTGAGGGCGTTAGCATCGAAACATTGTTTCCGATCACTTCGTCGGCTCGATAGCCGAACAACGATTCGGCGGCCAAATTGAACGACGTGACGATTCCCGTTGAATCGATCGTCACCAAGCCGTCGGCCGTCGCATTGAAGAGCGCCTTGGTGCGAGCCTGCTGATCGGAAGCCTCGCGGATCATCGCGTTTAGTTTTTCCGTCATCGAACGGAACGACGACTCCAACTTTCCCGCCTCGCCCATCCCGTGCGACGCGGCGATTTCCGTCTCCAGATTGCCTGCCGCGATTTGGTCCGCCGATGCCAAGAGTGCCGACAGCGAAGCGGTCAGTTTTCTGGCGATGAAGAAGACCAGCAACAAAGCGGCCAGGGTGACGACCGATCCGATCACCACGTAGGTCGTTGCCAACTCATTGACGCTCGCCAGCGACGTTTCGCTGTACTCGCTCAAGGCCACGAACCAGAATCGACTGTTGTCCTCCGGTGCGTTGTAGAACATCCGCCGATAGGTCGCCACCATCCCGCGGCCATCCGGTCGCTCGGCGGCGCCGACGAATGCGGCGTACGTGTCGAGTTCCCGATCATAGGCTCCCGCGGTGTCGCGACGCGTGAGACGCTCTGCGCGGACGGGCCGGACCTCCTTGAAGACCGACGGGCTGAACAGCGGGAACGCGTTGGCACCGCTCGAGTAGAGAAATTGCATCGACTCGTCCGCGATTTCGACCTTCAGTTGATCGATTTCACGGTCGGCATCCCGTCGAGACGGGTTAAACGCGACGGCGCTCTCCAACAGCCGGCGTCCATCGACGGTGATGATGAAGACGCCCTTGAGCGTCTGCCGTTGGCGGCCCGCTGCCGCGGAGAAAAATGGCGTGCAGAAGTGAACCGCTACCTTCCCCGATCGATCTTGCATCATCGGCGAAATGTACACCTGGGCCTGATTCAACTCGATCGCCGACCTGAAATAACGTTCCGATGCGATCGAGTCGATGCCCTCGGTGATCAACACCGATGAGGTTCCCTGCTTTTCCACCTCCATCACGCCTTCGCCGTCAGCGTCATACACCGCACAGCGAATCCGCTCGGGATAAAACGCCATCTGCGCCGAAACGATTTGCCCCAACCGGGTGATCCACAGTTCGGTGGTTGACCCCGATTGGACCGGGTCCTGTCCGGGGTTGATCTCGTTTTCCCAGCACCTGACGATTCCGGGAATCGGTGGAAACGTGGGGATCGTCAGCGTGTCCGCCCGGGTCTGGTCGACGACGCTCATGATCTGATTGGCGACCGCGTCGGTTTCCGCCTTCATCTTGTCCAACGTCATCTCCGTCACGACGTCGCGGCTGCGGTTGAACGCGATCCGGCCCATGGCGGCCATCGAGATGACGATCGCAACCGCCGTCAGCGCGCTAAACTGCCAACGCAGGGAGATCGATTGAAATCGTTCGGGCCAGCTCATGCCGGGAGTCTCGATCGAAGGGGGAGGGTCAATCAAGGTTGATCGTTCTGATCAATGTAAATTCGGTCGCATCGAAGCAAGGCGTCGCCGTCTAAGATCATGATCGCGTCGGCGGTGCAGCCGACCAATAGATCGACGACGCTGCCCAATCCGCCACTCGGTTCGCGGATGTCTTGTTTGCGGATGGTGGTCACGTGTTCCAGTTCGTCCACCAGAATCGCACACTCGGGTTTTTCCGTCCCCAGAACCAGCACCTGGGAATCGCGTTGCGTTTGGCCGGAAAGCCCCAAGAAACATCCCAAATCTATGATGGCCGTGATCTCGCCTCGCAGATTGGTCAGCCCCAAAAAAAAGTCGTCGGTATCGGGAATCGGCGTGATCGACTGCGGGCGCATCAGCGCCAGAACGAATCGGGTTTCGATCGCGGCCTCTTCGCTGCCGAGACGAAAGCGAACCACTTCGATCAACTCACTCGTATCGATCACCCGTTCGGGAACGCGGGCCAGTTGCCGGGACCGTTCGGTCATCAGGCCTTTGATCTGCGCGTCGGACAGATTTTCCGCGCTGCAAAGTGACTCCTGTGCACGCGACAGACGCGTCTTGATGCCTTGCCAGTCGAAAGGTTCCCTGGGCGATCCTTCGTTGGTCATCATGGATCTCGCCTCGATTCGAGTCGTGCCAATTGAGACTGGGCCGCCACCGCGATCTCGGCGACCGTCTCGCCGTTGGACATCGGCAACACCTCGTTCGGATTCCCGAGGGCGCACAATTCACAGACCCGCCGAAAGTGTTTGTGTGCCGAGCCATATTGTCCCTGCCGGTTCTGGATCGACGCAAACAGAAAATGAGACATCACCGAAGATCGATTAAGAAAAATCGCCTTTCGTATCGATTCGAGTGCCATCAGCGGCTGATCTGCGTCGGCCAGCAAGACGCCATGTAAATAATGAAGCTCTTCCACCAAGGGGTGCCGCTCGGCGGCCGGGCGGCAAATCTCCAGCGCCCTGATCGGATCCGTCGCGGCGACCCGTTTGATCTCCGCCAAACACGCGTCGGAATCGTCCAACAGATCCCGCGACGATCCCGCCCCCCGGGATGCGCCGTCGGTATCCCATGTCGTGACCGAGCCCGCGTGGTTCGCCACCGGCTGCACGGACGGGCGCAGCGCCGACTCGGCCTGCAGTGAGTTCGCCGGCGCTGTGTTCGCCGGCAGTGAGTTCGCCGGCAGTGAGTTCGCCGGCAGTGAGTTCGCCGGCAGTGAGTTCGCCGGCAGTGAGTTCGCCGGCAGTGAGTTCGCGAGCGGCGATTCGGTCGCCCGATGGAGGGCTTCGAGATCGGACGCGGGGCGGGTCGGCAATCGTGAACCGGCCGTCGTTTTCGACGCCGATTCGGCATGCCGGGGACGGCGATAGAACACACCCTGGTCGCACGCAACGACCTCATAATCGGCGTGTTGGACAAGCTGTGGGTCGCCCGAAGCGGTGATCAACCATCCGCCCGGCGCCAGGCACGCGAACAGCCGGCGGCTGATCTCACCCACCGTCTCGCTGCCGAAGTAGATCAGCACATTGCGACACAGGATCAGATCCATGTTGCACGTGCCGTTGGCCGAGGAGGGATACGTGTTGGACGCTAAATTCAATCGCTGGAATTGAACGCGTCGGGTGATGCGGGGTGACAGGGTGAATTGATCTTCCGACTCGGTCACGAAGGGGCGGACCGCGTCGGAGGCTTGACCACGAAACGACCACGGCCGGAAAACCGCTCGCTGTGCTTTTTCGATCGCCGCGGTGGACAGGTCCGTCGCCAAAATCGTCGACGCGGCATGTTCCTGCGTGAACACGATCGCCAACGAATAGGCCTCTTCCCCCGTGGCACACCCGGCCGACCAAGTCCGGATCGGTTCGTGATGCCCCGAGCGGGCACGGAAATCAGGAATGACCGTCTGGCGGATGAACTCGAAGTGCTGATGCTCGCGAAAGAAATAGGTTTCGCCAACGGTCAATTGATCGATCGTGTCGGAGAGCAACTGGGGGTTCCGTGCCAAGCTCCGTTGAAACTCCGCAAACCCCTCGACGGCAACTGCTTTCATCAGTCGCCGGAGGGTCGTCATCGTGTGCCGATGTTGATCGTTACGGAACTTGAGACCGGTGTGCTTCGTCAACCAATCCAAAAGGTTTCGAAACTCGGACTCGTTTTCCGCGCCACCCATCAGCCGTTCGCCTCCGCCGCCGGCGCGGACGAGACGATGGACGCCAACTCCGCCCGATCATCGGCGCTCAACAAATCCCAGGGATTGAGCAACTGGACGAACCCGAGCGAGGTCTTGGCGAGCTGTCCGGCCGGTTCGGAATCCTCGTCGTCGGTCGCATCGGCCTGCAGCGTTGCCAGATCGACCGCACGATCGGCGTGCAAGGCATAACACAAGGCGTCGTCGCGAATGATCACCAGGTGATCCGTGTGGCGAACCGGCATTGCCGATAATCGCAAACACTTGCGCGTGTCCAGCACCGGAACCACCTCGCCGCGAAGATTGATGATCCCCATCACGGTTTCGGGAACACGAGGCAACGACAGGGGCGTCACTGCGCGGACGACCTCGACCACCAAATCGGCGGAAATGCCCAGTTGCCGCTCATCGATCTCGAATACGAGGATGTTCTTCACCACATTGACCTCGACCAGGGCGCAAACGCCCACAAACGACACGCGCTTTTGCAGGAGGGAAAAGACGCTGACAACATTCTACTGGGAACGGATCGACACGTGTCGCGATTCGCGCGATTCGCGTTACAACGTGCACATTTCGATGTTGTCGAAGTTGCGTCCGTAGTACTGCATGTAGTCCACTTTGCGTTCGATCGCCTCGATCACGTGTGCCGAGAAGTTGACCTTTTCGAACTGTTGGGCGCTCCCCAACCCGCCGGGGCTGAACACATTGATTTCCATCAATTTGTCACCCACGATGTCCAAACCGACCAAAAACATGCCGTCTTGAACCAACTTGGGACGCACAATCTCAGCGATTCGCAGCGCGGTGTGGTCGATTTCGGCTGCCGCCTTTTGCCCCCCCGCATGAATGTTACTGCGCATGTCGCCACCGCTGCGGACGCGTCGAAATGCGGCGTACTTGCCTTTGACGCGGAGCGGTCGACCGTTCATCACGAACAATCGAGTATCGCCCTGCTCGGCCGCGGGCAGAAACTCCTGGGCGATCACAAACCCGTCTCGGCTGACCGCGTCGATCATCTGGTTCAGGTTGGGAATGTCCTCCGGACGCACCAAGAAGACGCTCGCGCCCCCGGAACCCTGCAGCGGTTTGATGACGATCTTTCCCTCCTCTTTGGCGAAATGCTTGATGTCATCGCGGTCGCGGGTGATCAGCGTCTTGGGCCGCACCTCTTCGGGAAACAGTTGAAAATACATCTTGCTTGACGCTTGCGACAAACCTGTCGGGTCGCTCAGCACGATCACCCCGTGTCGCATCGCGGTCCGTGCAAATTCGCTGGCTGTGGTCGCCGCCCAAGGGCGTGACAGATAGTCGTCCGAGGGGACGTTGCGCAGCATCAACACATCCAACTCGTCGACGGTGATGCGACTGCGGACGCCCTTCTTGCCTTGCAGCTCCGCCGTGTAAGTCTCCGAATTGCTATAGCGTTTCTTGGGAACCGAGCAGGCTCGAGCGCGAATCATGCCGTCGGGGTCGTATGCTAAATCGCCCACGCCCATCACCCAGACTTCATGTCCGAGATTGACCGCCGACTGGCCTAACCGACTGGTGGTGAAATTGCCCGCTTCTGTGGTGACGTCGTTGACGAGAAAGCCGATGCGCATCATAAACCCTTTTCGTTGTCGATGAGATCAAGAACCGTGGTCCGGGAATGGATACCGTCGAGTCGCACCTGCGCCTCGGGCGAGTCCAGGTATTTGGGGCGCAGCGCCGGTGGACGCAGGATGCCTCGGAACAGCAGTTCACGGACGACCGGAACATGTTCGACGGCGATCTTGCCGGTCAACAGCGGCTCGACTTCACCACCGCCGCCCAAATAGTCCAAGATTTCGACCAAGCCCTGCAGGTACAACGCATCTTTCGTCAAGCCGCCGCCACGAAACACTCGCATCGTGATCGTGTAGGCCGTCCGCGGTTCGAAACCGAATCCGTCGACGAGTTGCGCAAAGACACTCGCGAACGTCTCGCCCCGAATCATATCGCCGACGGCGATCACGCGTGCGGCCAGCGTTCGCATTCGCGCACCACTCAATCCGCCGACCAGGTACTCCGCCAGCACGGCCAGCCCCTCCTGCAACGCGTCATAACCCGACAACCCGACCTGTAACAATCGCAGCGGCTGACTCGCTCCGTTGAAGTAAGTGACCAAATGCGTTCCGACTTCATGTTGCAGCAGCGCGTCGGCGCGTCGTTCGGCGATCCGAGTTTCGCGACCGATCAACAGTTCCGCGCCGGCCACCATCAACCCCGAAAACATGTCGTCGCGGACGCTGGCCTGGGCCAGAAACGCGGGGGATTGATCCCGATAGTATTGGATTTCGGCATTCGCCCGTTGGGCAAAGGCGGTTGCGTCGAGCAGCGGCAATTCCTTGGACGCCGACTCGCGATGGCTCAGCGTTTTCAGAATCTCCAGGGACAGCTCACGAAGCTTCGGTTTGACGCCTTCAAAGACTTGCAAACTGCCCGGCAAAAAGCGACGGGTTCCGATATCGGCCAGCATCGAAATCTGCCGATCCAGTTCGGACTGGGCTTGCCTGAGCACATACGCCAACGTCGGATCGGTCACACGTTCGGTGGGAATCTTCATCAGCCGCCGCTTCAGCAGCAACGGGTCAACATCCAACGGCCGGTACTGAAAGACCGGGGTTTTGCGGAACCCCGATTCGGAAAACTTCTCCCAGGCGCGTTCGGCATTGATCGGAGTGACCAACAGCAGAAATTTGAATTGTCGGCTCAGGTCGGCCAACTGCCGATCGATGACCAGCACTTGCTTGGACAAACGACTGACGCCGAGTGAGAAATAGTGCTGCGGGCGAACCTCTGTTCGATGGAGCGCGAAGGCGAAGAAGCCTTTTTTCAACGAATGAGACACGTCGCGAACAAACGAGGTCGCCACACGGTCGTAGACTTCGCCGGATTCCGGGTCGCGATAGACCGGTCGGACCTCCAGTCCCAACACATGGCATCCGATCTTTGTTTCGATCGATTCGGGAATCAACGCCGTCATGCCGGGTGGATGATTCTGGGCATGCATGTTGACTCGCACCGCGGCCTTCTTGCGATGAAGACTGATCTGCTGCAGCGCGAACTGCAACGTCGCCACCGTGCCTTCGGGTCGGTGCGGACGCCGTGTCAACAACTGAAACTCGGGACGCGGCAATTCGATCTCCCCGGTCGACGGATCGTACTGGGGGCGATCTTCGCCGGACCAGACTTCGAGGATCAAAAACGAACCGAGACGCTCGATCGCGGTTTCGGCAATCCGGAGCACCAGACGCTTCAAACCCGTGCGGACGGGAGCTGTGCCGGGGGCGCACAGGAACGACGCCTCGGACATCACCAGCCGCGCCGTGCCTTCATCACGTCGTCGAGGGTTGCGGCGATAGACGCACAGAAATGGCAACAACCGATCCATCTGCAGGATCCCGCCGCCGGGCAGCCGCTGCCGAATCCGCTTGTCTTCGGCCAAACGCACACAAATCCCTTCGATCACCGCGTCGGAAATCGCCTCGTGGTCTTCGCTAACCTGGGACGTCAACATCACAGCGTGCACATGTCGACGTTGTCGAAGTTGCGTCCGTAGTACTGCATGTAGTTCACTTTGCGTTCCAACGCCGCGATCACGTACTTGTTGAAATTGATTTTTGTAAACTTCTGGGCGCTGCCCAGCCCACCGGGGCTGAACACGTTGATCTCCATTAATTTGTCACCGACGATGTCCAAGCCGACCAGGAACATCCCGTCTTGGACCAGTTTTGGACGCACGATCTCGGCAATCTTCAGTTCCAACTCGCCGATCTCTGCCGCCGCCAGCTTGCCGCCGGCGTGGATGTTGCTGCGCATGTCGCCGCCGCTGCGGACACGTCGAAACGCGGCGTATTTTCCTTTCACCTGCAGCGGTCGGCCGTTCATGATGAACAACCGCATGTCGCCATCGGCAGCCGCCGGCAAATACTCTTGGGCGATCACAAATCCGTCTCGGCTGACCGCGTCGATCATTTGGTTCAAGTTCGGGATGTCGCTCTCGGTGACCAGAAACACGCTCGCCCCGCCCGAACCCTGCAGCGGCTTGAGCACGCAGCGGCCTTCGGATTTGGCAAAGTCCTTGATCTCGTCGCGATCACGGGTGATCAGCGTTCGCGGACGGACTTCTTCGGGAAACAGTTGAAAGTACATCTTGGTCGACGCTTTGGACAATCCGTTCGGATCGTTGACCACGATCACACCGTGCCGCATCGCCACGCGGCCGAACTCGGCGGCCGACGAGGATGCCCAGGGGCGTTTCAGATAGTCGTCCGAGGGCACGTTGCGAAGCATCAGCACATCCAGATCATCCACCGTGACTCGCGATTTGACGGACTTCTGGCCCTGCAAATCCTTCAAATACGCTTCGTGGTTGCCGTACTTTTTTTGCGGCACGCTGCGGGCCCGGGCGCGGATCGATTCGTCCGGGTCGTAGGCGAAATCGCCGACACCGATGACAAACACCTCGTGGCCTTGATTGACGGCTTCACAGCCCAGACGCGTGGTGGAATAGCCCGCCTCTTCGGTCAAAACATCGTTGACTACAAATCCAATTTTCATCGATCCGCCTTGGGGTCACGAGAGTAGTAAAACAGCATCAAAGAGTAGCCAGCTCAACGTTGCTAAAGTTGCGCCGGTAGTACCGCATGTAGTCGACCTTTCGTTCCAAAGCGTCGAGCACCGCGTGGGTGAAGTTGACTTTTTCGAATTTCTGGGCACTGCCCAAACCGCCCGGGGAGAAAACGTTGATCTCCATCAGCTTGTCGCCCACGATGTCCAGCCCGACCAAGAACATGCCGTCCTCGACCAATCGCGGACGGACCATTTCGGCCAGTTCGAACATCGTGTCGTTGACAACGGCCCTACGGAGCCGACCGCCGGCGTGAATGTTGCTGCGTATGTCGTCGCCGGTGCGAACGCGTCGGAACGCGGCGTATTTTCCCTTGTGACGCAGCGGCAGCCCGTTCATCAAAAACAACCGTGTGTCGCCTTCCGCCGCAGCCGGCAGGTACTGTTGGGCAATCACGTAACCGTCACGGCTGACCGATTCAAAGATGTCCTCCATGTTGTGGTTTTCATCGCTCCGCGCGATAAAAACCCCCGTCCCACCGGAACCCTGCAACGGTTTCAGAATGATCGTTTTTTCCGCTTTAAGAAACGCCGTCACGCGACTCAGACTGCGGGTGACCACCGTTCGTGGACGAACCGGTTCGGGAAAGGTCTGCAAATACAACTTGTTCATCGCTTTGGACAATCCGTTGGGATCGTTCAACACGATCACGCCATGACGCATGGCGAGTCGACCGAAGTGGATGCCGGCGGATTGAGCCCAGGCACGCTGAACCGATGGATTGCTGCGCAATAGCAACACGTCCAAATCGTCGACCGTGATCCATTCGTTGATCGCCTTGGGGCCTTTGAGCAGCGTTAGGTACTTTTGCGAACTGTATTTCCCTGGCGGCACCATCCGGGCGAACGCACCGATCGTGTCGTTGGCGTCGTAGGACAGATTTCCCGTACTGACGATCCAGACCTCATGCCCCAGGCTGGTCGCTTCGGCGGCCAAACGATACGTGGTCGCACCGGCTTCTTCGCTGCCCATCACATTGACGACGATTCCCAATCTCATCCGACACTTCCATTTGTCTTGAGTTCCGACACCAAATCGACGACAGAGCCGACGCCGCCCCGTAGCTTTGCCAGCCGCCCGATCGCTAGCGGGTCTTGCATGAATCGTGGCGTGATCGGCGCCTTGCTGAGCACGCCGCGATATTGCAATTCTTTGATGATCGGTATGTGCTTAACCGCCATCTTGCCGACCAGCAGCGGATTCAAGTCGCCGCCCTTTTGCACGTATTTCAAAATCGCGATCAGCCCGCGTAGATAAACGCAGTCTTTCGTCAATCCGCCGCCGCGATAGACCCGCATCACGACATTGTAGGCCGCGCGCTTGCTCAAGCCAAAATCGTCGTGGATCGAATGAAAATTCTCGACGAAGGACGCGCCGTCGACCATCTGACGGACCGCGACGACACGGGCGCCGAGCTGCCGGATCCGCGAGGTGGTCAATCCGCCGACCAAGTACTCCGACAACACCGCCAGACCTTCCTGTAACTCTTCATATCCAGCCAGCCCCGAATAGAGTTGCTGAAACGGTTGCAATCGGCCGTTGTAATAGGTCACCAGGTGTGTTCCGACTTCGTGTGCCAGCAAGGCCGCCACTCGGTCCTCTGCGAGCATCAAATCGGAGTTCACCATCAGCCTGCCGCGAGAGACGATCAACCCGCTGGCGTCATCCGAAATGACGACTTTGGCTTTGAAATCCGGACAAACGCCACGGTAGTGGTCAATCTCCTTCTGAACACACGCGGCAAACTGCTTGGCTGAAAACAGGTTCGCCTTGCTCGGGGAAGACTTCGCCGGCAGTGTCGTCAATAACTCTTTGGCAATGCGGAGCACGGCATCGTTGACTCCGCCGAACAGCGCCATACTGAGGTGCTTGAATCGCGGCGTGTCTCGGTCCCTCAGCATGGTGAGCTTCAATTCCAGCTCTTCCTGCTTCTCTTCAAAAAGTCGCTGCAATGAGGGATCTTCGACACGTTCGATCGGAATCTTATAGAGTTGTCGTTTCAACAGCGCCGGATCGACCGGCAGCGGACGATAATGAAACTCGGGCGGATGCTTGCACTGACCGGCTTCGAACTCTTTCCAAGCGCTGGTCGGATTGACCGGCGTTAATTGAAGCAAATAATCGAATTGATTACTGACTTCGGCGAGTTGCCGGTCGATGTCCCAAACCGCTTTGACCACCGCTTTTCGACCCAGCGTATGGAAGTGATCAGGGCTGTGCGTCGTCCGGTCACAAGCAAACTGAAAATAAGCGTGTCGAAGCGCATGACTGAGACTTCTCCGCAACTGGCCCATTAGGAGCGGAAACTCGACGGAGGTGTTCGCTTTGCGGAACACGGGTGGGACCATCAAACCGATCTTCCAACAGTTCATTTCACGCGCACGTGGCGAATCGATCAGCGGCTTCATTCCCGGCGGACAGATCGTGCCGCCGCGAACCACTTGGACCTCAACTCCGTGTTTCAGAATCTTCATTTTCTGAAGACGTTTGCGAAGTGACTCGACGGCGTTGTCCAGTTTGGCGGTGCCGGGTGCTTGAATCGTAAACGTCGGCAACACCGATGGCACCGCGGGATCGTTGGCCTTGCCACCGTCGGGCGACGACCAGATTTCGACGATCAGAAACGCGCCAAATTCCGCCGACAGCGTCTTGACGACCGTCCCCACCAGCTTCGACAGACTGTCATGAAACTCTGACGCTCCCGACCCGATCAAGTACGAGGCCTCGCCCCGCACCAGCTGCTCGGTTCCGGCATCATCGTATTCCGGCGGTTGGCGATAAACGCACAGAAACGGAACTTGTCGGTCGATGTGCAGGCGCCCCTTGTGCGGCAACGTCCGACGCACGCGTTCGTTCCGTGACAATCGATCGCGAACCGCCGCGATCAACGATTCCGGGACGCGGTTCGTTTCGGCCTTGGCAATCGTTCGTTTTCCGTGTGTGGTGGTGGTCATCGTTCTAAACAAGCCGCGGGTGGTTGAAGGCGTCCATGACAAAGGGCACCGAGTATTGAAGGGCATCCGAAATCGCGTCGACGGCGGCGGGATCCGGCTGGCCGCTCCACTCGTCCATGAAGAACTTTTTGAATTCGATCGCGATCGCGACACCGGACGTCGGAAACGTTTCATGAATCCAACGCGGCCAATTGCCGCCACGAAACTTGACGTTCTCTCGGACATCCAGTTTGCCGCCCGGGAAGTCGAACTCTCGCAACCCTTCGATCAAGGCGTCCACCACGTGCCCCCAACGCCGGCGGTCCATCGTTCCCGTGCCGATGTTGACCTGTGGGTTTTCCAGTGGATCGGCGATTGCTCCGGTCGGCCCGGTCCGTCGGTGATTGTAGGTGTGCAAATCGTAGAGGACGAAGTGTCCCTGCTCCGCCACGATGCCGCTCAGCATCGCTTGCATCGCAGCATAGAACGCATCGTACTGGTCCAATGATGTTGCAAACATTTCATCGGCCGGATGGTCCTTCCAAACCGTCAACCCCCACGCATCCTCAGGCGTCCGGTAAACCGCTTTGTCGCGAGGGCGGTTCAAATCGACTTCGAACCGTGACCGCAATCCGATGACCCGTGTGGGCGCACACTTGGTCCAGAGTCCGGTGAACGGGTCTTCTTCACGGAGCCGACCACGGTCATCGAGTTTGACCTGCGACAACACGTCGTCGCGCATCGCGTGTCCGTCGTGGACCGCGGTCGCCACCAACGGGCCTTCGCCTCGCTGAACTCGCCAAATCGCGTCGCTCATTCCACACCTCCCCCGGTCGGTTGTCGTCTTCGTGCTGACATCGTGCGGGATTCAACACGATCGAACGATCAAACAACAGCTGCAAGGATCGGATCGATGTGCGGAGACTGCACCGCTAACATCCGATGCTGACGCGACGCACAATGCATGCCAGAGCGCATGCCAGAGCGTTGATCAATGCTCTCAGCCGGGAATTTACCGGCCGAAAGCGGGCGGGGTGCGGCATGCTGGGAAATCCTTTTCAGCCGGCGGCAAATTTTTTTCCACCTCCCCCCCGGTGACCGAACCGTTCACTCCGCGGTCGTCAGCCGGAAACGGATCTTGGTGGCGCTATCGTTCTTCATCTCCAAAACCTCCGCGACCGCTCCTTCCAATTCGATGCGATCACCCTGGGTCAGAATCTTCTGATGAAAATCCATCAGCATGCCGCTGATCGTGTCCGCCTCGTCGGATTCGTTCAGCGGAATGGCCAGTCGCCGTCGCACCTCATCGATCGGTGTCGTGCCGTTGACCACAAATTCAGCTTTGCCTTCGGGAACGATGTTCGGATCGGCGTTGTCAAACTCATCGTCGACTTCACCGACGATCCGCTCCAGCACATTTTCCAGCGTCACCATCCCCGTGATCGTGCCGTATTCGTCGATCACAAACGCCAACAACTGATGCGTCGCCTGAAAATGTCTCAGCACCTTGCTGATCGGCATCGTCTCGTGGACTTTCTTGGGAGGACGAATGATGGTCCGGACATCGAAATCCGAATCCGCCTCGGGAACCGTCAACAAGTCCTTGATGTGCACCACGCCGAGCACCTTGTCCAACGATCGGTCACAGACGGGGTAGCGCGTGTGCATGGTCGTCCGAACCAGGTCGCGAAGGACCGAAATCGGTTCGTTGACATCAAAGAAAATGACGTCGCCGCGGGGCAACATCACGCGACGCACGATCAGATCATCGAATTCAAAGACGTTGTTAATCAGACGATGTTCGCTGCGCGTCAGATTGCCATGCACATGGGCCTCCGTCAGCAACGCGCGGATCTCGTCTTCCGTGCTGACCGATTCGTGATCCGACGCCCCGCGGATACCCACCAATTTCAACAGATACGTCGTGACGATATTCAGAACCGTGAGAAACGGATACAGGATGACGTAGAAGAACTTGAGCGGAATCGCACACCACAACAACACCTGTTCGGGGCGGCGAATGGCAAAGATCTTTGGGAACTGTTCGCCGGTCACCAAATGCAACCCGGTGATCACCGAAAACGCGATCGCAAATCCGATCACCTTGACGACTGCTTCATCGGTCACGCCCACCCAGCCCAGCAACGGTTCGACCAGTTTGGAAAACGCCGGCTCACCGACCCAGCCGAGCGCCAGGGAGGCCATGGTGATCCCGAGCTGGCATGCCGACAGCGATTCGTCCAAACGCTCGGCGAGCCAGCGGGCGGTGTTGGCAAAGAGCTTGCCTTCGCGGGCGAGTTGCTCAATCCGCGACACACGCACTTTGACGAGCGCAAATTCCGCGGCCACAAAAAAGCCGTTCAAAATGATCAGAAACACTGCGATGGTCAGATACAGCAGCGTCCGACCGCTGCCCCCCGCCTCGCTGCCCTCGATGACCGGTTCGACTTCGGCGACCAGCGCCAGACAAAAACAACAGAGTGATCCGATCATGCGAATTGATGAGTGTGATGAAGGTTCGGCTTTTGATGAGCGACGACAAGGGTAGCCGTCCGAACCGAGAAAGCGACCTCCGACCAGTGGAAAAAAACTTTCCAGCGTCGGGCATTCTACCGAGATCGCTCCACTGCGGCGCAGCGCGTGATTGCGGGATCATCGCCAAAAAGCGAGTTCGCGTCTACATATCGTCGCGTCATTCGCCGCGGCCGGTAGAGCCGTTGCGACAGGTTACATCCATGAACCTGACCGCCATCTGGCGTTTGCAGCGACGCAGCAGCAGACAGTCACCGTCCGCTGGAGAAGACGGCGTTCTCGATGGCGGAACGGCAGGATGATTGGAAGTGGCAGAATCATGTTCTGACCGCTCCGGTCTTGGAGCCAGAATCATTCCGCCGTCCCATCATTCTGCCGTCCCATCATTCTGCCGTCCCATCATTCTGCCGTCCCATCATTCTGCCGTCCCATCATTCTGCCGTCCCATCATTCTGCCGTCCCATCATTCTGCCATCCCATCATTCTGCCATCCCATCATTCTGCCATCCCATCGTTCCGCCGTCCCATCGTTCCGCCGTCCCATCGTTCCGCCGTCCCATCGTTCCGCCGTCCCATCGTTCCGCCGTCCCATCGTTCCGCCGTCCCATCGTTCCGCCGTCCCATCGTTCCGCCGTCCCATCGTTCCGCCGTCCCATCGTTCCGCCGTCCCATCGTTCCGCCGTCCCATCGTTCCGCCGTCCCATCGTTCCGCCGTCCCATCGTTCCGCCGTCCCATCGTTCTGCCATCCCATCGTTCTGCCACCCCATCGTTCTGCCATCCCATCGTTCTGCCATCCCATCGTTCTGCCATCCCATCGTTCTGCCATCCCATCGTTCTGCCATCCCATCGTTCTGCCATCCCTTCGTTCTGCCATCCCATCGTTCTGCCACCCATCGTTCTGCCACCCATCGTTCAGCCATCACCGTCTCGTCGAGGCCGCCGTCTGGTGCCTGCAGCGACGCCTGGGCTCGACAGGAATGGCCCCGACCTGGAGTCGCAAACACGCCTCCACGGACGTGCTCACAAAACTGGCATCCGCCGGGCCGTCTGCACACGGGATGAGCATTGAAACATGTGTTTAGTTGGCTTGAATGATTTTCCGCGTTTTTGAAAGTTTTTTAAGTATTTGCCATCAAAGGGTTTGCGCTTCTGGTCAGACGGTCACTTTAGGCATTGGTCCGCCAGTTGCCAACTCGGTGCTTCCGATGTGCATGCCACAGATTTGAGAACGCTTTCGACTCTTGAGCATCGTGAAAGATGGCCCAGGTAGGAGTTCCCGGCGTCTCGGTCTGGTCACTGGCTGAACAAGTGAGTGAGAGTCCCCAATCCCCCGGGACCGCTCAGCAAATTTCCTAATTTCGAGAAGGTTTGGAATCGAATGTCTAAGTTAATGCGAGCACCATTGCTCACGGGTCTGTTTTTTGCCGGGGCGTTATGCCTTGGCGCCGCGTTCACTCCCGAGGTCCTGGCACAAGCCGAAGAGGTCGCAGCGGAAAGCGCCTATTCGTCTGAAGAGTACGTCGCCTCGGATGGCTATGCCGTCTTCGCAGTGAACAACTTGTGGATTTGCATTTCGGCCGCCCTGGTGTTCATCATGCACCTCGGCTTCACCACACTGGAAGCGGGTCTGACGCAGAAGAAAAACGCGGTCAACATTATCTTCAAGAACGTCTGGATCGTCTGCACAGGAATCCTGCTGTACGCCTGCTGGGGCTTCAACGCGATGTACCCCGGCGACTTCAATGGCTACTTCGCGATGGGCAGCTGGTTTGGGCAATCGCTCAACGACGTCAGCATGACCACCGCGGACTACAACGCCGGTTACACCTGGTGGGGTGACTTCATCTTCCAAGCGATGTTCGCGGCGACCGCTGCAACGATCGTTTCGGGTGCCGTTGCCGAACGTGTCAAGCTTCCCGTCTTCATGTTGTTCTCGACCCTGTTGGTCGGTTTCGCCTACCCGATCATCGGTAGCTGGAAGTGGGGCGGCGGCTGGTTGGATCAAATGGGCTTCTACGATTTCGCCGGATCCAGCATCGTGCACGCCTTCGGCGGCTTCGCGGCGTTGGCTTGCGTCCTGATCCTTGGCCCGCGAACGGGCAAGTACACCGAAAGCGGCATCAAGCCGATCGTCGGTCACAGCATGCCCTTGGCCGTCATCGGTGTGTTCTTGCTGTGGCTCGGTTGGTTCGGGTTCAACGGCGGTTCGGCTCTTTCGGCTGACCCCAAAGCAGTCTCTTACGTGTTCGTGACGACCAGCCTTGCAGCCGCCACGGGTGCAATCACCTCGATCGTTGCCTCCTACGTGTTGTTGAAGAAGCCCGACGTGTCGATGGCTCTCAACGGTATCCTGGCCGGTCTGGTCGGAATCACGGCCGGTGCCGACACCGTCGGCGAAGGATCGGCGATCGTGATCGGTGCCATCGCCGGACTGTTGGTGGTCGTCGCGATCCTCGGATTCGACAAGATCAAGATCGACGATCCGGTCGGTGCGATTTCCGTCCACGGTGTGTGCGGCATCTGGGGCACCATCGCCGTCGGCATCTTCTCCCTCGATTCAAGTCACAGCTTCATGACCCAACTGATCGGCACCTTGGCCATCGGCGGGTTTGCCTTCGCCTTCTCCGCAATCGTCTTCGGACTGCTCAAAGTCACCCTTGGTGTGCGAGTCAGCTTGGAAGAAGAAACCCTCGGGTTGGATATCAGCGAGCACGGTATGGCGGCTTACAACGGTTTCGAAACTGCGTGAGACTGCTGTAACGACACCGTCGTGACCTATTGAAACTTCTCGGCTCTTGCCTGGGCCAGAAGATCCCAGTTACCCGGGCGTGTTTTACATGCCCGGGTCTGGGTATTTTATGGGGGTAGGTGGTGGGTCAATGTCGACCGTTCGAGGTAGAAATTGATGACCGACTACTTGCATGACAGGACAATTCGAGAGAGAGTAGGGTTTCAAATCAGCCCTACACTTCCTTCTCTCACGAACGAGCAATCGCAATGTCACGCCTGATTTATTCATTCATGTTTGCCTTCTGCGCCTCCATCCTTTCGATCTCAGCGGTCGGCTGCGGCGAGACAAACACCGTCATCGAAGACACTCGCTCGGAAGCTGAAATTGAGCAAGAAGCAGAAGATTACGAAGCACAGATGGAAGAAGACATGGATTCGGACGTCACGGAATAGTCCGCCATCGCGGATGGTTTTGTGCGACGCACGCCGTTTCCTGGTGGCGCGGCGAAGAAACCATTGACGCACAGCCCGCCAAGCAGCCCGCCAAGCGCCCGCCAAGCGCCGGCGGCGGCGGCGGAAGCTGAGTCTGCAGCCACCGCGTTTGCAAATCCGGCTCTCGGTACACTTCTCCTGACGGGCAATTCACTTTTCCGGCGAGCATTCGCATGCTCGCTTTTTTTCTGCGCTTGATGAATCTGCCGCGTCGGAAACAACCGACTCGTGCTGCGGAAGCGACGTGCCCGTGACTCCCAATTGGTGCCACCCACTAAACGTGGCGGGGGCGACGCGGATTGTGCCGCTAGCAAATTAGGCGGTGCCTCGAAGAGACTGCAATTGGTGGGTGGCACCAATCGTCGGTGGCACCAATCGTCAGCCCGATCGGCAGTCGGCGACCAGCTGGCCGCCCGCGAATTCTCTCCATTGCTGGATGTCACGAGCCAAGGAATCGCTGAGCCGAATCCACTCGTGCTTTGCCCCCATCCTCATTTCGGGCCTGACGCGGAAACCGCCACCGGCTTTCGGTTCTCCGCTGCTGCGCGGCCGCGGAGAAACGCTTGGCGAGCTGTGCGGCCGGAAAACGAGGCGTTCCGCATGCACCCCTTCCATCGACACTCACCAAAGCGGCGGATTCGGGGGTGGCCGTAGGAGTGGAGTGGTCAGGTATCGTTAAAAATGAAGATTTTGGCAAGTTTTTGGCCACAGGAGGTGAGAAAACGGTTAGCATCGCTCTTGCGGGGGAAACTCTTCCTCTATTCTATGTAATGTTCTTTTCTCTGGAGTCTGGTATGCAGATGCGTCGTTCTACGCGACAGGGTTTCACATTGGTGGAGCTGTTGGTCGTCATCGCCATCATTGGCATTTTGGTTGGCTTATTACTTCCGGCTGTTCAGGCAGCCCGCGAGGCAGCACGGCGAATGTCGTGCAGCAACAATTTCAAGCAGATTGGGCTTGCGATTCACAACTATCACACCGCGTTCAAGCAGATTCCGACAAACGGAACGGGTACGGCGCGGACTCCGTCCACTCCCAACGGAACGCAAGACTGCAACCGACTTTTCCTCAGCTGGTTGGTTCCCATCCTTCCCTACATGGAGCAGCAAGCGTTGTGGGATTCGATCTCGAACCCCAGCACCCAGGCGACTCCCGGCCAGAGCGTGCAAGCGACCGGCGGCGTTTGGTTTCCGATGGGACCCTGCCCCTGGGAAACGCGGTACGTTCCTTGGGTGACCCAGGTTCCGGCATTCCGTTGCCCGAGTGACCCGGGGCAGGCTCGCGGCCCCGGCCAGCTGGCACGGACGAACTACGCTGCTTCACTCGGCGACGCGGCCGACCGGTCTCACAACGGTGGTGTCAACGACTATGGTTTCTTCGGCAACCGCAATAACCGGGACGAAAACTGGGCGGTTGAACGTGCACGTGCCGCGCAGCGTGGATTCTTCTGGAATCGGAATGAGATGAAGTTCCGCGACGTTCTGGATGGTCTCTCCAACACCATTGCTGCCGCTGAAGTTTGCACTTCGGGCGGCAAACGTGAGGTCAAAGCAGACTTCGTCCGGAATATCAGTGACATGGCGAATCCCAACAACACCATCCTGATTCCGGCGCGTTGCAAAGAGGGGGTTCACATCGATCCGGAACGCCCCCAGTTTTACGATGAAACTGCAAACGTTCGCTCCTCCTTGTCGCAGTCAAAGCACGCTCGTTGGGCGGATTCACGAGCCTATTACTCCGCGATGCACACCATGCTGCCACCCAACAATGCCAATTGCGTGAACACCGGCAGCGATGGGAATCACTCCGGAGTGATCTCAACCGCGGGGAGTCGTCATACCGGTGGTGCTCACGTGTTGATGGGCGACGGTGCCGTGATCTTCATGACCGATAGCGTCGACGGCGGTAATCCCGAGCTGCCAACGGTCTGTGTCCAGCGTAGCGGGAATTCGTTCCCCATCTCCTCGCTTCCCGGCAGCGAGAGCAACTACGGATTGTGGGGTGCTCTGGGCACACGTGACGCCAGCGAAACCATCGAGGAACAGCTGAACCAGTAACGGTGAAAGCAACCGATCGATCTTCACAACCTCGTCCGCCATCAGCGGGCGAGGTTTCTTTTTGCCTGGAAGCGAAAGCGTCGTCGGAACAAGAAGTGGGATAGGCTTCCAGCCTGTCATGGCGAAAACGACAGGCTGGAAGCCTATCCCACACTCAATTCCCGTCACTGATTGTTCCGAAGTTCCTTAGCGTCGGCGACGAACCAGGACGCCGCCGACCACGACCATCAGTGCGAACGCACCGGTCGGCTCGGGGATCGCTGTCACGGTGCCGCGAGCGACGAGCGTTCCGGTGATGTCCAAGTCACCAGCGTCAAGCGTTTCGGAATCCACGATGTCCATGCTGAAGAACAAATCGTACTGATCGCCGTTCTTGGTGGCCGTCAGCGTCCCGGTTCCGCCCCCGTTGATGTCGGTCCCGGCCAGCGTCACGCCCACCGGTGAGACCGTTCCTCCGGTCAGCGGAATCAAGTGTTCGGTTCCATCGAAGTTACCCCCGTCAACGTCGCTCGATGCGGGAATCGTGTCGGCTGTCGCAGTCGTCCCCGCCCCCACCAACGTCATCGTCTCGGTGGGATTAGTGGGGTTCCCGGTCGGAACGCCAGCCATGCTCCACTCGCTGCCGAACATCGTGCCGCCGGTGAAATTCAGCGACGAGATCACTCCGGTCGCAAAATCGATTTCGATCTCGGCGTTCATCGTGCCCGACAACTCCGTCGCGGAAGCGCCGAGTGGGAAGCCCATTGCCGACAACGATAAATCCAGCGTGTTCACGGTCGGTGTCGCCGCATCAAGCGTCAAAATGGTACTGACCCGGGCGCCGTGCGAAGACGCTCCCTGGGTCAGCGCGAACAACAGACTCGTCACAAAAGCAAACTTTCTCATTGATGTAAATCCTCGGGTGAACCAGTTAGAGACCACCCAGTATACAAGGCGAGATCACGCCAGTGCAACTTTCCGCACGCCGGGGATCTCGGGATCGAAATGGACCTCGCCGATCGTCAAAAACGAATCGCAGACAACGCACGCGACACCAATATTCGCCGAATCGATTGAAGGCCCCGCCCTTAAGTAGACCGCAACGCGATCTGAATGGACGGCGATTATTCAAACCGTTTGCTTCGCGAAAAACGTAGTAAGATGCCGTCTCGGTCCCCGTCGTGCGATGAATCCGATCCACCGATTCCGCGGACGAATTTTTGCGGGCACGCCAACACGTCGAAATCACTGAATTGGACGAACGCTACGATGATGCATCGCTTTTTGATCACGGCACTCTCGCTGGTCGCCACCGCGGTTGGGGGCGTGCCGAACCGCTGCGTCGCCGCGCCGCCGAATGTGCCGCCGAATGTGCCGCAGAATGAGCACCCCAATGTTCTGTTTATCGCCGTCGATGACCTGAACGATTGGATCGGGTGCATGGGCGGGCACCCGCAATCGAAAACCCCGAACCTCGATCGGTTGGCCGAAAGCGGGGTCTTGTTCACCAACGCCCACTGTCCCGCGCCGGCCTGTAATCCGTCGCGGACCGCAATCATGACCGGGATCTCGCCGCACGTGTCGGGGCTGTACGACAACGGCCAAAAGATGCGCGAGTTGTTGCCCGAAGCGGAATTGCTGCCCAAGTATTTCTCCCGGCACGGCTATTGGTCTGCCGGATCGGGAAAGCTGCTTCACTACTTCATTGATCAACAATCTTGGGACCAGTATTTCCCGCCCAAGGAAACCGAAGACCCGTTCCCCCGCACGCTGTATCCCGAAAAACGTCCCGTCAGCCTGCCCGTCGGTGGGCCTTGGCAGTACCGAGAAACCGATTGGGGGCCGCTGGATGTTTCGGACCGGGAATTCGGCGGAGACTATTTGGTGTCGCAGTGGGTCGGCGAGCAACTGGGCAAACAACATGACCAGCCGTTCTTTTTGGCGTGCGGCATTTATCGTCCGCATGAGCCTTGGTTCGTCCCCAAGAAATACTTTGATCGCTTTCCCCTGGAGAGCATTGAATTGCCGCCGGGTTATCGCGAAGACGATTTGGAAGACTTGCCCCCGGCGGGAAAGCGACGCGGCCCCAACCGATACTTCGAACACATCCTGAAACACGACCAATGGAAGCAAGCGTTGCAGGGGTATCTGGCATCGATTTCGTTTGCCGACGAGATGCTCGGGCGGGTCATCGATGCACTGCAGCACGGACCGCACCGAGACAACACGGTCGTCGTGCTGTGGAGCGATCACGGTTGGCACTTGGGTGAAAAGCAGCATTGGCAAAAGTACACGGGTTGGCGAGCTTGCACCCGTGTCCCGCTGATGATCCGGGTTCCCCCAGGGACGCCGGGTTTGATGGCCGGTACCAAGGCAAACACCGTTTGCGACGCGCCGGTCAATCTACTCAGCCTGTACCCGACGCTGGCCCAATTGGCCGGTTTGCCGCCGAAAGCGTCCAACGACGGACCCTCGCTGATTCCGCTGCTGGAGAACGCGGAAGCCGAGTGGCCGCACGTCTCGATCACCCATCTCAATCGGCCCGGCAACTATGGACTGAGCGGACGACGATGGCGATTGGTCCAGTACGACAACGGCGACCAGGAGTTGTACGACACCGACGCCGACCCTTACGAGTGGACGAATCTTGCCGAGGATCCCCAGCACGCCGCACACCTCGACCGCTTGCGAGCGCTCGCGCCCGCCGAGTTTGCCCCCTATGTCGCGCCCAGTGACGCGGCGCTGGCGAAGCTGAGGTGGCATCCGGCAACGGAATCGGCCGTGCCTGCGTCGAAGCCCGACGGCAATCCCTTCAGCGTCGTGTTCACCAATCGTCGCGACCAACCGGTGAAAGTGTTCTGGATGGATCGCGATGGCAAACCGAAGTCGTTTGGGACGTTGGAATCCGGTTGGCGAAAGCCCCTGCAATCGCGCCCCGGAGCCGTGTGGTTGATCACCGACAAAGCGGAAAACCCACTCGGTTACTTTGTCGTCGGCGATCGCACGGCGCACGCCGTGATTGATGCGGAGAAACCCTGACCGGCCGGCGCGCGCGGCCTGTACCGTGCGGAACCGGACACTCGCGTGTGCGGTTTGAACGCTTTCTTCGGTTCGCCTTCATTTCACTTCGAATCGTGATCGTCGAAGCGTTTTCGGAACGCTATAGTGGGGTCAACGAAGGAGGACGAAGCGAACATGTCCAGTGCACATCATTCATCCCGACATCTTCAATCTGCGGCCGTCTTGGATCAGCTCGTCGGATCGGGTCGTGGGATTCAGATTGTCGAAAGTCTTTCGGCCGGTTTGAACACCGTTCGCGACTTGGTTTTTCACCGGATTCATCTGGACGTGGAGCGTTATTTCGGGATGGACTCGATGTGCATTCCGCTCTCGCTTGATCAAAGCGAATACAACGCCAAGGCGGAGATCGACATTTGGCAGATCATCGAGGCGGCCGAGTTTGCCGCTGCGTCGGGCTTTATCACCGATGTCGACTGGATCCGCAGTTGGCTTGGTGAACTACGGCTGGGCGGCAGCTTCGGCAACGGCCCGATTACCGAGCGTGTGGGGCAGTACATGCAACTGGACGAAGATGGCCGTCGGCGTCATTTCGCAAGCTGCCTGGAAAAGGTTTATCCGGAAGCCCGCAAGTCCCCGTTGGTGCTTTATCAACTGATGCCGTCCGCGGTTCGGATCGTCGTCGCGGTCGCGTTTGGTGCGACCCAGCAGGCGGCCAAACAACGTGACCATCAAGCGTTCTTGCTACCCGGCATCCTGGATTGTGGCAGCTGCCAAGGCGGCGTGTTGGACAACGGGGAAACCTGTGTCGAATGCGGCAACCCGGTCTGGAATTACAACTGGTTGTTGGCGGACGATTAGCCCGGGCCGCGTCGTCCGCAAGAAACCGCGGTGGGCAACCAACGCCGGCCAACGGCCGAGGTGTGTGCCCGCCGGAGACACCGCCTAACCGATGCTGCAAACTCGCCTCGGTCGATGCAACCGCCGCACCATCAGTTGTCAGTCTTTGTTGCTCGACTGGACAGCGAACGATGGGCAAGACGATGGGGGCAAAACGATCAGAGCCGAGAATTGTTTTGCCACCATTGTTTTGCCGTTGCTCCGAGGATGGGGGAACAATCGTGCAATGGGACCAATTGGACAAATAGGACTTATAGGTCGCATCTGTCCTATTCGTCCTATGGATGAATTGATGAATGGCGCCACCCACCGCGTGCAGTCTGTGCGACCAGCCTGCTGCTCTGCGAGCAAGGGCAATGATTTCGTTGCCCCACAGGTTTGGTGGGTGGCACCAAATCGCGCCAAATCGCGCCATGCCTCAGATTTCTGGAAAAAACTCGCATAGCGTTTTTGCAGTGATTTTCCTGTTTCTCCACCGCTCGCTAGGTAGGATCGTTTACTGTACAAGACGGAACTGGGGCGAACGTCCATCTTTGAAAGAAACAACCATGAGCGGTCCGACACCCTTTCGTCGCATCATCCTTGTCTTGTTTGCTGCATTTTTTCTTTTCATGAGCGGCCGTCCGGTCCAAGCTGAGTTGACGTTCACGCTGCTGGGTGAAACTCAGACGATCGACTTCCAGGACTACACCGGCGCAGGGTTGGCGTCTGGAGGTGGTGGGGGAGCATTGGATTCGAACGACTGGGAACTCGTGATTGGTGACGATAACGGCAGTCTGCAAACAAGTTTCGGCGACACGGTCGGTGTCGGTGTCTTTGGGCGTGGGATGAGCAGCGGAGGTGTCAGCGATTCTGGTTACTACAGTTTTGAAACTGGCGGCGGAAACCGAGCACTGGGAATACAGCTGGGTGACGCCGGCTTTTCCTTTGGCATTCCATCTCTGCGAATACGAAATCAGACGGGACAGGTCGTCGATGCCCTGACCGTACGCTACGACGTTTGGGTCTACAACGACAGTAATAACAGCAATTACTTCGACCTCGAATTCAGCAATGGTTCGGCATTCATCGATCCCGTCTTTCTCGACACACCGTCAGCGGCGGACGGAACGCCAGAATGGGTCCAGACGACTCTCCAATACGATCTGCTGTTACCGGAAAACGGTCTCTTTGGCGGTGTACTCCAACCGCTTGCTGATGGTGATTCGATGCTCGTCGAATGGTCCGGAGGCGGTAGTTTTGATGCGTTGAATGGATTCGACGAGATGGCGATCGACAACATTCAGATCACGGCTTTCTCCACAGCGATTCCGGAACCCGGGACACCCCTCGCGTTATGCGTCGTTTCCGGTGTGATGGCTCTTCGCAGACGGCGTCGCAAACGCTGATCAGGTGAAATTGTCACTTCGACCGAATGTCTACAAATGTCGAGCCCGCGATTAGGCAGCGGTTGCAACCGTACGTTCGGCAACGTTGCCAAATCCGGAGGGACCGATTCCAAGTGACAGTTGTTGGGCCGCTCGCTGTCACAAACAAGATCCGCTCCGCCGCTTCGGTACCGACACCGATGCAGGTTATCGTCTTCCGCGTGGTTTGCCCAAGTTCCGGTCCCATATTTCGAGAAAACTGCAGCGAGCCGAATTTTCGAAATGCGAGCGGACGATGCAACCGCCGCAAGTTCGATTGGCAGGGAAATACAGGAGGTCATCACACCTCTGCAATTAGCGAAACCGAGTGCGATCGACCATCTCGGCTTTGATCTCTGCTTCCAGGCGATCCAGAAACTCCTTTGCTTCCGTCGTTTGCTCCGAGCGTCTCGACGCACCAAATTCTTCTTGGACCTGCCCGAGCGCGATCTCAGAGAGGGTCTTTTCCCATTGGTCGCCGTGTTCCTCGGCAAGCTTGAAACCTTTGAGGTGAGCCCAAAGCATTCTCAGCGAGCTTCCGCAGCAAACGGTACTTCCCCAGAAGATCACCGCTCGGCATTTCTTCGGTCGCGGAGCGGTCGGCCATGTGAGTCGACGCGAAACCCGCGTCTGGCGGCTGTGCGATCGAGACGGTCTCGTAAAACACACCACGGATGACGGCCGAATGCTCTGGCATTTCCCGAATGTAGTCCTCCGTCTGCGGGACCTCGCCTCGGCCCCTCCTGTGGCGTAAATCAATGTGCAGAAGATTCCGGAGCAGAGCAGGTTGTCCCGAAGGCTCAATCTTTCGCACGAGTTGCGGGATGGCGGGCGCTGAATTCGCGCGGCACTGGGCCAAGAATGCCGTGCAGGTCGCTTGAATCTGGTCAAAGGCAAGCGTCGAAGTTTGGTCCGAGTCTGCTGAGATATTGTCGTCGAAACGCATGTGACGCCACTTATAGAATCCTATCGTCCAACTCGGTGGCACGGTGCGACGACCCCCATCCGACTCGCTCTGCAAACTCAAACAATGGCGACGTAGCACGGTCGTCAATCACCGCTGAGTAGTCGCCTTACACACGGCAACGTGACTTTATCCATTGTAGTCCATGTCTCAAGCAGGAGCGGCCACGAATCCGATGGAGGTGCAAGTCGCAATGAGCAATGTTCTCCCCCACGATCGCGGAATTTCACGATGCATAAATTTTTGATGCGCGTACCTCTTGTGATTTGAAAAACTAAGGTCAACGCTGCTTACATTATTTCGGAAGCGGTGTCGCCCCACGCGGGAGGTTTGGCCGAACGTCGATCTTCGACGGCTATGATGAGGGTAGCAATCAAGGCGTGAACCAGAATCACCAGACCGGCTCCCGCAACTGCCGAGTTTTGAATGTAGAAACCGATTCCGTAGTCATTGAAGTCCATCGCGCCGGACGCATTGGAAAGGTCCGTCGACGAGTAAATGAGTTCCGGGTCGTTACCGGATTCACGAGTGACGGTGACCGACAGCCAGATCGGGAATCAGGTCTCCATCAATGTCACCTATTCCAGCGATAGAAGTTCCCCCGCCGTACCTCCCGAAGGAGCCCTCAGGGATAACGCCCTCCCCCGCCGTGTATACTTGGGTGCTCTGTATCGAGTGGTCTGCGGTCTGCGAGAGGCATGGTCGAGAAGGCGATGGGTTACGATTTCGAGTGTTTCAGCGACGTGGTCGCGGCGAGCAGTTCGAGTAAGTTGTCGGACAGGTGCTCTTTGGACTCGCGCTGGTCGGCGATCACGGAATCGATCGCTCGAATGCGGCCGGTCAAAATCGCGGAGATTGGGCCGCTTGCCGCCAAGGCCAGCTTTTGCGGAACCGACTGGAGTATCGGCCGGTCTTCGGTGTCTTTGCTGTTCTGGCTGACATCGGATTCGGTGCGCGTGCTGAGATTGAAAACAACCGGAGCGGCAATCGACGCTTCGGACGCTGTCTCGATCGGCGGATCGATCACGAAGTAGGCGACTTGTTCGGTCGTGTGGTTGCGTTCGGAATCGCGCTGTTGATCTTCATCGATCGACAGGCTGATCGCACCGCTGGTTGCTGGCACCGGATTGTTGCCGCGAAGGACGGCCCAGCCTCCGTCGCCGCCGTCCATGCCGGCGCTACTCAGCACGGCCGTCTTCGCATTGGGCATTGCGTCGTAGCTGTATTGGTAGGTTCCGTTGCCGACGCCGCGAATCGAGTCACCTCCCACACCGGCCACGAACGGCAGGCCTTCGATCGTGCCACTTTGCGTGGCTTCGATGACCAGGTAGCCGATCGTTTCGCTGGCTCGAGTCGTGTCCGGATCCTCCGCCACGTGCTTGCCGACATTCAGGGCGGTGGACGACGGCGGACTGGTTCGACTGCCGCTACTGGCCCAAAAGACCGACCAGTCTTCGTCGTTGGCAGTCATCACTTGGCCAACGACGACGGGCGAAATGTAGGACTGTTGATAGCCGACCGTATCGATCAACCAACCGCTCTTGCGACTGGTTTGATCCTCGGAGTATTTCACCGCCTCCAACTTGAAACCGGCTTCGTCGTACACGCCCTCCTCAACAACGACGTAGTGAACACCGCCACTGAAGGCACTCGCCCCGACGTTGTCGACGCGAACTTGAAAACGACTGCCGGCCGCGTCGCGAATTCGCACCACACCCGGCCCCGAACCGCTGTTGTATCTCGGCGTTGCGATCACGACCATCGACGTGTACGAGGCCGCCAGGTTCACGGTCTGCCAGCTATCACCGACGCTGACGACTTCGCCATGCGAAAGATTGGGGCCGACACTGACGGCGTTGACGGTCAACGTGACGGTCACCGTGTTGCCCGCGATCGAGCCGTCGTCCACTTGGTAACTGAAACTGTCGCTGCCGACGAAGCCGGGATCTGGCGTATAGTCGAATGATCCATCACTGCCGAGTGTCAACGAACCGTTACCGGTTGTTGTCACCAGCACGGCCGTGATCGAATCACCGTCCACATCGACGTCGTTACCCAGCACTCCAGACGCGGGGACGGAAAGCGTGGTGTCCTGGTCAAGCGGATGAGAATCGGCGGTCGCAACCGGTGCATCGTTGACGGCCGTGACATCAATCGAAACGGTCACTGCGGGGCTATCGACTTGGCCGTCGTTGACTTTGAAGGTAAAGCTATCTTCGCCGTGGAAGTTCGCATCCGGTGTGTACGTGCGATTCGCACCACTTCCGACCAGTGTTCCATTGGCGGGACCAGCGACAAGGATGTAGCCGAGCGAATCACCGTCGATGTCGTTGCCGCTGAGCGCTATCCCTAAAGGACTGTCCTCGGCCGTGCTGACCGATTGAGCATTGGCGGTTGGAGCATCGTTGATCGGATTGACGGTCAATGAGACAGTCGCCAGACCGCTATCGTCTGTTCCGTCGTTGACTTGGAAGGTAAAGCTTTCGTTACCGTTGTAATTTGCATCGGGCGTATAAGCGAGGTTGGGTGCCGTTCCGGACAACGTGCCGTGCAGCGGGGCAGCAACGATCTGAAACGTGATCGGATCCGAGTCCTGGTCCGATCCGGTCAACCCGATCGCGACGCTACTGTCCTCGTTGACGGCGATCGCTTGCGGATCGGCAACCGGTGCGTTGTTGTCCGTCACGTTGATAGTGATCGTCGCGGTCGCACTGTCGGCGGTCCCATCATTGGCGACAAAGGTAAAGCTGTCGCTGCCGGTAAATCCAGTGTCCGGCGTATAGATCAGGTTGGGCGCCGTACCGCTGAGGTTGCCGGAGGTCGGTCCGGCCAGCACAGCGAACGAGAGCGAATCGCCTTCGACGTCGCTTCCAGACAGGGTGACCGTTTTGGGCGTGTTCTCCTTGGTTGATACGCTTTGACTGTTGGCGACAGGCGCGTCGTTAACAGTACTGACGGTCAGGTTCACCGTGGCCACGTTCGAGTTGCCGATGCCGTCGAAAGCGGTGTAAGTAAAGCTATCGCTGCCGTTGAAGTTGGCGTCGGGCGTGTAGGTGAATGACCCATCCGGGCTGAGGACGACGACACCACTCGACGCCTGAGAAACCAATGACGCGGTCAACGGATCGTTGTCGGCATCGGTATCACCGTCGAGCACGCCTGACACGGGGACGCTCAATACGCCGTCTTCAGCAATTGCATAGGCATCGTCATCCGCGACCGGCAGGTTGTTGACCGGCATGGGATCGTTGTCAATGAGGGTACCGACACCTGTGTCGTCGGCGATCGCGACGCCATTCGGATTGTCGAGCGTCACTTGGAATGTTTCGTCCAACTCGAATTGCGAGTCATCGATACTCGATACCAGTATCGTTTGGTTTGTGACTCCCGCAGCAAAAGTCAACGTGCCGCTGGCGGAAAGGTAATCGCTGGCTGAAATCGCCGTTCCATTCGTCGTGCTGAAGTCAACCGTGACTGTCTGACCGATAGGCGATGAGAGGGTTGCCGTGAATGCCGCGCGATCGCTGCCGGAGTACCGAAGAATGTTGCGTGTTCCGGAGCTTACAACCAGCAAGTCACCTTCGGATGTGAATGCCAGGCCTTTGGGATCGACCAATCCTCCTGTCCCCGACTCCACGACCTTCTCCAGCAGAGCGCCGGTCGTGGGGTCGAATGCCAACACCTCGGCGGGACCATCACCATTACTGGCGTACAACTCTCCAATGCCGTCGCCATTCAGGTCAGGACCAAAGATCAGCCCGGCGGTTGGCACCAACGCCAGCGTCGAGGTTCCTGAGGCGTCAAACGCGTCGATGAAGTCGCCGGTCGCGCCATCGAATCTAAGAATGCTGTTGTTGTAGGTCGCGTGGGCTCCACTGGCGACATAGAGCGTGCCATCGGGACCGAAGGTGAGTGTAGTTGGGCTATCCATTCCTCCTTCGCCCGCGGAAACGAACACGTCGATCAGTTGACCGGGATTTGGGCCCGTCGGGCCTTGATAACGCAGGATCTCGTCGGAGTTCGCGTTGGCAACATACAGGTTGTTGTCCGTTCCAAAGACGATTGCGCGGGGAACGTTGAGGGCGCCTCCCGCTGCAACGAACACGTCGATGAAGTTACCAGTCGTGCCATCGAACCTCAGAATCTTGTCGGTTCGGTTGTTGGTCACGTAAAGATTTCCATCGGGACCAAACTCCAGATCCTTGGCGCCATCGAGTTCATGGTGTGTGGCAAACGCTCCCATGAATTCCCCCGTGTCAGCGTTGTAACGCAACACGGCGCCGGGATAGGGTCCTTGTTCCACCGTGACGTACAGATTGCCGTCTGGTCCGACATCCAGCCCGCGAGACATGGTCCAGAGACCATCAATCGCCGGAGCGACAAATTCATCTGAAAATGTGAATCCTGGGTCTCCCTCGACGGCCGATGCATCACTGATGGAAATCACCGCATCGTCATTCAAGATCGTACCGGTCGCGCGATCATCCACGACCGTTACTTGGCCCGATGTGACACTTAGGTCAACGAAGAAGTCTTCAAAGGCTTCTTCCGATGTGTCACCCAGGATCGGCACTGCGACCTGCTGGATGTCGGGGCCTCCCGCGGCAAATTGGATGCTTCCCGATGCGGCGGTGTAATCACTGCCGGCGATCGCCGAGTCGTCCGCGGTATTCCAATGAATTCCCGCTGCTGCAGTCCCAATTCGCTGGACCTGAAAAACCAGTTGCTGTGTTCCGTTGTCGCCTTCCAGAATCTCCGCATCGTGGATCCCAATCCTCGTGCTCAGGTCTACCAAAGGACGGAACTGCCAGCTCAAGATTTCGTGTCGATTGTTTCCCGAAGTGAATCCAACCCAGGCCTGACCGAAATCCAAATCGAGCAATTCATTGATGTCGACGCTTGCGGACAGTATTGGTGACGCGAGGTCGTCAACAAAGACACTCAGGACACCGGATGCGTAGCGAATCATTGCGGTGTGCGATTGGCCGTCGTTCAGGTCCGACAGACTGGTCGCGGTGCCGAGTAAAAACTCGTGGTCAGCGGAATTGTGCTCAAGCCCTCGCGATTGAATGCTGACATGGTTGTCGTTCGGGTCATTTTGGTTCGACTGCATTTTGGTGTCGAACTCAACGGCAAGACTGTTCGGAATCCCATCGAATCCAGCGCCGCCGCCAAGCATCTCAGGTCGCGTGTTCTGAATGACAAAGACAAGTCCATGCGCATTCGGATCCAATACAAAGTCAAACTGAGTTTCAAACGACGTCGAAACCGACTGCTTCGTCTTGTGCCATACACTTCCCTGCCGAAGACCCGCGTCAGTTAATTGGATCCGATTGTCTGTCGTTTTGGTTGCGTGGCCGACGAGGTTCAGGTCACTGACATCGGAGAAATTCACGTAGTCGATGGTCGGTGGGTAGATCGGAACGACATCATCGTTGACAATCGTGCCGACGCCGGTGCTGTCTGTGATCGAGGCCGAGACGGGATTCGAGAGCACAAGTTTGAAGGTTTCGTCGGACTCAAAACTTCCGTCGTCATTGGTTTGAATCGAAATCGTTCGTGAAGTGACGCCCGGCGGGAAGGTCAGCGTTCCGCTGTGCGTGGTGTAGTCTCCATTGGCCGTCGTCGCGGTTTGGTCCTGTGTCGTGTAGTCGACACTGACCGGAAACGCCGACGGTTTGGAAAGCGTCACCGTGAAGACAGCCTTGGAGCTCTCTGCGAATCGCAGTACCTTGTCGGGGCCGCCGATGCTGGCAACGAGCAGATTGCCGTCTGGTTCAATGACGAAGCCGGTTGGTCGGTAGAGTCCGCCCAGGCCAGTTGGTAGCAGTTCCTGCGCCAGGCTTCCGTCGACACCGTCAAAAACAAGCAGACTATCGGTGTTGTAGCTGCTGGCGTAAAGGTCTGGAATTCCATCGCCCGTTCGATCGGGGCCGAACTGGAGCCCGCCGGCAGTCGATGCGTCGTATATTCCCGCGGCCGGTTGAACGAACGTGTCGACCACTCCGGTGACGGCGTCGACGCGAAGCACACTGTCGTTCGAGCCGTCGGAGATATAGAGATCCCCGCCAGGTCCGAACGTCAGAGCGTCCGGGCTGCCTAAGCCTCCGTTAGCAGCAGAGGCGACAACGCCCATGAACGCGCCTGGTTCCGCTGCAAACGGTCCTTGATAGCGAAGGACCTCACCCGAGTTTGCGCTGGCGACGTACAGATTCAGGTCCGAGCCAAACGCCAAGTCTTTGGGAGTGTCCAGGCCGCCCAGCCCGCTGGTCACGAATGCTCCCTTGGACATACCGGTGGAAGCATCGAATCGCAGCACGCGTTCGTACATGACGTCGGCAACATAGATATCGCCGTCAGGACCGAAGACGAAACCCCTGTACGTGGAACTTGCGAGATTGACGTCTTCAGCAACCAGGCCGACAAATGCTCCGGTGTCATAGTGATACTTGCGGACGCTCGGGGGAACACTTGCACCGGCGTACAAGAATCCGTCCGGACTGAGATGCAGGGATCGTGTCGCATTCAATCCCGTTGCGCTGGACTGAATGTAAGTCTCGACGAACTGAAAATCAGTTCCCCCTTCGGATGCCGTTGCATCGCCGACCGAAAGACTTGTCTCATCGTTTTGGATGGTCCCCGTCGCCTGGCCGTCCACAATCGCCGCCGAGCCTTGACTCAGCAGGATGTCGACTTCAAAAGTCTCGTGCTCTTCTTCCGTTGTGTCACCGATGATCGCAACGGTGATGATCTTCTCCGCTGCGCCCGCTGCGAAAGTGACTTGTCCGCTGGCTGCCGCGTAGTCAACGCCCGCGGTCGCGGAACCTGTGCTGGTCACCCAGTCGACGGTATGGGATCCAGAGAGATCCCCAAACCGTTTGACCACAAAATCAAGGCCGCTCTGGCCGGCGTTACCCTCAGCCGAAGCAGAATCCTCGATCCCGATGGTGGTCGTCGTATCGGTCAGATTGGCAAAACTCCAATTCAAGATATCATGGTTCTGCCAGCCGCCTCCGGTCGCGGCGGTGAAGCCGACATAGGCGCTCCCCAGATCCAAGTTCAGCATGCTGTCCAGGTCGAGCGGAATCGTCAGCGCGGGGCTGGCCAGGTTATCGAGAAACACTGACATCGTCCCGGGCGTGTAAGCGATTTTCGCAGTGTGAACGTTGCCGTCGTTCAGCTTGAATCCAGACGTGTCGAACGAGCCGAGCGAGAACTCCTGCTTGGACGAGTTCCGCTCGGTCCCGCGCGTGTGAATACTGACGTGACTGTCACTCGATTCGTCCGTTCCTTGAGTGGTATCAAATTCAACTGCCAAGGAGTTGGGGATCTGGTGGAATCCACTGTGCCCACCACCGGCACCGATGATCGTGTCTGACGTGTTTTGAATCACAAAGGCAAACGCGTCGGCGCCGCCCCCTGCGTCCGGTTCCGTTATCTGGAATTGAAATGTTGTCTCGAAGCCGACCGAAACGAACTGTTTGCCATGATGCCAGGCCGCACCGATCCGACTCGACTCGGCCGGCGTGAGGCGTAGCCGGTCGGGCGTGGTGGCGGCGTGGCCGACAAGATTCAACTCGCTCGCATCGGAAAAATCCGCGTAGTCGATGCTCGGTGGAAACGCCGGCGTCTGAGGAACAGCGGTGATCTTCACGTTGTCGACGTTGGCGTCTTCGTTGGATCGGCTAACCTTACTGCGAAATCGGACCAGCAGCTGTGAAGTCGTATAGGAACTGAGATCAACTGTTTCGTTGTGCCAAGTGTTTTCGGCGTCCACGTTACCGTTGAGTCGACGCACGTCGGTTTGCCAGCTTGTTCCGCCGTCGGTCGAAAGATCGAGCGACAAATATTCCCCGCCGTCAAACCCGCGTTCGATCAGCCAATCGAAGGTCAGCTCCGTCGAGCTGTACCCGCTCAGATCGATCGGCGTGCTGGTCGTCAACGTCGCGTTACTGGCCCATCCATCGATTTCTGCCGAACGCGAACCGTCGGTCGATCGCTGAGATGACGTGAACCAGTCATTCTGGCTGTCCTCGACCCAATTGCCGGCCCACTGTCCCGATTCAAAACTGTCGGCCAGCAACACCTCGGCCGCCAACAGTTGTCGTCGCTCCAGTGTTTGCAGACCGGCGGCCAGCCGGCGTCGCTGCGGTTTGCTCAATAGACGCTGTAACTTTCGGCGGGCGTGAAACATCGAACACCTCCTACAAGTGAACTGGAACGCGTCGCGAGAATCTGCAGTTCAGGGATAAATACACCGCGAGCGTCGACAACCCGCCGGAGTCCAAGAACAGCCGGCCAGAGTTAATGTTTTGCGGCATCGATCGAGAACTTCCGGCATCGAGCATGCCGACATGCTTGGATCCCCAAAACGCACCGGACCGCTGGAATGCAATGGCCCCAGGACTGATCCGGGAAAAGCGATCGAGAACGTCACAGGAAAAAGGTCACGTTTTGTCAGATGGAGCGAAATAAGTGGGAGAGGCTCCCAGAATCAGTGGGCGAGTTCTGGGAAAGCAAGGCAGGCCGAAGGACGTGTCGGTGGTCTACCGCAACTTGTGGATGAAACTCCTTTCCGGCGTAGCGAACGTGCCGGAACATTCGCAGAAGTTGGCTTCGGTTGGCAAGCGGCTGACCTGGTCACTACCGGGTGATACTAGCGGAGAGCAAGCCGAGCAAATTCTGGTACGGACAGTGGCCGCGTTGGAAGCTGCCGTGGCCAAAGCCCGCGAAAATCAACGCCTTTCTCAGACCTCGATTGGTATTGAGGAGGTCTTCGCAAATGAAGAACCTGGAGCTGAGTTCGAGTCTGATCAGGCGACGTCCGCGTTCCTGCTGGCGAAAGTTGAAAGCGCGCTGCGCCAGACACAACGCGAGTTGCGGAAATATCGACCGGTTTCAATCAGCAATCACGAGGCTACTGAATTGCTCAGCAGCTATAGCCAATACCTGGAACGCGCGGACTTCCTCCGAGCGTTAGGCGACAACACAAACGCTATCCGCGACTACAGCGCGGCGATTGAATTGGAACCGATGCAAACGCCTCCCTATATGGAACGAGGCGGTCTTTATTCCAAGCTGGGCCGGCATCGTGAAGCAATCGCGGACTACGACCGGGCGATTGCGTTGAGGCCTGATAGTCCCGGGGGCTACACGCATCGAGCCCGAACATACGAAGAACTGCAGATGTACGAGGCGTCTGTGGCAGACTGGGAAAAGGCAATGGAGCTGTTGCAAGAGAATAGTCGTCACCTGACGTGGCTCCCCCTGGACGAGGTGGCCGCCCAACCGGACAGCGCCTTGCACGAGCGTTTGATTTTGTTGGTGGACCGTATTTCTGAATTGCCCGTGAATCGAACTGGCAAGGCTCGTGTCGCGATCGGTGACTTTTTCCATCGGCTTGGGCAGTACGAACGCGCTCGCGAGACAATGCTGGCTGCGGTAGAGCTGGCACCGGAAGACCTGGTCGTGCTCAACAACGTGGCCTGGCGAATGGCCACCTCACCGGCCGCTGAATTCCGCAACGCGGATCTCGCACTCGATCTGGCGACAAAGGTCTGTGACGCGACTGATTGGAAGAACTGGCAATACGTGGATACGCTCGCCGCAGCCTACGCAGCGGATGGCAATTTTGATGAAGCGGTCCGTTGGCAAGAAAGATCGATCGAATTGGCGTTCGACCCGTCTTTGAAGGAGCGGCTGTCCCTGTACGAGTCTCATGAACCATTTCGCGTTGTCGAGGAGGAGCCTGCATCTGAGTGATCGATCGCGTCAGCACGATGCGATCTGCCGACGAGGGAAGAGCATGCTCCTGAGTGCGAAGGCCTGATGGCGTTTCGAGCAGAGACCATGCAACTCCTACAAGACCTCTGATGCCCGAGAAGAGAGAATGTTTGAGGCGCAACCGGCCGCCACACCGACGCGACTTTCAGCTTCTTTTTCATGACTTCGGTTGGACCAACCGAACGCAGGAAACCTGGCCGCTGGGACGCTTCGGTCCCGACACCGATGCAGATTAGCGGCCTCGGCGCACTTTCGCCACGATTTGGTCCGGGATTGCGAGAAGAGTGCAACGAAAGAATTTCGCTACGACGCTGAGTTCGATGCACCCGCCGGCACGGAGGACTCGCGTTTCCTCTCTTCAGTGCGATCGCACTCATTCATTCTGGCTCCCTTCTCCCCCGCGGCGAGAGCGAGTGGTGCTCGCTCTTGCCGCGGGGGAGAAGGGCTGGGGATGAGGGGGCAATGTGCTACAGAAGTGCATCAATTGCATGTTCGATCTGGTGCCGCACCGCAACTGGATTTTGCAAGGCCTCGTAACCCGGGATCCGCACGACTTGGTATCCTCGCTCGGCCAAATACTGGTCGCGGCGCTGATCATGCTGACGGCCCTCATTGGTCTGATGAGGTTTACCATCAACTTCAATGATCAACTTCAAGTCCACACAACAGAAGTCAACGGTGTACGGTGCAATCGGGTATTCGCGCCGAAACTTCTGATTTCGACAACGGCGATTGCGCAACATCTGCCAGACATCTCGGGCGAACTCATTTGCGCCGGCACGTTGATCGCGGGCGAATGAAATCGCCTCTGGATCCCGTCGAGGTCGTCTGTTCATGATGCCCCTAAGATTCGTTGGTGCCGTCTGCGTGCCCCCTCATCCCCAGCCCTTCTCCCCCTGCGATGAAAGCGAGCACGACTCGCTTTCATCGCAGGGGGAGAAGGGAGCCAGTATAAAGTAGGCAGGCCATAGAATGGAGACCGCAATTTCGTACTCTAACAGACACCGAAGCCAGTTTCGAACGTTCCTTCACCGCTTCGGTTGGACCAACCGCCGCGCTGCACTGTTTTTTCTAAAGCGCATCGGTATTTCAATCCTCCTCGCCGAAACCTGGATCGCTTCGAATGGCTGGGGGCGTCCCGTATCGGGTTGTGCGATTGGCTTGCTGCACTCGCTGCCCACGAGCGATGGCCGGGCGGTTGCTAGCGGGGTTTCAGTGGCGGGCCTTCGGGGGCTGAACCCGCTTTGTCCCGGCTTCCCGGTGGGCGTGAAACGAGCACGACGACGGAGCGGTCGGAGACCCGGAATTGTGACGACCGGACATGTGGGCCGTGACCGGGGGCATGGATGTCTTCCGGCGACAGTGCGGCGGTATCGACGGCGACTTCCCAATCGACTGCATCATACTCCTGGATCGAAAACAGATGTGGGCGCCAGTCGGCGTTGACCATCACGTACAGATCGACATCGTATTGCGAGGCGCCTCGCAGGAAATACGCGAACTGTCGTGATTCACTCGACCAGTCGACGTTCGGTCCCGTTCCGTACCAGCGCACGTCGTCACGCCAAAACCGGCTTCGCGCGATCGTCGGGTGTGACTTGCGAAACGCGATCATCATGCGAAAGAAGCGATGAAACGCAGCGTGTTCTTCAAGACGGTCCCAGTCCAGCCAGCTGAATTGGTTGTCTTGGTTGAATGGATTGTTGTTGCCATGTTGGGTCTGCAGAAATTCGTCGCCGGCGCGAAACATCGGGGTGCCGTTGGAGAGCATCAACAGGCAACAAAAGTTCTTGGCCTGCTGCACCCTCAGTTGCATGATTTCGTCGGTCACACCGGCATCGCCTTCGGTGCCGCAGTTCCAACTGTGGTTGTCACGATGTCCGTCGCGGTTTTGTTCTCCGTTGATCCAGTTGTGTCGTTGGTTGTACGAGACTTGATCATACAGTGTGAACCCGTCGTGCGAATTGACGTAGTTGACGCTTTGGTAGGGATGGCACGCTTCGTGAATCGAGTCGGGGAACAGATCATCGCTGCCGTACAAGCGGCGAACCATGTTGGGCACCAATCCTGCGTCGCCCTTGACGAAGCGGCGAACGTCGTCGCGAAACAGCCCGTTCCATTGCAACCAACGTTTGCCCGGAAATTCGCGTCCGAGCTGATTCAGACCCGCGGCGTCCCAGGGTTCGGCGATCAATCGCACCTTCCCCAACACCGGGTCGGCGCGAATGGCCGCGACCAATCGTGACTGGCTGGAGGAGACCGAACCGTCGCCGCGTCGGTTGAAGACGGAAGCGAGGTCGAATCGGAATCCGTCGACATGGTACTGATTGACCCAGTTGCGCATGCTGTCCAAGATCATGCGAACACAGTGACGATTCTTGGTGTGAAGCGTATTGCCGGTGCCCGAAAAATTCGCGAAGGGATGTTCCGGATCGCCGCTGGTGATGTAATAGCTGCTATTGTCGATTCCCTTGAAACTATAGCAGGGACCGTGCTCGTCGCCTTCGGTCGTGTGATTGAACACGACGTCCAAAATCACTTCGATGCCCGCTTGATGAAACGCGCTGACCATCTGGCGAAACTCGCGGGCGGCGTTGCGTTGTTGACTGGCGTATTGGGAATGCGGCGCGAAAAAGTTCAGTGGCATGTAGCCCCAGAAGTTGTCTTCTTGAGGGTCGAACTGAAAAACCGGCATCAGTTCGACCGCGGTGATTCCCAGTTCGACCAAATACGGAATCTTGTCGATCGCGCCCAGATAGCTGCCGCGGCGAGACGATTCGACACCGCTATTGCAATTCCGTGTGAACCCGCGGACGTGCAGTTCATAAATCACCAGATCGTGCTCGTGGAACCGAACCCGATCGCCTTTCCATGGATACGCCTCCTGCTCTTTGACGCTGGGAAGCACACCCAGGGGTGCTTTGCCGACGTTGGATCCCGGCCGAATCGCCGCCAAGCGATCAAAGGTCTCGGGAAAGTAGATTTCGGTCGCGTAGGGATCGATCAGCAGTTTCTGTTCGTCAAACGCATGAAGGTCGTACTTGCGACCGCCATGCGGACCTTGAACCTGATAGCCATAATAAACCGCACCGGCCAAATCGGACTCCGGCACGCGGCAATGCCAGATCCGTCCCGATTTGTTGACCAGATAGTCCAGATCGATCCGCCGACAGGGCTGGGCGAGTTGATCCGGTTTAAAAAACAACAAGGACACGCCGGTGGCATGGTTGGAATAGAGGGCAAAATTAAAGGCGCGTTCTTCTTCCAGCCAAACCACGCCCAGCGGGTTCGGGCTGCCTTCACGGCTATACCAACTGGTCGTGACCGTCGTGTTGCCAATCGCTCCCACGGCATCGTTCTCGCTTGTTCAAGGTGCTGCTCAACGTCAGAACTCCCTTCGATGTGTCGCGTCCTGCTGGATTCAGTTTGAAAACGCCCCGGTGTGCCCGCTCCGCAACGTCGCCAACGGACGCGTGTGACGATGCGTCACTGCGTCTCGCGTCGATTCGCAGGGTGCAAATCCCACGCCAGGCGCATCGATGCCCACGTGACAGGCTGGAAGCCTATCCCACTCCAATCAATCCGACACTTCTTCCCCAATCCATCGTCAGCCGGCCGGCCTCGATTGGAACGGCACAGAAAATGCCGCCCCGCATTGTGTGGAGGAATGACCATGATCGATGCACGCGACCGACCGCAAATCATGGCGGTGTGCCTGATTGTCTTTGCCAGTGGCATCTTCAACCGTGCGCACTGCGGCGCGGCGGAGCCAACTGTGCTGCTGGGGCACACCGACGCCGTTTACGACGTTGCCTTCTCCCCCGACGGAAAACTATTGGCATCGGGTAGCTATGACAACACGATTACGGCTCGCTGCGGTCCTGCCACAATTTCCCCAACAGCTTCACCATTCTGGGGTCGTGCGCTTCCAGCTCGGCGCGGTCGAAGGGATAAAAATCATTGCGACCAAAATACGCTTCGGACGTCTCGGCAAAGTACTCGCGGTCATTGGACATCGCGTACGCTTTCTCGGTCTTGCCGTTCCCTCGCAACACGGCATCGTAGCTGCCATTGTTTTTGGCGACTTCGTACAACGTGCGCACTTCGCTGTTGTCGAATCCCAGCACTTGGTGGTGATAGGCGTGGGCGAGTTCGTGAATGACCAGCACCGGCATCCGCTCGACTTCACGTTCAAAAATCGGGATGTTCGTGAATTCGACACAGCGGTGCAGTTTTGGATGACGCCCTTGTTTCTGCAACCAGTCGGCGCCCGGGTGATACTCGCCCGAATGGCCAAAACCGTCGTACTTCGGTGAGAACCAAATCGGAACATCGATCAGCTTGGCAACCGCCGATTCCGGCAGCACCCGCTTGACCGTCTGCAATTGTTCGGCAAGCAATTCGATCGCGCGATCGGTGGCTTCGGGGTGCGAATGCATCAATGCTTCGCTGACGCGGACCGGCCAGCCTTCGACGGCCCGCGACACGTATCCCGGCACCGCGGCCCGGGGATCGTTGCTCCGGATCCACTGGGCGACTCGCTTCGGCCCCGGATTGGCGGGGGACACCTCGCCCGGTTTCCGGCTCTCCTCCTCGCCACGGGCGCCGGCAACCGGCCCGATCCAGAACGTCCAAACAAGCACGACGCCCGACAAAAGACCCACAAAACCGGTCTTCATCAAATTCTCTCCCCAGGCAGTTGGTGTCTACACATCTCAAGTCACCCTCCTGGCAGGAGGGTCGAGCGAAGCGAGGGGAGGTCGAACGGTGAAACGCGGCGCTCATTTCAATATTGATAGGCGCGCCCCAAGCAACAATCCGAACCCTCTCCTCGCTGCGCTCGACTCTCCCAGAGGGAGAGTGACGAAAACCCTTTACTATCAACGACTTAAAAACTACACGACCCCAGGTCGGATAACGATCAATTGCTTTGCAGCAAACTCAATCGGCCTCAGATTACGTTGCACCGTGGTTTTCGGGTAGGTCGGGATGCCAAAGCGGACATTCCGCGGCTTTACTTCGCCCGCTTCTTCTTTTTGGGCTTCTCGGCAACGCCCATGTACTCCTTCATCCGGCCGACGTAGCCGCCGTGATCGAAATTGCACTGTTTCATCGACTCCGCATAGGGCTCGATGTCGTCTCCGATCCAATCGATGATGTTGAACACTTTCAACGAGGCATAGGAACTTTGTTGCAACAACTGGTTCCAGCATCGTTGCGCGGCCGCTCGATCGCCTGCCCGATACAGGATCCAGGCCGCCATCGCACGCACGTGGTGTGATTCATCCTGGAGTGCCTTGCGGACGAGGTTCATGTCCAACGGGGTCGATTCTTGTAGATTGAAACAACCCACGATGGCCCAGTAACGCACGCCGGAGTCTTTCGCGGCCAAGTCCTCGTACAGTCGATCGATGTTCTTGGGATCTTGTGCCAAGGCCCGCGCGGAGGCCTGTTGCAATGCGGGCAGATCGTACAGTGAGGGGGTTCGCACCATGTCAAAGATCGTTTTGCCGCTCACTTCGCTACGCCGAACCACTTCGCTTTCGGGCAACAAGCCGCTGTCAAAGTGGTCGAGTTGCCAACGGTCGAGCGCCCCACTCAATCGTTTGACGTCGGCAGCGTAGCGGGGATCGTCGATCAAGTTGTTGACGTTGTCCGGATCAACCGAGGTGTCATAAAGCTCTTCCATCGGTTTGGTGCCGAAGAATCGGCCGGTCACGGCATCGGTCTTGCCGGCCTGGTGATGTTGCTCCCACGCCTGAGTCGCCCGCATGATCCACAGGTAATTGAGGTGTTGTCCCCACGGTGCGTAGGGCATGTAGTTTCGGATGTACAAGAACCGTCGGTCGCGAATCGCGCGGACGTTGTCACAGCGTTCGTCCATCCGGGTCCGAAAACTGACGTGGTAATCGCGCGACTCCTTGTTCGGCCCCAAGAACACCTTGCCTTGCAAGTAGTCGGGTTTCGCCGCACCGCACAGGTCCAGCCAGGTCTTGGTCATGTCGACGAAACTGACCAGATCGTCGACCTTGGCGCCCGGTTCGGCGGGACGCAGGTGTTTGAATTTTTCGGGGATGCGAATGATCAGCGGACAGTGCGTGCCGCTGTTGAACAGGAAACGTTTGCTGCGGGCAATCACTCCGCCATGGTCCGAGTTGTGGATCACGATGGTGTTCTCTGCCAACCCGGCCTGTTCCAATTGCCGTAGTGCATGACCGATGTCGGCGTCCATCTTTTTCATCTGGTCATGGTAATGGGCGTAATTTTTGCGAATGTCGGGAATGTCTGGATGGTACTTCGCCAGCCGAACGTCATCGGGATCGTGTTCGGTTTGGTTGACATCGCCGAACGCCTTGGACTCATGAGACTTGGTGCTGTTGATGACCATGAAAAACGGTTGCTGCTGCTTGAGCTGGTCCCAATCCGCTTTGTTGGTGTCCCAGGCACTCTTGTCGTCGCGTCCGCCGATGTTGTAGTCCGTCTTCTTTTCGTTGCCGACGAAATAGCCCGCATCCTTCAGCAGGTCGGGGTAGTACCGGATCCGGTCGTGTGGAATCGGATAACGACTCCGCATCGGATGCGTCCCCATGGAAATCGCGTGGACACCGGTGATCCAGGTGCTGCGTGAGGGGGCGCAAACGGGGGCATTGGCATAGCAATGCATGTACTGAAACCCCTCGGCCGCCAGGGCATCGATGTTGGGAGTGTCAGCGTGTGGGTTGCCGTAACACCCGACCCAGTTGACGTTATTGTCTTCACAAGTCAGCCAAAGGATGTTGGGACGCTCGGCTGCCGGCGCGGTTCCGCCGACGAACAGGCCGACGAACAGTCCGACGAAGGTGGCGACGACCAAACCTAGATTCAAGAGAACGCGATGAAGCATGGATGGACCGCTGGAGGGGATGGGGCGGGGGGAAACAATCGGGCCGTTCTTTCGGCGGCCTCCAGTGAATGAACGCATGATTCTAATCCGTCCGCTTCGCCTCGGGGTGCTGCGACACGGCGAGATGGAACCGATTGAAACCGAAAGTTGCGGGACAGCGCACTCCGGATGCAGGTGCGTCAGCAGTACGGCGGGCTCGCGTCGGTCTCGATTCTGTTTCTTTGGGCACGAATTCGACGAAACAACGCCCGTCTTTGACCCGTGTGAACGCCTTTGCCTGCCTCTTGCTTCGTCGGCCGTTTGCCCAAAGGTCTTCGTCGCGTAGCGGCCCAAAATGCTATAGGATACTCGACTTCCTGGCACCGCGGCGCCTGCTCGGAACGCCGCCGGTGGGAACACCCTGCGCAGCCCCACCCATGCAGGTAACGCTGTGAAGCATTTTTCCCAGGTGTTTCTTGAGGTTTTAGCGGAAGGGCGCGAGCCCTCCGGTTCTTCCTCTCTGCCAAAACACCGGAGGGATCGCGCCCTGCCGCTAAAAAATGCTTCACAGCGTAGCCATGCAGGAACGAACCGCTTCGGCAAAAAAAACTGTAAACTGATTCCTGCGACGTTCGCGCGAGTCGGCGCGAGTCAGGCGGTACGTCAGGATCGGAACACGACCGGATCACGAAACGACGGGAGACGGGAGATGCCCAGAGTCGATGAGACTCGCGCTGAACTGCTGGCACAACTCGCGGAGATACAGGCGAAACTCGAGGCTTTGGGCGACCTCGAACCGCCCGAGTGCGAGCAGGATCCGCCGCGGGGGAACACGGATTCCGCGGAATCTTATTTCATCGCGTCGCGCCATTGGCAACATGCCGGCGTCCACCAGGGTGCCGACTGGCGCCGGCATGCCGATGTGGCCTTGATCGAATGGGACGCAGACATTGCCATCCGCCGGTGGACCCCGCAGGCGGAACAGATCTTCGGTTGGAAAGCCGACGAGGTTCTGGGCAAGCGCTGGGACGAATTCCCATTGGTGCATGAACAAGATATCGCCCTGGTTCAACAGGTCGGTCGAGAATTGCTGGCAGGAAACGTCGACTTCAACAGTTGCTTCCACCGAAATTACCGAAAGGACGGAACCGTTCTCAACTGCGAGTGGTTCAACGCCGTCCGTCGCGACGATGAGGGGCGGATCACCGCTGTGATTTCGCTGCCCCACGACGTGACCGAGCGGGTGCGTGTCGAAAGTCACATGCTGCACATTCAAAACGCAATGCGGATGATCACGGTCGGCACCGCGCGTTCGACCGGTCTGGCATTTTTTGAATCGCTCGTCCGATACATCTCCGAATCCCTTGGCTTTCGCTACGTGTTCGTCGCACGCATTGACAAAGACTCGCCACTACGGGCGCGGACCATCGCCTTTTGGGCCGACGGACAACTCGAAGACGATTTCGAATTCGACCTCGCCGGAACGCCGGCAGCGAACGTGGTCAACCATTCCATGGAATTCTGTGCCGAACACCTTCAACAACGCTATCCAAATGACATCACGTTGGCGCGGTTTCAAGCGGAAAGCTACCTCGGCACACCGCTGGTCAGTTCCACGGGAGAGGTCCTGGGCATTCTGGCGGTCTTGGACGACAAGCCGATGGAGGACCGCGCGGACATTCGTGAGATGATCGCATTGTTTGGCGATCGAACGGCGATCGAGATCGAACGTTCCATCGCCGAAGCGGCACAGCACGCCAGCAGAATGCGGTTGCGTATCCTGACCGAACAGATGCCGACGGTCTTATGGACCACCGATCTCCAGCTTCGCTTCACGCACTCCACCGGCGCGGGGCTGAAGAGCATGAACCAGAAGCCCAATCAAGTTGTCGGCCACACACTGTTCGAATATTTCCAGACCGACGATGAGAGCTTTGGGCCCATCGCGATCCATTTTGAGGCACTCCAAGGCGTCTCCGGCTCTTCTGAAATCGAGTGGTCCGGCCGCGTGTTTCAGGTTTACGTGGAACCGTTGCGTGATCCCTGTGGCACCATCATCGGCACGATCGGGCTGGCACAGGACATCAGTGAAATCAAACGCGTCGAACGATCGCTGGTCCAGAGCGAAGAACGATTTCGCCGGATGATTCAACACGCGCCCGAAGCCGTCGTGTTACTGGATACCCAAACCGGACGCTTTGTGATGGTGAATCAGGCGGCGGAAAAACTCTACAAGTACTCCGCCGAGCAGCTTCTCCAAATGGGACCGCTTGATATCAGCCCCGAAATCCAGCCCGATGGTCAGCCCTCTGCGGACAAGAGCCGCGAAGTGATCTCCAGAGCTTGCGCCGGTGAAACGCCGATTTTCGAATGGACACACCGCGATGCCGAAGGATTGGAGGTCCCGTGCGAAATCCGTCTCCTGTCACTCGAAGAAAACGGGCGGACGATCATTCGTGGCAGCGTCACCGATGTGACGGATAAGAAACGGGCCGAAGAATCACTCAAGAGGCTGGAGTCCGATTTAGCACACGTCGCACGCGTTTCGACCATGGGCGAAATGGTTGGCGGTCTGGCACACGAGTTGAATCAACCGCTGTACGCGATTCAAAACTTCGGCAAAGCCTGCGGCAATCTCCTCGCCGCCGAGGGAGACGTCGATCGCGATCGGCTGCATCAATGGCTCGACCGAATCACCTCCACCGCACAATACGCCGGTGAAATCTTGTTGCGATTGCGAAGGTTCGTGTCGCGTGAACCGATCCACAAGACGACGTGTGATCTGGATGAAATCATCAAGACGGCGCTGATGCTGACCAAACACGATGCGCAAGTCGCCGGCATCCGCGTCGAGTACACACCGGCCCCGCAACTGCCGGCGGTCAAAGCCGATTCGGTCCAAATTCAACAAATCCTCGTCAACCTGGTTCGAAATGCCATTGACGCAGTCTTGGAACAATCGCACGGTGACCCGATGGTTCGAGTTTCCGCTGAATCACAAGCGGACAGGGTGGCCGTGACCGTGGCCGATAACGGCCCCGGCCTGCCGGACGGTATCCCGTTTTTCGAAGCATTTTGTTCCACTAAAACCAATGCCCTCGGCTTAGGGCTGGCCATCGGCACCACCATCGCCAAGGCACACGGGGGGATCCTTCAAGCGAAGAACGGGCCCGAGCACGGCGCCGTCTTTTCTTTCACGCTCGACACCGCCGAGCAGCAGAGCGAGTAGAATCTGCGACTCCCATCTGGCACCGGTACAAGGGTTGGTGTGCAAACCGTCCAGCTTTAGGCGACCGCTTTTCGAGTACGACGACCCTTCCGGGCCGTCGTCCGTAGGACTTTCGCCGACGACCTCGAAAGGACCTCGTACAACGATCCGCGGACCGCATGACACTCCATCGACCAGATCGTTGGTCGTTGTCGCGTTCCGCGTCTCACTTAAGCTAGGCACGGAAATTAAGTGGGATAGGCTTCTAGCCTGTCGACGCCGGAATGACAGGCTGGAAGCCTATCCCACTCGCAGGATCCGACACTTATTTTCCGTTCGATCCTAAGCTGCGCGGTCCCGAAAGGCGAAACACTGACGGTTGCTGGAAATGCGGAACAGAAATCAGGTACGATTGGCACCTTAGGTTTAACGTTGACAAAGCAGCAAAGGAGAATCGCATGAGACTATCGGCCGTGTTGAAAATGATCGGTTTAGCGTTGATCGGAGTGTTGTCGTGCTCACCGTTGAGGGCCGACGTGCGCTTGCCGGGCTTCATCGGCGACCACATGGTGCTTCAGCAACAAACGCCGATCCGCCTGTGGGGCTGGGCCGACGTCGGAGAATCCGTGACAGTCACCTTGGCCGGACAGCAAGCCACCGCGACGGCAGACGAAGACGGACGGTGGCGGGTGGAATTGCCCGCCATGAACGCGAACGACCAACCCCAGACGCTTTCTGTCAAGGGAAACAACACGGTCGAGGTGAAGGATCTTCTGATCGGCGAAGTGTGGCTGTGCTCGGGACAATCCAACATGGAATGGTCGGTGGCGGCAAGCGCCAATGCCAAAGCCGAAATCGCGGCGGCGACGTATCCGATGATTCGCCACATCAAGATCCCCCGCAAACCATCGACCACGCCGCTGGATGATGTCAGCGCCCCGTGGCAAGTTTGTTCGCCGGAGACCGTCGGAGCCTTCACCGCCTGTGGGTACTTCATGGCGCGTCGGCTGCACCAAGACCTAGGGGTGCCGATCGGATTGGTCAATTCGTCTTGGGGCGGCACGCGTGTCGAACCCTGGACGCCGCCGGTCGGGTTTCGTCAAGTCGACGCGTTGAGCGACATCTACCAGTCGGTTGTCCAAAAAACGCCGGGATCAGAATCATACCGCGCGACGCTGGAGAACCATGTCAAGGCGACCGAAGCATGGACCACCGCAGCCGCCGAAGCCCTGAATGCGGGAACCGCCGTCCAGCCAAGTCCCGCGTTCCCGGCCGGACTGGTGCCGTTCCAAAGTCACCAAGACCCGACGATGCTCTACAACGGTATGATCCACGCGTTGGTCGGTTTCCCGATCCGCGGTGCGATCTGGTATCAGGGTGAATCCAACCACGCCGAAGGCATGCTGTATTTCGAAAAGAAAAAGGCGTTGATCGGCGGCTGGCGAACGTTGTGGGGTCAAGGTGATTTCCCGTTCTACTATGTCCAAATCGCTCCCTTTCAATACGGCAATGAAGACCCCACGATTCTGCCGCGATTCTGGGAGGCGCAAGCGGCCGTCGAGCAACTTCCCAACACCGGCATGGTCGTCATCAATGACATCGCCACGCTCGGCAACATTCACCCGCCGAACAAACAAGACGTCGGCGACCGATTGGCGCTGCTGGCCTTGAAAAACGATTACGGAAAAGAGGACCTTGTCGCCAGCAGTCCCGAAATGGATTCACTGGAAATCCTGGGCGACCGACTGAAGATCACGTTCCGCCATACCGGCGGCGGGTTGAAAACGCGTGATGGGCAACCACCAAGCCATTTCGAGGTGATCGGCGTCGGTTCCGGCGGTTACCAGCCGGCCGTCGCGACCCTCGACGGAGACGCCGTGATCCTTTCGTCTGACGACGTCGAAAAACCGGTCGCGTTCCGATTCGCCTGGGACAAATTGGCCGAACCCAATCTGACCGGGGGCACCGGATTGCCGGTCGGTGCGTTCCGCGGCGGGGAAGAACCCGATTTCGTCAGCACGCTGGCGATCGATCGCGAGTATCAGCTCGTTTATGACCTCGATTTGAACAAGCTGAAGGAACGGATTGAATACGACGTGGACGACAGCGACAACGTCTCCGGTTTCGATCGAATCGGCTACCTGCTGGAACTCGGCTCGGGGGCCGGTAGTGATCAGGCCGTGTTCGTCACGATGAAGGCGTTTACCGACGATGCAAAGAAGATTGGTATCCCGACGGCTTCTTCGGGGGCCCAGTTTCAACAACCCGTCGAAGCGATGGACGTGTTTTCGTCGGTCGAATCCGTGACCGAAGGCCGTTCGATCGCCACCGGCAATCTGGAATTTTGGCCCAGCAACTACGGCCCGGCCAACAAAGCCGGCGTTAAAAACGCATCGAACACCCAGTATGACTTCGGCGACGAACCGTCGTCCCCGACGGCGGGTTACGGATCGATGCAGGTGCACAACTTTGGTGAACGGCAAACCGTGTTTGCCATCAACCACTGGAGTGCCGCCGCGGGCGCCGATCTGGGCATCGGCAACAGCCCCGGCCAGCATCGCGATTGGACCTTCACCGCCAACGCCTACACCACCAAGCGCCTGCGAGTCTACGTCCGACCGACAAAATAGCTCACCAAGTGGCGTAAGCTTCCAGCTTGCGATCCAAAAGTGGCGTAAGCTTCCAGCTTGCGATTCCAGCCAAGGTTCTGGCTTGCGCCAGGGGGGAAACGCAAGCTGGAAGCTTACGCCACTGGTTCTGGATCCACGTCTCGGTAGGCCTGGATCACCGCGGCTTCGCCTTCGACGCCCTTGCCGGCGTTCTTGTGTTCCATCCCCATGATGCCGGCATAGCCGCGCTCATGGAGATGCGCAAACACGTTGCGGTAATTGATCTCACCCGTGCCCGGTTCGCGTCGTCCCGGGTTATCGCCGCATTGAAAATAGGCGATCTGGTCCCAACAGCGATCGATGTTCGGAATCAAATTGCCTTCGGTGATCTGTTGGTGATAAATGTCGTACAGAATCTTACACGAATCACGGGCCACCGCTTTGCAGATCAAATAGGCTTGCGGTGATTCGTGCAACAACACGCCTGGATGGTTTGTCTTTCGATTCAGGGGTTCCAGCACCATCACCAAGCCATGTGGTTCGACCACGTCGCAGCAGCGCTTCAACAGATCGATGCAATTGGCCATCTGGTAGTCGCGCGGCAGTTTGGGGTCGACCAATCCGGGAACGACGGTCAAGTACGTTGCATTGATGCGTCTTGCCACATCGACGATCCCCCGCATCGTGGTCAAAACCTCGTCGCGGGCGGCTTGGTTGTCGCCGGCAAAATTTACCGTTTTCCAGACGCCCTTGAGGGCCGAGATGACGCCCATCTTCATCTCTAACCGTTCCATTTCTTTTGCGATCGCTGCCTGCTGCTCGACCGGACGATCCTTCATCGGATTGTCTTCCCAGGAACGGAATCCCTGGTCGGCCGCAAAGCGAAGCTGGTCCAGCAAATCATCACCGGCCGAATTGGCAAACATGCCAAAATGCGGCGCGTAGTTGAGCGTGAACGGCCGCAATCGCTCTGCGGCAGCGGCCTGTTGTCCGTGCAGGGTCGCCGCGAGCGTGGCGGCGACGGTCGCTTTCATAAATTTTCGTCGATCCATCACAGCACCTTCGTTTCACCGGGTTTCGCAATCGCATAAGAACCGTCGTCCAGCGGTTGGATCGGCGCGGGCGCGTCCCAGGATTCCGCATCGGTCGTCAACACCTTTTCACTGGCCATCGCGTCGTCCCAGCCAACGGTCTTGCCGGAATAGGTCGCCAGTCGCCCCAGGATCGCCGTCATTGTGCTGCTGGCGCTATAGTCAACTTCGTGATGCGGCGTGTCTTCGACCACCGCTTTCATCAACGCGTTCCATTCGACTTGATACGGGCTTTGGTAATCCTTGCCACGCCTCCGCGGTGATTCCCAAATCGTTTTGTCTCCGCCGCTCAACGCGCAACGGGTCGTACTCAGTTCCGCAACGCCTTTGGTGCCGACGATCTGTTCGGCAACCAACTTGCTGCAGCCCGGGATTTGGCGACAGTAGCTGTGCAGAATCGTTCCATCGGCGTATTCGTAGTTGACGGCATGGTGGTCAAAGATGTTGCCGTACTTTTTATCGGTGCGAACCTGACGCCCTCCCATCCCTTCGGCCCGAACGGGGTGATCACCGAAGGCCCAGTTACAGACGTCCAGATTATGGATGTGCTGTTCGCAAATGTGATCGCCGCTCAACCAGTCAAAGAAGTACCAGTTGCGGACCTGGTATTGCAACTCGGTCATGTCTTCACGCGGCAGCGCGGTTTTGGCGGGAAAGCCGGTGTTCCAAAAACAGCGCATCGAAACGATGCGTCCGATTTCGCCACCGTGAATCCGCTTCATCGCTTCCAGGTAGATGTCTTGATGGTGCCGCTGTAAACCGACGCCGACCTTCAGATTCGCTTGCCGAGCTTTTTCGCCCGAGGCCAGAATCCGTCGCACGCCGTGGGCGTCGCTGGCCAGGGGCTTTTCCATGAACACGTGCTTGCCCGCATTGACCGCGGCTTCGAAATGCAGGGGCCGGTATCCGGGAGGCCCGGTCAAGATGACCAGATCGACGTCGGAATCGATGATCTTTCGGTAGGCATCCAAGCCGACGTACTGACGCTCCGGCGGGACATCGATGGCGTTGCCAAAACCGCTGCCCTGTTCGACATTCGACTTGCCGGCTTTCCCACGCATCAGCGAACTGTGGCTGATCCGCAAGCGGTCGGGGAAGGCGTCCGCCATCGCCCACAGCACCGCGTCGCGACCGGTGGACAGGGAGTGCGCCGCGGCACCGGTGCCGCGGCCCCCACAACCGATCAATCCGATCTTGATGCGATCCGATCCCGCGGCATACGCCCGGGATGCGAGCGCCGAGGGAACCACACCGGCCGCCAGTGTCGACGTGATCGCCCGCCGCCGCGTCAGGCCGGTGGATGAAGACTCTCTGCTGGGTTCATCATTCATTTCCCGAACCGCCTTTCTGTGGGGAAGAATTCGTCGTGGTCGTCCCAGCGTCACTCTCGGTCTGCTGTGGATCGGCTAGTGCTTTGTCAGCTTTCAATTTTCGAGCCTGCGTTTGTCGAGCGGAAAAGGGGTCAGGTACCAAAAACCAAATGGCCCGCAGGGTGCTTCGCATTTTTGGTACCTGACCCCTTTTCCGCGGTACCCTAAGAATAAAAGTTGACGAAGCACTAGTATATCCAATGGCAGTGGCCCCCGCATGATCTCGTGCGCCTGATCTCACACGCTCCGGTCGAAACGATGGACGAACCCTACACTCCGATCAGCTGTACCTTCTACGATCAACTCGAAATCTTGGCGATGCGCAAATCGCCGACCACGATCCGCTACCGAGACGCCGAAGAACACGAGCAACAGACCACGGCGGTGGTGGTCGATGTTTATTCCAAAGACAAACAGGAATGGGTGAAGCTCGACGACGGGACGATCATTCGCCTGGATCGCCTGATCAGCGCCGACGGCCATCCGTTGTCCGGTGAATGTCAGTCCTAGTGCTTTGTCGAGCATGAAAGTGGGATAGGCTTCCAGCCTGTCATCTCGTTTCACTCGTGAAACGCAAGCTGGAAGCTTACGCCACTCACGACGACACACACCGATTTCGTTGGCGTCAGCAGAACTCCAGAACCGCCTTCACGCATCCGTCTTTTCCGCCGGCAAACGTCTGATAGGCTTCTTCGGCATCTTCCACGCCGAACCGATGGGTAAAACACCACGACAGATCCATCGGCTCGTTCAACAGCAATTCCGGCAAGACATCCATGTAGCTCCGTGCGGGACAGCGTCCGGTGCGATAGGTCAGGTTTTTGTCATACGCTTGGGCGGGGCTGAAGGCGAACCCCGGCGTGCAATGACAACCGATCACCGACATGCGACCTCCGGGGCGAATCAACTGGTACGCCAACGCTTGGGCCTTGGGCAAACCGACAAACTCCATCACCCCATCGGCGCCGCGTCCATCGGTCGCCGAGTGGACCGCCGACACGACATCCTCGGCACTTTCAAACACGGTGGCGCCGAGTTGTTCGGCAATTCGCAAACGTGCGGCATTGGGATCGACCGCGAACAGGTTGCGCGCGCCCATCCGGCGTGCGGACTCGATCGCCAGCAACCCGACCGTTCCACATCCGACGATCGCAAAAACATCTTCCTGGACAGACTGCGGATCAATGGCCATCGAGGCACCGAAATACCCGGTACTCAAGTTGTCACCGAGCAACAACGCCGCCTCGCCATGCAACCCCTCGGGGACTTTCATCAGCGTGCCATCGGCCAGCGGCACGCGGACCCGTTCAGCCTGGCCGCCGTGCAGCCCGTCCGCGTTTTGCCGCCACCCGAACAGTTGCCCACTGGGGCATCGCGACGTCAAGCCACGCCGGCAATAGAAGCACGTTCCGCAATTCGTCGTGAACGGACTGCAAACACGGTCTCCGATCGCAATCTCCCGCACCGCTTCGCCCACTTCGACCACGCGGCCGACGAATTCGTGGCCCATCACCGTGCCGCGATCCAAGCCGACTTCGCGGCCGAAATACGGGTGCAGATCGCTGCCGCAAAGTCCCGCCAACTCAACTTCCACCACCGCATCGGTTGACGCATCGAGTTTCGCATCCGGAATGCTTTGCACGGAAACTTCTTGCACGGATTGGAAGCAGACGGCGCGCATCGAGGTGACTTTTATACTTGGGGAATCGTCAGAGAACTGTCGGCCGATTCACGCCGGGCTGTCGGTTTCGTCGATGTTTCGGAATGAACGCCATGATGATAGCCCGAACGCGTAAGCGAGGGGCGCTGCGTGGCCCCTCGCTAACGCGTGCGGGCTAAAACCGACAGCCCGCGCGCCGCCGACGTGACCGCACGACCGCCACGCAGCCTACCGCCAACAGCAGAATACCGGAAGAAGGCTCGGGGATCGCCGACGGGCGGAACGCGAGCCCTACATTAAAGGCATCAAATCCCAGGTCGCCGACGACTTCACCCACACCCGTTGACGTGTTCAGTCGAACGAGTGTGTCGTCGTTGGCGTTGATGCCGTAGAGTCGATTTTCGCCCGAGTGAAACGCCAATCCCGCGACACTGGTTAAACCGGTGCCGCCGATCGCGGTGGCAGCGCCCGTATTCCTGTCCACCGAGTAGAGCGTGTCCTGGACAACGTCGGTCATCAGAAGTTGTTGATTCTGGCTGTCAAATCCCAGCCCATGACCGCCGACCTCCACTCCGTAGCCGCCGACCAACGTGGCCGCTCCGGTGCCACGGTCAATGGTGAACAACGAATTGGTCGCGCCGCTTCCGCCGTAGAGCACTTGTGAATGGGGATCAAACGCCAATCCTGAAATTGCTTGGGAACCGGTATCGCCGACCAAGCTGGCCTGACCGGTCGATTGGTCTAGCCGAAAGAGTTGACTATTGTCACCGTTGCTGCTGGTCATCAACAGGTCGCCGCCGACCGAATCGTAGGCAAGCCCGATCAGGCTGGGCGTCAGCCCCAAGCTTCCGACGCGGGTCGCATTTCCAGTCGTCGTATTGATCGTCCACAGGCTGGACGAATTGCCATCAGCCAAAAACAGCACGGGCTCGGCATACAAGGCGATCGGTGAAAGAACACACAGAGCAACGACACAACTGATCCGACGCATAAAGTATTGATTCATCTCGATGGCTGTCCTGATCCAATAGCGGGCGCGTCCAGTAGCAGGAACGGCAAAGCTTCCCCCCCAAAACGATCTGATCAATCGATGAGGATGATGGTGTGCCTGGGTGCAGATTCCCCGCACCCCTTCGATCTCAGCTTTGCCACTCTAATCCCGATTCGTGCCGGTATCAACAATGTGACGGCACCCAAACGGGTACAATGCAGTACGCCCGACGATCACCAGGGATGACGGAAACCCAGCATGACTCATTCCAATCCAGTCACCTATCACCTCGGCGACGACCCACAGATGCTCCGTGCGTCGAAGGCCGCACGGGAATCGTTTCGTCATTTTTTCAATTGTGTCAGCCAGGACTTCAACCGCATCGTCCCGGCATGCGAACTCTCGTGCGTGAAGGTACCGTTCTGCGATGACTTTTCGGATCCCGACTCGGACCTGGAGCACATGTGGGTGGAGCAGGTTGATTTTGATGGCATCAACGTCACCGGCGTGCTGCTCAACGCTCCGAACAAACTGCGTTCGGTCAGCGAGGGTGACGATGTCGAATTTCCGCTGCCCCAACTGGATGATTGGCTGTGCGTGATCGACGGCGTCGTCTACGGCGGTTTCACCGTGCAAGTGATCCGTTCGCGGATGGACGCCGTTGAGCGTCCGCGTCATGACGAGGCCTGGGAATTGGATTTTCCGCCGCCGGAAACCGTCAACATCCCCGAAACCTGCGATGCTTTCGAAAACATGATCGCTTCGGTGCTCGCCCAACAGATCGCAGCCGACCCCGCCACCGTCGACGAAGTGTTTGACGGCGGCCGAACGCTGCTGCACATGGTATCACTGTTCGGTCGAGGCCCGTCGGTAAAAGTACTGCTGGAAAACAACGCCAACGTCCATGCAACCTGCGATCGCGGTTGGACGGCGCTGGATTACGCCCGATCGCTCGACTGGACAGAAGTGATGCAGCTATTACAACAAGCCGCCAGATGAACCCTGTCGCGATGTGTTCAGCGAACGAGTGCTGGTTCCCCGCGTCACCCTCCCGGCGGGGAGCGGGGCGAGCGAAACGAGGCCGAGCGGGTCGAGCAGGTTGACACCTCAATCGCCGAATCCACCACGAAATCCACGATGACCCGAAGGATCGCAGGACATTGATGTCGAAGGCAAATTGGTGCAAACACTCCGGGCATGCATGCCGCTTGGCCGCGATCCTGGCCGTCGTCGCCATCGGGTTGATCGGGTGCGCGACTCCGGCACCGACTGGGTCGACGCTCCGAGTGCTTCGCTTCGGCGTGCTGCCCGATGAGAGTCGCAGCATGCTGGAAGAGCGGTACTTGCCGTTGGTGGCCTACCTGGAACACAGCACCGGTCTGTCGTGCCAGTTGGTGCTGCATGGATCCTACGAAGAATTGCAGGCCGCCTTCGAACAGGGAGAGGTGGAAGTGGCATGGCTGGGCGGTTACACCTTTGTCAAACTGAACCGTTCGCATCACGCCGTCCCCTTGGTTTCGCGCGACTGTGACTTGCGTTTTACCAGCTACTACCTGACCGGGACGGAGGAAACGGCGACGGAGTTGGAGGAGTTTCGCGGCCGACGATTTGCTTTCGGCTCGCGTCTGTCCACCTCGGGGCATCTGATGCCCCGATATTTCATGCGGGAATCGGGCATCGATCCGGAAACGTTTTTTGAATCGGTCGTCTATACCGGAGCCCATGACGCAACGGCCAACGCGGTTCGAGACGGCGACGTCGATCTGGGGGTGGCGAACGGGCCCATCATTGAATCCATGTTCGCTTCCAACCGGATCGGCCGAGACGAAATCCGCGTCATGCAAGAAACGCCGCCCTATGTGGATTACGTCTGGGCGTGTCAATCCAGGCTTCCGGCGGCGCTGCGAACGCAGCTCCGCGACGCCTTCCTGGACTTGTCCGAGGCCGATCCCGAACACGCCGACATCTTGAATCACCTGCTGGCCAAGTACTTCGTCCCCGTCCACTCCGACGATTTTGATGCGTTGCGGAGCATTGTTGACGAGATCGACCGGTCCGGAGAATCCCGATGAAACTGGTTCACGCTTCACCCCGAGCGTCATCGCGGTCGATTTTTTCCTACATCGTCCTGCTGGTCGTGATCACGATTCTCGTCAGCTGGGCGATCGCCGGTGCCTTGATCCAACGGCGGATTGAGGTCAATCGTCTGAGCCGAAAATCCAACAGCTATCACTCGACCACGCGGATGTCGCTGTCGAGAATTCAGTCGGAATTGAGCCTGATTCGGCAGCATCGCTACCGCGCCTTGCTCGATCCTTCCGACGCCACGCTGGCCGACGAAGCGCGACGGGAAACGGGGCGGTCGGCGTACATGATCAACCAACGTCTGCGTCGGGTCCAGCGTATCCAACGCCAGTTCGACGAGCCGGAATTCGAAGCCAGCACCCGACGTCTCGCCGATGCCGTTGCCGCGCTGAACCAAGCCGTCCAGCGGGCTCCGACGTCACCGCTTTCGCAAACGGACGCCTTGGACAGGATCGGAGTTCGCTGGATTCAACTCGATCGACTCCACGCCCACGCCTTTCGCGACGACGCTCGCGTGATGCAGAGCCTGGAGGATTCGCGGATGTTCCTGGCATCGGTGTTCAGCCTTTCCGGGCTCGGACTTGCGGCGATCGTCGCCGTGCTGGTGGTCGCCAAACGCGCCGTCACCCGTCGCGATGAAATGGAACGAAAACTGGCCCAGCGGGCGATGCAAGCCGAATTGCTCTATCGGGCCGTGATGATGTCCGAGGACACCCAGTCGTACCCCGACGCCTTAGAGAAATGCGTCAAAATTGTTTGCCAAATGACCGATTGGAGCGTCGGACATGCGTATTGGCCGTCCCCGTCTGAGCCGTCACGACTGGTGTCGGCGGACATTTGGCACTTCCCCGATCCGGAACGCTTGGAAAGTTTTCGTCAGGCAGTCGAAAACACGTTCTTTGTCACAGGAGATTGCCTGCCCGGTCGGATCTGGGAAACCGGCCAACCGGCTTGGATCGAAAATATCCAACAGGATCCGAACTTCATCCGAAAAACATTGTGTGAATCCCATGGGCTCCGCAGTGCCCTCGGTTTTCCGCTGGTGATCGACGGCCAGGTCGTGGCGGTTCTGGAATTTTTTAGTGAACGTACGATCCAAGCCGACGAAGTGATGCTGTTGATGGCCCGCAGTGTCGGCGAACAAGTCGGACGCGTTTTAGAACGTATCCAAGTCAAAGAACTGCAGCGCCGCCATCACGAACGTGTCGAAGCGGAACTCAATGAAGCCAAAAAAGAATTGGTCGTCAAAACCCGGTTGGCAGCGATCGGTCAAGTTTCCGCGCAGGTCGCACACGAAATTCGAAACCCCTTGGGAGCCATCAGCAATGCCATCTATTACCTCAAACGCAGCCCCCGAATTGACCAACAGAAAAAAACGCAGTATCTGGATCTGATGAATCACGAGATCGCGACTTGCAACGAATTCATCAACGAATTGCTGGATATCACCCGTCGCAGAAAGCTCGATCGCCAACCGACCCGACTTGCCGACCTGATGGAGAGGGTACTTTCCAGATCGCAGATGCCACAGAATATTGATCTTCAGCTACATTGTATTCCGGACACCTTCGAGTGTTTCGTCGACGAAGACCAATTCGTTCAGGTGCTCCAAAACCTGCTCAATAATTCGCTGGATTCATTGCAGGAGACAGGCGGACAGATTCGGATCACTGCACGGCGGGGCGACGGTCGCGACGTCATCATCGTTCGCGATTCCGGTCCCGGCATTCCGATGCCAGACCGTGGCTCGGTGTTCGACGTGTTGTTCACCACAAAATCCACCGGAACCGGATTAGGGCTTGCCATTTGCAAACAAATCGTCGAACAACACGGCGGCACGATCCGCGTCGCCGACGGCGAATCGGAGGGGACGGAGTTCCAAATCTGCCTCCCCTGCGTGCCGACAACTTCAAACTCAATCCCCTCCCCGACGCACTGAACCAAAGATGCTCCCGTGCCCCAAACAGCCCGTCATGATTACCGATGACGTCCCCGCACGACGCGATGTTTTTGGAAGTGTGTTAACGTGGCAAAGATCCCGCCGTCCAATTGTGATGGAGTCTAGGAAAAGATCGTGAGCAAAGTGGTTACCGCACAATCGAATTTGCTGATCGTCGACGACGAACCCAACCAGCTGTTGACGCTGCGCGACATCTTCGAAAGCGAAGGGTTTCAAGTGATCACGTGCAGCTCCTGCGAAGAAGCACGCCAGCAATGTGACAATCACGCCTTCGCCGTCGCAATCCTTGATTTGCAACTGCACGGACAAGACGGGATCGACCTGTTTCGTCAGATGCAGCAGCTTCAACCCGCGATGCGCGTCATCATCCACACCGGATACGGGTCGTTCCACTCCGCCAAGGACGCCGTCAATTTGGGGGCCTTTGCCTACGTCGAAAAATCGTTTGACCCCGCCGAACTGATTCTCTGGGTGCACCGCGCGGTCAAGGATCTGCTCTCCGAGACGCTCTCGCGCACCGAACAAAAGTTTCGCGAGCTTCTCGATGACGTCAAAGCGATCGTCTGGGAATGTCGCCTGCCCCATCATCGCTTTACCTTCGTCAGCCAACAGGCCGAAACGATCTTGGGATACCCCGTCCGACGCTGGATCGAAGAACCGACGTTTTGGGACGAGCGGATTGTTGCCGAAGACCGAGCACGCTATGAAACGTTTTGCGGCGCCTGCGCCTCAGGGGCCGAGGCCGCCCGCGACGGTGAACTGGAACTGCGAGTCGTCGCGTCCGACGGCAGCATCGTCTGGCTGCACATCGTCACACATCTGGTCCTGGACGCCGGCGGCAATCCCCTGATGCTCCGCGGGGCGATGTTTGATGTGACCCACCAGAAAGTTTCCGAGCAGCAAATTCGGGACATGGAAATCCAGCTCGAACACGTCTCTCGACTGACCACCCTGGGGGAAATGGTCGCCGGCATCGCCCACGAAATCAATCAGCCGCTCGCCGCGATCGCCAATTTTGCCGTGGCGGCCAAAGTCGCGATCGCCAACGACAACTGCGAACACTCCGTGCCCGTCGAATCGTGGCTGGAAACCATCTGTGACCAAACCGAAAACTGCGGACAGATCATTCGCGGACTCCGCAGTTTTGCCAAGCGTGGCCATGCCGACCAACAATGGATCGACCTGAATCAAATCGTTCGCGATTCGGTCAACCTGATCGAGTGCAACCCGCACAACCAATTCGCCGAGTTCATTTGCACCCACCCCGACGCCCCACCGATGGTCTTCGGTAACCCCGTCCAGTTGCGACAAGTTGTGGTCAACCTGCTGCAGAATGCTTGCGATGCGACCCGCCAGCGCGATCAGCCCACGATCGACATCAATGTCGCCGTCGGTGGCGAACACGCCCGTTTGTCGATCCGTGACAACGGCACCGGGATCTCGCCCGAACAACAGGCAAAAGTTTTTGACGCCTTCTACACCACCAAGCAGGAAGGCATCGGAATGGGGTTGGCGATCAGCAAATCGATCGTCGAAGCCCACGGAGGAAATTTGTCGTACGATTCCTCAGCCGCCGGATCCACGTTCTACATCACCCTGCCGCTGTCCACCGACAGCCCCCAAGCCGACGTCCCACAAGAACACTCGTTCTCATGAAACGGTCGCCGACAATCGCAACCGTTGACTCTATACTATCCAGACTCCGCCGGCCCAAGTCGGCCGGCGGAATCGGCGACACGTTGCGTCCCTATGGCGAAACCTGTCAACGAGTCGCGACATGACAGTCATCAATCGACCAACCTCTACCTTGACCGACACGACACGATGAAAACTCTCCCAATCTATCGATTTGCCCTCGCCATCGCTTGCCTCTGCGTGGTGTCCAGCGTGCACGGCGACGAACCGGCGACGGGCCAGGATGGCAAGTCCGAATGGATTCAACTGTTCAACGGCAAAAACCTTGACGGCTGGACCCCCAAGATTCGCCACCACGCCGTCGGCGAAAACTATGGCAACACCTTTCGCGTGGAAGACGGGCTGCTGAAGGTTCGATATGACGAATCGGCCTACCCCACCTTCGACGAACGCTTCGGCCATCTGTTTTACAACAAGCCGTTTTCGCACTACCGGTTGCGCGTCGTCTATCGTTTTGTCGGCGACCAGGTCAAGGGCGGTCCCGGCTGGGCGACCCGCAACAGCGGCCTGATGCTTCACGGCGAAGACCCCAAGATGATGACGATCGATCAAGACTTTCCGACTTCCATCGAAGTCCAACTGCTGGGAGGCAACGGCAAAGACGAACGGACGACCTTGAATCTCTGCACCCCCGGCACCAACGTGGTCATGAACGGAAAACTGTTCCTGCCCCACTGCACCTCGTCAAGCTCCAAAACCTATCACGGCGAACAATGGGTGACCGCCGAAGTCGAAGTCCGCGGCTCCAAGCTGGTCCGGCACCTCATCGATGGCGAGACGGTGCTCGAATACACCCAACCACAACTGGATGATCGAGACGCCCACGCAGCGATGCTGGCCGACAAACAAGGCGGCAACCTGCTCGACCAAGGCACGATTTCATTGCAAAGCGAAAGTCACCCCTGCGACTTCCGCTCGGTCGAACTGATGATCCTGGACGAATGACCCAGGCACCCCGTGGGAACTCGCCGATTTAGATTCTCTCCCTCTGGGAGAGACGGCGTTTGCGCAGCAAGCAAACGCCAGAGAGGGCCGGCGCTGCGAAAGACGTCGCAACGCACCGAAAACAAGTGGGAGAGGCTTCCAGCCTGTCGACTCCGGAATGACAGGCTGGAAGCCTATCCCACTTAAAAAGTCCGCCACTTCTTTTCCGTTCGGTTCTCATCCGCCGCCGAGCGATGCCTTCGGCGACGCGGAACGATTCGCAAACGATCAAACTCTCAGATCCGCACCGATTCGAAGAACGTCGCCTTCTCTCCCTCAAACGCTTCCCTCTTCGCCGTCTCCTCTTCGCTCGGTTCAGGCGGTCGGCCTTCCTCCAAATCCTCTTCGGTCCACTCCACCCGCGGCATGCCGCAACCGATCAAGATGACTTGATCACCGACCAGGTAATACTCGACCGTCATGTCGGTCAGCGTCATCCCACCGCTGCTGCTGCCCTTGGCCCCGGTGTGTCCATCGCGCTCCACGCTCGCGCCCCCATACACATCCGACATGATCATCCGGCCGGCACGCAACGACAATTGCATCTGACTGGGGTTCAAAAATTCGTAGGTATCAATCCCGACAAAAAACGTCGCGCCGGTGGCCGAACTCTCGAAAACCTGGGCCTCGATCGATGTCGGAGGCCTTTCGACGGACTTGCCTTCCGGGACCACGAAGGAGACACCGCTGACCGAGCCGGCTTGGAAACCCGCGGGAACCTGGACCGCTCCCGACGAACTCGCCCCGCTCGACCTGGCCTGCTTCGATCCCTTTGACTGGACCGCCATCACGACCAGGCCGATCACCAGTCCCAAGACGACGACCGCCCCCGAACCGATCCCGATCCACAACAGCTTTTTGTTGATCGGCCGTTTGGGGCCAGCCCCCGACGAACCGGCCGATGGTTTCGTGGCCGACGGAGCGGCCGCAGGCGCCGCAGCAGCGAGTGGCCCAGCGAGTGGTCCCGTGGCTGCCGGAAACGCGTTCCCACCGGCTGCGGGAACACCGGCTGCGGGAAACCCGCCGGCCGCCGGTGCAGCCGCGGGCAGATCCAGGTTGCCGAAATCAAATCCGCCCGACGATGATCCACCCGCCGCCGGGGCTTCGGCGAACGGGTCGGCTGCAAACGGGTCCGCCCCCGCTGTCGCGGCGTCGGCCGTGTCAAAGCCTCCGCTGGGCAGGTTTTCAAAAGGATTGTCGTCGGCAAACGGAGACTCAGCCGGAGCCGGAGTGGTGACCTTTTTCGCGGCCGGCTTCCGCTTCGCCGCCGCTTGGGCGGCAGGTTGCTGGCGGGCAGATTTCTGGCGTGCCGGCTGCTGGCGTGCAGGTTGCTCACGTGCCGGCTGCTTGCGAGCCGGCTGTTTGGCAGTGGGCGTTGCCGCTTGTTCGGACGGCTTCGGCGCCGGTTCTTTCCCGGGCACCTTCAGCACCGTCTGGCACTTGGGGCATTTGACTTTCACGGCGACCGCCTGCTGTTCCAGCTTCATCAGCGTCGCGCACTTGGGGCACTTAATCGTGAGCATGTTGTTTCTCGAGTCGGTCCAGTTGCTCCTGGGCGTATTTCTGCGCCTCTTCCAGCTTTTTCGGGTCGATCAGGTTCTGGACCTTCACTTCGCAAAACCATTCCGACCCGTTGTTCTTGACCTTGACGGTGATGTCGTAGGGCGCGTCGGGGCAGTAGGCCGCCGCGATGTGCGTGTCGTCGTTGGCCAGCGCGTGGCGAAACCCGCGCAGGATCGCGTCGTCGGCGACGTTGTGCCAAGGGTTGGAGGACTCATCGGCGAGTGCCGTTTCCAGGGCCATGCACAAGTCCACTTCGTCGAACGTTTCCGTCGGCGGCTTGATTTGCAGCTGAGCGCTCTTCTTCAGATAGTTCGCCAACCGCCATTCGGCCTTGAACGGTTTGCCGTCCCAGGTGTGGTCGATGTTGTAGATCGCACCGTGGTTGGCGTGCTCTTCGAACAGCAACTCGTTGGCCTCGCGAAACGAGAGCATGCCGTCCAGCGGCGGCGCTTCCGGCAGGCAGCCGCCGGAGCCGGCCAGGACAGTCATCGCGGTCGCCGCCGCCAGCGACCGCTTCACCGCACCCGGTCTCCTACTGCCAAAGCGTCTCGTGCCAGGCCCCGATCTCTGCCGGTGGTGGAATTGCATTGCGTCACCCGATTCCGAATCATTCACAAAAAAAGTGAAGCCGCCATCGAGAGATGATACCCCAACCGGATGCCGCCGTGTTCAAAATGCCATCACCCCGCCTCCTACCCAGCGATTCCTCCCGTGCACCTCCCTGCACGTTATGGTGAAGCCTCCCACCCCCGATCGGCGAACGGGCCCCCGGCGCCGGAGACCGTCCAGCTTAAGGCGATCGCATTTCTGATGTACGATGGCCCTTCCGGGCCATCGCCCGTGGGGCTCTGCGCGACGACCTAAAAAGGACGTCGTACACCCCTCCGCCGACCACCTCTGACCCATTCGGACAGATCATTCAGATTTGTCGCGTTTCGTGCTAGTCTTAAGCTGGACGGTCTCGCCGGCCCAGACCCCGCGTGTCTGCGAGCGGACCGGGGCAAAATCGAAGCCCCAAAAAATCGGGCTGGAGAACCGGAGCTGAACGTCCGAAAAGAAGCATCTGGCCGGGCGCCACGCCCTCCGGGCGCAAGATTCCGAAGCCGCCCGATGAACCTGCCGCGGGCCAAGAAAGTCTAGACAGAGTCGGCCTTGCAAAACATTTTTGGTTCGTTAAACTTCCCCCTCTCAAGCCACCGCACCCCTAGCTCAACTGGATAGAGCATCGGTCTACGGAACCGAAGGTTAGAGGTTCGAATCCTCTGGGGTGTACTCGACTTACGACGATTACAATCTCTCGTGGTACAGAATTCGGTACAGAATTCTGTCGGTTGAATCAGGCTTCATGCGGTCGCACCCGCCTGAAGCTGCTGTCGCCTTTCGGCTCGCTCTTGGGTTTTTCACAACTTTTGAGCTGGAGGGTTTTCTCATGGCACGTCGCCCCAAACCGTGGTACTGGAAGTCACGAAAGGCCTGGTACGTCACCATCGACGGCACCAGACACAAAATTGGCTCGACCAAGACCGAAGCGGACAAGAATTTCAAGCTGCTGATGCAGCAGCCCAAAAAGAAGCGAGTCGCGATCCACAGGCCGCTGGCCGAGATTATCGACTCCTTTCTCGAGTGGAATTCCAAACACCGATCTGAAGCCACCTACGAGTGGTACCGATACCGGCTTCAGCGGTTCATTGATTGCTACCCCGATCTCTCCCTTGAAGAGCTTCGTCCGTACCACGTGCAGCAGTGGGTAGATAGCTACCCTGACTTTAAATGCACAACGCAACGGAACTACGTTCGTTCCATAAAGCGGTGCACAAAGTGGGCGATGAAACAGGGCTACACCGATTCAGACCCGCTGGTGCACTTAGATGTCCCTGGCAGCGACCGAAAAGAGCTCGTCCTGACAGACGAGCAGTATCAGATGCTACTGGACAACTGTACGACGGAGTCGTTTCGCGATTTGCTTGTTGTCACTCGTGAAACCGGTTGTCGTCCGCAAGAGTCGCTTCGATTGGAAGCCCGCCACGTTGATCTAGAGTATTCACGATGGGTGTTCCCCAAAGAGGAGTCAAAGGGGAAGAAGACGCAACGTGTGGTCTACCTCACCGAAAAAGCTCTGGAGATCACCAAGCGGCTGATCTTGACTTATCCGGAGGGCAAGCTGTTTCGCAATTCACGAGGCGACGCCTGGACATCAGACTCTGCCAATTGCGCGATCGACCGCATCCGCGTTCGGCACGGGAAAGCAGAGATGAAACGAGAGGGAATTTCGATTCCAGAAAAGGAGATCAAATTGTTTATCCCATCGCTCAAACCCACCAAGACGGTAAAGGGTTTGGTCAGGGAGAAGACGAACGCCGAACTTCGCTGCGAAGCCAAGCAGAAGCTTACCCTGCGTTACATCAGCAAGAACTACCCGAGATTCTCGCTGTACTGCTTGCGGCACACATTCGCTACTGCGGCGTTAAAGAAAATCGATTCGATGACGGTTTCGATCCTTCTTGGCCACAAAGACCCGAGCATGCTCGGACGTGTCTACCAGCACCTTGGCCAGAACCCTGCTCACCTCGCTGAGCAGCTGAGGCGTGCAGTAGGGTAGGTCATCATGCAATTTACGCCCTGGAGGTTACGTTGACCTCCAGGGCGTCCTGCCTTGCCTGCTTAGCTTAGAATAGCACGCCCTGCCGCAGGCGATTGGCTGCGGCCTCGCAGTAGCGTTCGTCGAGTTCAATCCCAATAGCCCGACAACCGACGTCTTTTGCCGCACGCAACGTAGTACCACTCCCCATAAATGGGTCCAAGATCAAATCGCCAGGTTGCGTGAATTCGGCAGCAAGCTGTTTGATCAATCGAAGAGGCTTCTGGGTTCGGTGGACCACGTTCGACTCCCGAAGTGAGCTCCAAACGGCCCGGTGGCCTCCGCCATTCCACACCATCCTCCCGCCTTGCCGGTGGAGGATTGCAATTGCTTCCCAACCCATCGCTGGGCGGTCGCCGCTGATCTGAGGAGTTCCGTTCGGCTTGTCCCAGATTCCAAATCGAACAAATCGAAGACCAGACGGCGGCGTTGACTCCAAAAGCAGCATATGCCGCCAGTCGACGAAAGAAATTAGCCAGCTTCTAAGTCTCACCGCACAAAGCTCGAACACCGATGCTACCTCTGCTCCGGTCATCGATGCGAACTTGATAAATGGTCGCTGCCGATCACCTTCGCGATTCGTTCTTGCTCCATCGTGTGTCCGCCCTGAATACGGCGGGTCAGTTAGAACTAGGTCAAACTGCTCGACATCGAGACGAGGAATCACATCTCGGCAATCGCCGTGATAGATCCGGATCCCATCCTCACTGTAGTACGGTTCCATCACTCACAGCCCTCCGTTCGCTTTCCGGAAGTTTCCGTCGTCGACCAACCACGGTGCGTCAGCCAGGGCGGGACCAGCTTTTCGCGTGATTCAGCCACCCTTGAACATCGAGGGCAATTGGCACTTTGCTGAATCGAAAAGAACTTCGCTTCGCAACAATCACAGACGAAGTACCAACGAAAATTTTCGTCTACTAATTCGATGTTGTTCATCTCAGTCATTCCAACCTGAATCCTCAATCGCTCCGCCCACAAACGATCACAATTGAAAAGAAACCCTGGAGGTCGCACCCTCCAGGGCTTCTGGCAAACCGAATTCGGCTCGCTCTTGGGTGTTGATGACATCAAACCTTGATGTGCTTCAGCGGCTTCCTGTTCCTTCGAGAAGCTCCGGGAAACACCGCGCGAACTTCAACCTGGGCCGCGCCTTCAAGAAAGGAGCTCAGTTGCTCACCGGAGATTCGAATCACACCGCGACCGCTTCCGACGCGATGACAGCCGAGTTTTCCTGAACTGACTAGCGTATAAACAGTCGCTACCGAGACTTGCAGATAGCTCGCGGCCTGCTTCACCGTATATAGATCAGACTTGCGGTCCTGTTCGTTGCTGTTCATCAGATTGACTCCGTGCTACTGGAAGTCGAATCTGTTCTTTGTCGAGTTTGAAATGCCTGCAAGACGCCACGAAACCGCAATGCTACTCCACTGAGGGAATAGCCCTGTTCGACGAGCTGCTTTTCGACCGCTTGGCGCAACTCTTGTTCGGCTTCAATTGTCATGCCACCCGCCACAAGGTCATTCACGATGCTCTTGACTTGTTCCTTGGTGGCACTTGGCTTTCCATTGCTTCTTCTCTTCTTTCCTTTTCCCGTCGGCGTTCCTTCCAATGCAGCCAAGGCAGCGTTGACCCGTTTCAGTCCATTTTCCTTTTCGCGTGCTGTCGTTTGCACCGCTTCGAGCTCTGAGCTAAGTCTTTGCTTTTCTTGCTTGAGACTTTTGACAACCTCAATCAATGAACCTTCGACAACTTCGGTTTGCGGCATCGTTCAACTCCTCGCGCTTCTCGACTTGGCCTATCTTCGATTTGCAAACAGGTATCAGCTACCTGAATGTTTCAATTGAAACATCCAAGTTGCTGAATAGAAGGCTCTTTTCACCGTCTACGTCGGTATACGGTGTCTACTTCGTATACAGAGCGGCGACGGCAAAAAAGAGTTTGGTTGGCAACGACGATTGTGTGAAACTGCGTGGATGGACCCAATTGACATCCATGCACAGAAAAAAAGGTTGACACTTGAACTTGACCAGGGAATCTATGACTACCTGAACCAGGCGATCGTTCTTTCTCGTCTGAGCGGAACGAGGTCACTCCCCCAACATCTGCCATTTATCATCGAGTCGCAGCTTCATGATGGATCACTTGAGAGTGTCAAACTTGGAATTCAACGTGTTCGCCGTCACGTTCAGTGGCGTCACGAGATTGTTGCAGAACTAATGCAAATCTTGCTCGTTGCACTTACGAATGACGTCGACGCCGAAATCATGGAAATGATCGACACGCACCTTCCCGGTTGCGAATCTCGCATTCCTAGCAGTGCTGAGGTCTTGCCATGTTTTTCACTTGAGCCACGAGGACGCGCTCCGCGTCCAAACGCTTTAGTTCCGGTCCAGGACACAGCGTTTCACGAGGTAACCATCGAAATCGACGGAATCACCTTTGGCCTTCTTTCGATTGAGGCCAGGAAGATGAATTTCTCGGCTGAAGAGCTTGCGTTGCATTTACTCCACAACTTTCGAGACGAGAGTGCGATCCGTGAGCAATGCAAAGAGCTAAGTCGGGTAGAATCTGACCTGCGCAGGCTTCACATGGGCATCAGAAACCTTGTTTTCGCGGTCGTGCTGAAACAGGCTCCGGCGTCCGAGCATCAGGAGTTAGAACAACGTTTTCGCGAACTCATCCGGGAATGGGGACAAAAACGTTGCAAATAGCTACAATACATGAGCCGCGACAATCGCACGCGTGCTCAATAGCTAGTGGCGTTTGACGCCACACGATGCCCTTCGATCTTCAACCCAGGCGATTCCTTGTCTCCTCAAAAAGACCTCTTCGCTTTCGAGGATGAACCAACTGTCATCCACGAGTTCGCAATCGGCGACAACGCGAAGTTTAAACTGCTTGAGAACACACATGTCGACTACGACGATGGATCTGCAACCATCTCCTACAAGATCGAATCGTACCTGCGCGAAAACGCAAAGCTAGATTTTGCGGATACCCCAATTCGCGATACGACGCTCCATGTCGATTTTAAAGAGGTCGCAATCGCAGAAAAGGCCCGAGAGCTCTTCTCGGAAAGAAACGAGGTTACGATTGACGTCGATCAACTGGAAGAGCACCGAGAGATGAAGCGAGATTTTCCAAAAGAGTTCAAGGACGACCTCACTGCCGCGAAGGCTTGGGTTCTCAACAATCGATTTCCTGTTGAAAAACGAATGAGAGAGCTGGAGCAGAAGCTGGAAAAGGAAACTCTCGCCGAACGCCAGCAAGAAAGCGAGGGCATCCGCATCCGGAAGCCAAAGCTGTAATACTGAGAGACTCGCATACTCGACATTTCACGGAACCATGAGCAATCGACTCGTCCATTCGCGAATCACAGCGGATCTTGAAAAACAGTTCTCTGCGCAATGCAGGGCCGAGGGAACCAACAAGAGCCAGAAGATACAGCAGTTGATCAAAGCATCACTTGATGGTGTTCCGGAATCTGGCTCCCCCGAGCCCGCACCGCTCGAAGAAGGGATGTCCCAAGTTCTTGATTCGCTTGATGAGCTCAAACGAGGAATGAGAAACCTCTACAACGAGCAGCTAAAGCTCGAGGAGACTCAGAACTCAATGAGGAGCGACTTTCAGCGCGAAGTGTGGGCGATCTTCAGCTTGCTTTTCCAGAACCATCAGTCGCTTCTTCCAGACCAATCAAAAGATATTGACGTGAGCGAAGTCGCGAAGCTTTTTTGGGAAGCGTTCGAGCAGGCAAAAGGCAAGATGCCTAATGCCGCGCAGTAGGGAATGAGCCACGGAGCGGCGAACTTGAGAGTTGAAAGGGCGTGCCGCAAAATTGTCCCCGGTTGGCACCGGGGGCGGGCTGGCTGCTGCCTATCGTCATGCCTGGTCACCGTGATTTCTGCTGCCTGCATCTTGCCGGTCGCATATCAGCGCGAAGAAGGGCGTCTCCAATGCTGAATACGGAAAACGTTCTTTCTTCCATCTTCTCTTACGATTCGGTTGATAACTTCGAGAACGATATCGACTTCTCCGGACACCCAGACGCATCTTCTTTCCAACTTGAATGGAACAGTTGCTTTCCTCTTCTTCTTTCACTTCTCCAATGCGGTCTCCCCCTGACTTTACGCCCTTCTGTCTGATTTCCTGCACGTGATTTTGGCTCACTCGAGAGCAGGTAAAGGATTTGCCGCTTCGCGTTCCTCCTTGACCGGCTCTCTTTTCCGCTCGCTTTTTCACGCTCCGTAAACAAGACAAGGGCTTCCAAAGTAGGAAGCCCGCTTAACACTGGAGAAATGAAAATGACAAACGAAAAGAAAGCACCCGTCCACACCGTCCGAGTTGGAAATGTCGAAGCGGCGATCTGGGTGAACGACTCAAAGAACGGTTCGTTCTACTCAACCACCTTCAGCAGGAAGTACCGAACAGACGACGGAGTCAAGAACTCAGACTCCTACTCTGGAGACGCCCTTCTTCGCCTCGCCAAAGCCGCTGACCTGGCCCATACCTGGACAGCCGAAAACCCACTTGTCCAAAAACAAGAAGCTGCCTAACAGCCACCTATCCGCCCCCGGTGCCAACCGGGGGCTTTCCTATTTTTTCCGCGTAGCTCGCTGAGCAACGCTCTATTCAACGCGAGAAGCGAGCTTCACGCTCGCGGTGACTACGCGGAAATTCGATCACACCCGACGAAATTTCCGCTTCGTGCCTAAATGTTCCAAAGCCAGCGTGTCTTCGACCTGTGGATAACTCGCGCCTTCCATGACGCCATCCGGCGTCATGGTGCGTACCGGACAGGGGAGTGCGTGCTCGCGGCACGGGTTCTATGCGAACCCTTTCCACCGCTCCCTCGCACTCTTCTGCCGGTACTTGCGAAAACAAGCTTAACGGCCTGATACGGCCTACTTGTTTGTGCTCCGCTTCTTTCTGGGGAAAGAAGCTCCGGAAAACGAAAGAATCCCTACTCGGCCCTCATGGCCTCCCTACGGGATTCTTGATGCCAAAAGCCGTAAGCGGCTTTTGGTTCTCGCTCGTCGCTCGAACTTCGGCTCACCGCCGAAGCCAATAAAGTGTTCCATGGAAATGAAATCAGCCGAACAAGTTCGTCTGTTCCATTTCCACTCCACAACACACCAAATGCACCTGAGGCGTATCCCCGAAAACGTTCTCGTACCGGAAAATACTGGGTTTCCGACGTATACCGGTCTGTATACGGCGTGAGTCCAGTCCCGCTAAGTGCCTTGCCTGGAACTGTTTACAACGATTACGAAGTATACCCCGAAAAGTCCTTGGGTATACGTTCGACACTCCGGAACATGAAAGCGAACCCGGCCCAATTTCTCACATAGAGGCTCGCTCTCCAATGCAATCCCGTCGAAGAACCGAATGCGGAAACTCGCAAGTCGAGGACACGAAAGCGACCAATGAACTCGACTCTCTCACGAAAGAAGAGAGAGCCCAGCTTTCTGATGAATCTATCCAGAAAGCACACCTAGAAGCGTACATGGAACAGATGCGGCGGCGGAACTGCCCAGGTTGCGGCGAAACCGAAACCTTCTAGGAGAACCAAGAATGCTTTCAGCTACGACGATCTACAACGCCAACTATTGGCTGGACCTTGCAAAGACCCAGTACTACACACAAGGCGGCGAGCCACCAGGGTACTACCTTGGTCGCGGTGCAGATGCCCTCGGATACGAAGGGAACGTCGGTAAGGACGAACTCCGAAATCTAATGAAAGGTTTCGGCAAGAACGGCGAGAAGCTTGTCCAGAACGCCGGTAAGACGCGACACCAAGGATACGACTTCTGCTTTTCCGCGCCGAAAAGCGTCTCCGTTTTCTATGCTGCAAGTGATCGCGGAATCCAAAACGTCATTCGCGATTGTCAGAAAGAAGCGGTGAACGCAGCCATTGCCTACGTTGAGGATGCTGCTCTCTTCACTCGAAGAGGAAAGGGTGGACAGGAAATCGAGCGAGCGACTGCGATTGGTGCCGCCTTTGAACACATCACTTCGAGAGCCGGAGACCCGCAGCTCCACACCCATGTCTTACTCGCGAATGCCTGTGTCCGAGAAGACGGAACGACAGGGACCTTCTATGGTCGCGTCAAGAAGGACCAGAATGGAAAGGTGGTACTCGCCGAAAACCCACTCTTTGACCACATCAAGGCGGCTGGCGCGATCTACCGCCTTGAACTGGCGACCAAACTTCAAGAGTCGCTTCGTGTAGAAGTGGTTCGAGACCGCTTTTCCTTTGAACTGAACGCTGTACCGGAATCAGTTATTGAAACCTACTCAAAGCGGAGCCAAGAAATCGACGATTTCATGCAAGAGCACAAGCTTGCTGGTTCCCACAGTTCTCAACTTGCAAACCTGCAAACCAGGACGAAGAAGCAGGAAGTAAACCGGCAAGAATTAGATTCGACTTGGAAACAGGAACTGAACGAATGCGGGCTCAACCCGCTGTGGGCCAAGCTGCAAACAGAACAATACCTTCCGTTTGAGCGAACCAAACCATTACACGCATCAGAAGCAATCCAGGAAGCCTCAACAGCTCTCACCCAAGAGCATGGAGCATTTAGGGAATCCCAGCTCGTTGAGCGCTTGGCGAATGAGTCGATAGGTACGTTGAGAACCTACCAAGAACTCAAGTCCTCGGTCGACACAGCGATTCTCGGTACCGAAATTGAAGGCATTGACGATCCGAGTGAACTGGTCTCACTTGGAATCGAAAAATTCGAACGATTGCTTACCGACAAAACCCACTTTGAGTTGGAGCACCGGATGTGCGGCTTGCTCGAAGAGCACGCCAAAGACCGTTCCCACAAAATTGGTCCCGATCTACGGGAGCAAGCGATTAGGAACACGGAAGACAGGACCGGAGTCAGGTACAACAGGGATTACCTGAGTGCTCTTCTCTACCTCACAATAGGTAACGTACCGGGCCGTGATGTCGGGGCAACTCGGGTACTCATCGGAGACGCTGGAAGCGGGAAGACCACGCTTCTTGCAACCGCCAGAGATGCTTTTGAAAGAGCAGGCTACCGAGTGGTGGGTGCTGCTATTGCGGGGAAGGCTGCTGACGAACTAACCAGCAAAGCAGGAATCCAGAGCACCACCGTCTCGAAGTGGTTTCATGAACTTGCAAAGTCGGACGGAAAGCGAGCGTTGGATGCAGTGCAGCATCTTGGAAGGATGGCTGCTAGAACCGTCAATGGAAAAGACTGGTGGCACTTGGACAACCCGTGTTTTCTTGACGAGAACACAGTCCTTGTAATCGATGAAGCAGGGATGACTGACACTCCCCAGCTTTCCAAGCTTTACGAAAAAGCCGTTGAAGCCGGTTCCCTTGTTATCTGGTCGGGTGATGACAAACAGTGCCAAGCGATTGGGCACGGGGGATTCTTCTCGCTGGCTGCACAAGCGACGGACGCAGCACGTCTGACGGGAAACTATCGGCAGGTCAGCGAGGAGGATAAAGAGCTCGTAAAACTTGCCGCAGCCGGTGACGCGAGGGGCGTCATTGAGAACCTCCATGAACGCGACCGTCTAAGACTCTCAAAAGAGAAGGAAGACTCCCGAACGAAGCTCGTAGAAGAGTGGAAAATGAAAGGGATCCGAAGCCCTAAGGAGCACCAGATTCTTGTTTCGACGAACGAAGACAGGCTCGCCGTTAACGAAGCATGCCAAAAAGAACGCCAAAACATCGTGAAGCGAAAAATCGGTGTCGGCTTTAGGAACCACGAAAACCAAACCATTTTTCGAGGTGACCGGGTGGTCATCCGAGAGAACCTGATCCTTAGCGGGCAGTTTCAATCGGGGTTCAACTACCTCTTTGAAAAAGCAAAGCATTTCGTCACCCAGGAGCGAGAAGCCGTACAGCGAGTTCGAAACGGGCAGACCGGAACCGTTGTCGCGGTGAACCCCTTCACCAAGGAATACTCCCTCAAGATGGATGACGGCCGCTTCATCACGCTCCCAAGCGAAATACGAGACCAAAACCGAAAGAACATCTTCGGAGCCTACCACACGGACATCTTCGGAAGAGACCGAACGAGGAAGGTCAATGTGTCGCTCGGTTACGCTCTCACGACCCACCTTTCGCAGGGTTCGGAGTACAAGCACAGCTACGTCCTGACGGGCGGTAGGATGCAAGATCGAGAACTTTCCTACGTCCAGCTTTCTCGCGGCACCCATTCGACAAAGGTCTATGCCACGGAAAGAGAGGCTGGAATGGAGATTTGCCTTCGAGAAAAACGCAAGGAGGCAATTCGCCAACACGATACGCCGAAAATCGAAGAGCTTGAAAAGCTGATTGAAGCAGCCAGCGAACATCGCGAGACCAAAGTGGAAAACTCGCTTCTGGCAAAACGCCTCGCTGCCTCCCACAAGAAGGAATTCGCTTCGTCAAAATGTCCCGAGAACCAGCCGCCGTTGGACGACAAAGAGGAGCTACGAATAAAAGAGGAACAACGTAGCGCCGTGTTGCGAGAAGGGCTTCGCATATGAAGAAAAAATTCGTGAAGAACGAGGCGATTTCCTTTAAAATCGAGCCCGACCTCAAAGCTGCGTTCCTGGAACGCGTCCCCGATGGTGGCAAACGGAGCGACAAATTGCGACAATTTGTTACCGGAATCGTCAACGGAACCTCACCTGAAATCAACAGCCAATCGCAACAAATGGATGGCAGTGAATTCAACGACCGACTTGATCGCATTGAGCGAGCGATACAAGGTCTCGCGACTGCTCTTGAGAGCATAGCGGAGGATCAGGAAAAGCTAAGCCAACAGCAAGAGAGATTCGCTCGCCAACTAGCCAGCCAACAGGAACACTTTCAGTACCACATTTTTGCCTTTTTCAATGTAATTCTTCAGAATCACCATGTGCTCTTTCCAGACAAAAGCACGTCCCCAAGCGTCAATGACATCGGCCAGATCCTTTTCGCCGCCTTCGAGCGAGCACAAAAAGACATTGAGAGGAGAGCCTCATGAGTCGGGAGAAACCTCTTCACCCTGCCCACACCACTCTCTTGATGCCGCACGAAGCAGACCGAAAGCGATATTTCCCGCTTGAGGGTCCGAAAGGACTTCGGCTTTCCTGGGGTCTGAGTCGAAAGGGCATGCCGTACGACGAACACGTCAACGACACCAAAGTGCACTTTCTGATCGTGGGGACTGCCGGAAGTGGAAAGACTACAGCACTTCACCTCTTAAGCAAGTCCATTCTCGTTCCGAGGAATTCCGTCGGGCACATTGGCGTTGTTCACCCTGACCCAACACCTTATCAAAGCAAGTTTCCGCTCCGCTTCAGGGCGTTAATAACAGACCCCAAAAACGAAAACCTCCCCAAGATGCACGGATGGGGAATCCCGAAAGATGCGATCATCATCACCAACCCTTTTGATGCACGCTGCTCAGGTTGGGACATCTCAGGAGACCTCGACACCCACGTCAAAAGAGACCAGTTCGTAAAGGAAATCATCAATATGGATCCAGTCAATCTGAGCGGAGCGGTCCGCGATGCTGGATCCCGAGTGTGGGATAGGATCGCGAACGCTTGCTTAACACCGGTAATGGACGCTCTCGCGGAGGGTGCATTCCCATTTAGTTGACGCAAAAATCACGTTAATCGTCGGCCGAAAGGAGTTGTTGGTCAGTGGCTTCAACTTTGCAGCTCATTGGACGAGGCTCCCAGTGCCAACTGTCGCTTGCCTGGGTGCGACGGAATTCGGCCAGCTCGCCGATTGATTCATCCCAACGATTAGGAATCAGATGAGCGCGAACTTGAAGCATCTGCTCCGCGTTTTCGCTTTTCCAAAACATTGCATTGCTCTTTAGACGCAAATTGATCACGCGGCGAATGCTGCTTTCGATCGCCCCGCTACCACAAGGGATTCCGCTGCGACGATAGGCAGGGTAACTCAACCGACCCGCTTCACCATGTCGGCAAAGGTAATGGATTTCTGTTTCCAGTTCTGTGGCCGATTTTCCGACGCGTTCTAGGCCGGCGAGCTCATCAACCACTCGCCGCCATTGACCGTTTCGCAGCAGCGTTCGGTACTGACGATAAAGCCCCTGGCGGACGTCTGCGTCGAGCCCAAGCGAAGCAAGCGCTTTGGAAACGTGATGCACCGCATGGCAGCAGTCCAAGACCTGATGCGTGACGACGCTCGTGAGTCCCGCATATTGAATGATGCGATCAATACGATCCCAAATCCAGGGGGCGCCATCGGCGACGAACGTCACGCTATGTGCCTCCGCGGCTCCGAGCCGATGCAGATGCATCGCAACCAATTCGGCGATCGCGTCGGGCCCAGTCAGGGTGCCATCGATCGTCGCTTCATGCTCCTTCACCATCCGCCCCTGCTCGTCGTGAACAAAAATCGTCATCAGTTTAGGCTCCCGCCAGTCCGCTTCAAACGAGCGTGCAGGTTTCTTTGCCGAGCGTCCGGGCGAGTCAGCTTGCCCCTGAGCGACATCATCGCTTGACGCATTGGAAGTCGATGCAGGTAGCATTTTGCCGCGTATTTTCATTCTTCCGCCATCAATTTGCACCGACACTCGTTTCCCGGCCAATTCACCGGTGCTCGCCAACTTGCCCTGCCGAAACAGTTTGAGCCGATGCCGTCGTAGGCGCAATAAGCCGTCGCCAGATTGATAGGCGATCCGTTTGACCGCCTTGATATCAAGTGTGATACCATCGCGAACCAGTTCTCGGTGAGCCACTTCGATCGAAGGACACAATGCCACTTGGCGTGCCACGCGACTCTCCAGCGCGGGCGAGACGCCTTTGCCGAACCCGAATTGAGCAAGCGAAACATGCAAGCCGACGCGGGGCGAATCGTCTCGACCAAGCAACTTTTTCTTAGGGGCACAGTAGAGCGCTGTGGCCCAGAACAGCATGCCGCCGAGCAATCGAACGGCGACCCTAGTCTCGCGCCCTTTCTGAAGCGGTCTTGAGAAGTTGACCCGACTCGATTGGCATGCTTTTTCAAAACCTTTTTCGATCATGGTCGCGGAGATCAGCCCGGCGACGACCATGTCCGCACCGCGGGCAAAGGCATCATGGATGGTTCTTTCCAGCGTTGCGAGTTGCTCGGGATGATCTGAGATCCGTTGTTTCCAGAGCGTAACTTTGGGAACCAACTGAGCGTAAAAGAGCGCGAGCATTTCTTCAGCCGACTCAATCCGCTCACCATTCTCTTGCCCCATGTCTAGTCCTTGCATTGTCGTCGGCATCCTTGCTAGGCGAGTGGAAAATCATCCTTGAATCGCCCAAGATACCGTCAACACCGGATCCAGAAACAGCAGCCAAGCCCCCGACGGGTTGCTAGCAAAAACGTCAACTAAATGGGAATGCACCCCTCGCGGAAGGCGGAAGAACTTGGGACCTCCGAGACCTAATTGAGTGTGTGTCAGACATGCACATTCTCAAGCAGGCCCTCAGTCGGACGCGCGCGGGCAAGAACGCGATGGAGAAGTATATCAACAACCAGTCGACCGATATCAAAGGGAGTGTCGACGTTACACTAGCAGCAACTCTCGACCCTCTTCGAATCGTCGCAAATCTTTGGTACCACGCGAAAACAAAATTCAGCATCAAGGAATGGAGAAAGTCCGGTGGAGTCCTGGTACTCGGCTACGACTCACAGGCAGAGAGCCAATCCAGAATCATTAACTACTTTACTTTTCTTTACGCTATCCAGTCCGTCATCAATGCAGGCCCCACGAAGACGGATCTTTCATGGTTCCTCCTCGATGAAATCAAATTCATGGGGAAGATGGACAATCTTCCAAACCTCCTCGAAGTTGGGAGGAGTGCCGGAGCAAGGGTAGTCGTCACTGCTCTCGGGTATGACTCCCTTGAACAAGCGTTCGACAAGCCTGCCAACGCAAGTTTGGTGCTCGGGCAGTGTCCTCACCAGATGTACTTGCCGCAAGGAAATGCGGCCAACATCAAGAAGGCCGTCGAGCAACTCGGTAAATCATGGGTCGAACAACAGTCCAACACGCAAACCTATGGATCAAATTCCGACAGCAGGGGATGCACGACGCACATGCAAGAAGACGATACCGTTCCCTACTTTCTGTTCAACCAGCTGAACTATCCAAACAAAGACGGACTAGACGCATACTTTACGAGCCCTCATGTATTCCGTCCGAAGCCTGGCCAGAAAATGTGTCACGAGGAGATCACCAACCGGCTTCGACCCCGTTGCGACACGATCAAACCTTACGTGCCGGCACCGGAATGTCACCAACACGAAGTGCCGTGGGGAGCGGAAGACTACGAGCACTTTGGATTCGACCCACCACCAGATAACGAAGGGGTGAAAATAGATCCAGAACCAGATCCGGAACCAGATATCGTGTCTGGTCCTTTAAAATACACTCACATCTCGAAACCAAACAAAAAGCAATGATCCGTCCCTTCAACTTTGCGCAACACGCTAAAGAAGCATCGCTCAGCTTTCGGTTTGAACGCTGCGAAGATGAATTTGTCAACGATTTCCTTGTCCTTCATCCGCAGGGAACGGTTCACGCAAAAAAGAATGGCAATTGGCTAGATCTTTCCGTTGGTGACGACACAATTATCCGATTCCCAAACGATGAAGTTGTCACCATCGACTTAAAACCTCCGTCTGAGCATCCAGAAATCGACACGCGATTTGACAGTCAACTCGACGTCATCCGAACCGCTGACGAGGCCCCCGCAGTCGAAAACTATCTTTACCAATCGCAGGAGAAGGCTTGGTTTAAGGTTGTATTTGAAGAGATAAGCGGTTCGGGAAACTCCGACATTCAAAAAAACAAATCCGGGGATTCGCCCTTTGACTTTGCAGCTTATGCCCAAGAGAGCGGAAACACTTTCGACCATGAGAGGGTCACTCAACAACCGTGCGATGAAATCGAGCTTCGCTCTAGCGGACAGGTCGAAGTGCTTGTTGTGGGTATGAGCGGACTTCCCGAACGAGAGCCGCTCAAAGAAGGTGTCAAAATCAAAACGGGAGACTTCACAGCACTTCTCAACAGCCGGTCTGACGGTTCGCAACTGGACCTCTGGGCGAACGACACAAATGAGCCAACTCCTGATGCGACTTTCGTGTTCAACGAAGAAGATGTTGCGTGGTACAGGGTCGTTATCAAACCAATTCTAAAGCCAGTCGATTACAGAAAGTACGCGAAAGAAAGAGGCATCCTCTTCGAACGAAAAGCTGCTACCAAGTTTCCACGTGGCCTCTCTTTCCGTTCCGATGGTTCAATAGCTTCCGACCACGAAGAAAACAACACAACGGACGGGACAACGGTTCTCCAGCACGAACAGCAGCTATCAATCACCGATGACGATGGACTCAAATTCGTTTTCCGGTTCTTCGAGCACTCCTCGGGTACAACCCTTGAAATGTGGCGAGTGGAGGATGGCGTCCCTATCCCCTCTGCTTTTTACGAGTTCAACAACGAAGACTCCGATTGGGTGTTTATTTCACTGCACAAAGCTTTTCCAAACCTCGTAAATCGGACGCAAAACTCCCAGCAAGTAAGCAATGAACCAGGTCTCATTCCATTTTCGACAGCTGAAGGTCATCGGAATCAATCGAAGGAAGCGAAAAACACCCACAGGATTGACCGTACTCCCAACCGAAGCCCGTGGGACGTCAATAAATATGCGAGAGAACACAATTACACACTTGATTTCGTAGAACTCAAAACCGAAGAAAGCCGACAGCTCCAAATTTTCACGTTACTGGAAGATGGACGGGTCGCAATAAGACTTCAGCAAAAAACTGAAAACCTTCCAGCTGAAGAATTCTGGACGATTGTGACCAACAGAGATTCAGAAGAGCTTTGCTCTTTCATGCTCAGTCACAACGGTGGAATCGCTCAGTTTGAATTCTGGCACCGGACGGTCCTGAAGAAGGAATTCCGCCCCGCTGATGTCTTCGTCTACAAAGATGGTGCTTGGTACGTGATAGGGTTTCAAGCCAGCATCACGGGAACAAAAACTTTCGAAGATGAAGAGTATGAGGACAAACCGCAAGCGGTCCGATGGAGCCCAAGACCAGTTACCTTTTGCACCACCGGACCGAGCAAATTTATCGTACACCCCGCCACGCTACTTCGATTGACACCGGAGCCCGGTTCTGACGCAATTTGGGCTGAAGTTCAGTATCGATATAACGGGCACGTGTCGACATTCGAAACTCGGCATCCACTCCCAGATTACATAGTAGATGCCGAGGGCCAGCGGCTTGACGCGATTAACATCTGTTGCGTCGGTGATGCCAACTCTGACACTTTCTACCCTGTCGTTTACACAACTGACGCACGAGACTCATCCGAAGACAATAGAATTACCGGAGCTACAATTTGTCCCGAGTTCGTTAGATGGCTCCTAGGAGACGATACGCGGACAAACTACGAACGCTCTGGGATGTGCCCATGGAGAGATAGTCATAAAGAGCGATTTTATGCACTGTACTACAATGCTTTGTACGCTTGTTCGCGTCTTTCCGACCCTCCCTTCGACCATGCCGGTGCGGTATACAATGCCGAGTGGTGGGCTGATTGGATGTATGGAAAGTTCTTGCCATGGCACCACAGGAAGTTTTCCAAAAAACCCAAAGACAGTTGGAAAATAGTTCGCGTTTGAGCATCAGCTATCGCGACGAAGCGGCCGACTCTCTACACCCTCAACACCAATATTCCGTCGTGCCTTTGGATACAGATTGAAAGCCCTTCGAAATGCGGCAATTGCGCGGCGGAAAATTCCAGGATTCCCGAACCCCGCATCAATGTCGCATCGCCTTTTTTGCTGTCGGGCACCAATGACAGCTGCTTCAAAACGCTCTGCGTCTTCAGCATGCTGAGTGTCGCTAGCTTGCTGCTCGCGTACGCTTTCATTGTTGTCGACCGCTGGTTGAACCAAAGGTCGCCCAGTAAGCGAACTTAAACCTTCGACGTTTTCACGAGTTAAGCTAAAATCGCCTGCGAAATCATCCCGAGTGCTGCCAGACGCAACCGACCCAGCCCTATTTACCGGTTTGATTTCCTTTAATTGTTCTGCCCTATTCATCGACAGCCGCATGCACTCAAGCTCACTACGAGAAATGTACTCTTCTAAGTGCTTGGCTTTCTCCCACCAGTCTTCTTTGCTTATGAAATCTGACTTCCTGTTTTCGAGCGGTTGGCCATCCTGCCCAATAAATGACCAGTTCTCTAGATTGGCTTGGCCGTTGACGTCAGTATGCGAGAGGTGACTGTCTTCTGGCTGCTCCTGTCCATCGCCCTTTCGTCCCGGTCGCCTATCTTCATACTCACCCATGTGCCCCCTTTGGACCCTACGTTATGGGCAAGTGATAGCACGGCCGTGCAAGGCACTCAAAGTTTCCGAGCGATTGTTCTAGGAAGAGAGAAAGGAGCGGGGTAACCCCGCGAGATTCCTTGTTGTTGAGCTCGCAAAGCGATTCACCAACGAAAGAACGGGGCGGGCAAGCCGCCGGGCCACGGCCTAACCTTTCTCTGTCGCAATCGTCCGTCACCATTCGCTCCGCTACGCTTCGCCCCCAAGGGTGAGCGACGGACGATGGCTCCGACGAAAGAACGGCCGTAGAAGAGGGGCTACCTGAACCCAAAACCGTGGCAAAGAAATAGGAGATCTAGGGCATGGCGCGCGAATCGCCAGCAAGCTGCGTCGGACGAGGAAGCCGGTGCACCTTCGCGACAATCATATCGGCGCGTCGGTGCCCCCGATTTCGCGACACCGAAGCGAATTCAGCCGAGAGTTTCAGCGCGGAAGTCGATGCAACCGCGGCGCCCTCAGTTGTCAGTCTTTGTTGCTCGACTAGACAACGAACGATGGGCAAGACGATGGGGGCAAAACGATCACAGCCTAAAATTGTTTTGCCCCCATTGTTTTGCCTTTGCTCCGAGGATGGGGTACCAATCGTGCAATGGGACCAATAGGACACATAGGACTTATAGGTCGCATCTGTCCTATTGGTCCTATCGATCGCGGGACCCTTCGCCGCCTCGGTTGGACCAACCGACGCAGGTTCTCCAACAGGCTTCGGCGCGTCGGTGGCGGACACCTCCGCAGCTGCAGCGTCAGATTGACGACATTTCGAATCCTGTCAGCGAGGCCCAGGTCTTCCAATCGATCGGGACCAAAGTGGGCGTGACCTGTGCATGCACGCGGGACGCCCTAACCTGCGTCGGAGTGAAACTACGACGCAGCGAATGGTAACCGTATCAAGGAGCGGGGTAACCCCGCACGATTCCTCGTCGTTGAGCCCACAAAACAATTCACCAACGAAAGAACGGGGCGGGCAAGCCGCCGGGCCACGGCCTAACCTTTCTCTGTCGCAATCGTCCGTCACCATTCGCTCCGCTGACGCTTCGCCCAACGGTGGGCGACGGACGATGGCTCCGACGAAAGAACGGCCTTAGAAGAGGGTCTACCCAAACCCCAAAACCGTGGCAACGAAATAGGAGATCAAGGGCATGGCGAGCGAATCGCAATCGCCAGCAAGCTGCGCCGGACGAAGGATCCGACGCAGTTTGGGACGGATGTCCAAATACGCCATGACGGCTCGTCTCGTCCTTGGCCACGAACGCTGCTCGATTCAGACTGCAATCTCAGCCCGAATTTGCACCGGCGTCGGCCACCGGAGCACCCAAACTTTGTTCAAAACACGAACGGTGAGCAGACGTCACCCTTCAAGAAAAAAACGAGTCCGCGTACCTTTCCGTCGCCCGAAAGCCATCCGTGGATTATCGGTGCGAAGCAAATTCAGCCGACGGAATAGTTCAGCTGATTGCCAGGAACTATCTTCGCCACGACTACTTTTGGTACGTGACGGTGAAAATCACGGTCGGGAAAGATCCGCTCAAGACTAACAAGAAACCGATCCGAAAATACGGAATCGATGTTTCCCCATGGGAGCCAACCAGGCGGCGAAAGGCTGGGCTCGCCAATGTCCAGCATGCGCGGATTGAAGACTGATTCACTTGCTGGAGACAAAAGGTCACCACCGGATCCGAACAGCATGAGGATCGGTGACGGGAGAAGAACCAACTCCGGGATTGTCGCCGCATGCCGATCAAGATTGCCGGCTACTCGATTTCTTACCGGCGATCGGGAGTGACGGAAAAGGGGGGCAGTGAGATGGCATGCCCATGTGCGGATCGATCGCCCCACGTACAAGCAACTGAAGTCCCACTTCGGTGGTATTGCTTGTCATCGCTCTCCGGAGAATCTGGGGGAAGGATTTGGAAAGCTCCCCTTTGCAAGGTACGCCCCAGTTCGCCGACTACTTCCGAATCTGCTTCGATCCGCAAACAAGAAGCGACAGTCTCAGGGGGTTCAGCCGGTTCCAATCACAGCACTCCGCCTGAGGCGTGGGCAGATGAAGATCTATCAACCTCGAAGCGACGAGTAATGCTTAGAGTTCCGGACAATAGTGGTCGATCAGAAGCCGAGTGAGCTGCTCGCCACGCTGCGATAGTAGCTCGATGTCAGTGTTGCTCATGGCAAAAAAATCGGTCGGGTAATGCGTCACTTGATCACGTGTAACAAGCTCAGGCGGACGGATTGGGAGTCTTGCGTCCTGTTGTCCGAGGTAGGAATAGACAAACCCCTTTAGTTCTCGATTCTCGCGACACATGTGGATTTGCTTCTGAAGTCCATGCTGCACTTGACGGAATGTCGTTTCAATGGACCGCATCATCCGTGTTCCCCAGCCGTAGGGCATCACTGTATCGCTGAACTGTCCAGGCCCTGCGTCGCAGCAAACAATGTAATCGGGGGAAAAAACATTCGTTGAAAATGCTTTGTCTCGCCCAGGGATCATGCAGGAGATTCCAAGGTTTTCGTACACACCGCCATCGGTAAGAATCGTGCGTTTCGATTCACCATCACTCGAACCGTGCGAATACTGAAGCACGGTATCGATTGCCGGAAGCAACGCAGGATAAGCGGCTGAAGCGGCGACAGCTCTTGCAACACTGACATCGTTGTTTTCAATCGTACCGAACCGCCAACATCCAGACTCTCTGTTACCAAATCGAAAAGCAGTGCCAGTTCTTAGTTCTGTTGCATTGATAACAACATCAAGCCCATCTCTGGCTACTTGCGCGACTTTGGTCTCACCGAAGAGTAAGTCAGCAAAAGTCTGTTCTAGTGCGTTGGTTCGATTTACCCAGCGACGAAACGGTGGTTGAAGTGACTGCGCAACAGTTCCCCCGGCACGAGAATCCTTTGGCACTAACGAGTTGGCACGGCCGAGAATGAAACGTGTTGCGAATGTCATATTCGCGGGAACACCAGAAAAAATCCACGTACCAAGAATCTGAAACAGGCGAAGCGACAGCAGCGTTCTGCGTACGAGGCCTTTTGCGAATCCTCGGCGCAGCGCTGCGCGGACATCTAGCTCGAATTCTTCGAACGGTGTGTTGGAAAAAGCAAACATTGCTCCAATGACCGATCCTCCAGAAACCGTGGATAGTACTTGAACACGATCCAAGACTCCGCGGTCATTTAAAGCGCGAAGACAGCCCAAGTGGAATGCCATTGCCCGCGATCCACCTCCAGAAAGCGACAACCCGATGCTTGGGAGCAGGTCAGGTCTGAGAGAAGGAGACTCTGAAATCGCAATCTGACGCGAAAGCTGGCCTGAACGCCGCAATGATTCGAACTCCTTTCGTTGGAAGATAAATGCGCCCGTCTCCATTGATGTGCTCGCATGGCCAATGATCAATAAAAGCTGTCTTTCAGACGGCACAGGACTCTGCACGAGCAACCGGTCCATTGCGGCAAGGTCTTTTCCACTTGGGATCGCAGGCGAAACTGGATGGGTATGCCAAGAGCCAACAAACTGAACGGATCGTCTACTTTGATCCGTGATTGAATCATTTAATTGAGTCGTACCGTTGATCCCACATACGAATTCTTCAGCGGAATGGATGCTATCAGATGGTGCCCCACTAACTTCTGTCACCCAAACGACCTTTAGCAGCTCGTCCAATTCGCCAAATAACAAACCGCCTGTCTCAACGTCTGCTCCACGCCGCCTTGCAGAATCGGCTTTCCAGGATTTTATTGATCGCCACGCTGATGCAGCAATGCGGGTTTCAAATCCACTTTCCGGGTCTTGCACGCAATGATCTGGAGAAAATTCGAACTTAACGAATGGCGGAGCGATCGTTTCCGCGCATGCATCCGACATGTAAGCACCGAAGCCAGTTGATTCGCAGAGATCCTCGCTTAGTGCGCGTCCAATGAAATTGACAGCCAATGATGACAAAGACGCAGCATCTGCCGCCGACCCGATAAAAGTCGCATCTGAACAACCGGGTTCAGGCTGAAATGGAACGGGGGGATTCTCAGGGAAAAAGGCATCGAGGTATCGCTTGAGGGTGCCGTCCTTGCACGCCTTCAGCTTCATCTTCCTCAAGATATCGAGCGGACCACCCGAATGCTCGGGTTTTGCTATGCCAACGAGGAGTCGCTCAGCTTCTCTGTCGATCGCTACGGATGCAATTCTTTTTCGAATTCCAGCCGAACTTCGCCAAACGCTTTCTAGTTTGCTGAGAACGATATTGGAGGCTGTTGCATCAATGATGAGATCACAGTCAGTACATTCGCCGGGATTGCCGAGCGGACATTCAATGACATCTTTCGTCGATGTTTCAATCTGACAGCTTGGAGAGATTTTTCGAAGTCGAGCCGCCAATGCTTCAGCTTTGAAGGTCCCAATATCCTCGTCGTGAAAGGGTTGGCGCACTAGCAGTCCAGGGGTAACGACACCCTCATCCCGCAAAATGATCTTTGCCGCGCCGGCCCTTACCAGCCATTCAGCGATGTATCCACCAAGTGCTCCGCAACCCCATAATTCCAAATTCCTTCCTGAGAACCATGATACCGGCTTGCCGTTGTCTCGGCGAGTAACGATCTCCGGTCGATCCTCGCGTACACGGCACCACGTAATGTCTGCTTCCTTCGACCAATCGGCAAATAGTTCCATCAGGCGCCCCCTGTGTTCGTCAATAGAAGCTGACCAATCTGAAAGATCGTTTGCATTTGCAACCCGTCTGTCTTGCAAAAGATCGCCATCCAGCGATGCTATTTTGTTCAAGAGTGTGTCGACACGCCATCCAGTTAAGTGCTGTTTGAGCTCCTTCCCCTTTGTTCCGCGCATTGGAGTGCCAACCACAACGAACAGTGGAGTATCGGAGGAATTTGATTCGGCAGCTTTTCTTAGTAGCTCAAAAACCGACTCAACGGACACGCCACGATCTGCGATGCATTCAATCAACTCATTGAGTTTTGAAGGGAATTCTAGTGGCATAGGGGCGTCCAGGAGGATCGCGACACCAGCTGTCTCTGCCAACTCCTCGTCACGCGCCCAGCCGACTAGATCGATCCGATCGGGTGAAATCTGCTTGAGATTTGCGAATCCCAGCCACGGTTCGCCGTCGACGTTGGGGGTATCACTCCGGGGTATTAGTAGCGGCCCCTTTGACGAATAGGTCACCGGTGGATGAATCGGCCCTCCAGTCTCGTCTAGTTCACCCAATGCTGCACGTCTAAGCCAAAGCTCTAGTCTCTCAAGAAATCCAAACATCCCGTTTCGGGGCGACCACTCAGTCTGCGGAGCAAGATAGAGGCACAGCCAACGCTTCCAATTCACATGGGGATATCCAGCGAAGCGGGTGTGTGACGAAGCCACGGATGGTGGGGCGTAAGGGTAATCAGGGCCAATTAGCACCCGCACCCTTTCCCTTTCCTTGATTGGAAACCCACCATCTGCCCCGACCAAGTCCCCGCAATACAGAGAAAGATCGACGATGACAAACGAATCAGATTTTTCGGAACTGATGACGTTGATGACCTCGAGAGCGTCGCTCTGCTTTGCCACTCGCTGGATCTGGTCTATCGCTAGCTTTTGCTCAGAATTCATCATTTGCTTCCAAACCCTACCCGTTCCGTTGGAGGAGTTGGGCGACCGCGCCCAGCAATTACAGCCTTGCTCAAGGCTGACTGATCTGATTTTTTGGATTTTTTGCTCTCCTCCTTTTTGGGTTCGCTGTAGGCAAAGCCCGAATCGGTTAACTCGAAGACGATGGGTTCTGGGTTATCCTTATCGACGTGTTCCCCCGTGCAGAGAAACCCACTTGGTGCAATCTCTTCATAGCGGCGTTTCGCTTTGGCATGCGGCGGGTTGTCGCCACTCTTGTTGGATGACGGAATTTCACTACTGCTCGCAATAATGTATCCCACCGATTCTCCGGCCTTCTCGATATCGTCGAGGATGTCCTGTTTTAGCTTGGCCTCTTCCTCTCCCTCGTCTTTCCAGTACATCACAGATTTTGAGCAGTGGTGGGGACAGAGAAATACGTCCCAGTGCAGGCGATTGCTGTTTTTGTGCCGGTCACTTTCGTCAAAGACCCGGCGAACACTGGGATAGCTCAAATCGCCGAGCAAGAGCGCCTGGCCAGTGTGTGATCCCGAAACTAACTCGGCCTGAAACGCAATGCTTGTCTCGTTCCGTTCGCGTGAGTTACTGTCGTCTTTGAAAGGTGCGTGGATAAAGGCAGAGAACTTGTCTTTGCGACACTTCCCGTCAACCTCGGTAACAACATCACCCGGGCGATTGAGCTTTTCATCTGGAAAGCTCTTGTAGTCGTCCTCTTCCAGTAGATCGCTGTAACCGATGATTCGAACGCGATCGCCGACTGATACGGATCCCGTGCTGTCGATCACTTTCTTTACACGGCGTTTCGCCTCTTTGCGAAATTCTGTCGCATCATCACACAGGTCGGAATTGTTCTCACGAAAGACCCGCGGCGAGAACCAGACTTCGCCGATGGTCACTTTCTTCATTAGATCTTTGAAACCAAGACAGTGGTCCTTATCTGGATGGGTAAGGACAAAAAGTGCGAGGTATGGCTTGCCATTCTTTTTCGGTAGCAAGTCAACCAGGCGATCCACGATCGGTGTTCTCGGATCGTCGTCGTCATTCGCGATCTCCAGATTGTGAATATCCACTTGGATGACCGTGTCTTTGTCGATGCAAATTGTGGTGCTGTCACCGGTACCGATCGGCCAAAAGACAAATCCGTGTTCTGGCAGCTTGAAACTCATGTGTCCCTCAGTGCTGTTGAGATGAACAAACCTCTCCGCTCCAGAGGAACGAAAAGTTCAACTGCAACGAACATATCGCATCTCAGCCTGGGATTCAACCCCAGCGAACAAGCGTATTGCCGAAGCGAACGCAGAAGTGTACGCTTATTGCATGGCCAAGAAACGAGAACGACCGAAAAACACGGGGAGAACGCCCGGTGGAACGCTGGCAAATCGCATTCGCGACGCCCGTAAGCAGGCTGGATTGACCCTCGATCAGTTGGCTGATGAATCCAAGCTCTCGAAGACTTATCTGTGGGAGTTAGAGAACGACGAGAAAGGCGAGAAGAGGCCGTCGGCGGACACGCTCATGAAATTGGTTGGGCCACTGCGGGTCACTATCGCTGACCTTCTCGGCCTTCCATCAGTGCAGGTCGACAATCGTGCAATCGAAATCAGCAAGTCTCTGAAAGAATTCTGTGATTGGATGAAAAAGACCGATCGCGAACTCTCCGAGGACGAGGTGCATGACCTTGCGACGATGCGGTTTCGAGGCGGCCAGCCGAAGACGGCCGAGGATTGGGAAGACCTCTATCGCACCCTAAAAAGAACGACCGGTAGGTAACGATGCCAAGAAGGCACCGAAGATCAGATCTGCACCAGCATATTCTCGCCATCATGGATGAGACTGGTGTCGAAGACCCGCATGAAGCCGTACGAACAAAAGCACGAGACGTTATCTCCCAATTTCACCAGCTCTTCGGTGGGGAACCGCCTTTCGATGTCAAAGCAATAGCCAGCCTGCGAGGTCTGCACTGGTCTGATGATGACCCAAGGTTCAGCCCAGACTCGGAAATTGCTCCCGAATCAGATGGGCGAGTTGTGCTCCGGGTGGATAAGACCCGGCCACTCACTCGGCAAAGATTCAGCATCTGCCACGAGGTCGGGCACACACTTTTTCCAGAGTACCAGTTGGAAGTGAGGTGTCGAAAAGGTGATCGCCGCTCGTTTGCCGACCCCGAGGATTTGCTCGAAACGCTCTGCGATGTTGCGGCGTCTGAGCTGATGTTTCCAACTCCCTGGTTCGACGATTGCTTGAAACTGCTCAGCATCTCGGCCGAAAACTTGGCCAAGCTTGCCGACGATTTCGAGGCTTCACGGGATGCCACTGCTCGGCGAGTTGTTGAAGTGCATCCGAGCGCCATGGCGGCAGTTTTTTTCAGCTGGAAACTGAAACCGGTGGAAGAGCGGGAGCTGAAAGCAAGCCGAATGACACCATCTCTGTTCCCGGCCCTCGATCTTCCAGAGCCGGAACCCAAACTGCGCGTCGATTATCGGATTGCGAACCGTGCTTTTGACGAGAGGGTGAATGAGTTTATCCCCCAGTCAAAATCGATCCCATGTGAAGGCCCGATTTTCGAGGCTTCTATGTCGCAGATCCCTGTCGACGGCAAGCAAACTCTCGATTTTGGCAGGAAATCCCGGCATTTTTCGGTGTCCGCGCTACCTATTTACACGAACGAGACTGCAATTGGACCGAATGGTGGGTGTTCCGTTGTTGCAATCTTGCAGCCGTTGGATTGAGCCATAACAGACGAGCGTAGAAGTCGACGTCAAAATCCTGTATTGTGTCGCTGATATGGCTCCCATACCTCGTCGTTCCAAAGACGATGCAAAGAACTACGCGACTATGTTTGGCAGAGAAGCTCTATCCGTGAAATTGCTGCTGCCTACGCCGCATAGTGTTGTTCATGCCAGAGAAGAAAAGGTACGCGGACTTTGTTCGGTTGGTAAGCATGCCAAGCTTGCGCGCTCCGGCGGCCGACGCCGGTGTACCTCCGAATCTTGCAAATTGGGCACCGGCAGCGGCCCTCAGCCGTCCGCGTAGCCTGCGTGGAAGTTCACGTCCTCCGCGAGTTAGCGAAGAACCAGAAACGCGTCGGACGATGAATCCGACGCAGTTTCAGGATTTGCGTAAAATGCATCGGTCTGTCGCAGGTCTGCGGATTGGCAGCCATTCGATCTGCGGGCGGACGATGCAACCGCTTGCTCTAAACAATCTTCGGAACTCGCATCGGTGTTGAGACTCAAGACCCACATAGCTGACGCTTAGCCATGTTGATAGTGAAACTCGCAGAAACCAATGAATCCACTCGCACCAAGATCAACAAACTCGCGCCGGTCATCTGCGGCGCGGCTGGACGTTGACGGTAGTTTCGCGTCTACTTAACTGGTGGCCACGCTACCATATGGCCGAGAATAGGCGACCGCGTACGACTTCTACAAGCAGCCAAACGGAGTATTACAACGCAAATGGCTCATGGCGGAACAATGCGCTTTGCGGACGTGGACGGCATCAAGTGCCTGCCGGAACCCGGCGTATGGGGTAAGTGCCTCACATGCGGCAGCACGGTCGTATCTCACTGCGGAACGCAGGTCATCCACCATTGGAAGCACAAAGCCCGCGGCGAATGCGATAAATGGTCGGAGAACGTCGGGCCGTGGCACATCGCTTGGCAAGACTTGGTTCGTCTGGACTCCAAGGAAGTGACGATAGGCGAACATCGAGCCGACATCATCGGCAACAACAAGACTGTCATTGAACTCCAGCATTCAAATATCCCTGTGCCCGAAATCGCAGAGCGAGAGAAGTTCTACGGCGACATGGTATGGGTATTCGATGCGACCGAGCGGTTCAAGGTTATTTCGACTGGTCAACGTGCATTTTTCTCACTCGGGCAAAACAAGCACATCTCGACATGCGAGAAGCCTGTGTTCCTTGACTTTGGGAGCATGATTGTTGAAGTCGAGATATTCACCGAAACGCTCGCCAAGCTCTCCGGGTTCGGCCGGGTACGTACACAGCAGTGGTTCGCAGAACAATATTTATCCGGTGTTCTCGAAGATCGGGCGAGACCATCGGCGGGTCACAGATCGCCAACCATCCGATGGTCCGGGAGCCATCGATTCGATAAGACTAAGCATGCGAGCCGCTGGATGATCAATTGGAAACCTGTAACTATCGCGAAGAATACACCGTGCATTGCGCTCAACTGGTATACCAAGCCAGTCGGTGAACCACGTATCTACGAGCGGGATCAGATCGTCAACCATCATCCTGTGCTGGCCAATGGGTGGAGTGCGGTTGAATTAGTGCGAATGGAGAGGTTCACTAACGGGCGGGCCATCATCCTGGATGGACTCGTCCGTGTCATGCCTGCTCCACTGGAACAAATCACTGTTGAGATGTCAGTGTCGGCGGCCAGGGAGCACATTGCTCACGTCGAGGAACACATTCAAGCAGGTAGAATGCCGGTGTTGAAGGACGCGACAAAAGCAGAACTCATCTCGCGCGCCGAGCAATACGAGGTCAAACAATACGGAACGCCACGTCCACGACCCCAGAAATCGAAGGATGTTCAGGCGCGATTATTTTGACCCTGCCTCGGTCGATCACACCGACACGGCCGGCGGTAGGTTAGCCGAGCGTTCGGCCGATGCAACCTGTTGCGCGGAAGGATCGACGAAATCCGCATCGGTGTCCTTGAATGCCATACCTCTGCGGGAGTATGTTGCATGAGTGGCGTAAACGCAATATTACTCTGCCAGCGGGCTGAACAACTAAATTGTTACGCGGCAGAACTTCAGTGAGACGTACTTCCCATGGATGAAGACCGAGCAAGGCTGCAGCGATTCATAAAGTCGGCCACGGAAGTTTACGAATCTCGCTACGCACAAGAGCTGCAGCAACCTATCAGCGTATCCGTGCACTTCAACTTGAAAGAGGGTTTCGCCGAGTCAAGCCGCACTGGCCCCGACGAAGAATCGGTGAAGGCTGCAATTCTGACGCTTCGTTTCTTCTGTCAAGATAATGAAGACATCTCGATGCGAAATATGGCCGCGTTTACTAAAGGGCTGTCGGTCAACCAATCGCTCAAAGATGAATTCGAAACGATTCGTGATGAGTTCAATGCCTACCTCGATCGCGATCATGGTCCGCCCATATTCAAGATTGGCGGCCATACGATCAGGAACCGAGAGATATTCGAGGCTTTCATGTACGGCAAATACGCCCATCTAACAAAACATGAAATTGTTGCTGGATGGGAAACTCTCATTCAGTATGATGGGATGCGTGCTGGGTTCGATCGAGTCTTGCGTCAATTTGTTCAGACACTGGTCTGGCTCCGCACGGTTTGTGAAAAAATGGACGCCGAACTCGCCGCGCAAAATGCTGCCCAACAGAGGATTCGGCGACGACCACCTAACTTGTGATCCACGACGCGGCGAATAGCGTTTCTCGCCACGAAACCCGAGGCACCGATGCAGACAACACGACGCCCGATTGATGATCAAGATGGGGATTCGATTCCCGGTACACGTGCTCTGATTTGGGGCAATAACGCCGCTTGGGTTTGCGTGACATGTGGCGAGTTGGTTGGCAATCGAACCGGGGATACTGAGTTTGAAGTGTCGTGCACTTGTGGTGCGGATTACCAGATTCAGCGTGGTGAGAACGCGAATGGCAGTCTCAATTTGGGTCCTGCTCTCGGTGTACGTCGGGTCTGAATCGAAACTACACGCGAGCGGCGAACCATGCTGGCCAGCTGAGCATGGCATGGAGCGGTTACAAATGGAAACCACAATGGCCGTGCGATGGCCATCGTTCTAGCACCGATGCATCTTAGTGAAGTCCTGAATTGAAAGCGGCTGGACAATCCGTTGGCTCGTAGCGGAATCTCGCTCGCGCATCGGTGGCAGCACCTCCGCTTCTTTCGTGAAGATGCTGCCCTGAATTGAACCAGGCTTGATCTACGCCTGCAAGAATTTCCGGCGACAACAGGGACATTCGCCGTCGAATCCCTGAACTAAGGCATTGAAGGCTTCTGGTTGAGGAATGCTCAGGATCGCTTTGAACGCCAGTGGATCGCGATGGGCGTAGTGCCGGTACGTGACTCCGCCCACTGAGTGGCCGAGAATCTCGATTGACGATTCAGGCATATGTTCGTCGTAGTACGTCGCGCACGTTTTGCGCAGATCCTTCAAGACCCATGGGCGTTCCTCGCCAGTTTCCATGTCACGCTTGGGCTTGACGCCCGCCAAGTCGCACAGAATCTGAAACTGTTGATTGGGTCGAGAGGTTCCGCCATCAAAAACCGCGTCATCAAGCTGAGCCGAATCTGCCCTTATGCTCTTCAGGTGTGTATGCACGACGCGATTCATCGGACGATAGAACTGTTTTTGGGTCTTCACGCGACGATAGTAGAGCCAGCCGTGACGAGAGTCTTGGCCCTGACCGTTCGGCGGCTCTGGCTGCCACGTGATGTGTCTCCATAGGATCGGTTCATGGAAACCCGCGCACTTGAAAACAGTTCCGGTGTCGACACCGTAATTGAAGAACACGACGAGTGCCGCACGCCAGTGATGTCCAACCGTCACATTCTTCTTCCATCCGCGAGGTCGCGGTAATTGGTAAGTGGCGAAGTACAGCGCGTTGAGATCAGATTTTGTCAGGTAGTGGCGACCCGCGACATCGCGTTGTGGTTTCGGCTTTGGAAGCCGGGGCAGTTTCTCAATGAAATCCTGCTCCCACGCCCAAGAAAGAATCGCTCGCAGGTGCTCCCGCGCCTTGTTCGCCGTTCGACCGGGATTGGAACCTCCATTCTCGATTGCATTTGCGTAAACGCGATCCAGGAATTCACGGACGTGGATTCTCTCGATCTCGTCAACGTCGACACAGCTCTCCCAGGAAACCCACTTGGTGACAGTGGATCGGTACTCTTTCCGGGTTCCCCGCGACAGCTTCTTGGCTTCAAGGTACTTCACTACGACAGATTCAAGACTGATAGACATGGTGACAACTCCAGGCCGTCGACCTTGTGCTTCGCTGCAGGCTCCTCCGCCCGGCCGATAGCCGGTAAAGACGGGCATCTTGCTGGGCTTCCTGCCATTCTGGAAAAAGATGAAGCAGACGCGTGTCTGCACACTTCGTTAACAATAGCCCCGAAACTGCCGAATTCAGTGGCGAAGTGGACGAGCTAACTCACGGAAAACGATGCAACTTCGGAGAGTTCGGTTCAACTCCGACGCACGTCGGTGTCGTTTTTGAGAACTCGGCGTCGGGCTCCGGAGCATCGATTAGCCTCCGTGCCTGCGAAAATGAGTCCGCGTACCTTTTCTTCTCTACCGGCCAGACAATTGAAGGCGATTCGGAAGGAGAACGCCAGGCTGAATAGGCTTGTTGCTGAGCAGGCCCTACCCTCCGCCGAGACGCGTACCGTTCCAGGATGACCAGTTCGCCTCATTGCTCTTTCGCCAACTACCGCGGAACGAGTTCCCATTTACCCGAAACTGAAATGGCCCTCGACTATTCCCGCTCTCCCAGGTGCCTGTGACAAGCCAGCTATTTGCGTTGTCTGTCTCATAGTAGACAATGCTCTTTAGCGACCCAGAGTTGTTACCAGAAAAGCTACCCGAACGCTTGTTGAATTCGATGGTCACGTTCACCGACTGGTTTCCCACTACATAGGTCGATCCCCATCGACTACGGGCGAGGGATTCCGTCTCGTCCCGCGGCATACCTGATGCGCGACCAGCACCTGAAAGCGAAAAGTGCTTGTAATTCCGAATGTTACCGCGACCGTCTCCTTTTGCAGCAATCCCCCGTGAAATATCTACAGTCTTTCCTTGTGAAGCGTATGCACGTAGATTCGCTGTACCTCCTGAAGAAAAAACATCACCGTTTTCGCTGTCAACAAAAACGTAGTAGGGATCGCTTTCTGCAACTGACACAGAATGACTGCCTCCGCTCGCGAGCTTCACGCTCTTGAAATCCATAACGCCTGCAGCCGCAGGTTTATAGTGAAACGTGAGCGTTTCTCCAGCGCCATTTTCTATTTTTAAGCTCTGACCAAACGCGAAAGAAGAAGCAACAAAAAGGCAAGCGGTGGCCATTAAGGCTGAACGTCGAATCATCGAGAAACTCCTTGTAAACGTTTAGTGAGAGTCTTGGGTACTATTGGGAGCCGCAAGTTCGGCTCCTTCAAGTTTGGCGACAAATGTCTTGCTGGTATTACCAGCCTCAATCAGCAGCCTTGGTGATTCTATCTTGTAGAAATTCCCTCGTCCGGCGTAGGTTGCAACCCTAGAATTGATCGACACAAAAACAAGGAAATACCCGGAGTCAAATCCAAAAATCTTGAACGGTTTGTAGTCCGGGTGGCGGGCAGACATTCGAGCAACAACAGACGGATTAAAGTGCGTCCACTCCATTGCCAGCCCAATTGGAATTCCAGGGAGAACCTGTGGCTCCGGATCATAGTGATACAAAAGTACATCGACTTGTCTTTCGGTAAGATTCTCGATGGACAGAGAAATCTTCTTTCTATCAAAGCTGTTCTCAATCGCTTTCTTGTACTCCGCGTTTGAAGGAAGATCAGATACGAGCAGCGGCGTCGATGGAACTAGGTGCCTCCAAATGTCGCGGTCTTTGCGTTTTAGTTCACAACGGAGATGAGGTTCGCGCTCGCTATCCACGATGGACACACTTTGACTTGGTGAAAACGTGTAGCCTCCGCAATTCACGTGTTCAATTTCGACCGAATCGATATCTTCGGGTTCAATTCTCAGCTCAATTCGCCCCAGCCCGCCAATATCATGCATGAGAATTCGCCGAGCCCTGTAGTCGACCGAGAACTCCCGTTCGATTGGAAGCCCCGTGGCTGCATCTATGATTTCCAATGCTGGACCTTGCTCCAGCGACGGTATAAGCTTTGGAGTCCAAGCATAGCAAACAAGAAAAACAACTACGTTCGCACTGATTGTAAGCACAAGCCGTGACGATACCGTGGACCTTGAGGTATGTTTATCAGCAGTCTCGGTTTCCTTCTTGCTTTTCCTGTCAAATAATGCGGATGGCGGAAAGAAAAAACAGGAAACTGTAGCGCTTAGAAGAAGGCGAATGAGCCAAGCGCTATTCTTGTTCTGAAGTGGAGTCTCCAGCAAAAGCATGGCAGAGACGAGGCTCATTACCCAAATCAGCATGATTAGCCGGACGAATCCGTAGCTAGACAGAAAAGTCCATACAGTATTCGTGTCTGCGTGTCCGTCTGATTTTTCGTCTGATTCCAAAACCACCCCTAAAACACGGTTGGGTCTACGACTAGCGTAAGCACAAAGACCGCCAGCCCTCCGCCAGCTCGAATTGCAAGTCCACCTTTTTCCCATGCCACATGGAGAAATCCAGGAATGATCGCGCCGAGCACGCCTAGAGAGATACTCAGCATCAAACGAAGAACCGTCCAAGCATTCTCGCTGTCTTCAGGGACGAAGCCCAGAACTGCTAGCGACGCAAGAATTACAACCCAAACAGAAACCACAAGAGCGGTGACCTTCTCCCAAGGCTGGGCTTCGTAACGCTCAGCCGTCTCGGGGTACTTCAACGCAGAGAGGGATGAGTCTTGGTCATCTGCTGGCTGTGTATCGCTCATGGCGCGTCCTACCAGATTGGGTAGTATCGTAGATTTTATGTCCAAAGAAATTAGTTGAACCGATCAACGCCACCCGGTGACGCATCCGCACATAGGGAATGCGATATCTACATGGACCACGTCACGGAACGCACCGTTTTCGATGGATTCTTGGCAAGAAGCAAGAAGGCTGCAATGTAGGTGGTATGGTAGCATCCCCCCGTGAGCAAATCAAGCGGCGGTTTTCATCGTGTGTTCCCACTGATTCGGATGATCAACTTTCGCGAGCCGGGATTGCCGTTAATGAAAACTTGATAACCGGACGCGGTTTTTTACGGGCACTGTACCGAGGGGACGGGTTTGTTCCTGACCGACTGGCGGTGGCGAATGAAGCTCATACCGAAGCAGGCAACGCTTGTTTGTAGCCTACGTAAGTTGGACAAACCGACCCCAAATTCGCAGCTCACCAATTTGCAGATGTGCAACAGACCGACGCACTTTGGTGATCTGACTTCGATGCGTCGGCGTGAAGCTCCGACGCAGCGAATGGCAACCGTATCATGGGGCTGGCTACGCTTCCTGACTTGCCCGCTAATGGCCCAAAATCTCGCTTTTCTTCACCATGGCTCTACCGAATCTGAATGTGCCGAGCCGCGTCTTCCGCGTCACTCTCTTTGTTCTCGTAGTAGAGTTGCGTTGTACGAATGTCAGCATGACCCGCTAACGCTTGAACTTGCTCCATTTTCGCTCCGTGATTCAGTGCATTGGTGAGAGCCGTCTTCCTGAGACTGTGTGAACAGACCCCTCGCCCAACGCGTTCCACCTGGATGCCGGCAGACCGAGCGTATTTCTTGACGAGGTTGAGCACTTGCCGGGAGCTCAGATGGCGACCGGTTGGAGTCACCCGGTCACGCTCCAATGCCGGAAAGAGAGGAGCATTTTCAACGAGCTTTGAACGTTCGAGCCACGCATGAATCGCTTCCGCCGCTTCAAGAAGCGACTTTCGTTCTGTCTTCTCCCGCTTCTCGGTCACCACCAGGTACCAGTTCGTTTCGGTTCGCTCCAAGTCAGAGACTTTCGCGTTTGCAACGGCGGACGCTCGGCACGCCGTAATGAAGTAGGTAAACAACATCGCGTAGTCGCGAAGTCCCTGCACGGTTTCAATATTCGGAGCGTGAAGCATCGCCTTTGCTTCTTTCTCAGAAAGTGCGGGAGTCGTGTTCTTGTCCACCGAATCACTCGAGACCGATTGGATATCGCCCACGGTCTCCCAGTCGATGTATCCCCGCTTTCCAAACTGCTCAAACACACCGCGAAGCACAGACAGCTTCCGGGCAATCGTTGACTTTCTGAGGCCACCCCTTCGAAGGGCTTCTTTGTAAATCCGAATCTCATCGCCAGTCACGTGGAGCGGATGAATCCCGAGTTCTCCCATTTGAAAGACGAATTCCGCCAGGTCACGCCCATACGCCCGACGAGAATGCGGACTCTTCACGACATCACAGAACCAAGGCACCAGGACCGCCGCCGCATCGGAGTGGCCGACGGCTGGGATGAGCTCAGAGAGAAACCCAGCCACCCGAGCTGAACTCGAGAGATCACGCGGAACGTCGATCCGACCGGGCGTGAGCCCACTTTCCAGATCCTCTGGCATCACAACCAGTTCGCCTTTTGTTGTCATCTTCCGATTCTTTGCTCCAGGGAAGCCCGTTCGACCGTTGCTTTACCGAAGCACAGATCGAGCCATTCGCCGAGCCGGGAGTTCGGATGGGAGAGCCCGCCGTGGGCGAAAGCGAGCAAGCTCGCAACGAGTGATTCCATTTCTGAATGTCCATGGGCTGGCGGGCATACTTGGCTCAGCTCGTTTGCGAGCCTTTCGAGTTTCACCCACATGGCGTCTACCAGTTCGATTTTTAGCGTCTTTTCCGATGCTTTCACCATCATGTCCCCCCTCCGTTTTGGAAGTCCCGAAGACTTCTGATAAAGCATATTATCGGAAGTCACCCGACCTCGCTAGAGTCATTTATTTTTGACTACCTCCCTAGCCCTGCCAGACTCCCTTTTATGGAACCGGCACAGACTCCAAACAATCAGCCACAGCACGCCGCAGATTCCCAGCCGACATCCAAGGCGTCTCCGAACCTCACTCCGGAGCAGCAAGCACAACTCGCTGACGAGGCGACCCAGAAAGCCAACCTCGAAGCCTACCGCCAACAGATGAGGCGGCTTAATTGTCCTGGTTGCGGAGACACCGAAGTCTTCTAGTTCCGTTTACAATTCTGACAACACGCAAACAATCCCGTCCGTTTTCACTCCTTAGAGCAGCTCAACCATGTCCGAAGTGCCAGTGTCCTCTTGGCCCAAAGAGCTTCAACCCATAGCCGCCGCTCACACTGGCGAATTCGGAAGGGTAATGACGGGAATGCCTGCTCCGAGACCTGGTTCGCGATGGATAGCTTACGAGCACGGAATCGTTTTCGCCAAGCACGAATACGGCGGGTCGGACCATTGGCCCAACATCGAACACATACCCTACAGTGCAATCACGGCCATTCGTAACGGCCTCACCCGCAAGAAAGACCTCGAAATCTTCTACGGTGATAAATCTGCATCACTCGTCAATAAAAAAGAGTACACCGAGCCCATGCTGAAGATTCGCCAATTCATAACATCAGCTCTTTGTACATTGCGAGCCCATACCCTCTTGAACAACTCCGGAGTAGGACGCATCACGCAAGAAACGTTGAACAGGAAAGCCGTTCACACGGATGCTGGAGACGTAAGCTACATCGAGTACGACTCGGAAGGAATCAGATTCCCAAAGGGCCCAGACTTCCCGTGGAGTGACGTTGGCAGAACCAGGCTTGGACAAACCGACCCGTCCTACATTCAAAAGAAACTCCAGCTCGATTCCAGCTCATTGGCATTTCCCCTTCTCGGCTATGTTTCGCGGAAAGCGCGGAAATGGTATCGCCAACCCGGTGGGCTCTTCCTGCGTTCCAAAGTCAAACTTCCTTTGAAAAACAGAATACTCATCGACAAAAAAGAAAGAGTCTACGAGTACGCGGTTCTCGACGATGACTTGAACGTCGCTTTTCACGCTTACAACATACAAGAACTCTGTGAGGGTCTCACCATCGACCCTGTCCTCATTGCACACCCCTGGCTCAAGAAACATGGGGTGTGTCCTTCGCTTAAAAACTCGCCTGATGAGAATTGAAAAAGTTGGACAGATATCCGACTCAACACCAATCTGAAGAGCGAGAGGGGTAGTTTCAGACGGCCAATTGAGCACAATTGCTCCCCTTTCACGCTCCCCTTCCGCTTCGCCCGCAGAGCATTCTGTAGCACTGGCAGCACTTGTGCAGCCAAGTCACCCACCTTTCTGTCCAGTCGGCCCAACCGGGCTGCAACAGAGAGAGCTTCCGATTATCATTGGGGGCAATCCACCGTACTCCAATGGCTGAGCGAATCGACAATGCCAAACGAATTCAAAACTTTGATACGAAAGACGATGTTGGTGTTAAGTGCAAAAAAGACGAAAGTTGGGACGGAAGAGCAGTAAGAAACGCTGCATACATCGCAGTTGCTTTGGCTGAGTTTTTATTCGGAATTGCAACTCATGCCGAGGCTGCGATTACCACCGATATCGTTGTGAAGGATACGCTGGACAGTGACCCGGCTGGGAGTGAGTATGCGAATGTGTTGGGGGATATTGCGGCTGGAAGCACGGCTACTTCCATCAACTCCTTAATGGGAGTTAATTCCTATTTTGGCTACTCTAGTCCGCAAGACGGATTCCTTAAGTCAGTTTCATGGGTCGGGACATTTACTCTGGCGTCTGGTGGTCCAAACAACAATCCTCCGAACCCACCTATCCTCGGTCTTCGTTTCTCACATTTCGCCTCGAGGCAAGATTTGGAATCAGACCCACAGCGATTTACCGTGACCCACGTCGGTGGCTATGGCTCTGAATTCCTGACTCCAATTGGTCAAACCACGGACGGCTTTAGTCTCTATCGTTTTGACTATGACCTTTCTTCCGAACGACTTCCGGTTGTTGCTGGGCAGGTTCAGTACTTGGGTCTCAACCTGACTCCGGATGGAGGTGTTTTCTTAACTCAACGCTCAACTGATTCGGGAGTTGTAATCGGTGCGGAAGCTGATTTTTGGTACTTCGTCCCTGTGACGAATTCCCCAACGCCTTTGGAAGACTTTTCCTTGAACCCGTCGTTTGGCGGTTTTCAGCATGCTGCAAAAATTGTTGTTTCAGCAGTTCCCGAGCCTTCTTCAATTTTCGTAGTCGGCTCAATTTTTTCGGTTGGTATTGTGCTTCGACGAAGGAGGGTTTCCTGATTTCGAAAAGGAGGTATTCATGGCGGCCGCCCAGACCTTCTCTGTCACCATTCATCAGTCGCGGTTCCCTTTGAGCGACCGATGATTGGCTCCGACGAAGGCAGGGCTAGACAGTATTGGTTTCGCAAATCCGGTTCGGCGTACTGGATCACTCCACGCCCAACGCTTTGAACGCCGCATCCCTCGGATCGGAGTAAAAGCTGGTTTGGAACTTGGCGAACAGTTCGCCGGGGATGGTGGGGATGTCGCTGACGCTGGCCATGGGGAGGAGGACTCGTTTGGCACCGGCATCGTGGGCGACTTGGAGGGATTCGGCGAGGTTCTCGACGGGGATGATGTTGCCGCCCAGGCTCATGCTGCCGAGGACAACCAATTGGCTCTGCAGCGGCTTGCCAAGGACGGCAGAACACAAAGCGATGAACGTGGTCAGTGTCATGGCCGTAGTTGGCCCCGTATTGTGAAGCTCGACGACGTGCAGGTGGTAGTCGTGATCGCCGACTTTCACCGAGGCACTGACCCCACCAGCGTTGGCTTTGAAGTAGTCGAAACCAACTTTGATCGCCTCTTTGGCTTTCATGTTTGAGCCAAGGCCCGACATTTTCAGTGAACCGTTGCCGGATGTGACTTGGGTTTCCAGGCGGTAGAGGCCAAGGTGCGAATCGGTGCCTCCAGTGGAAACCGTGTGAAGGACACCGGGATTGAGTGGGCCATCGGGAATGATGGAGCCGCCGCCTTGTTCTGCCACACTGATGAACTTCTCTTCGGATGTCTCCACGTCGATGTAGCTGAAGTGAACGTCGTAGAACTCCATGCCGCCGATCTTCTTGAGTTGCTCTTTGATTCGGCGGCGGACTTCCAGTGCGTACTCCAGACAGCGACGGACGGCGTCCTTGTCGTATTGCTCGTTGGGGTAGAGCAGCTTGAGTAACCCCGAAACCGTGTGTTTGACGGCAATGGAGTCGCGCTGATTCAGGTCTCGCCCCAGCTTGAAGTACTTGTTGATCGCATCGCCGAAGTTGCGTTTCCGCATCTCGCGCACCCACTCGGCGAAGTAGTCCACGATCAGGCCGTACTGGTTCGTGAAGAACTCGGGCCGCATCTTGGGGATTTCCCAGCCGGGGATGTAACCGTGAAAGCGGTCGAAGAAGGCCGAGTCGATCATCGTCTCGGGGAACGGTGCCAGCAGATGGCTGGTCTTCACGAGTGTATCGACGGGCTGGTTGATGTTCCCGACGAACACCATTGAGGCGTAGGCGTTGATCGAATCGCGGCCACGGGCGAATGACCCCGAAGCCATGTAATCCTTCATGATCTGGACACCGTCCTTGTCCTTGAAGGAAATGCCGGCCACTTCGTCGAAGGCGACACAGTCCCAGAGGCCCACCAGACCGACCTGGCGCCGGGCCAAGTTGTAGAACAGGTTGGCGACCGTGGTTTGACCACCGGAAACCAGAATGCTGTTCGGGCTGATTTCTTTGTAGATGTGGCTTTTGCCGGTTCCGCGGGGGCCGAGTTCGCAGACGTTGTAGTTGTTCTCGACGAGGGGAATCATGCGGCAGAGCAAGTGCCACTTCACCCGTGTCTCGAACTGGGTTGGTTCGTAACCGCAGGATCGCAGCAGCACGTCGATCCACTGGTCTTCGGTGAAGTACCCCCGCCCCTTGAACAGCTCATCCATGTCCATGTTGGGCATCTGGATCGGCTTGAGTTCTTCGATCAGGAAGGGTGATCCCTTCTGGCCTTCCTCGAAGAAATACTGCATCGTGATGATGCACCAGATGCCACCGGCCAGCAGCTTCTCGTACTTCTTCACCGTGCCGGTTGGGATTTCGACGCCCTTGGTGCCCAGATTCGACAGCAGGGCCTCGTACACGTCCCGCTTCTCGTTCAGCGTCACCGTCACCTTGTCGATGATCTTCAGGCTGCCACGCTCGCGGATCGTGGACTTCACCTTCTCGGCTTCATCGGGACGGACGTAGTTGTCGGCCAGCACCTTCTTGACGGTATTCAGACCGTCATTGATGACCTCCGGATCATTCGAGGCGCAGTAGTTCCCCAGCAAGTATTCCAGAACATAGACCGGAACATTCGCCCCCTCCTTGACCAGTTTGGTCAGGTCTTTGCGCACTACCTTGCCTGCGAAATGCTCATTGAGCAATTCGTCGAGGCCCGTGTCGTTTTCGGTGTTTTCAGAAGTCGAAGTCATCGGCAATCGCTCGATCAATGGTCACATCGTGGCTCTGTAATTCAAAATCTGTGCCAGCATCTTTTGCGAGCAGCTTGTACCGCTTGTGCTTGTCAAACTGCTGGTCCCGCAAGGTCAACATCACCGACTGTTGGCGGTCGTCGAGGTTCTTGGACGCGCTGGCGAATGTCACGGTCTCAATGCTGGAGACCGGTTCGTCGCCGTCGTAAATGGCGATCTTGACGGTCAAGGCCTTGGCGCGATCGCTGACCGGTTCCATTTGAATCAGCTTGAAGCGGTGGGTGTGCGTCGTGATCTTGTGATTGCTGCCCAGCACCGAGAACGACACCTGCTTCGTCTTGGTCTTTTCGAGGGCTTTCTTGCTCTTGGCCTGCCGCACCGTGATGACCGGGACAACGATCTCTTGCGGCATCGCCCCACCGTGGATGAAGCGGGCGCCGCCGGTGAAGTGGAATCGGTTGGAGCCCTTGGGAATCCAGAACTCCATGCCGCCGTCGCACTTGGCCGTGATCTCCGTCTTACCGCGCCAAGCGTCTTCGTACTCCGGCAGGTTGTAGCCGATCAGGTATCGCTTCTTGGCTTTGACTGTGCCGGGTGGTTTGTCTTTCAGCTTGCTCTTGTCAGTCTCAGCTGGCGACGATTCCGTGAACAGAAAACCGTGATCGGCGGTGACAACGACGTAGTTGCCGTTCAGGTTGTTGATGATGTAGCGAACGATGTCGCCTAGTTCGCGGATGGCTTCGTGGGTCGCTCGGAAGGTGTCGCCCTCGGTCGCCGCGTTTTCTCCACGGGTGTCGATTTCGTTGTGATAGACGTAGACGACCTTCTTGCCCTCGATCAGGGCACGCCCTTCCTTTCCCTTCAACTTCAACAAATCGTCTGCCTGAATCGCCATGCCCTCGTGTTTGCTAAGGATCGTGTTGCGGTTGTCGCTGCCCGACGTGGAGACACCGTCGGCAAGGACGTCTCCCTTTTCCGTGTACTCCAATTGTTTGTGGGGCAACATGCTGGCCATGCCCAATGCCGTGTACGATGGCAGCACGGACAACTGAGTCGTCAGCTTGGCTTGGAAGCGGTATTCGCCGTTGAGGATTTTGGTCAACTCGGTCGCGGCCTCGTACCGGAAGGCATCACTGATCACGACGAAGGATCTGCGGTTCTCGGATTCTCTCTGTCGTTCGGCGACGTGCTTCTCGTAAAAGCGGTACTGGTTCGGAATGTGGGGCAGCGTCCACTTGTCGAGCATCCCCGTATGGTCCGCGTTGGGGGCGACAAACTTGGCCCACTTCAGACCGACCTGCACCAGGAACCAGTTCTTGTAGGCCGCTTCGACTTCTTTGCGGAGCGACTTAAGGATGTCCCAGGCCTGCGACTCGGCGACGTCGGCGTTGTGGCAGAAGTGGCGGTAAAGCTGGTCGAACTTGTAAAGCTCGTCGGTGTACAACGTGTACATCTCCTCTGCGGTGTCGCAGTCGAAGCCGCCTGAATGCTGAGCGCGGAGATCGAAGAACTCGGCGGCGACCGCGATAGCCTCGTAGGCGGCGTGGCGAGCCTTGCGTTGGTGTTCCGGCACCGACAGGGATGCGATCCAGTGTCCTTCCTGTCGGCGAGTGACGATGCCTCGGATGGCGTCTGCATCGACGTGGTCTTTCGTCGATGCCACCCGTTCCAGCAGTCCCAGCAGGATTGCGCGATCCACGTTGCGGAAGGTAACGGCATCGGCCAGCACCTCTGGCTCCAGCCCTTGCAGTTGCTCGTCGATGTTCGTTGCGCCAGCGACCATGTCCGACAGGATGTTGAAGCTGGAGGCCTGCTTGGCACTGTCACGCCACTGATCCAGGCAAACGACGGCGTTGTGCGTGCCGCTGCGGCTCAATTGCAGTTTTTGGATTGCCAGGGGAACGTGAATGCCGAGCTGATGGGCGAAGTCCGACAACATCAGCCGCAACAGCAGCTTTTGCAGCGTGGGACTTTCTTCCTCATAGCCGAAGGCCGTGGAGACCATCTTCCAGAACGAACGATCCAGATCGTACTTCTCGATCAGCGTCCATGCCGGGGGCGGAGTTTCGAGGTCGATCTCCTCCTCTTCGGTGAACGACTGAAACAGCGTGCGGACGATGCTGAACAGTTCAGGCTGATCGGCCTTGGTGACGACGGCCAGCATCTTACGATCCAGGTCCAACTCATTGTCGTCGGCATTGACCAAGTGCTTGAGCTTGCCAAGTCGTTCCTTGCTGTCGAAAAACTTGCGGCGCAGGTTCAGGTGGCTGCGGAGATGTTGCCGAGCCAGCCCCAGTTCATCGAGGATGATCGACGAGCGGTCTGCCCGGAAGCTGCGACTGTAGAGGCGGACGTCCAGCAGAATGTCATCTTCAAACTCCGGTTCTTCGGTCGGGGCGTACAGTAGGAATTTGGCGTCGGGTTCCTCTCGCTCGATGCGCAGCTTCGTTTCAATCCCGCCAACCTGATCGAGCCTAACGACGTTGACTCCATCCAGATCCAGGTTCTCAGCGACCCGGTCGAACTCCTGCTGTGGATCGTTCCAGAAAACGACCCGCTGGTGTTCTTCGTCGTAGATTTTGCTCAGGGCTTCATTGAGTTGTTTGGTATCCATCTACTGTTGATCTCCACTTGGAGAATCAAGCCGGATCGTGCATAGGTGATTGAAGGTCGGTGATTCTCCTGACACCCAGTTGTAGACAAAGCCGCCTTGTCCGATTTGATTTCCCTGGACACTCACCCATCCAATGGAATCAAACTTTTGGGCGTATCCTTTCTCATCTAAATAGTGTCGAGCGTCCTGCGAGAACTCGTGCTTGTATTCGCCGGACGCCTCAAGAAAGTCGTTCTTGAAATTTTCATCCTCAATTTTCTGAATGTTAAGGATTTGACCTTGGTATTCGTATGAAAGCAGCCACGAATTTGGTGGATAGCCACTCGATTGTTGACCTTGGAACACTTCAGCCTTAGCCGTCTGTTCGCTGTCTGCCAAAAAAATCGATAAGTCACCAGAGCTCTTCGCTCGTTGTCCGTAAGGAGAGTTGAAGTAAGGATCGAGAAATGATTCCTCCACTCCTGTCACGATCTTGACGCCGGTTACACCAGTCGGATGGACATACTGATCCACACCATTTTCAAACACGCAATCAAAGAACGGTTTGCGCTCTTCGTATCTATCGGATGGCATTATGTCGTTACCTCCACTTTGGGTTTCTTGCCGGTGATGGCCTTCACCTCGGCAAGAAGGTCGCCGAACTTGCTGTAATTGACTTTCACGCCGTCGTCGAGGTCGAGGTGGATGCGTTGGTCGGCGTAGTGACGGAGTTTTTCGTCGAGGGTTTGAAGTTCGTTTCGTTGTTTGACCAGCTTGTCACGCTCTCGTTCGAGGGTTTTTCGGTGGCTGGTACTGGTTGCGGCGGGAATGTCGCTTTCGAGTTGCTCGACGCGGGCGTTGATCTTGCCTTGGAGTGGGACGACGTATTTGGTTCGCATGCGGGCTAGCGTGCCCTCGTTGTAGCGGTGCAAGTACACCAGGCACTGGAACGCTTTCTGCTTGCCGCTGGAGAAGAGCCAGTAGATGGGGCGTTTCTTGTAGGTCTGCAGGTGGTCCTTGAAGAACTTGTCACAGAGGTAGCGCCGGATGGTCTCGCGGCTCGACTCGTTTTTCTTGGGCGAGAGGTTCTCGGCCAGGAAGGTGAGGTTGGCTTCGAGGTGGTTCTTGTCCCAGGCCACCGAGATGAACTCGATCAGCCGGTGGGCGGCATCGTCGTCGAACCACTCCGTGTCGGTGAGCGGGACGATGCCGTCGTCGTCGGCCGGGAAACTGGTATAGCGGCCGGGATCAAATCCCTCGTTGCCGCTGTGTGCGTAAATGAGGCCAGGGTGGTCCAGGCTGTAGCGGCCCATCATGCAGCCGATGGCGTAGGAGACCAGCTCCTCCATCGTGTCCTGGCGGAAGCGAGCCTCCAGTTCGTTGCCAAAGCCATCATCAATCGACCACCCATCACTGCCCACCTTCGCGCCGTTACTGCCCACTGCCCACTGCCCACCGCCCACTTTCAACCCGTAGCGGTAGGCGGGGTTCACCGTCAGGGTGATCTGCTCGATGGGGACGTCGGGGGAGAGCTCGTCGGCCAGACCGTAGGCGTCGATGAAGAGGCGGTTGTTCTCCTCTTCGAGGCGCTTCATCTCGGCGATGGTGTCGTGGTTCTCACGTGTCCAGGCGGTATAGCTGGATTCAAGCGTGGTCGCGGAGGACTCCGCCAGGAGGGGAAGGGATTGAAAGTCCCAGGACCGCTCGTAGGAGTTCCAGTCTGCCCTCGCAACATGGACCGATCGTTTGGTGATATCGATCGCGCCCGTCTCCGCTGCGACCGGGAGCTTCCCTACGGGCCCTGCATGGAAATCTAGCGTTGGGCTTACACATTGAATCAAAGGGTTGACGACGCACGAGTTACAAAACCCCAATCCCTGAAGAAGCTGTGGCTCTGTCTCAAAGAAGCACATGTTGCCCTTTGTTTCAAAGACATACCCTGCTGGAACATGGCGCATTGCGAGTGCGGAGCTAGAGATCGAGGACCAGGTAATTCCCTCTTGGAAGTATAGGTGCTCATTCACGACTCGCTTCGTCGCGCTTCCATAGCGCTCAACCACAACGGACTTTATGTCCGCTCCATTGCCCCACCAATTGACGACGTATTCATTGTTTCCAAACCACTTCCTATAGGTTCCGCCCTTCTGGCACGGAAACCACGTCGCACCACTTGAAACCACATCGTCCGCGGAGTGGGTGTCAAGCTTCGTCGCGCTCAATCGACACTCCCACCAACGCCGCAGGAACCTGTCATTGTCAGTAGTGTTCAGCCCTTCCCTGGGCCTGGCAACCTCCGCAAGACTTTTGTGCTTTCGAAAGGCTGCCCTTAACGCTCTGCTTGGCCAATACGCAATAGGACTGCCAGGGATACTCCGAAAAGCGTCTTGGGCTGTCGCATCGAAACGATTCTCGCCGTTTGCGAGCGCTATCCGCTTCTCGCCCTCACCGCCGTTAAGCAGTCGGAAGAATACCGGCTTGTAACACTGTGGCGACCGGTTGCTCAGGACGCATGCCGTCGTCTGGACGACCTCGCCCGAGATGCTCCCAAACGCCCTTGCGCCAAGGTGCGCCATTGCGCAAATGGTCTTGTCGCGGAGGATACGTTCGCGCATCTTCTCGAAGGACCAAAGGAACATCCAACTCTGCATCGTGATCATCGCGCTGTGGCCGGCAGTCTTCGCGAGCGTCAATCCGCGTTCAATAAAGCACGCGAAGAGGTCACTCTTGCTTTCGGGAAAGTTGTCCTTAGCGAACTTCTTCAACAGGCCAGTCATTCCTCCACTTCCCATATACGGTGGGTTCGCCACCACCGCGTCGTACTGCGTCGCCAACAACTCAGCCTGCTGCACCAATGGCTCTAAACGCCTGAGCGCCTCCGACACGAAGAGTTCCTGACTGGTCGCCTCGATCAGCTGCTTCAGCGCGGGTAGCTTCTCCGCCAGCACCTCCGGCACCTGAATCAAGGACCCAAACGTCGTCGCGTGTTTGAACAGCCGCTTAAGCTCCGTGAGGTCCGTTGGCTTTAGTAGGTAGTCACTGAGCTCCATCCCATTCGCAAGCGATTCCGGATCGAACCCCGCGCTATCCACCAGCGCCATCACATTGAGCTTCACCCCTCGCCCAAACAGCCGCCGGTCATCCGCCCGCCCTTTCATCATCAGTGCGAAGCCCGTCAGCTGCGCCGCGCGCTCATCGATGTCGAGGCCGAAGAGGTTTTTTTCGAGGATCAGTTGCGGGACGTCTCGTTGTCGATAACCTCGCTCCAGGTAGATGGCTTTGAAGAGTTCGTAGGCCTCCACCAGAATGTGCCCGGAGCCACTAGCCGGGTCGATGAGGGTCAGCTTCTCGGGGTTGAGCTGGCTGGGCGTGATGGCCGCGAGCTGCGCGTTGACCTCGTCGGTCTGCTCGGCGGGCTCGATGTAGTACTCCATCTGCCCTTTGAGAGGTGACTGGGGATAGGTCGCCAGCCACTGCGCCCCCAGCGAGTTCTGGACCATGTACTTCACGATCCAGTTGGGGGTGAATAGCTGGGTCGCCGCCGGAATGTCTTGCGACTTCACCACCTTGCCGATGACGTCCTTCTTCTTGTCCGAGATATAGAACTGGTAGAGCCAGCCGATGATCTCGATGTCCTGCCACGCCGCTTCCTCGATCTGCTCGACCAACTGGCGGATCAGCGAATCGGTGTGCAGCAGATTGGCGGGCAGGAGCAACTCGGTCTCGTCCCCGATCCTCTCGAAGAGAAAGGGCATCGCTTTGTTAAGCGCGTTGCATTGGGCCAGGAGCAGCAGGCGGTAGAGTTCTTCGTCTTTCGTGCCGTCTAGCTTGAGTTCAACGACTTTGTCGCGATCGAGTCCGGGCAGTTCGACCCGCTCGGCGATCTCCAGGATCTCCGGCGTGGATTTGCCGTCCGGGTGGCTGAGGACGCGGTAGCTGTGGTCCAGGTAGCCGTGCAGTTCCATGAACCGGATGGCGACGAAGCGGTTGAACCACGTGTAGGCGATGGCCTCGATGACGTGGTCAAAACCCTCTTGGCGGATACACTCTTCCAGTTTTATCCGCTGCTTCGTCACCGCGCGTGGGAAGGGGCGATCCCCGATGATGACAACGTCTCCGTCCTCCTTCATCGGAACGATCTCGTCGGGCAGCAAACCGTAGACGGCAGCCTGATTCTTCACACCCTCGATAAAATCTCGACGGGCTTGCGGACCGTAGTTTTTTAGCTGACTGGTTTCCATAGTTTCTCAGTGGGCAGTAAGCGGTGGGCAGTGGGCAGTAAAAACAGGGATGACTGCACGCTCAGCCGGATTTGCCTCTACCTTGTAGACTTCGTTTTAGTCCGTTAGTGATTCGTCCCGTTTCTTCGCAAAGTGTCATCGCATTCGTGATGTCTTCTTCCGTCAGATACTTGAGCCGAACAGAAATAAGCAATTGTGTTTCGACTTCCCGCAACGAACCGTGCGCAATTGAGAGAAAACGTGCAAAGTCGTTGGGTGCATTGCGCCCCTCGCCTTCGGCTATATTTGACGGGATAGACACGACCGCACGTCGGACCTGCGATGAAAGACCGTACCGTTCTTCGTTCGGGAATCGACTGCTCAGTCCATACACAACCTCGACCAAGTCCATCGCACGTTGCCATGCGAGGAGGTCTCGATAGTTTCGAGATCGTCTTGTATTCTCCATTCTTCTTTCTCACTGTCGACTGCCCACTGCCCACTCACCTGATCTCTATTCGCTCATCGTTGTTAATCGCCGCTTCCATTTCCGCCCGTAGTGCCTTCAGGAACTCGTCGATGTCGTCGTGTGTTTCTAAGTAGGCTTTGGTCACGATCGTCTTGGGGTGAATTACCTTCGGTTTCTTGAACTTGGGCGTCACGGTGCCGCCGTCGCCTTTATCCGGGCTGTTCTCTGCAACCTTGTCGGCCTTCTTGGCTTCTTGTTTTGCAACATAATCACCGATCTTGCCGATCGCCAAGTCCTTTAGATTGACGGCATCGGTCTCGGCCTGAGTGATGTGCGCCAGACTGGTTTGGCCGGCCACCTGGCTTTTGAGGGACTCCAGGGGATTTAGGCACGACGACGATAGGGTTGGATCGTCACCCGTCGCGGTGAGTTCTTGCCGGATCGCGTCGATCTGAGCTTCGATCACTTCCAGAGACTTCGTGCGCTGTTCGCTGACCAGATTGTCATTGACCTTCTGGACTGTGGTGATGAGCGGATCCACCTCATGCACCATCCCGTATGGCTCGGAAGCGGTGCGGATCACCTTGATCCGATCCAACGCCCTCTTTGCTTGCTCGTCCTGAGCCAATTGATGTTGGTTGAGGCTGAACTCCTGCTCGGCCTTCAGCATCTTGTCCCACGTCGGTTTCTGACTCTCGAAGAAGTGTTCCAAGTCGTGGAATTCGTCGGAGAGCTGAAGTAGGTCGGCTTCGTCCTCGTTGAAACGCTCCAGGAATTTGTTGCTCTCGTCGACTACCAGCAATGCTTTGATCGTCGCCAGCGAATCGGTGATGGTTGCCCCGCCCGGATACCGGCCATCTTGGGCAAGTTCGGCGTATCGTTTCAGGCACGTTTGCTGATGCGTCAGCTTCTTGCGCAGGAATTCGCAGAGCCCTTCTTCGGTTTCCGGTCCCATCTCGTGGAAGACCTCTTTGCCGATCTCACGAGCTTTCTTCACGTCTTCAATCTTGGCGGTCACCTTTTGGACAATGGTGATCTTTCGCCAGTTCTTGGATTCCGAGAGTGCAGAGTAGAGGTCGTCGTGCTTGATGGCGTCACCGCCACGCACGAAGAGGATTTCCCCGGCCGCGTACAGGCGAACCAGCAGCATCGCCGTCTCCAGTTCCGGCCACCCATAGGGCCGGTCTGAGAAGCGTCCATAACACATCTCGTACATCACGATCTCTTTGTCACGACCAGATGCCAAATCGACGTACCGTCGCACTTCCTCCAACGCTTGCGGGTTGTTCTCGGGCAAATCCATCTGCAATGATTGCTGAGCCGTGTCGTCGCTCTTCAGGATCGCATGGACTTCTTTCAGCGGGTTCTCGTTGAGGTGCTTCAGGTAGCTGAGTTTGGTGAACGTGTTCTCGACGAGGTATTCAAGGGCCTGTTCCATCGCCGTGATCGGTCCGCTGGCGCCGATCTCCAGCTTCTCACCGGCCACGAAGTAACTGGCTTCCACGAGCATGTCACTCAACAGGTTGGCCAGCAGGTTGCGCCTCTGTTGATTTTCTGCGGCCAAGTCCTTGTGGATGCGGCGAGTGGTCGGTGGGGAGGTGCTGTCGTCTTTGGTCCTGATGTACTTGTCGGTCCGCAGATACGCCTTCAGTTCACGGCCGAGTGCTTCCTTGTCGTCCAGACGAACGATGGCCTTACCGTTATCGTCGCTGCTGGAAAGGATGCACTTCTGGTCGCTGCACTGGCTGAAATCGTCGTGCAGCGGACTGATGACCTCAAACGCCATGGCCCCATCGGTATTGCGCCCCGTGGGGTGCTGGTCACAAATTCGGTTGAACGGGATGTCTTTCTTGGTGGCTGAATAGCGGTGCTTTTTCTGATCCTTGAGGACATCCAGAAAGATGATGTCGCCCAGCAACTTTGCCTCGTCGGCACTGGAGATGATTTCCTTCTTGATTTCTTGGTTGATGTCCCGTTCTTCGTTGGTCAGGAAGTAGTACAAGTCGCCACTGCGGCTGACGAGCGAGTCTTTTTCCAATCGGGCCAGACTTGCCTCGATCTTTTTCTTCAGCGCCAGTCGGTCGGCATCGATTTCATCGAGGCACAACGTGACGAGGTTGTCGACATTGCCTTTCATCTCGTCGACGTAGCGAATAAGGAACAGGACCTGCAGGACATGAATGTCAAACGGTTCAAGGTTCTCGTTGTCCCTGGCGTGATCGATGGTTCGCTTGACGGTGGTGTCTAGGAAACTCTCGATGGATGGGTAGAACATGTAGATCGGGACCAGCACACCAAGGTCTCGATCCGCAACCGTCTTGGCGGCATGCTGGAAGGCATCGAGCAGTGACCGCTCGCCTTGCGCCAAGTGCAGGCCCGTGGCCCCAGCTTTGCGGATTGATTCGAAAATCCGTTGCAACAGCTTGAACTGATAGGGGGCGAAGGGATAAGTGTGGACGAAGTCGTCCGCTTCCTTGAACTGCTTGTAGGTAGCCCCAACCTCCCGGAAAGAAAGTTGGTTTTTGAGGATGTCGCCCTTTTCCTTGTACAGTTTTTCCAAATCAGGACGGACCGAGTCGTGCTTGCGAAGCAACCGCTCCTGAATCACCTCGTCGACGTTGGCGCTGGACAGCGATAGCCGAGTCTTGAAACGCCCCTGAATCTTGGAAAAGTCGTTTTCACGACTGGTCCGCATTTCGCCCAGGACAGCGTCGATGTCCTCCTGCGATGTGACGACCACCCAAGCTCGGCCGTTGCAGACCGTGCCAAGTTGCTCGGTGATGGTTTGCAGATTGAGCATCAAGGCCGTTTCGGAGCCGATAAACTGTCCCACTTCGTCGACCAAGAAGATGATCCGATGAGTCGGGCCTTGCTTGTCGAGATACTCCTTCGTCCATTTGGCGAAGTTCTCGATGGTCAGGCTAAAGGTGCTCTCGCCGGTATCGACCCACTTTTCGCAGGACTCCTGACTTTGTCCCAGCGTCTTTGACAAAGCCTCGATCACTTCGTCCCGGTTGAATTCGTAGGCGTCTCGTTCCTGCTTCCATTCGGTCTGGGTGAGCATTTTATAGATATTCTGGAACTCACCGTACTTCCCCTTCTCATCCAGGTAACGCTCCATGTGGGCAATGTGAGCGTGATCGGGACTGTAGCCGAGCTTTTCGTTCAGCACCTTCAGGAACACTGCGAGGATGGCGTCTCGGCCCGTGTTGCTGCTGGCCTTGCTGTCGATGTTGAAGAGAATGACATCGGTGTCGGAAATGACCGCCCGCTTGATATCGCCGAGGATCGTGGCGTCATCGATTTTGTCGTCAAAGAAGTCGACGGCCTTTTTGACCTGCCCGTCGTGCGTGTGCTCTGCGTTTTCCAGCAGGTGGGACAGCACCTTGATGAAGTGCGATTTACCGGATCCAAAGAAGCCCGAGACCCACACGCCAATCTTGCCCGAAATGTCGGGATCATTCGGGGTGTTGATGGCTTCGCAGTACCGTTCGAAGAACCTGCGCAGGTGGCCATCGAGTTCTTTGGTGACGACGAATTCGTCCAACTCCTGCCAGACGGACTCTTCATCCAACTGGTCAGCTTTGACGACACCGTTGATCGGGCGTGCGATGTTCTTCTTGAACAGGTCGCTGATTTTCATAGTGGGTATTCTCAATCGATCAGTCGGAATGCTCGGTAATATCGGGCTTTGCGTTTTCGGTCGCTGGACGATGAATCGAACGCCAAGCTGGCTTTGCCGAACAGCTTAAGCGTGATCTTGTCGTACACGCCGGGATAGAACATCACGAGTGGCGTGAGCCCCATGTGCTTGTGCAGGTTGTTCAGCAATTCGTGCGTGCGGATGATCGGGTACGATGAACCGACACCCGAGACCAGTACCAAGTCGGGCTGGTCACTCATGACCTCTTTGGCGAAATGGTCGGCCAATTTCTCGGCGCTGGCGATCGCCTTGATCGACTTGACGGCCTTGGCGCTGCCCAGCGTGCGTTCTTTTTCTAGCGACTTCTCGAAGTAGCCCCGCCCCTTGATGTAATCGATCAGAAAATCGAACAGGTTGACGTGAACGACTTTCAGGTCGGGTGCCTGTTTGGGCAGCTTGTCGACCAGAAACGCCAAGTGCTCTCTGATGCGCAGTTCGTCTTCAGCCGGGTAGTCGAAAACGTAAAACGGAATTTCATTGCCGATCCCCTGGCCGCTCAGAAAATCTGGCGACGTGAGCTTCGGCAAGATGGCGTTCAGTCGTTCGGTCAGTTGGCCACTCATGGTGCAATCTCAATGCAACGCAAGACGCTGTCCTCGTCATGATTCTGTAGGTACCGCACCACCTCGTCGGCGATATGGACGGTCTGAAGTCGCAACGACCTGGTGTTGTCGATGTAACCGGCCTGCTGCAAAATTTGGAAGACCGAGGAGCGGAGCCTCTCAATGGTCGATTCACTCCACGCCGGGAGTTCGGCGTCCCGGTTCTGGCAATCGGCGATGAATTCGTCCCACATTTGGTGGGTCAGCTTCTCGGCAAAGACGCGGTACTGCTCCTTGACAACCAGTTCCAGAAAGTCGGCCAATAACGCACTGTGTTTGACCGCCGCCGCGAGACAGGCGTGGGTGGCGACAGAGGCATTGCCGTCCATGACCAGTTTCCAAAGGCCGGAATCCATGGTTTCGAGTCGGCCTCGAATCAGCAGGGCGAGCCGGTCGGCAGTTCTGGGGGAGCGAGTTTGCAGCACGTTCTCATCACGAAGCGCAGCCTTCCATGCATCATCGTCGGCCCGCTTCAACAGCAAGTCGGCGATGACTCGACTCTCAGCAACCTTGAGAGAGCCAGCCGTGATGTCTGCTCGGTAACGCAATGGAATCCCGCCAATCAATCGTTTGTAAGCACACGTCGGTCGAAAAAAGCATGGCGTTTCAGTCTGCGACACGTGCTTGAACCGTTCATGGCGTTGCTTTGGAACATTCCTTTTGGTCAGCATGGACCACGCTGGAGATCTCTTCTGGCCAAATCGCAACGACCAAGGCCATCTGGAAGTGGATTACACCAGCCACGCAGCGGCGGCTAGCTCGCGGATCGATCACCGGGAGACAACGCAAGGCGGGCTTAGGAGCCCGCCAAACGCCAGATTGGTGTGTTGCGGGAGGAAGTATAGCAGGCCCCTCATGGTGGGTGAATCATGGCAAAACGAGTGCGAGATCCTGAACATTGTCAGCTTGATCAACATGCTCAAAATCCGTGACATGTCGTGCCTCGGTGCCGAGGCCATTCACGCTGCTCATGGTTCGACCATGAGCGTCCGATCCGTCCGCATTCCCAAAAAGCCTCTACCTCCACGTCCAACGTGTCGCTGCCAAGAGCGAATCGAATCAAATACAGCTAGCCTCGCTCCGCGTGGACGTTCTGCATGACGCCGATCAATGGGTCGAGCGTGAGCCGGTCCAGCGGAGTGTCGCCGGACTTCACCTGCACCCAGATTCACGGCACCCCAAATCCGAGTGGTCCGGAGGTGGCCAAAATGTCGGTGCCTTTGAGATGTGGACAAGAAACGACCCTGCCTTCTAGCGGCGATGGTCACCGGTTCGTGACTCGCATTCCTTCAGATGCACTCAATTGGCTGACGTCCAGATTTCCGGTTGCGTGACATTGTCCCGCATTCAGTTCCGGCTACAATTTCCTCGGGACCGCGTTTCACCCTTTCTTGCCAGAGACTTCCGATGCCAAGGGCGAAATACACAATCACCCCTGACGACGTCGTACACGCCACGTTCTACATCCGCGGGCGGTTGCAGGCTTCAGGATTCGAATTTGTCGATTCAATTTCGCTTGAGAATGTCGAGCGTGGCTTTACAGCGGCAGCGGATGTCAAATCGCGAGTCGATCGGGCGGCGGCGGTTAACGCCTGGTGTGAAACCTATCTCGGCAGCGAAGAGTGGAAGAGACTGAAGACCGCGATCCGCAAGCGGCGTTACCGAACGGAACACTACGACGAACAACACACGATCACGATTTCGAAGAAAGCACATCATCTGCTTTCGAAGGTCGCCGAGCGTGACGACGTCACGTTTTCCGAAGTGCTCGAACACTATTTGTTCAAGGCGTTCAACACATCCCGTGGCAGAGCATCAAAAGGACGCACAACTCGCCGATGACGCGATTGTGTTTCTCCCATTGTGTGACATGGCCACGCATTGGAATCTTGTTGAAGCCTGCCTCCAACCCGCACGTGGGCCATTTTTTCCTGATGGCTTGCAAATTTTGATTCGGTGTGCGTTTGTGCGGCTGTAATTTGTTTCAGCGGAAAGTGAGAGACGCTAATTCAAATTCCCATTTCAAGAAGAAACGCGTTCACCGTCCGACAAAGGGTTGGCACTTGAAACAATCTTCCGTTTGTCGGACCGTAACCTGCTAAGCCAATGGCACGACTTTCCGGTTTCATTAATTTGTAAGCCGGGGCAAATCGTTTAGGGATACGTAACATGACATGGTGATTGTGCGGAACCATGTTCGGAATAAGATTTGCTTACCTTTACGCATTGCTGGCGGTGACTGTCACCCTGGCAATCAATATCCTTTGGAGAACTGACGTGAATCAGGATGAGAAAGCGCAAGCATTGCTGTCAACGATTCTTGGAGAAGTTTTGGCTCTACAAAAGTGGGCTGGACGCTTCGACCTAGATGAAAACAAAGTGCTCGGAGTTTGCAAAGGGATCGAAGCCGACGTGAATGAGTTTTTGTCAGAGCAGATTTCCGAGGCTGATCGAGAAACCATAGACGACATACTCAACGATATCGAACATGAAAGACTCTCGCCAAGCAAAGACGACGTTCGACAACGACTCCGACAAGCAGAATTGAGCGAATCGAAGTTCCTGCGGTACATTGATGTGTGCAAGCACTCAGGCAATTTTTCCGACGCTATCCAAGCGATGGCCGACGAAGACTATTCGTATGTCCGAACGGCAAATCCGAGCTTGGACATGAAACCAAATTTCCTTGGTTCGTCAACTTACGTTGAACTAGTCGATACGACTGAGAATGCAAAGAACATCGCTTGCAGACTTCCAGTCGTTCCGCGAATCGGTGAGACCATTGAAGCCTTCAAAGGTGACGTTCAGGAAGTTGTTGATGTCCGGCATCTAGTGCACAACGACGATGACAAGCGATATGCTACCGCCGCTGTCTACGTCTACTACGCTCCAATTGGTGACGGAAACGAAACGTGACCCGGAGTTGACTTGAGCGATTCTCGAATTGTCCAAGGTCGCTGCCACTGAAACGCAAAACGGCAGGGACTGCGGTTATTGTGACGGCACAATACAACCCAAGGCCCGATATCGGACGGCAAGACCCGCCATCAGTCAAATCAGATCCTCTCGCGGTTGGTGTCGTTCGGCAGGACCGGCGGCGGTGGAATGCACGACCTCCCGATGCTATATTCTCAACGTCGTGGGCTACGCTAGCCACACGCTGCAGCACAGGTGTTTTGACGCCGCTGTTTGTACATCGAATCTCGGATGGAATCCCGTGTCTTTGAATCCCCTTGCACTGGTAGAGAAACTCATCACTGAGCATGGCAGTGCGGCGATTCAAAAAACGCACCTCGAATTGCTCAAAACGCAATTGGGCCAATTGCAATCCGAGCGAGACGACCTCGCTAGCGAAGTTGCGTCCCTAAGAGACAGACTTGCAATTGCTGACGCGAATGTCGCTCAACTCACGAAAGTAACCGAGTTCGTTTCTAAGAACGGGGTTCTTTGGAAACCGGATGGCACCGGTTTCGAGCACCTTCCGTACTGTCCAACCTGCGAAATAGTGGTTGTTGCTGCTATGGACAAGTTTCTCTGCAACAAGTGCGGTTTCCTAACCAACAAATCGCATCCACCTGCCCGAAATTGAGTTCGGAATACAACCGCAATTCACTTATCGGACGTTGGGCTTCGGCTCAGGTTCAACCCTGTTTTTATGTCGCGTGTGAACCTCAGGCGGCGGGAATACAACGCCAGTACGCCAAACACAAGTAGCGGCATCGTGCCCGGTTCCGGTACAGCAGCAATGATGTGTGGATTAGTTGCTCCGGCAAATCCAACGCCAAAAGTTCCAGTTGCGCCAACTACCGAATCAGTGATCGAAGTTGATCCTGGCATTTCGTCGAAGTTGTAGATCAGGAGCGCATCTGCATCAACAGAAAAATCTCCGGAATGAGGTGAGAACGTAGTGCCCGAATACCTAGCGACGGAAGATATTCGAAGAGACTCCATTTGACCTATGAAGCTGCTCCGAAACGTGTCCGGCGGAGCAGTTGAACGGTCGATTGCGCCAATGACCGTTTGCCGAGACGAAGTTCCATCTGGGATGTTTCCGGACGATAATTGAGAACCGATCAATTGCCCGTCTAAGTACATTCGTTCTTCAGCGCCATCGTACACATAGGCGATGTGCCGCCAAATGTCTTGACCTACTGGGCCGCTGAGGAGGGAAGGAGAGCCAATGTTCAAGAAACCCCCAAGCGAATCTAATGACGCGTTGTAGGAGAATTGCTTGTCTTCTTGGTTTGGCCGCCATTGATTGTAGATCATTCCCTGTCCGACTTGCGACGTGTCAAATCTAACAACTGCTTCAATTGTCGCAGCGATGGACATGTTGGGGAACGCATTGACGGCGACCGTGTCGGTTGTTTCGTCGAAAACGACAATGTCAGCGAACGTCGGCGACGTCCAAAGCAGGTAAAGTGTGAGGACGACGAATGTGCGTTTCTTCATTTGAACCTCCAGTTGCGTGTTCATTCATGCGACATAACTAGTAAATCTCCGGTGCCTGCGCCGGGTATTTATCCTACTTCATTTCGCAACAGCTGTGGTTGGAGAATTTCGTCGGAAAAGACCCGCGCGAAGCCGCTTGGTCCGTTCTCACACCCGCCGTCCTAAGCTCCCCATCAGAGGTTTTCGATTGTCGTCTATTCTTACTTCGTATAGAGTGAGCGATGCGCAGTAAAGTGTTGCCCATTAACGCGTTACGTGTTGGCCCGTGGCATCTGAAGTTTCCCGAAGCCGTGATTCACTCTGATTTTCGCCTTCTTTCGACGCCTATGAACCTCGCCGCTCTCGCCCGCAATCTCGACCTCTAGGCTGAGCCCAAGACGCTCACGGTCGTTTGGACTCCAGTTCGCGAGCCACTGAGCTGACTCCGGCTGAAGAGTGATTGCATAGAGCTGCTCCACGTGTTCAGGCACCACAACCGGGTCAATATTGTGCCCTGGTATCGTCACTTTCTGAGCTCCGAAGTGCGGTGAGAGAAAGTACCCCGTCACGCCGTTCTCTCGACTGGATGGAGGAATGTTGAAGAACTCGCTTGGAAGCACGGCATCTCGGACAACCCGCTGAGCGGAGACGCTTTGCCGAAACCCGGATGAATCCGAAGTGTGATGCTCCAAGACTTCGGCCTGCCCAATCTGCTTTGATGACCAGGTGGCCGTCCCATCGGATTCAGCCCGAAGCAAAGCTTTGTTCGACAATTGAGCCACGAGCTCATTCGCGACTCGCTCCCCCGCCGCTTCTCGGAGTCCCTCGATGTCCTGGAACGCAACAACCAAGCACACTCCACGGCTTCGACCTTTGACCGCCAAAAAGGGCAACAAATCAGACTTGGAAACGATCGAGCCCGAGAGCCGTGCTTCATCCATCCACACCCAGGTTCGCCGCGTCTTCGAATTCGATTGAACGTCGACTTCTTCCACGAACACCCGAAACACTTGCTCGTTGATCGCGTCAAGCGAAGTCTTCGTGGTCGCATTCGCACCCAGGAGGAGAACGGATTCCGAATGAAGCCACCGCCGAATGGAAAGCTTCTGCTCTGCGTTCTGCCAAAGTGCCGCAACGGGCTTGAAGTAGCTCATTCTTGAGAACACGGTAGTTGCTACTTGGTAGCCGGTTTTTTCGTCACCCAGGAACCCAGACAACACATCCCGGCCCGATTCGTCTCGCGAGAGAAGCTCTTTGATTCGCTCTTCCGAGAGACATCCATAAACCAAGTCGGAGAACGTCCAACGGCTTCCAGAGTGCTTGATAAACGACTCGATGACGCCCGCAACAACTTGTCTCGCGGCGTCCGTGAAGTATTGATTGCTCCCACCCTTTTCGCCCGGAATGAGAGACGTTGCGAGGTTCAACGCCCGAGCAGGTGAGGTAATGTCGGCGGCAATATCCCAGGCGACCGCAATCGGGTATTCGCTGGAAGCATCGAACGGATTCAGGGTGTAGACCGGGCAACTCACATGCTGGTGACGAAGGAACGCAGCGACATCATTCTTTGCGTCAAAGATGATTGCTCGAGAGTCCGTTCCCGGAGCGATTCGCTTGAGAGGTCCACGCATTAGCCGCTTTTGAACCAGGCTCTTTCCCGCCCCCGTGGTTCCAACCGCGAGAAAATGACTCGTCGCGGCTGACTCGGGCAAATACTCGTTTCCCCACCGCAGGCCGCCTTCTTTCAAAGCACCCGCCTTCTTCTTGGTCGCAACTCGAGTGCGGCCACGTCGATAAGTTCTCGCACGGACGTGACGACGTATCGCTGGAGACAATACGACGAACAGGGCAACGCACACCCCGAGAGCGACACGCAACACATCGAACACACCCATGCCAGAGGGTAGCAGTGAAATGTGTGCTACTCAACGAACCGGACAGCAAATAATCGCTCGCGATTGGGCTATTTCACTATCCGTCATAACCTAACAATTCGATTGCCCTCAAACGATGACGTTCAAGCTCCACAAATCAATGCGCCATTACCGATAAACGGGCATGCCCAATAGCCTTAGGTCCAATTGCAAGTGACACTGCTAATCTGCGTCGGACGACGAATCCGATGCAGTTTGGGGCGGATGTCCAAATACACCATGACGGTTCGTCCTTGGCCACGAACGCTGCTCGATTCAGACTGCTATCTCAACCCGAATTTGCACCGGCGTCGGCCACCGGTGCAGGTAGCCAACCGCTAAACGAGAGCTAAACATTGGCTTCACTTCCCGAGAACTCTAGGGTTGTCGACGACGCATCAACTCACGCTGTGGGCAAGTTACTTTCAGGTAATAGTCGCGTCCAAAGCTGTCGTACCAAAAGGCTTGCAACTGCGGTGTCATGTCGATATGCCAGAAGCCGTCGCCGATCGCCATGGGCGGTTCGATCCGCTCAGGAGTGATCTCGTCAACTACGACTCCTTCCCCAGCGTCACCTGACAGCTTTTGAATCACCGTCCCATCGCGTTCGACGATCTGACTCTCGCCATAGAATTGTCGACATATCTGCTTTTGGCCGGATGGAAAGCGGGGCGCCCAATTGTTTCCAACCAGGTTCGAGTGAATCACGGCAGCGCCGGTCATCTTCGCGAGCCGGCTCGGGGCTTCCGATACCTCCGCACGTCCCTGTTCGAGGTTCTTCGTCCAGCTGTTTTCGGTCCCACCCAGCGCGTCAACTGCTGACTTGGGCTCAAGACCGTACCAGCCCGAAGCGCCAAGAATCAGATCGACGCGACCTTTCAATAGTCGTCTATCGGTGTTTTTCCGCACGAGTTCCCAGCACATGGCCGCACCAACGCAGGTATTTCCGACTCGAAAAACTCCATCCGGGTTGTTGTCTGAACGACTCGGCACAGGTGGTTGCAATGGGTGTTGGCCGTTCCGCTTGAGAAGAGAAACGAATTGCTCGTCGTCGCCACCTGCGTAAAGATGCTGCTCAACCGCGCCCGTGGGAAAATCCTTGTCGTGGGTGAAGACTCTGCCGTCTGGCAAAGCGAGCATGAACGTGTTGTAGACGTGACCGCCACTCTCCGCCAGAAAGGATCCACCGACCCAAACACCCCGCCTGGCGACATCCAACAACATCTTTTGGGGTGCACCATCGATTGGCCTACTCGCATTCAATACGGCAGGATGGAATCCAAGTCCAGAGGTGAAAAACTCAGGAAGCACGACAACTTTTGCCCCCTGGTCGACCGCCTTGTTGGCCAATCTCGAAGCCTTCCTCATATTGGCATTGACATCCCCCAAATCAGCATGCATCTGAACCGCAGCAACGCGCTTTTTATCGAGCGGTCCCGCCCAAGCGTGGTCTGATTTGGCACCAAATGCGGTTGCGGTAAGGACGCCGAAAGACTCTCCAACGAATCTTCGCCTGCTACGCTCACTCGACATCTGAATCCCTCACTGTGTAGTAACGACCACCACATTCTGTCGTTTCCTAACGCTGGAATCAACTCTTAGCGATTTGCTCCGGATCGTGGATTCTGCAGTTCTCACAGGAGAATCGTTGAAGACGACGGGTGTCGCTCCTGATTCATTGACCAAGTGAGCTGAACTGGCACCTCCGAAGTCGGCCGCCGTAGCGCGCGGGTCATGCGAACAAAGTGGAAGACAACAAGATCGAATAGGATCGCGGAGTCAGACACAACTCCAGCAAATACGATTGCTGCCCACCCTTTCCCTCGAAGCGAAGTTTTTGTGCCGGGCCGATTACCGTAATCAAGTCGAGCGGCTAGAATCTAAACTCGCACGCAGCGAGTGGCGGCATGGCAATGATCAAGGGCACGGCTTGTCGAAAAAGAAGAACATTGCGAAGAGAGAAATCACTGGGAATCGTGGTATTGCACTGATCCACCGCGTGGTATCTGACATGGGGCACCTGTGGACGCCAAAAGGCCTTGAGGCCGGAATCGACGGATTCATTGAACTACACGACGACGTAACTTCTCGCGTCGGAGCACGAATCCTTCAGGTGCAAAGCAAGGCCGGTGATAGCTATTTTCGCAGTGAAACTGACTCCGAGTTCACGTTATATTGTGGTGAACCGGATGTCGACTAAGGGCTTCGACAAAGCCATGGCAGATGGGGTTATCGAAGACTTCGAGGAAGAGTACCTGCAACACGTTGCTGCGGAAGCGGGTTTCGACGACTACAACTTGTTTATCGAAATGCACTTCTACGAAAAGAGTAAAGCGGGCAAGGCTGCTGCCAAAGCGGAAGCTGATGAGCAAACTCGACTTGAAGCGGTCCGCCGTGCAGGAAAGCACTTTGGAGAAGACTTACAAATGGATGCACACCCATTTTCCGCACATCGTCGACCATCGACGCCGAAGGTTCGGTTTGGTTTCCGAAGCCGTATTCACGCTCGAAAGGATCGAGCGTTTCGACCTTTTCACAATGCCCGTCGCGATTCTGGTGGCGAACTCGATAGGGGCAAGTGTGAACATTGGGTGGTCGGCTGTGTCTGTAGCGGCAAGCAATCCCTCAATGCACAAGACACATGTTTGATTTAGCAGACGACACCTTCGCATCTGAACTCGTTGAGCCTACCCCAGATGAGTTGGCCGCACAGGCCTCGGACGTTGTCAAAGCGATCTCAGATCTAGACCCAGCTTCGCTGGCTGCGCACTGCGGCTCTTTGTTTTATCAGCCCTCACTTCACTCACGTGTCGTGCGAATTGAGGCGATGGTTCAAATAGCGATGACGAAGTCGACTGGCGGTTCTCCGGCCTCAGCGGACGATTTGAAGTTATTGTTCGACGCTTTGGCCAATACGTCCCTCACGCTTTTTGCGGATTCACCTGGCGACGTGCAGGCTGGAACCGTTTGGTTTCAAGGCCAGAATTTCTGTGTGTTGAACGGCGTCTGGCGTGCGAACGCTTGTAACTTGCAACGAGTTCTTTGGATCGTTGAAACAATGCCTAACGATGGACGGTTCGACGAGTTCAAAGCATGTGTCAATGCTCTACTGACCCTTTCTCAGGTCGCGTGCGCGCGCGCCAGTCTTGCGCCGAACCACGTTAACAGTGGTAAGCCGACAAAGCAGCTTAGAGACTATGACTTGGTTTCCCCTAGCGTGGTTTGCTTCTCCAAGGAGGATTTGAATTCACTCGGCATCGGTCGAGATTCGCTTCGACCATTCATTTCCTTGCCGAAGCGGATGATGGATGCCTCGAAGGCCCCCATCGCAAGTTCGCCGATGCAGCGATATCCATTGGCGGCATCTGAGTCGGACATTGTGCTGGCGATGCCTACTGCAGTTGGCGTCGCTATCCGAGAGTTCGTTGTACGCTTTGCAATTGGCAACCAAATGCTGTCGACTTTTGCCAAAGCGTTGGTGGGAAGCTATTCGCGCTGGCTGACCGAAGAAAGAGTATTTGGTGCTGATAAACAGAATCCGATCGTATTTGAAGACTCAGAGATTGGTCCACTCGCTGAACTTCGGCTGCAAGAGGAAGGTGGTGAGTTCGCACAGGTACTGTTTCTCTTTGACAACACCGAGTCGATTGAAAAAACCGATACCGTAGGTCCTTGGCCAACCCATCCCAAGCTCAGCCGTGTGCTGAAGGAAAAGATAAGTAGTTGTTTGACAGAAGCTCAAGTGACGAGCCGTTACGAATGTGGACTCACGTTGATTGTGACTTGCGGGTTTGGGCGACAGCTCTACATTCCTGAATTAGATCGACCTGACCAAAACTGGCAGGTCGAGATTGTCGATGTAGATGATTTGGTGCATATGTCGAGGACGGAAGAAATCGACGCATTTTACCTATTGAAGATACTTCGTGCGAAAGACAAAGCTGAAAAGCTGGGAGTCACGTTTAGCGGAGACATTGACTTTGCGAATTTCGTCGCCTTCGTTCGTCATCAGCACGGAAATGTTGTCCCCCATGCTGAGATGCCAAAGGATGCCCGGAACAAACCCCTTAACGTATCGATTGCGCCAGACTTCGTGGCTGACTTGCGAGCCTTTTCTCACCAGCGCACTGACATGCGGCTTGCTACCCGTGCCGACGGGACTGCGATGCGTGTTCGGCGATCAGTCGCTCACATTTCCGATTTTGCGTGCCTCGCGCCGACATATACTGCGCTAAGAATGACGGAAGCCGAAACAGCATCGGTCTACGTCACCCAGGATTCACACTGGTGGTTCGTCTTGTGTGACCAGCCACGTAGTTCAGTTGGATACGAACGCTACCAGATGTTGCTCACTTGGCTGCGGCGAACAGTCCCCGTCGTGCAACCGATAGCCGAGGAAAAAGAGTTCGATGTAGTCGAGATTCACTTTCGGTTTTTGTCACCTGTACTCCATTCGGTTGGCGAACTTCCCGAAAGCTATCCGACGGTCGAAGAAATCGAAAACGATATAGCCGTCGAGGTTGATCGGGACCAGAACGTTATCACCCTGACCATCGGTCTGGAGTTTGAAAACGGAATGGGACATGCGACCAACGTCTCTGAATTGGCAATGCTTCGTCGCGTTGTCTCTGGGGTAGCACAGTGGTCCGGCCACTCATTGGAAACGAGTGATCTTGACCGACTTGCCCTTGCCATCACTGGCGGACCCGATGGTCGTCACATGCACGCAATGGTCGGGTTGACATTCCGAGACGGTTTCGCAGAGCAACTAAACCGAGATGCGATTGTACCAGACCAGCTTGACGATGGAATTCTCAACCTGGGAATGGCGTTCAAAGTTGAATCGCGTGAGAGTGGTCGCACGATCATTGCTGGTAAGTCGGAGTCACTTGCCTTTCTAAATCAGCTAGTCACCACACTGGAGGACGACTTGTGCGAAAGGCTGCGTCGACTCGATCGCACTAAGTTGATTCGCAAGTTGATTTTGAATCACGAGGCAGCAGTTTTCCGACGTGATCTCTGGCGGCGTACATCAAAGGCAAATCTTGCGATGCACGACGACTATCCCGAAGCATTGGAGACGATTGTCAATCGCAATCGGAGGTGCGACTCCTGCATCCAACCGACCCGCCTTGTTATTGAAGCCGCGAATTGTGAATGCCCGATTGAGGGTGGTCTGCAACCTGGAAAATCGGACCTGTCGGAACTGATGACTTTGGTCAATACAATTTCAATTGTAGGTGGTTGGTCGGACGCAATCTACATGGACGCGATGAAGCCTGAACTTGAGATCACTCCGCTAGGAAAAGTGCTTTCCGATCCTGAATTTGAGCGTCAGATTCTGCAACCCTTCTACACTAAGGCCACCGAGATCGCGATTTCGGACTCGGCAAAAAACCAAGTAAAATCGTATCCTGCAACGCACAGTCGCAAAGTCCAAGCAGGGCGAGAAACGAAGCCAACCTTCGAGAATGCATTCCTGGAAGAGTTTGGATTTTCGACCAAAGATGTTCAAACGCTTCTGATTGAATTAGTCCGTTTTGGTGAGGATGAATACGCTCTTGCTTATGAGATGGATGAGGAGGAACTGGTCAATCGCTTGGCCGAGACGAGTCTCGACACTGATGCCCAGAATATCGTTAACCAGTTCATTCTTCGCAGTCGCGCGACATGGAGAATTGCTGAAAGGGATGAAGACGCCGATGCCTACCGTCAGCCGTTGGATGGCTACAAACAAAAAGACACCCAATTCTGGCGATTGCGCCGCCGCCTATCTCTGCTGCGTCGTCCGATAGTTGAGCTTTCGCCAGGACGGCTCTACATCGTTCCTGGGATGATCCAAGATGCGTTTGCGTACACACTGAACAACTACTATTACGGTGCCATCCGAGAGCAAGACCTGAATTGCAAGGCTATGTCGAAGTGGAAGTCAGTCGCGGCCCAGGAAAAGGGAACTGAATTCGCAAAGCGTGTTGCTGATGCTCTCAACGCACTGGGTTGGAAAACACGAGTCGAGCGCAAGCTGACTGAGATACTTGGGAAGAAGCTCGATCGAGACTACGGGGACGTTGATGTTCTGGCCTACGACCCCGACTCTGGGCGGGTGCTTGTCATCGAATGCAAGTCGCTGCACTACCACAAGTCACACGGGGAGGTAGCGGAGCAAATGAGCGATTGGCGTGGCCTCACCAACACTAAGGGAAAGCGAGATGACTTGAAAAAGCACCTCGATCGAATCGAAACGCTTTTGGCTGATCCTCAGCAAGTTCGCAAATACTTGAAGGCAAAGACTGAAATCACCATCGAGCCCTGGTTGATGTTCGAGAATCCAGTTCCGATGCTACATGCCTGGGAAGGCAAGGACCTCAGTACAGAGTTTACGTCGTTTTCGGAAATCGAAGCATTGTTCACTTGCAACAAGTAATCACGGGACAGAGAATTGAGCGAAGTATTTACCGTTTTCTATTCCTGGCAAAGCGACACGAAGCAGAATCACGCACGCCATTTGATTCGTGAAGCACTGGATATCGCGGCTGATGCGGTTAGCCAAGATGCGTCCAACTCGTATCAAGTTCTGGTCCAGTCCGATGCTCAGGGAGAACCTGGACTTTGCAACATTCCGGAAACACTTTTGCGGCGGCTGCGTGAATCAGACGCTGTGGTTTCCGATCTGACATTCGTGGCCGTAACGACGGGCGATGAGCCAAAGCACTGTTCCAACCCCAATGTTCTGTTTGAACTTGGCTATGCGTTCGGTCAAATTGGTCCTGAACGATTGATCTGTGTGATGAACGAAGCTCATGGACCAGCAGCCAAGCAGATTTTCGATTTGGCCCATCATCGACGCCCGATTTCGTTTGTCAGTTCAAATGAAAAGGGACAAGGAACTCGCAAAGAAACAATCGCTGCCTTGGCGAAAGAACTGGAAACCGCACTTCGAGGCGTATTGAAGCTCGGTCTCGTTGGTGGTTCTGGGGGCGATGACGAAATCCGGCACCAACGTGCCTTATCCGAAATCCAGTCGTTTCATCAACCGTCGGAGAATCGAATCGCATACCCACGTATCGAATTCGTTTTTCGCCCAACACTTTTCCGACAATTTCGATGGCCCGATGCAGAGACGTTGGAGGCTTTGCTACGAGAAATTGGACCGTATGTTGGACGCCATCACTATCCGCCAGTGCAAACCGGAACAGCCCCGATGGACTGGGGGTTGTTTAACGATACGTATCGTCATCCTTGGGCATTCACGTACGCTGGTCAGTTTTGGACTGAAATTGTCTTTGGCGAATCTCAAACGACGGAGTTGTCGGACTTTGATACACGTACGAGATCGGTTCAAGAGCTTGTTGATTCCTCGACCATTCCTGCCGGTCGTTGGGGCTATGGAAAGTACGCGCTGTCACAACTGGGTGCGGCGTTTCACTTTTCGGCAATCCTAGCAAGTCGCTTTGCCGACTCCGAACAAATTCAAATCGACGTGTCGGTTAGGAATATGAAAGACTGTTGGCTTGAGTTTGAAAACGACAAGAGAGGGCCATGCCGTGCCCCTTCTCTGTTGCGGCAAGTCCAGAAAACTGCGTCCGAATTCCGCAAAGATTGGATGTCTGACTTTGCTATGGTTGGAAAGTCATTCACTGATCTGTTCAACCGTGACGGACGAGTGTTCAGCGCCGATGCTATTCTCAGCATCTGCGAGCTGACGGTCGAATAAAGATAAGGTATCCGCGGCAAACCCCTATCAACTAATTCCAGACGCGTTCTCTTACAGCGACCGGAATATGCGGGCCGGTGTACTCGAGAATATCTACTCGCAACGATTGGGCGTGAAAAGACTATCAAGGCAACCGAGTATTCAGGCTGATCTCGGATCAACGATTCCGCAGACCGTCGAACACCTTCTGCGCACGAAACTAGATGGATTCATTACGCGGCGCAATCAAATCATACATCGCGGACCTGCATATTACACATCATCCGAAACAGAAATCAAAGAGGCCGCCAAGGTCTTTGAGACTCTCGTCATGGGGTGTGCGGAGGCACTCGACAAGCATTTACAAAGTCTGTAGCTCGCCCGCCCGCTAGCACGCTCGGGTGGCCGACGCCGGAGCAGCCTAGGATTTTCGTCTGGGGCACCGGTCCTCACCGCCACTTGAAAGCATCAAACAGCGCGGTCGAAATGATGCCAACCGCGTTTCGGCCAGCGCGCTCAGGGCGTGACCTGAGCATGCAAGCGGGACGCCCTAACCTGCGTGGAATCGAAACGTCGAAGCAGCTTACCGTGTTCAAGGGTCAGTAACCTCAAATAGCTTGTTTTCGTACAAACGGTTGCCGTCTACCAATGGACGCTCATCAGGCCAACGCAATACTACACCTATCACCCAATTTCGTACTCATACGCGAGCTCAGCCTGCCGAGAGACGTTCATCCTGGACGCCAATTCAGCCATTTGGCCAGACGAAAGCTCATCCGCGTAAAGCATTGTCACCGTCTTGGCCCGAGAGCCTTCAACGTAACTCATTTCTCTGTCAGTCATTGAATCTCCCGTCATGATAAGGGAATTCTCGCAGGTCACACCTTGCCCTTTGTGGACGCTCATTGCGTAACCGAGCGTCAGATGCGAGAAGTCTTTGGTATCGACCTCCACCGTGAACCCATCATCCAGGCGAAGACTCACGACCTCGCCTTCAATCGAAACGACTTCAGCAAGCGTTCCGTTCCGTACGCAGAGTAGATTGTTGTTCCTGGTAACCATCACCCGGTCTCCGAGAAAGAGCTCCATTCCATCGACTTCGATGCTCGCTTCTCCGGGCTCCCCAGATGCTTTCCTTTCAGCTTGAAGGAGACGATTTAGCTCACGCACCTCGATGTTTGTTCCAGCAAACACGAGCGTCTCTTTGAGCTCTCGCTTCTCGATTGCATACTCCCGCCAATCTTCGACCAGACGTTTTTTCGCCTCGTCTCGGTCAGAGCCGATGAAGAGCCCTCCTCTGGAGTGGAGCTCTGAAAGAGCGTCTTCAGCCCGCCCATCGCGTAAGTCTTTGACCATCTTCCGCGACCAAACTTCCCGCTGACGGATGATTTCCTCAAGCGATGTGTACCCAATCTCTTCAGCTATTCCACGAAATGCGGCCCCCGCGTCGATCGCCTGGAGCTGCTTGCAGTCCCCGATAAGAACAAGCTTCGCTCCCGCTGATTCAGCAACAGAGAGCAGCTTTTCCATTTGTCTGGTCCCGACCATTCCCGATTCATCCAAAACAACAACGGACTTCTCGTCGAGCTTTGCTTCCCCTTTCTCGATATCCCGAAGAAGCTTGTGGATGTGAATCGACTGGATACCCGAGCCGTCTTCCAAACCACGAGCGGCTTTTGCAGCGAGAGCAGTCCCGAGCACCTGGTAGCCCGCTGTCTCCCAGGCCTGCCTTGCAACACCGAGCATGAACGTTTTCCCACTACCCGCGACACCGTTCACGCACGCGATATCAGAATCGGAGAGCATGAATCGAACCGCTTCGCACTGCTCCTCTCGGAGTGTCTGATAGTCATTCAGGATATCTGTTACGAACTCCGGAGCGACCGCATGACCATGCTTGCCATTGAGTCTCTGAGCGCATCCAATCATTCTCTTTTCAAGCTCGAGCATTTCCCTGGTCGTAAACGTCCGGGCTCCCGACTGGTCGTCTTCCAACCGAACAATCTCATTCGACGTGGTGAGGAGTGCTTCGACCCCGGAACGAATTTCATTGATTCCAAGACCACGGCATTGTACTTCGACGGCCGCAGATTCTAGAAGCTCGATTTCGGTGAACCGGGCTTTTGATTTCATGAGCGACTCGAGAGCAGCGTTTACCGAGGACTCGAGCTCTCGCCCCTGGACAAACTCCCGAGCTTGCCCGATTGCAGAATCGAGCACCTCACGGGTGAAACCGTGTTCCTTTGCAAGCTCCCGCCAGGCAGTGAAGAGTTCTTCTTGGCTCCACTTTTCTTTACCTTCCCTCGTCCGGAGTGCCGCTAATTCCGCAGCCTTCGCGCCCGTTAGCCCGCGGTCACGGAGCCACTTCTGTATCTCCCCTCTCCGTTTGCTCGATGCTTGAATCAGAGATTCCGGGACACAGTCCAGCTCAAACCAGGAAGCCTTCTTGCCGTCCCTCTCGGCTCGATGAGTGCCAAGCCCCATCGACTCAAGCTCTTTTGAGAGCTCCGCTCGGAACATCGCACCGAGCATCATCTTCGACCGTCGATGAAACAGAGGGCGAGCATCGACCGCGCCGCTTGAGCCGTCTTCGCGCATCGCAACATTAGCCAAGACCGCATGAAAGTGGCGGTTCACGTCCGGGACTTCGCCGGGGATTCCCCGAGCCGTGTCATGACTGAAGACCGCGAAAGTAAGTTTCCCGTCTTCGACGCGAACCCCATCTTTCCCGCGTCGAGTCTTCCCGAACATCTCCTCGATGAATTCAAGCGTGCGGTTCAGTGCCGATCGAGCACGACGGTCCAGCTCGGTTCGCGTCTCTCGGTCAGCTTGTGACCAGGCGAGAGAGTAAGACTTACTCATGGAGAACGTCAGGTCGAAACCAGCCCGCCGCTTTATCTGGCCTTTCTTCCGCTGCTGGACGAGCCGTTCTTTTCCATCCGGAGAAAGACCTTCAAGGAGATTCTTGAACGTCTCCGGGGAGACCTCCTCCCCTTCGAGTCCTAGCTTCCTTGCACCAGCTCCGAAGTAAACACCAGGACGAGAGCCATCTTCCGAGTAGTAGTCGTGGTTTTCGGCATCGCCCAGATTCGCGTAGTAGTTGACCTCCGTGGATGAACCGCCGATCAGCTTAATCGAAAGCAATTAGCCTCCTTCGTCCTCGAAAATCACGTCGTCGAGTTCGCGACGAAAATCTGAAAGCTCTTCCCTCACTCTGTGAATTTCCTGGTTGAGACCAAGCAGCCCGTTTTGCGCGACAATCATGGTTGCGATTCGTCCGAACTGATTCGGGGAAATTCCCGCAGCCGTCGCGGCTTCAAAAACCTTTTCTGCGTAGCGAGGAGCCAATCGAAACGAGAGTTTCTCGGCTTGCTCTCTCTTGGACTTCCGGCAGGCCATGCGTTTACGCCTCATCGATAAGAACCAAGGCAGCATCTCTCAGCTTCTTTGGAAGCGGATTTTTCGAGAAGAATTCTTCCAACGACTGCTCGATGATTGACTTCTGAGAGCCGAACTTCCCAACCTTTCCATAGACCGCGAGCTCGAGGGCGATATCTGGACTGAAGCGGTATGTCCCTGATTTTGTAAGACCTTGCATGTTCCTTCTTGCAAAACTGCTTGCCTTTTTTGCCATGCCCTCTACCTGGAAAACGGTGTTCTGACTGGCAAGGTACCTCAACCCCAAACGCTACTCAATGATTTCTGAACTGGTTGTGTGGTTTGTAGCAACCACGGTTGCCTGGTTGCTTGTCACCATGGCTGCATGGTTGCGAGCAACCATGCATGTCAGCTTTCCACCCAGGTACCCATAGAGCCATCTCCACACCCGTGCATCTTTGATGCGACGAATGGTGCTTTACGCACGGGTGTTCCTGTAGGCCGCTCGCCCTCCTTCCTGCTCGCATTGTCGACAGACCTACCCCGAGAAATCCCAACTGCTTACGCGGTGGATGGACGGGGCTCTGTCTGCCTTGGGTACCTGGGTGAATTCCTGGTCGACGCCGCGCCCGAGATGTCGACCGCCAGGCAGCGAAACGGGGCTCCGTTCTGGCGACGAACATTGTTTTGACTAAGAAATGAAACCTCCGCAAAATCTCCCGAGTTGAAACTAAGGAAAGGAGACCTCGCCATGAAACAAAACAAAATCGAGGGAAGCAGCAAAGAGAAACGCTCTGACTACGTTGCGACGGTTCGAGAAGGGGCCATCGCAGCGAACGTCTTTGTCGGACAGACCCAAGACGGGCGTGACTATCACTACTACCTTCTCTCCCGCTCCTGGAAGAGCACAAGGACCAACAAAGAAGGGTACTCCAACCGCTTCTTTGGCCAAAACGCACAAGCGATCGGCAAGGTAGCTGAACTTGCCGCAGCGAAGTGTGAAGAGCTCGATTCCGGCAGCGAACGGGACCAGCAAGAAGCCGCCTAGAGGCAATCTCAAAGGTATCCACCAATGGGACAGCTTCAATTCGACTTCGATTTAGAACAACAAAAGACGCCCGCCGTCGTGTCTTCCAATTATAGCACGCCGGGTTCAAGGGCCGCTTCGCCTAGCGGCTCCGCTGCTGCTTTGAGCAGAGCTCAAAGGCTTCCCCTTGAGCCCACGTGCAACACACCTCCTGAAACAAACGGCGGGGAAACCGCCACATCTCAGGAGAACAACATGGAAGACAAAACAACAAGCTATCCGTTTATTCGGCCAGACCGACAAATCGCCCTCGATGGAGCTCCAAGCACTTGGCCAGAGCCAAGCAGCCTTGAAGACAGAGACACCATCACGGTTGACCGAGCGGAAGACATGGATGGACCGGACCACCGCTTCATTATCCGACGCTATGACCTGGTGGAAACATTGGACGCCCGGCTCGGAGAAGTCACCGACATTGACCACGAGGACCGCTCGGTGACCATCACGCTCGAGACCGGCGAGACCGAAACACGGCCAGCTATCGAGGTGTTTCCAACCGCTGCAACCGAGCTCCCAGAACGCGAGAGCAAACCGGCCGACACCTCGACTGTCGAAGCGAAAACACCCACCGCTTCACCTTCAGAAGATGCAGAAGGGCTCATCCGACCAGACAGGCAGATTACGTTCCCAGATGCCCGAGGACACTGGGAGTGGCCCGACCCCGGCGAGCACCATGACCGAGACACCATCACCGTTGACCGAGTTAGCGACCTGGATGGAGCCACCCCGCATCGCTTTGTCATCAAGCGGGGTGACACCGTTAACGCCTGGTTCTCTTCGAAGAGAACGGAGCCAGGGAAAGTAGTCGGAATTAGCCACGCAAACAACCAGGTTCGAGTCCAGTTTCCAGACGCGATTCGAGACACAGAAGGTATCGAATTCCACGTTGGCCAAATTTACCCAGCAGCGGAACCAACCCCAGCGAAACCAGATGGAGCCGTACCACTCAGCTCGATTATCGAGAAGGTGAACGCGAAGCACGGATCCAAACTCACCATAGCAGACAGGGTTCCCCTACCCGCTCCTCCACGTGCCGTTCTCAAGTTCTTAGAAGAGCACGAAGGGAAACAGTTCACGGACATCGACCTACGCGAACAGTTTGGACAGTCCGACTTCAACCCGTTCGACCCTCTAAAAAACGAGGTGAACCAGTCTCTAAAAACACTTCGAGACAAAGGGAAGATTCACGTTGAAGAACCGGACTTCGGAGCAGCCAGGTTCTCAGTGCTAGCACTCCCGGAGAAAGCTTCGGAGCTCACCCAGGCCCATTGCCCGGACCACCTAACAGGAGCCGAAGTAAAAGCACTCTTCAGGAAGTACCACCAGACCATCAGCGAATTCGCAAAGAGGTGCGGATTCACCCAGAAGCACGTTCGAGAAGTGCAAGAGCGTGGCCTCAAAGACCAGCACTCCGTAAGGGACTGGCTGGAAGCGATGCTTCCCAATGACCATCCAAAGAAGGCTGCACCCACACCCCAGGCACCGAAGCAATCGGAGTCGTACACCTTTGACGACCACAAGGAGTACGTCCGGAAACTCCAAGACGGAACGGTAACCCTGGTGGAAGTGAAACAGGGATTCTCCAGGCTACTTGAAGACAAAGATGAATTCATCGCTGACCTAAAGAAACGCTTCAAAGCAGACAAGCTGAAGCTTCTCGCTTCTCGCCTTGGAGACTGGAACGCCCGAAGCCAGAACAAGGGAGAGAACGCAGCTTCCATCCACCGGAAGATGTTGATGGATTTTCACCTGAAAGACTCATTCAGCTACCAGATGGGACAGGACCCGGACGAGCAGCTCGCTCTCCAGGTACTCGCTCAAACCGATGAAGACGTCACCCGCTACGTCGAATCGAGGAATGACGCACGGGAAGCGCGAGAAAAGGAACTCACCAACCCCGAAACGCTCCGCGAATTCCGGGCGTTCATCGACGAGAAGGGACAAGACGCCCTATCGAAGGAACAGCTCGCCACTTGGGACAAGCTAAACGCGGACCTGTCGCGAGAGCGACGGAAAGAGAGCAAGCAATCGAGCAATGTCGGCCAGTTTCAGGCTGAAGAAATCGGAGACTTGGAACTCACTCTGGTCGAAGGACACCACTCAAAGAAGAACATTCCGCTCTTCATCGTACAGATGGGAGCACGAGTAGAACGCTCCACGTTCGTTGAGCTCAAGAATAAAGCCAAGATGCTGGGTGGCTGGTATTCAAGCTTTGTGAAAGCTCAGGCCGGTTTCCAATTCTACGACCAGGAAACCGCAGAACGATTTATCTCGCTCACCCAAGGAGACGTTGACCGAACCGATGTGCTCGAAGCACGAAAAGCCCGGAAGGAACAAACCGCATCCGAAAGGCTTCACGAGCTCGCGACGGACATGCTCACCAAGGCCGACGAAACGATCGAAGCGAGCAAGGACGCTATCCAGAACACAGCCCGAAGAGCTGACATCCAAGCAGGGGTGAGGGGGCGAGCGTACGCAAGCCAAGCACTTGCTCGCTCCATCCACTCGATTGCAGAAGCACTCTCAAACGGTGAAGCGAATTACTTGGACGGCATTCGGCACCGCACCCACGTTGAATCCCTCGATACCGTTCTCAACCTTTCCCGTCGGGCTCGCGTAAGATCCATCAAACAGAGCGAAGGAGAGGGAGATTTCGCTTTCTATGAACGCCGCGGGAACGAAGAAGGGAAACCCTACTCTGAAGATGACATTAGGCACGCTGAGTACCCGTATCCATCTCTCTACAAACGACACCTCTATGAAGCGATTGAGCACTGCAAAGGAAAATCCGGACAGAAACAAGCGGCAGCCAGAATGGAGAAACGGCTGCGCTACGAGAAAGAAGAATACGTGACATTCAGCGAAGGCCACGACATTCGCCAAGTGACGGACTTGATCGCCCGAGCCAAGGCAACCGGATTCGATGGCGACTACCTCGACCGGTCACTAGAGCAATTCAGCAGACTTCGCCGGGCCAACATCTTCGACATTCACGAGCTACGAGCAGCGTTACGAGAATACATCCCGCACTCCTCCAGTGTTAGAGGTGACGACCCGGTGCAGATTGCAGAACGCGAACTCGTCGGAAAGAAAATCCCTGGTTTCTTCCCGACCCCTGCCGCTGTTATCGAAGAAATGCTTGAACGAGCAGACATCGGGCAAGGCCACCGTGTACTTGAACCCTCATGCGGCAAGGGGGACATCGTCCAATCTGTCAAACGAGCTCAACCGGATGTTGGCATCACGGCAATCGAGCTCAACCGAACGCTAGAAGATGTCCTCTCCGCCAAAGGAATTGACGCTACATTTGGAGACTTTCTTGAGCACGAAGGTGCATACGACCGGATTCTCATGAACCCGCCCTTTGAGAACGGGGCTGACATCGACCACGTTCGAAAAGCGGTTGATCTATTGGCAGCAGATGGCCGCTTGGTAGCAATCATGAGCGAAGGACCATTCTTCCGTTCTGACAGAAAAGCAGAAGCTTTCAGGGAATGGCTCGAAGAACTCGGTGGAGAGAGCGAGCAACTGCCAGAAAACGCGTTCAACGGAGCCGATGCTTTCCGGCAAACCGGAGTACGCACCAGAATTGTCACCATCGGCAAGTGATCGGCGTCGGCACGGGAGCACCGAAATGATGCCCGATACTTCCGTCGGTGTCCGCCACCAACACGCACAAAAAAGTTGCCCAAAATGCCTCGGCTTGTCCAACTTCGCGCGCTTCGGGAAGGTTCCAATCTGCTTTGGTGTGACGTTGGAACGTGAGCGATACCGTTCGTGGAACGGAATCAAACGCAGCTCCCGGAGTCGATGAGCAGATAGTGAATTGTCGTTTTGAGTTCCGCTCTCCAGTCAATCTCAACGAGATATCCGTTACGAAAAAAGAGCCAGTACGCTGGCGGTTTCCTGCGGCACGAGGAACCTTCGTTCCGGTTGAGCCAACAGGGACGACCGACCTTGCTCGCGACTTGGTGTAGCTATAGCCTGCCAAATGAGGATGCGACGGCGAATCGCGGTCCAAAATTACATATTCGCACCCCCCCCAGCCCTCGCTCCGTGCGGCGGAGAATACCGCCATTGGAGCATTCAAAAGTTGGGAGTTACGTTTTTCGACCGCCGATCGATCCCTGCCGGACGCTACGATTTTCGACTGCCGTTTACAGAGTGCGAGCGCCGCAGGGCGATCCACCCTTTAGCCGCTGCTATAACTGAGCAATCCTTCCGCCCTAAAGGAAACCGTTCGCGAAATCTTGAAAACTCCAAATGGTAATGATACGCTCGTTTTCTTCGCTATCGATCGTGGCTATTTGCATTCCATTACGCGCAACGTCAACAACGCGCTGCAGTGTTTTCGGGCTTGTCATCTGAACCAGTCTTAGACTTTCTAGATCCCACAGATAGACCCGGCATTCATAATCAACTACTACGAGGTGACGATTTGAAAGAAAAGCACCTCCAACGATACCATAACACCCCGGTAATTGCCGGTGGTCGTTCCTCGCAACCAAAAATACATGCAAGGCCCCTTTCATATCCGAAGTGCAAAAAGAACTGCCATCGTGTGAATAAGCGACGACGGCCTCGTGCCGCCTATTACTACCTGCATCAAATTCGCGAACCGTTGAAGTGCTCCAATTCCATGAGAGCGTTCTACCGTCAATTGTCGTGACAGCAAGAGAGGTCTCTATTGGCGAGATAGCGAAATTGCGAGGTCGAGTACTTAATTTCGATTTAGCGTCACCTTCTAGGTCGAAAATGGTTACCCCAGACGTGCTGGCGACGACCAATTGTTCGTCATTGCAAAACTCGATTTGATGTACACGTTCATCAACGGTAAAACTACTGAATCTGCCGGTTCGTTGATAAATCGATATGACGGTTGATTGGCTTAGAAACTCCGGTTGACCTGGCTCCCGTGTCGCCACCGCCGCTCGCAGGCTGCTTGGAGAAATGGCGACTGAGCCCCAGAATCCATAGTCACGTGCGAGCTCGATCGCTACTCGTCCTTTGTCTAGCAAGAGCGCATTGTGAGTAACTATTGCTAGGTCCGACCCTTCGGGTGTAAGTGCTGCTCCCAAAATGGGGTCGCTCGCTCGGATGGTACTTAGTGCGACGGGCTCAGTCGGCGGCCGCTTGTAAGCCCGGAGTTGGGATTCGGCCGTTGTAAGTCGGGATCCGACCGCAGCAAGGGTGGTCGTGAGTTGAGTCTCTCGACTAATGAAGAAAAAGAGGATCGCGACAAGCGCGGCGATACAACATGTTGCCGCCAGCCGTAGGGTTAAGAGACGGCGCTTGAGCACGCGGCTCGTCAGTGAGTCGCCAGACAGCCACCGCTCGATCTCCGACCTAAGCTCCTCAACTGTCTGATACCTACGGGACGGGGCAATCTCAAGGGATTTCAGGCAGATTCGCTCCAATTGAACGGGGATTCTACGATCGAAAAGTCTAGGGCTCTCGATGGGATCTGTAAGGCGACTACCTCGGTGTCGCGGTGGATGGCTCGTTAACATCTCATAAAGGGTTGCGCCAAGGGAAAATACATCAGCCGTTGGGTCAATTGAGACGCGTCGATCAGTCATTTGCTCAGGGCTTGCAAACGCAACCGTTCCAAGGGTCCAATCGTCGGCTTCCAAATCCAAGTCCTCTTGTTCGACGTGAGACCTTTTATTGCTGTCAAATACTCGCAAACAATCCCAGTCGACTAGGTAGGTCTGGTTGAATTCACCAACAATAATATTGCTAGGCTTGATGTCTAAGTGCAGGACGCCCTGGCTATGCACGTAGCTCACGGTTGTGCAAACGTCCGCAAACCGCAATATCGATCGCCTAATTCCAGCCGCGTAGGATTCATTATCTTCAGCTTGTTCACGCTCGATTTCCATCTGGACATGGAGGTTACTTCCGCGCACCAGAGGTGTTGTGTAATATGGTAGCGACGCCTGATCTTGAGCGATCTTAAGCATAGGTAATATACCGGGATGCTGAAGATTTGCCACGATTTGGGCGTTGCGCACGAATAGCCTTTGCGCGGTTCTGTCGTGTGAATGCCTCGGATGTAGCCTTTTGAGGGCAACTTCACGTTTCGCTTCCCGGTCAAATGCCACATATTGATCACCAAAAGCTCCCGCGGAGAGTTGCCGCAGGATTAAGAATCCGTTCGGAGAAACCCAGTGTTCCTTCGACGTTAAATGTTCTTGCAGATCGGTATTGGGTGATTCGCCCGGTTTAATTGTCGTAGTGCGATCTCTCGGGAAAGGTTGGACGCCTGAGCGGCGCACATTTTCGATCTGGAGCCTGATGCAGCTATCCTGCGAATTGGGGGCTAGGTCCAGCAACTCACGGATATGGTATTCAAGCAATTTCGCTGCTTCTCGAATGGCGTCTGGACTCGTTTCCGATGTTTCAAAGATGAACTTAACGCTGCCAGATTCTATTGCGGTAAGCGAAACTTCATCAGGATTCTTGTGCAATGCCGCAGATACAGCATGAGTCACTAGGTCTCGCTTCGCGTCATCGAAATCAGCAAGTTGGACGCCGAAAATCTGAAGTTTGATCGTGGTTTTTGGGACGGAGGACGGCCCTTTGTGCTGCCGATCTGCCCATGGTGAAGCCTTGAAATCGCGTAATAGATCGACTCCCCACTCTTCCTTGTCTGCGCGACTGTGGCAGTTGGCGCATAGGCAGATAAGGTTTTCGGGGCTATGGTCTTGAGTTTGAGACCAAGGGACGATGTGTGCGTTTTCTAACGGAAAGGGCTCTCCACACACGCAGCACCGATGGCTACACTCGAGTAGCAGTTGACGCACCACTGGCCGGGGAATTGCGGGCCGTCCCATGTATCAAAGCACCTTGGAATCGAACTAAGACAATGTCAGTAAGTGGGATTATACGGCAAGCTGCTGTAGAGCGTTTGCGGCGTTGGGTGTCGAACGCCAGTCGGCGCCGCTGATTTTGAACAACGCCCTTCACACGTCCAAGTTGAGGCACCAGCAGATTCAAAGCTTGCACGCGCAACTTCGGTGACCGATTTAGTCCCTGATCGAAAATCGCTAAGCCGATTGCACACCGATGCGAGTTGGTGCTTTTTTTAACTTGCTGAATTTGCATCGACCGAGGTCGCGAAACGACCCGCCTTCGGCGCGACGATCAGATTCACCGCCAGCATTCTACGCTACTGCAATTGCTGGTCACGCATGTTCAGTGACTTGGGGATCAGAGCGTCGCTAGGGTCTCGTTTGTTTCGCTTTTCGGTCAAACAACCTGAGGTTTCTCGCGTCGACTCATCGCGCGCTCTGGTGACCGGCCAACACCGCCAAACTGGCTCAATTCTCAACCGCCATCGACACACGCTCTGACGTACGAACAAGGGCATCCCGAAAACAACCACGTCTGCTACCGAAAATTACTCTGTGTCCAGAGCACGATTTCTTTTGCTTCTGAAGCCCTCGTCCAGATACCGACGTACGTATTCTTGTCGAAGCGGTGACGCCCCGATCGGTGTTCCTTTCTGGCGATGCCTCGCAATGCTTTTTTGCTCAAAGCTGTGCCCGAAACCCTCTGCCAACGCGTTCGACTCTGCTCGAAGCAGTTCACTCGGATTCTGCCGAGCAAACCATTTTGCCAAGTCGTCTGTGGATTCGTTGTCAGGCTTTCCGCTTATTGCCCTCGCTGCAGCTTTTTTGGATGGATGACTTGGCAGCCGACTGTTCTTCGTCCGTTTTCTAAACACGGCGTCAAAGCCGCACCCTCCCCTCTTCGCTTTGACGCTGAAGTCCGACAGAAACCCCACGTCAATTAGAACTTTCGCGGCTCGCTCTAAAATGCGTCGAACTTGACTCGGGTATTTTTCCGCGAGGCCCATCGTCCCCTCGGAGAGACGCATGAGGTCGAAGGTAAAAACATCCCGCACTCCCTTTCGCCCAAACTGCTTTCCGAGCCAACGATACAGCCGAACGGGAACTTCCCGTCGACGCCCACTCGCGATCTGTCGGAAAAGTTCCATGTCGATGGAACGGATATAGCCATCACCGATGCTCTTCCACATCACATCACTCCAAACAAAGTAGTTGAGCGACTGCCGCTTTCGTCCGGTTCGGTTTCGATGTTTCGCATACCGTTCTTCGCTACAAAGCTCGTAGCTCTCAATCAGATGAAAGCCATGAGAGCGATACTCCTTTTCGCTGTTATCCCACCAGGAGTTTGAGAACTTCAAGAATGTCCCCGTTAGCCGGTCGAAGCTTGCAGCAAGACGATCATAGGCACGACCGTTCGTGTCCCATCCAATGGTCCGAAGGAGGTGGTACTGACTGAACGGGACCTTCCGACCCCGGAACCCGTTCTGCTGGGTTAGCGAGCTGAGTCCTACGAGCACTTGTTCGTCCGAAGGGCGGGGCAAGCCGAAGCGAGCAGAACCGGTAATCAGAAGACTACGCTTAATTGGCCTGTTCGCCTTTCTGTCCCAGACTTCGTGATCGATTTCGATCGTCTGTTCCTCAACGGGAGAGATCGGACAAAGCGGAAACTCAACGAGGTTCATTTCGTCGCGACCATACAGCGGCACGACCTGAGCTTGGTCGCCCGCTTCCTTCTTCGCGGTTTCGGGCTTCACCATCCCGCCTCCCCATCTAATTCAGACAAGAGAAAGGTACTAGGAACTTCCTTAATTCCTTTTAGTTCTTTAGTAGGGGTGCTGTAAGTGGCCGAAATCTCTCGTGAATCCGCGAAAACCTTGTCTGGGAGACCGACAATCGTTGCCTGGGAGACCGACCATGCTTGTCTCGGGGACCGTGCAAACTTGTCTGGAAGACCGTGCAACCCTTGTCTGAATTGCATGGTGGCTTGTCTGAGAGGACGTGCAAACCAGATTTGTTTCAGAACACGTGCATTTTTTTGACGATGGATAGCCATGGTAGCGGGATGCTTTAAATCAGTTGAAGCAACGCTACCGCGTGCTGCCGCGAACACGCAAGACTTGAATTGACTGCGGGCACAGTGAAGCGATACCGAGCCGCTTTCCCATCGTGCCTGCCTCTCCCGACAGCCACTCACGTTGACGCCAGTTTGATTCTGCGATTTTGCTCGTGAAATGGCACGCTGAGATCGGCTCTCAGAGCGACGTATTGTTTGAAGGCACCCGATGGGTAGGCCCGGCTGCGAACGGCTCACCACGAGGCCCCTAGCGCCTAGAATGGCTAGGCTACCAAGCCATCACTGCTATTTCGGAGTCGCGATTTCCAGAATTTCGCCGATTCATTCCTGAATCGTTCACGCAGTCCTGAATCGTTCTTTCCTGATTCTCTCAAGTTTCTTGACTGAATCATGCCGGAGTCCTGAATCATTCACTCGTGAAAGAATGGTTCTTGCGTGAATGATTCAGGCGTGAGCAAACTCGTTTCATGCTCATCGTTTATTTTGGAACCAAGGGCGGTGGAGGGAAAACGTCTCTCAGCGTCTCGCACGCCGGTTGGCTCGTTGACCATGGCTATGAGCCTCCGGCATTTCTCGACGTCGATGTCCAGAAGCTCGCTTCTCGATGGCTCAAGAGTGCCGAGCCCAAAATCGTGGTTCGCGAAGCGACGACGCCAGCCGAAGTTGAGAAGGGGCTAAACGCACTTCATGCCGAGCATTCGATTGTCATTGCCGATGGACCCGGCGGATTCGACAAACAGAATATCGTTCTACTTCGCCGAGCTGACCTGATTGTCATCCCCGTCATGGCGAGTCCACTTGATATCCATTCCGCGCTGGCCGGAGCACGCGAATTGATCAACGTTGTCAAAACGAAGTATCGCGTCAATCCGAAGGTGCGGTTTGTCGTCAACGGACTTGATGACCGCACGAAGTTTGCGAAGGAGATGCGAAGCTTCCAAAGCAAGATGAAGCCACCAGCCACGAAAGCGGCTGTGAGGCGGCTAACGGCATTGATTCGATCAGCCGCTCAGGGGGTGATTCCGACAAGGATGGAAAACGAGCGAAATGCACGACAAGACCTCGATGCTCTATTCCGGGAACTCATGTCGCTCGTTAGTTCTAAACATGCAAAGAAGGTAGGCAATGGCTGAGAACGAAAGAGAGTTCTTTGAAAATCTGGTCGACACCGTCGACAGTGAAGTCAACGAGAAGAATTCTCAAAAACCGAGAAGAGAATCAACGCCGCAATCGACGTCAGGTGATGAGCAATCGCCGAACGACAAAGTCGCTCAGCCGGATTTTCGACAAACAAAAAAGCGCATCGGCGGTAAGCGGGAAATGGCGACCGCATCAACGCCGCGACAGACGTCGGAGGAGATGCTTCGAACCTTTGCCAAGGCAACCGTTCAGAAGACGGTTCGATTTCAGCCGAAACTGATTGCCGACCTTGAGGCTTGGCAACGAAAGCAAGAGACGATGGGAGAAATCCCCGCCTCTTTTCAGCGAATCCAAAACGAAGCTCTGCGGCTCTGGTTGGAAAAGCACTCTCGATAATACTGCCGCTCATCGAGTGCCGCTGCCATTCGATAGCTACTAAAGCAAGCTGAATTGTCGCTCATCGGTGAGGTCGATGTACGGTGAATGGTAGGACAGGAGCTGCAGGTCACATTGCATGGTCCTAAATGTGTGGACCGTACCCCGAGAGAAAACGAGTGCATCCCCCGTTTTGACTTCAATTGAATGACGCTCATTCCGTGATGCGTCAACAACGTGTTCGAAAACGCCGCGGCCATCTGCGACAAAGATGACGCGGTCGGAGTAATCATGTGAGTGGAACGGCAGATCAAGCGTATTCGCTTGGAAATGGAGTCGGAGTAAGGCGTCCTTGTCGTCGTCTTTCAAGATTTCCGATGCACGCCAAATACCGCCGCTGATCGTTTCCACGTCCTCGAAGGGTGATTCCAAATGGAGAGGGTACTCGTTGCAGAGCGACTTGACCTGCTGTCGCAGGTCCCCAAGTTCAGTGTGACGAAAGTCGCTGCAGTGAGCACAGATTCCATCTGGATAACGGCCTGCCCTTATGTCAGCGTTCAGGCCATCAGCGATTTCTCGACACACGCGAAACAGATTCATCAAAGCACCCTGCCAAGTGACCGGTGCTGAGACACGAGAAAGAACTCGGAAAACAGATGGGGCGATCATATTGATTTGGGGGTTCGCGGATGCGATCGTGATCAAATAGGAAGGTGAATCATGGAACCGAACAAGGAACAAACTCGCAAAAATCTGTCGCGGAGAGAGCGGATTGACGTCCTCTTCGCCGAATACGATTCGCTCAACCAGTTGCTACGGTTTCGATTGACGGCGATGGATCGACGCTTGCCGGTCGCTGTCACCTTCATGGCGGCCACGATCGCGGCGGTGCTGGCTCTGCCATTGAAACTGCAATTAGCTGTTTTGATTGCAACACCATCGGCCATTCTTTGGATTGGCCGGACGACCGTCCAACACGCCAGGGCGAAGGAAGACAACCTTCGTCGCATCAGTGAGATCGAACAGCAAGTCAACGAGATTGCTGGCGAGGAGCTCCTCTTGTTCCAATCTCGGCATCCAAATCGGGCCGCGACCGTCGGCGGAAGGACGGGAATGTCTGTCGTCTTTGCGACGACACTAAACTCACTCCTGATGTTGCTGGTTTGCGTAGCGCTATTCGGCGGGGAGCACGGCCAAGTGGCCCAATTCCTGTACCTGGTATTTGTCGGAGCGATTGCTTGGGACCTGATCATGGGTGCAGTTCTTCTGAACAGGTACGTGTATCAGAGGCGTCCGGTCATTCTGTTGGAAAACTGACGAAGCGTTCACACTCATAGTGTGTAGCCAAAATAGACACTTATAAGTGTGATGTAAAGGATGGCTGCAAAAGAAATCCTTTCAAAAGTTGGAAAACGTGTCCGCGACCTCAGGGAAGCGAAGGGCTGGTCGCAGGAGGAGCTCGGATTTCAGAGTGGCCTTCACCGGAACTACATCGGAGGAATCGAGCGAGGGGAACGGAATCTCGCGTTGCTAAACTTGGAGAAGCTTGCCAAGGCACTCGGGGTCCACGCTCGAGATTTACTGCCGTAGCCCCCTACTTCGGCACCTATCTCGACTCTCGGATCGACAAGACATCGCCCGTCCCATCCCCATGGATGATGTGGTCGAGAACCGTGATTCCAAGGAGTTTTCCCGCCTCGGTCAGTCTGTCGGTTACGTCGAGGTCCTCACGACTCGGTGCCGTATTGCCCGATGGGTGATTGTGCGAAAGGATCACAGCCGCCGAGCCTTCGATGACCGCAGGCTTAAAGACTTCCCTGGGGTGCACGAGAGACGCGTCCAGAGTTCCGATCGTGATCGGAACCACGCACTGGACGCGGTGTTTGGTGTCGAGACACGCGACGACGAATTGTTCCTGATCCCACGCCGGATTGTCCTTCCAGTATTGCTTGAAGAATTCTCTCGACTCGTTGGTGCTCGTCAGGCACGGTCGACCACTTAACGGTCTCTCATAGATGACCGAGACGCGTTTGACGGAGGCGTACTGCGTCTCAATGATTTCGCTTCCTGGCAATAGGCCCGTCATCGCAAGATCGCACTCAGGCCTGCCAATTTCCTCTGCTTCAAAGTCAAAAACGTGTTGCGTCAACATCCTCACCGTCCTTTCTGAAGCATGAGGATGTCACGAGCGTGGCCGCTAATCAAACTTTGTTTGAAACCACCAAGTCGTTCGAATGAGAGACCGTCCTTCCCAAGATCGCAACAAACAAGCGGCCAGCACAAGCACCGGTCCGATTCAGTTCGGTGCAAGGTTGCTCGAAGGTGTTCAAATGTTCCTCGGCATTCGAGACTCGGCGAGTTTTCTCGACTACGATGTTGCCAGGCTCACCTGCCAGCAGTCTCCGGCCTTTGCGAGGCGATACACCGATGGACAATTCTGATTCAGAACCAATCGACCTTGAAAAGCTTCAGCCAGGTCCAATTCGACACGAGTCGCTGTCTCCAGAGCTGCTCGACCAGGTGCAAGCGTTGTACGACGTGATTGGTCCCTTTCTGGACACAACGCTTGAGCAATTCGAAGTAAACCTCATGCGAGATTCCAATCCTGAGCAGGAGGTAGCGATTTGGTGCTGCATTACAGCGGCATGGATTTCGTATCACGACCGATACGTTGGTGAAGTTGAGTTGCCCGACGAAGAAGAAAAGAATTTGATTGCGGCGTTGATTGCGATTTCAACAGGAGCCACCGACACAAACCGCTTCGGCGTCGCCGAACCAGTTGGGCAGCGATTACTCAATTGCTACGACGAACTCGGTGCAGACTGACGGGCGAGAAAAAAAACGCTCTCGCACCTTGCTGGCCGCCTTTTTCGCTCGCCAGGTACAGAACGGGTACAGAATTTACAGCGTTCGAGAATCGCTCCTTGTTCTGCCGGAAACTGTTTCGGGCAAACGGATTGCGTCGAGATGGAGGCAAATCTTCCCGCGGAGAACTGACGCTCGTCCTCAAGCGTTTCCCGACTGGAAATCGCGATTTCCTCGCGATTCGCGGGTTTTCTGGCTTTGGTGATCGTGCGTCGAGCATCGGTCACCTGGATCTAGGGTCGGTCCAAAACTCGCTTCTCCAAAGCTGGAGCAATTCGGCGAAAGTTTCATGCATGTTGAGGTGTTTCGCTAGTCGAAATCACGGCCGGAACAAAATTCCGAGTTTTTCTTCAGGACCGATGACGGATTCTGCTTTCCCGTCTCGGTATCCACTTCGAGGCCGCTCTTTGCGGCTTCAACGTCAATTTCACAAGACTCGCCGTAGTGCACCTTCAGGCGGGTTCATCAATCTCGCACCACTCGAACTGAGGGTACCGAAATGAATAAGCGAGGAGCTTCATCTTGGCAGGCTTTTGCAGCAAGCGAGCCGAACGAGTTATCAAGACCAAAGACAGTTGAGATTCAACCATTTTCAGACCATGGGAAGACTTCAGAAGCTCGTGGACGACAGGAAACAATTGGAGTTCTAAAGTCCATAATCACAAGGCTGTGCATGACTGCATTACTAATTGGGCTCGTGCTCGGCGCGAACGCTGACGCCCAGGTTCCATCAGCGCTTTCATCACGCGATTATCTGATGGGCGCTTTGTCCGGCGTTTTGGATCGCGCATTCACACTTCAAGCCTCTGAAATGGGGACATACCACGACGATTCCAACTGGGGTAAACGCGCCTCACACTATGTCGACGTAGTCAAAGGAATCGGTACGGAACCCTATTGGATTCGAGTAGGGCCATTAAAAACTCTGGGGTATCGTCCAAAACCCATCTACCATCGCGTTCCACACTCAATGTGGAGCAGGGGTTGGGTCAGGGCTGAGATCCCTCGGCGAAACATTGATGTCGATCTCTACAACCTTCGAGTCGGACCACGCTTTATTGAAGTTGACGTTCGTGTAAAAGCCACACTTCGAGGAGAAGCTCACGTGAAGCAATACTCCCATGGAGTCCAGCTGCTCGATGTTACTGCTCATGGACGAGCTGACGCATTCCTCAACTTTACAATGAGACTCACGCTTGCTCCGAGCGGCTTCTCGGTCAGTGCTGAAGTCAAGAACCTGACGCTCAAACATGACAACTTTGTGGTCGACCGTGTCGGCTATTTCGGTGGAACTACCGCAAAGCTCTTAGGCGACGCGCTTCTGGAAACTACCAATCGAGTCAAGCCAGAGCTAATGCGTGATGCGTATCGAGATGCGAAGAAGAGCATTATCAAAGCACTAACTAGTGGAATCTTCGATGCTAATCGGGTTGCTGATCTTATTCTCGATAGTGCGAAATCGAAAGTCGACCCTGGGCTCTTTCCCAACGTTAGCTACGACTCGCAAAGTACGTCTCGATAGTTGAAGAGTGACTCACCTTCAATTCGTAGTGGCTGTTGCGGATATCAGCCACCTTCAACGCTGAAACTTCAAATCACTTCTCTTCAAGAGGCGATTCCTGCGCCAGAACCTCGCCATCACTGCCGAGGCATTCGCATATCCAATCAATACGTTTAAAAAATCAACAGAGAAATAATCATGTGTTCAACTTCTATCCACAAACCCGAATTCTGCCGAAAGATCTCTTGCTGGTTGGCCATTGCGTTTTTGAGTGGAATGTTCACTTGCCACTGCAACGCGGCTCCTGGTTCCACGAAAAGCCTCTATCTTGTCAATATCACGGGCCAGACGATTAGGGTCGACGGGCATGCGGCGTTTAGGACTCCAGCGCCCTTTGGAACTTGGAATAGCCCGCATGTGTTTACGGAGAACATTAGCCCTCATTCATTCGATGACCCCAACTTCCAACTGCCATTGTTCAAGAACTGGGATTTTTCAAAATATGGCGGCCACACTCTTGCGCTATCGATTGAGATCCCGGACAACACAGCGAATACAACAAAGAGGCAGGAGGTCTCTCTTCAAAGAAGCCCGAAAACGGTTGTGGTTGTTGGGCGTGATGGCTTCGAGACCTTTACGGAGACTGAATATCGCGCATGGAGGCGAAGTGAACTAAACCGACGTGCGGAAATGCAATCAAATGCGAACGCAAGGCTAACGGAAGAAACGAACCGACGCGAAGAACAGAGTCACAGGACCCGTGTTGAGGATGGTATCGAATCTATTGAAGGCAGTCTTGCTGATATCGCGTCGGGAGCAAATGGTATTGCGACGATGGCACCGGTACTCGAAAGATTGCAGCAACGAGAAGCGTCGATTCGGGAACAGGAGCTAGAACAAGAACGGACGAGAATTGAGGCAGAGACCGCTCGGCAAAATCGTATAGCCGAAGCTTATGAACGCGAGGCTGAAATCGAACGGAGGAAGATCGAAGCAATCGAACGTGAGGAAAGACGTAAGATGAATGCGATTCTTGAGCAGCAACGGAGAGTTGAAATTGAACGAAGAAGACGTTTGATGCAACCGACTTTTGACGCACACGCTCAGGCATTCCGGCAACGCGATAGTGAAGGTCAAAATCGAAATGCCCTTCGGGACCAAGCCTTGCGAGCTTACGCGAACAGTAGTTCGAACATTGAGTTTAGCGCTCCTCGCTCCTACTCGCCACAAAGGTCATATTCAAGAGCTGCTCCCTATGCACGACAGGGATCGAACTCGGGCAGCCTGCGAGCAAACGCACCGGAAAGGCAAGTGGAATACGTCACCACGTCTGGGTTGAGCATTCGTTTCCGACGTTTGAATGACGTTTGGTACGTAACCATGCCGACCGGTGATCAATACCAGTGTGAAACGATAAAATCGGATCATTCCGAGGTGCTGCTGAGAGACTTGAGTGGCACAGTGTCGCTTCGGTTGACAACTCACACCGTTTTCCTTCTCTCGTCAGGCACATGGATTCCTGTCGGAGAACGGTAGACTGAGCTTTGAATAACTCGCGGATCGTGGTGTTTCGCGGAAGCACAGATATCGCAAAACAGCCTGTTGGCTTAAAGTCACGAGACGTTCGGTCAACCAAACCAACCGTCTATCGCGGAACTAGACCTCAATCAAGCGAACGCGGGCGTTGATTTTGGATGACGGCTGTAGATTTCCGAGGCGCAGCGGGGCACGCGGGAGCACTGCTCCTTATCAAAAATTTCGCAATGTATGGTGCTCAATGTTTCGTTTCTCGGGTTAGGCGTTAGCGGCGGTACCGGAGCGTCCGGACTCCGGCTTCGTTGGTTGCGACGTGTCACGTTCGAAGCGGCATCGCAATATGGTCACTGAGCGTGAACAAATTTTCGACGCCGAGACGGTATGTCAGAATCCGCAACTTCAACTGACGCGATGAGCGGATGACTTGGGCCGGGATCTGGATCAACGATGTCAGGAACGTCGAAAACTCCATTTTGATCACGCGGTCACGGAGCCGCTTCCTCGCCTTCTTCTGACCCGGATTCCCTTTGACGCGGACCATCAGTCCACTCCAAAGCTTCAGCGTCCAGGCAAGAGAAGCGAACAACATGTACGCCCAATTGCTTTCCAGTGAATCCAGTGGCGCGGTCAATGCGTGACTCGCCTTGAGCTGGCTAATCGTGTTTTCCTGATCGCAGCGATGATTGCCGTCTCCGATCAATTCACGCGACTGCTTTTCTTGCTTTGGTTCATTGCTGATGTAGAAGAAGTACTTTTCGGTGCTGAACAGGAATTGCTGTCCGGTCGTGACGTCGATGTTTTTGCGAACAGCAACCATCCGGTAGGGACGCTTGCAGTTGCCGGGCTGATACGGAAACTCAGCGTAGCTTTCAGCACGCAGTTTTTTGTTCTCGTAGCCATTTTCTACGACGATTTGCTCTTTGTAATTCGGACGTTTTGCACGCGGATTTTTCGAAGTCGATCTTTGCCGCCGGAGCGGTTTCCATGCCGATTCGTCGAGGGAATCGGCAATTGCAGTCAGTGTTTTGTTGGCGTCATAACCAAACACAAAACGGACGCCCTGCGCGTCCCATCGATCGAGATGTTGAGTTGACGAAAAGTCTGTGTCACCACGCAACAGGATCTTTCGAAACCCGGCACTGCGACACAATTCGATCGCCCTGTCGAAGTAGAACGATGAGCCTTCACCGCTGGGACGATTGCCGCTGCGGTTGGCCAGATACAGCAACTCTTTGGTTTCCGCGAGCGTTACAACCAGTGGATGGTATCCCCACTGACCTTTGTAGTTGATTCCGACGCCCTCCTTCTTTTCACCGCAAGTCTCAACCATCGTACCATCGGCTTCAATCGTGGCCTGCTCGAAGAACGCATCGGATTGTTGCTTCCAAACCTTCTTGCGTGCCGCGTTAATTCCCTGCATCAAGAGCAGTAGCTTGAAACCATCAAAACGGCGGCAGAAGTCACCAGCGGTTGTCGGATCGGGAATCCGTTCTGCGCCGAGTGCATCCAGGTACGCCTGGTCGGTGCGGCGATGCTCTAAATGTTCGAGGCAGGTCCCCCCGGCCAATAGATTCAGGGCAATATTGAGCACGTGGTCGGCTTCGTCGTACGGCGCGTGAAGCTTAAACACTGGCGCGGACTGGTTGATGTGCTTTCGCAATCCGAGTTGCTGGACAAGCTGCATGATCATGCCGATTCCACCGCAGGAGATCGCCTCAACTTTATTGGCCAGTTCGTACTTCGCCCGCAAAGGGCGAATCATGGGCGTATGCGTCTTGCCCTTCTTCTTATCGATACGTTGCAAAAGAACTCGCTTGCGGCGCTGAAATCGACGGCGTAAATTGTCGTTCACTCGAAATCCTCTGCTGAGTGAGTGCGTTGAAGTTGTAGTTACCTCCAATACACCCGCAAAACGCCGAGGGTTTCGAGTTTTTTCAGATTTTCATCATCCAGTGTTCGCTTGATTGAGGACTAGAGGGCTGCCGCGATACTACGTTGCCAAGCACAGACGCTGCGAAGAACAGGGCAAGGACAGTACTGACACAATAGGACAAGAGACTATGGAAAACCCGGGATCTATCTCCATCTGGATTGAGCATTTGCCATCGGAGAGTGAAGAGGCGCAGGAAGTGCTTTTCAAACGCTATAGATCTCAACTGACGGCCTATGCAGCTGCTCGACTTCGGGCGCTCGGCGTTCGAAGCAAAGACGCTGATGACATCACACAAGAGGTGTTTCACGGTTTTTTTAGACGGATCTCGCAAGGAAAGATGCCAGACTTGGAAAATCGGAACGATCTTTGGCTCAAGTTGACTCGGATCTGCGGAGATCGCGTTAAGGAAGCGCGTCGAAAGAAGTTTACTCCGACCGAGTCAGTATTCGGTCAATTCGATGCTCAGGACGGCCGCAGCCCGCTCGAGATTCCGGCGGACTACGGACATCAGCTGGATTCTTGCCTCCACGCTGTTGAACACGCATTACTGAAAAACCTGCTTGCCCAAGAGCACCCGGATCTTCCGGAAATCGTCGCTCTCCGCATCAACGGGATGACCATTGAAGAAGTCGCAAAACGGATGGACCGATCAAAGGCAACGATTGAGAGGCGTCTTCGATCTGTCGACCGCATCATCGCGAATTACCGCAGCATCTCATGAAACGAGATTGATAGGTTCTGTATGGGTTCATGGGGCAACTTGAGGCGGGTAGGGCTGCCTATTGGAACTTGAAGTACGCCACTCATTCGGCATTATGACCCCGACTGCGTGAGGTCTGATTTCCGACACGCTAGTGCAGGACCTTGGAAATAACCTTGACTTCAGAATCGTCGTTCGCCCCGCAAATCACGACCTTTCGAGTCTCCTGATCATCAAGGTCAATTCGACTGTGCTGCACTAGTCCGTTGTGTTGGCGGCATCATCGTCCGAATCCATCTGCATCAAGTCTTCGGCCTCCGCCCGAAATTGGATCAACTCGTCATCGTCTGGACTACTTTCTTTCATCACGTCGACCGATCGCGTGAACCACTCGTCAGCCTTCTGTCGCTCACCCAGCTGGAAATTGGCCATGGCCAGGAAGAATCCATCCAATGCTAGATTGACGCCCTTGTGCATATCTGCAGATTTCTCGAGCGTCTCAATTGCTGCGGCCCATTGACCGTCGCGATACAGCGCGACGCCAAGTGTGTTGAGGTAGTCCGCATCGTTCGGCTTCAGTTCTAGTGCCCGTTGGGCGGCCTGGAGAGCGAGTTTAATGTCCCGAGCACCTGAGTCGCTTGATGAGCAGAGTGGCCATGCGACCATATTCAACATCGATTCTGCGGGCCAACTATAAGAACGCGGTACGAGCGCCGAGGCGTCCATCGCAAGTGTGTGTGCTCGTCGGTAATCACGTTGCGGCTCATCGCTGCAGGTGGTGAGTTGAGAAACCAGTCGATATCGAGCTTCAAAGTCCATTTCGGCGCTGTTAACGAGGGTCTGTAGGCGATCGGACACTTCTTCGAATTGCCTGCTTGCCTCCTCGCGATTTCCCGTATGCCAATTGCTGTCAGCCAAGAAATGCAGCGTTTCAAGCGTGTCCTTATCATCCTCCCCCAACACCGATACCTGAGTTTGGTGTGTGAGCCGGCCCACTTTGGCCGCGTCAGTGAGCCGTTTAGAGGAACGGAGTCGTACCGCAAAGTCGTAGGCCACATTCAATACCGATCGGTTTGCACTGGTGCGAATGTTAGGGACGACTCCTGTTTCCCAAAGGCTGATCGCTTCATCGACGCGACCGCTCTTGGCAAGATCAAGCCCTTGCAAGACGTTTGTTTCCAGGTCTGCAAATACGACGTCGTGGTGTCGCGATCCGAGAAGTTCACCCAACTTATCTAGATGCCAGGCAGCCGCATACCAATCACTTTTTCGAAGTGCCCTTATTCGCTGTGTTTCATGCCAATGGGCAATATCTTTCGGATTCCAATCTCTGGGGAACATCTCGGGAAAGGAATCGCGACATATCAGGTACCTCTTCGTCCACTCTGAGATTTCTAGTTCGACGACGGTGTTGTCCTGCATGTGGTAACCTGAGAGGACCTCTACAATCTGACGCCATTCGGCCACTGAGAATTCGCTCTTGTCATAGAGATCATCGAGCGGTAACGCGTCAACATACCCGCCGTTGCCTTCGTAGAGGGTGATGCTACTAGAATGAGCGTATCCGCTGACAAAAGCGCGGTGTTGATCATTAGAAACGATTAGGTTGCGGGCTTTATCACAGGCCAGGGAGTACTTTGGCGTGACCGGGCGTCCGCTCGTTGCACTCCAGCATCTCCAGCATCGTGCAACCCTACCTACTGTGAGCAACCACTCGTCGGCATCGCCGAAAAAAGCCGCACTCTTTCCATCGACTGATGCAATAAGGGTATGTTTCCTATGATTCCACAAAAAGACTTCTCCATCTAGGCCAGCGCCTGTGCATGAAGCTAATCGCGTTGCATCTGAATTGAACCTTAGTCGGAACAGACCTTGTGAATGATTCAGACGAGCGATCTCGTCCCCGGAAGTCAGCTCAAAGACTGCCACGTCTACACCGTCGGTTGTCGCAAGCAATTGCTCGTCAGCTGAAATGGTGATCGCAGTCGGGAAGTATGTGAGCTGTATCGGAGGGTACCTCAATGAGCCGTTCCTTCCATTCCAAACGCAGATGGCATCGTCTACACCTCCCGTAATGACCCAGCGACCATTGTCGATCGCTTGCAAGAAGTGATAGTGAAATCGAACGCCAGCGTACCCCAAGTCTGGGATAAGCATTGGATATCCGTTCGCTTGCCGATACATGTTTAGGCTGCCTTGCCTGCGAAAGTCAGGCAGTCGGCCGTCGCCATGCTGCATCCGCGTAACGATCTGGCGTGATTTCGCGTCGAGTACCACCACCGCTCCGTCGACCTGCAGGCACATTAATCGGGAGCCGTCGTCGTTAAACTTGACCACAATTGGTTCAGCTGCAACCTGGACGGGAGGGCCGATGCGGTTTCCGTCTCGAGCGTCCCAGAACACCAGCTCGTGGCGGAGGCTTGCCGTGACAACGATCGATTCGTCCGGAGATAGAACAGCATCGAGAAGCAATGAGTTTGCTGGGAAAGAAGGCCGATCGGCCTTCAGATCCGGCGTTGAAAGGAGTTGAGCATCGGCCAAGGTTCCAAAAATCCGATTCGAGCCGCAGGTGAGGAGCAATTTCCCCGAGCGACTGAGCGCTAGGTCAGTAGCCTTACCAAGCAGCCGCGCGTGACGAGCGCGTGGCTCAGCCCAAGCCTGGACGGTCGGCTGGGGGTCACCCCAAGTGGAGCCTGAGCCAGGAACTGGAGGTAGCGTGCGAAGCAGCCAGACGAAGAGTCTGCCCTCGCCGTCACAAGTTGCCAAATGTCGTCCGGTAGGGCTGTACTCCGTATGATGATGATGTCCTCGTTGTGGCGGCGATGGTTCGCCAATCAGCGAACCATCTTGAATGTTGATCCTTTGATGACTCCCGTCGCCATTGGCAACCAAAAACTCGAGACCGTCAGGACTAAAGCTGGTTGACCAGAAGCTCGCATTTCTTTCACCTCTATGACCTCCGACCCGCTTTTGGAGTTTGCAGTTCCAGACTTCATAACCCATGTCTTGACCGGCGATCAGGAGCGTTTGCTCATCGGGGCTAACCGAGAGGCACGTCACATTTGGGCCATCCATGGCAATTCTCTTACTTTGTCCACCACTGTCCGTGTCACTCCAGATCAATATGTTTCCAGACTTGGTTACGACCGCTGCTCCCTCAAGCACAAATCGAGGTTCAACGAGAGGTCTACCGGGAAATCCAGTACCACGATGTATGATGGGTGGAATTGCAGGAACCGGGGAGTCGTCACTTAGGTCGAACACTCGGGCGAGGTCGTCTTCGCAGACGGTCAGCAACCGATCGCTCTTCTTAGAAATCTGAATGGACACGACTTGGCCCGGATGCGGAAACTTTCTTTCAGGTGCCGGATCTCCGATCTCATTCCAAATGCAAACCGTTCTGCCTCCCGTCGCGAGAGACTCTCCGTCTGGGCTATAGCAAATTGAGGAAACCGGTTCGCCAATTTCCATCTCGCCGCGGGAAAGAAAGGATGGTTCCGCCAACAATTTCACCTTTCCCTCCGAGTTTCCTACAGCCAGTTCAGGACGATTGGGATGCCAGTCCATGCTGGTAACCCCATCGAATGAGACGACCAGGTCTGCATCCTTTGAAAGATCTCGGACACGCAGAACGTCGTCAAACGTGAGTGTCGCGAGAAACTTCCCGCTGGAATCAAAATGCATTGCACGCAAGCCAACTTCTTCGTGTTCAAATACATGAATCGGTGTGGAAACAATTCGGCTCCAAGTCCGTAAACGAACTCGACTTTCTCGTTCTTGAGTCGAGCCCGGTTTTGCGATAGCCGCCGCTTCAGCGAACCAAAGCAGTGCCTCGGAAGGTTTTCCCAACTCGTCAGCGAGGAGTCCGAATGAGGTGTTAAGGTCAAAAAGGGCATCTTTCGCTTCATCGCGAGAAATTTGTGCTTCATCTCGCGCAGATTCTGCCTCGTTTGTAGCCTGTTGAGCCGCAACGCGAGCTTTGCTCTCTCGAATTAGACGACTTTCGGCGAGCTGTTCCGCAACCAACGCGCGGTCACGCTGCTTGTTCGCTCGAATCGCTTGGACCGCGGTACCAACTAGGCCGAGTGTCAAGGCCAAACATACAGCTCCCACGGTTCCGATAACCATCTTGTTACGGCGAGAGAACTTTTTGAACCGGTTCCAATTCGAAGGCGGACATGCAACGACTTGCTCATCATTCAAGTAGCGTTTGATGTCAGCCGAAAACCCATTGGCCGTCTCATAACGCTGGCTTCTGTCCTTTTCCAAAGCCTTCATCACGATCCAGTCAAGCTCGTCACGCACGAGTCGACTCAGCTTGTGTGGTTCGGTTCGGCGTTTGATTGCTGTATCAGGTAGGGAAGCACTGCTGCTCAGGCGAATACTCGGACGCGGCGGCTCTTCGTTCTGGATAATCCTAATGAGTTCGTCGAATGCGGCCCTATGAAGCCGTTTCCTGTCAAAGGGTGTTTCGCCCGTGAGCAGCTCGTAAAGCACGACGCCGAGCGAGTAAATGTCGGTCCGTGTATCGATATCCACTTGATTGAATGACGCCTGCTCCGGACTCATGTAGTCGATGGTGCCCAGTATCTGCCCGAACTGGGTGAACATCGTTTTGTCGGTCAGTGGCTGGCTGACCGCCTTTGCCAATCCGAAGTCAATAACCTTCGGAACCGGCCGGTCATCAAACTGAGTCACCAAAACATTCGTCGGTTTGATGTCGCGGTGAATGATCCCTTTTTGATGTGCGTGCTGAATTGCTTCACAGACGGGCAGGAACAGCGTTAATCGTTCTTGGGGCGTCAGTCGGTGTTCGTCGCAATATCTGGTGATGGGTACACCTCTGACCAGTTCCATCACAAAGAATGGTCGGCCCTGGGGTGTGGTTCCCGCATCCAAGACACGAGCAATGTTAGGATGCTCCATCATTGCCAGGGCTTGCCGCTCCGCTTCGAAGCGAGCAATCACTTGTCGCGAGTCCATCCCCGGCTTGATGATTTTCAGTGCCACGCGGCGAGTGACGGGCTTTGACTGTTCGGCCATATAGACCGTGCCCATCCCGCCCTGACCGATCTCTTGGAGCAGTTTGTAGGGGCCGATTTCCGGTGGGATACCCTTTGGCCACGAGGGCCTATGAGCCTCTAAGACCACAGAGTCTTCTTCCTCTAATCCGTCGGACGCTGTGGCCTCGGGTTCGTACAACGTGCGGACGGGGGCCAATTCCGACGATCGCGCCTTGCTTGCAGCAGCGTCGACAATATACTCGGGAAACCGGCTGGCATAGTCTTCTTTTCCACAGCTCTCGCCGTACTTTTGCCGCCACCATACCTCAATTTCTATCAGTTCTCTTATCGCAAGCTCCCGAATCTCTGGGACACACCGTTCGACGAGCAACTCAAGAGCCGGTGGTTCGAGCTGAAATGTCCATGATTCCTCAAACCAATCGATGAGATCGTCGAGTAGATCACGCGTATCGACGAGGAGCTCTGGAGCTCCCGTGATCACTTGGAGTCCGAACCGAAGCTCTTCACCTAAGTCCGGATGGCGTTGTACAAATTCATCAATCTTTGGTGCGTCGCCAGCCTGGTCGAGGCACTGAAACTCTCCAATTGCCAACTTCAACTGGAAATCCCTCGGTCTCGTTACGCCTGGAAGTCCATCCAGGTACTCGTTGACAGGCAGTCCTATGCCGCGTTTCCAACGCTCGCGCTGGTCAATGACCAAGACAGAAAGAATGTCCGCCTCTTCCGCCGGTCGATTCTGTTCGAGATAATCGAACACATTTGGCACTTCACGGCTGGGTCCCCAGAGCTTCTGGTAAGAAGTAACAAAGGATGATGACATTGGGAGATTCTCTCTAGCAACTTAAGATTCCACCATATTTCGCAACTGCAATCTCTATCTGTGTCGGAATGCGAGTTTGCGAAGACTGGGATTCGGGGCAAAGAAATGCTCAAAGCACTGCGAGCATTCTCCGTGATCCGCTTCACCAGACGAGTTTCCGCTGGTACGTCATGTATGCTGGGCTCTCGGAAAGACGCTGGCAGTTCTCTGCAACCGTTGCCGACTGTCGCGAGCCCCATAGCTTGGATACAGCGATAGGCTATATTTTGCGGACGAGCCCGAACGGACGGTAGGTGTGAATGAAAGATAAGCCTTTCCTTCGTCGCTAGCCATCGAAATAGTTTCATCGACAGCCAATTGAATTTCTGAGTTTTTTAAGCCTCTTCGTGCTCCACATGACTTGGCCAGGCGGAAATCGGTCAATTATCTCTGTCTTGCTTTCCATCGCCCAATCGGTTGAAGAGTGGAGCGTTTTGCACGCTCCACCCGGAAAAAATCGGACTGACACTCCGCCTTGAGGTGATAGCCAACACAATCCGTCCGAGTAAAGTGATCAGCAAGTTAGATTTCGGTGAAGTAGATCAGTGAGCCCCACATTCGTCACCACCGGTGGTACAGAATTCGGTACAGAATCCATTGCAAAGGTACAGAATTCAGTTAAAAAGCTGGAAATTGAGCGAGCCGAATCGCTCGGCGATACATTCCGCAAATCGTTCTGTGCAAACGACTTAGTGAACCGAAAGGTTGCTCGGTTTTTGACACGCGGTTTGACCTACGGAACCGAAGGTTAGAGGTTCGAATCCTCTGGGGTGTACTGAAAAACCACGTTTTGCACTGGCAAATCGTGGTTTTTTGTTGCGGTGACGGTTCGCCTGAACGCTTTCTTGTTGGCGGGCGATCGATGAATCCGGTCGGCCATTCAAGCTAGACTGAGCGGCGATCTCCATCGTTTGAGGCAATCGATCCGATGACCGCTGAAAAACTGATTCCGAACTACACCGCCCAAGACGACGCGACGTGGCAGGGCGATTGGGAATTGTGGGATGGGGTCCCGGTTTCAATGGCTCCGAATCCCTTCGGACCACATTCGGCGGCGGTCGTCAAAATCATCGCTTCACTCGTCAGCCAGCTCGCCGAGTGCGACGCGCAGGTCTTGACGGGACTGGACTGGATCGTCGATCAAAGCAACGTCTTCCGCCCAGACGTGGTCGTGGTTTGCGGCCCAGTTCCAGAGCGTCATATCGAATCGCCTCCGGCGCTAATCGTTGAAGTCCTCTCCGAAGCCACCCGTCAGCGTGATACCGTCTACAAACCACGCCTCTGCCGAGAGCACGGAGTGGAATTCGTCCTCGTCGATCCCGACACCAAGTCCATCGATCGCGCCCGAGTGCAAATCTGCGACGACTGCTTCGTCGAATTCGACGCTTCAATTCTGGGCTAGCATCCAAGGCAAATCGGCCGCGAATCGTGCGCGTCCGGTTCAATCATGAAGCATCGACGCGCTGTCCACCAGTGCCTGGGTGGCAGCATTGATCGCGGGCCATCGATAGAATGAGCCAGATTGAATCGGAGTTTAAGGAGCCCGGTTTTGAGCCTGGGACCGGGGCTGTGCTGCGGGGTCGTCTAAAGTTTGTGGTCACCAAACGACGGGAAGTCGGAATGGCAAAGTTCGTCATCATTGGCGTTGTGATTCTTGTTGCTGCCAGCATTGGCATCTTTCAATACCTCCACATTCGAACCAACCGAGCCCAAAAAGAGCCTGGGTTCAGGGAGTTCGTGAAGGATCCGAATCTGTGGAATGAGATGATCGCGGAATCAGAAGACGCCGGTGTCTTTGCAGAAGCTGCTGAATCTTGGGACTCGGATCAGATCACGCAGCAAATCAAACGCTACGTCTTCGGTTCGGAAACGACTCGAGAGCTGTGGGCACTGGGCCGCCAGCTCAAGGAATTGTCTCCACGAACCAATGACGCGCTGCTCGCCATTCTCAAAGACGAATCGCTGAACGAAAAGCTTTCCGCGTTGCAGCAAGGCGATCTATTCGAAGAGGCTCCCATCATGCGAGTCTGCGAACTCTTTGACGGAAACTTGCCGGCCGAAGCGATCGCACTTCTCACGCCAGCTCTTTCGCATCCATCAGACCAAATTCGGAAAGAGTGCGGCTTGGCGATTGCCGAATCGGGGTGGGCAGAAGCCCTGCCTGCAATCAAGCAGTCGCTCGCTGACGATGATGAGTATGTTCGATCGTATGCATTGATTGGGATGACGCGCGCCATCGAGGCGAACAAGCTGTCTGCGGAGATCAGGTCAGGTGTTCTTCCGGATCTTGAAAACCTCGTTGCCTCAGGCCGAAATGTTGAGGATGCGGCTCGCCTCTTTGCCCAGCTTGACGCAGCGCGAGCGGAGTCCTATCTCCTGTCGGATGCCGTCCTCGATCCCAAGAAAAACTCCCTTCACGAAATCCTGCGTGTGATCGGACAATTTGATTTTTCGATCGATCGAGAAACGGTGAAGTCTCTCGTTACGACGTACGCCGGTCGCGAGATGGAATACCCCAATACCTATGCTTTGGGGGAAACGCTGGCATTGCTTGGGCGATTCAAAGTTGCTGAAGACACGGCATTGCTGAAGGAATATTGCAGCCACTCGGAAGATCGAGTCTCCGATGGCGCGGCGAGAGGATTGCTCGCGAGCCATGACCTGCGAGGCTTTCAAGACCGAATTTGGCAGAAAGAGGAATCAGGTGGATGGGAATCGCTGAACCGGGAGCAGCAGATGTATCTAGCGGTGTTCTGGCTGGATGCGGAAGTGAATAACGGCGGCCACTCCCAATACTTTTTCAACTCCGCCGGGGCCAACTGGCAACTCGCCCTCGATGGATTGGAAGCCATGGGTTTCAAGCAGCGATTGGAAATCTTTGAAGGCGTTCTGAAACTGTTTGGCGACCAGAAGCCGTTCCGCGATCGGGGCAAACGCCAGGATCAACTGGCATCCGTCTACACCAAACACGAAGGCGCGTTCGACAAGTTCGATTCACAGTACTACAAGGCAAAGGAAAGCGTTGAAGTCTTTTCCACCCGCTTTGTGATTGAGAACGCGGACAAATTCAAGTAACGCTGCTGCGCCGCCGATGGCAAATCAATCGATTTTCGTCTGGCGTTCGCCGGGGATATGGAATGCGAGTGACCTGCCTGTCGCTCTCCGCGACTCTGGCTTCTGGGTGTCGCCTTTTGCTTTCGCCCCGTTTGCACTTCACGGCACAACCACGCATTGATCCTCTCTTTAGACGAGCAAAATTTTCATTGTCCCAGGGCACTGACATCGCGCCACCCACCAACTGCAGCCGATGCTGCCCGGCAACGGGTTTGCTAGCAGGAGCGTACGCCTGCGCTGCCATGCTGGTTTGGTGGGTGGCACCAAATGACAGGTTCCGAACACGAAACCGTTATGGAGAGTTTACGCTCGCCCGCAACATTCTCAACTTTTGAGTGAGGTGTTCAATAGCGAACTGATCCGCATTCATTCGATCAGCGGTATTTGTGTCTTGGACGCAACTCAATCCTTGAAAACTCGTTGCGATCCGATTGGACCATTCCTCGGAGAACAGCTCTACGAGCTTGCGGCTGTCTGGACCGTTGTGAATGTTAGGCTTGGTCAGGATCCTGTGCATCTTAAAACGAAAGGACTTCTCACGTTCCAAGAACTCGGCGGGGCCAGACTGTGCGAGCGTCGTCCAAGCCTCATCGACCACGCTCGCGAGCTTCTCTCTGTCAAAACCCTCCCGCGTGCATTGCATCAGAAGTTGAGTTAGTTTCAGCCGACGCCAAGAAACTGTGTCCTTGTTCAGGCGGTCAAGAATGGAAAACGCACGTTCAGGAAAGACTGCCAAGATGGGCACATCATTGATGGTCGATACCTCAATTAGGAAGCGTTCGATCTCCGCTATCGATTGTGGAAACTTCATCAGCGCGGTAATCTCGCCTAATTCGCGATCGCTCCGCCATGCTGGCCATGCTGCTGCAAAGCGAATGAGAGGATCGTCCGGCCGCCGAAAAATCCAGTTGTCGGTGTCAAGCCGTACCCTTGTCTCCGCAGTGGCTGAGAGAATCGGTCGGCCATTGGACTCGTCTAGCTCGACGAAACGAGGTGCGGAGGTCCGGTCGGCTGTGTCTCGCCCTGCGACTGAATTGGCAATTTGCCTCGGCCGAACTGGTGTCTTTGCATGAATCAGAACCGGCAACCGTTCGCGTACTCGCTGCACGAACTTCGGTTCGTTGTATCGCAGGCAAAATGGCGTCACGGAGGAGTATCCCGCCGGGCGTCTCGTTGCACGCGCCGGTTGGTTCGCCGCAAAGTCCGCCTCTACGACCTGCCCGCCGCAGCGAAGCTCCAGTGACGTGGAGTGTTGCAACTCGCCCAGTGATGGAAGAATGGCCTCTCGTCCCGACGTATTGGTCACGCGAAGAAACCCATGAATGGGATCAGGAAACTTTACGGAGTCTGAGTCGAGGATAATCTCGAATTCGACACCTGATGGAGACTCGCACTTCGCATCACCGGCGAGCTGCGTCGCTTGCAAAATGCAAACCAACACGCAGCCGGTTGGGATGATGCCAAGTCGTCTCCACGATTGGGCGGGTTTCGATCGGTTCACGGCGATAACCTCTGGAATGTCAGCCGCTTGCATCAGTCTGGTCGCTTGCGGCTCTGCAAGAACGTGAACTATTCAAACGTGGGTGCAAGGTTGTAGACGAAGTGCCCTATTGGTTCATTGGAACGTGTTGAACCAACAGACCGTTGAAACGGCGATCGGATTCTACTTGGGGATGGACTGCGAGGTGAATGCTCGCTTGCCGGTTTATCACGCGTTGTTGTTTGCCGTGATCGAACAAGCCATCACGTGGAGCTGCAAACGGGTTTCGTTCGGCCGGACGGCATTGGAAGCGAAGAGTCGTTTGGGATGCCAACCCGAGGAAATGCATGTTTGGGTCCGGCATCGCGTTCCGGTGATCAATTCCCTCGTGCAGCAACTGCTCAAGAACGCAATTCACGAGGATCCGCCCCAGCGCAATCCATTCAAGGACGCAACCTAGGACGTTGGGATGAAGACGTGGCGTAGACCCTGTTTTACGGAGGAACGGGATTCGTCGCAATGGGATTCCGTGATCGTTGGTGTTTAGCCTTGAGGCGACTTCCGGTCGCTGCGACGCTGCGAGAGGGTGCGGCTAAAGCCTGGACACCAACACGCATGTACTCCTTCCCCGTTGTCGGATCCCAGCGATGGGAGGCATAACGATGGGGGCAGGACGATGGGGGCAAAACGATGGGGGCAAAACGATGGGAGGCTGGGTGATGGGGGCAGAGCGTTCGCTGGGTTGAATTGTGTTGCCCCTTTCGTCATCGAAGCGGCTTTCCATCCTCGACACGGCTCCTTGTAGAACGCTCAATCTTTCCGCCATTGCAATCAAGCGAAAAACCATTTTTGACAGGATGCCGGAACGACCGGAACGATGCCGCGTGGTAAATTCCTGCCTCGACCAACATCGGTGATGGTTTCATTGAGTCCCTTTCGCCTTATTGATTCCAGTCAGGGAAATATCAATTTTCCCTGATTTTCGCGTCAGGTTTCTCTTGAATCGGGGTGTCACTTGTCAGGAGAGGAACACGAAATCATGCATTCATGGCCAGAGACACGAGACACGCTTATAGCGCGGCTGAAGAACCCGTCCGACCGGCAGGCATGGAATGAATTTGTCTCTCTGTACGAGCCATTGATTTTTCGTTTCTCGCGCCGCAGGGGACTTCAGGATGCTGATGCATGCGACATCACGCAGCGGGTGCTTTGGGCAGTCGCCCGAGCATCGGATCGCTGGGAACCCGACGCCGACCGTGGGCGGTTTCGCGGGTGGCTTGCCACGGTCACTCGAAACGCAGTGATCAACCTGATTCAACGAGAAAACGCCGGACGGGGATCCGGATCGTCAGAAGTATGGGACATGCTCGAAGCGATCCCGGAGCCGAATAGCGATTTAGAAACCGACTGGGTCTACGAACGACGTTGTGAGTTGTTTCGCTACACCGCCGCACGAGTTAAAAACAGCTTTAGCGAAGACGTCTGGCGGGCATTTTGGATGACGGCCGTTGACGGTCAGAACGGCGGGGACGTCGCGGAACGGCTTGGCAAAACAATCGGTTCGGTCTATGCGGCACGCAGTCGTGTACTGGCCAAGATTCGAAAAGCCGTCGCGGCGATTGAACAGGACGAATCCGAATCATGAATCCGATCCAACATTGTCCGATCGATCAGCTCCAGTGCTTCGTCGATGATGCGTTGCCGCAAGTTGAATGCGAATCACTGATCACACATTTGGATCACTGCGCAGAATGCCGTGACCGGATCAGTCGACTGGCGGGATCTGCGGAGGACTGGGCCGTGGCGAAAGACGCACTGTCGGCCGATGAGTTGACTGCCGATCGGCTCTCCGCGGGCGAATTGTCGGCCATCGCTGACTCCGGCGAATCGTCGATTGATGCTGCTGCGGGTCGCTTTGACGTCTCGATGATCCTTCGCACGATTGCCCCCAGCGACGACCCGCGGTCGGCCGGACGGATCGGCCCGTTCGAAGTCACGGGCATCATCGGCACCGGCGGGATGGGCGTTGTGCTGAAGGCCTGCGAACCGGCGTTGGATCGATTCGTCGCGATCAAAATGTTGTCACCACACTTGGCATCGTCTACCAGTGCGAGAAAGCGGTTTGCGCGGGAAGCACGTGCCGCCGCCGCGGTCCTGCATGAGAACGTGATTGCGATCTATCAGGTCGCCCATTTCAATGACGTGCCGTATCTGGTGATGCCGTACTTGGCAGATCCATCGCTGCAACAACGGATCGACGACGAAGGTTGTTTGGACATCGAATCGACACTCTCGATCGGCATGCAAATCGCCAAAGGCCTTGCTGCGGCGCACTCCCAGGGTCTGGTCCATCGTGACGTCAAACCTGCCAATGTGCTGTTATCCAAAGGCACCGAACGCGCGGTGATCACGGATTTTGGGCTCGCCCGTGCCGCCGATGATGCCTCGCTGACCCGGGCCGGGACGCTCGCCGGGACACCGCACTACATGTCGCCAGAACAGGCCAAAGGCCAACCACTTGACTTGCGGAGCGATCTGTTCAGTTTGGGAAGTGTGCTGTTCACGATGCTCGCGGGACACCCGCCGATACGCGGTGACGTCGGCAGCGAAACGATCACGCGCATCGCTGAAGGACGGGTTCCCTCGCTATCAAGTCTCGACACGCAAACGCCCGACTGGCTGATCCGGTTGGTTGATTGGCTGCATCAAGACGATCCCCATCGACGTCCAAAATCCGCGGACGATGTCGCCGGACTGCTGGAGCAATGCCTAAGTCACTACAGGCAACCCGGACAAGTTGCGTTGCCCGATCCGTTGGCTCGCCCGAATCACAATCGCCGACGGATGATCGTCGTGGTTGCAGTCGCGGCCACGATCGCCGCGATCTTCCTTGCCGTCGTCTACGTTTTTCCGATGCAACGGCCGTCGCCGACGGAAGTTTTCGACGAACGAGATCAAACGTCTCACCAAAACGCACAAGTCAGTGACGATTCTGTAACGGATGATAACTCCGTTGTTTTGGAAGCGATCGATACGACGCGATTGGAATCCGACTTGCGTTGGGACTATCTCGACGAACAAATCGAAGACATTGATCGACAGGTGTGGAAATGGGAACAAGAACTCGGAGACGACTGGGAATCGAAATGAAACAACTGCAAACTGGAAGCTTGCGCCACTTTTTAAGACCGCCATGTATTCTTCCGGCGGTTCTGAGTGCGATGCTCTGTTGGACACAGCTGGGCCTTGCGCAAGTCGTGCCCGAAAAGGATGACGTCGATGACCATCAAGCGGTCGAGATCGTTTTGTCGTTCAGGAACGGTACGAGATCGAACGAGGTCATGGACATTCTCGCCAAGTTGGCAGAAAAACGGACGGGAAAAACGGTGATTCATTTTGTGTCCGGCGCGAGACAAGAATCCATCGTTCATATCAAAGCCCCCCAAGACTCATCCGCCAATAGCTTGACAAAGTTAGTCTCGTTTTTTCGCGAAAGCGGTGTCGGTCAAATCACCTTCAGTGCTCGGGCGATTGGGCCGGACATCGACCCTGACAAGGATTTGCAAAACGTTTCGATCAGAGTCATCGCCCGACATGATCCGGGGAGAAGTCCGCAACTGGTCACCAAACTGTTTAATCCGCCTCCACCTGACTTTGTTAAGTTGCATCTTCGCGGCTTGAGAGCCAGTGCATCGATCGCCGGACCTGATGAAGTTGAAAAAGAGTTGATCTTGTTACGGGGCGAAGGTCCGTTTCAATTGCATCCCTTTCTTGAGGCAGCCGCTCTGCTCAGGCAAAGCCCCCTGATCGCCGACTGCGATGTGATCGTAAAATTCCCATTTGTTGATTGGGGCGATGAAAAGGAGAAGATTCCGGCACGGATTTTGGCGGCATTGCAGAAACAAAATTCATCCGAGCCCCCGATGCAGCCAATCGGATCGGCGGCTGGAATTCCCGGGCCGCCACACCTTCCGCTTGCGGCTCCCGGTCAGATTGCCAGCCCCGGTCCGGTTGTCAATCCCTTTGGTGCGCCCCCGGCCGCCGCGGGAGTCTATCCGGCACCGAAGTCGAGACGCGTCGAACACTCACAATTGGCTCGTCAGGCAATATTGGCCGATAAGAAATCGCAAACCAAAGCGAACGAATTGCGATCGGCAGGAAATGCAAACACCGATCAAGCGATCGCTCGGAAGATTTTGGGGCCGATGGTTGTCGAAGCCTTTGATGCCAAGCAAGCACTCTATCAGGCCGAGCTTGACTCACTTTCTCAACGTGTGTCGCGTTTAAAAGAACTGGTCACCGAGCGACAAAAAGCCAAGGGCCAGATCATCGCGCGGCGGATCGATGAACTGCTTAATCCGGATTTGAAATGGGACGCGACGGCCTCGAACGCCGCCAAGTCAGCCTCGATACCGGATCATCCTGTTGTCCCGATCACGTCAACTCGGACCAATCATTTTTTTGTCAGTGGGGATCCGTTCGCTGAGACAGTGCCGGCAGATACTTTGGAAAACGTTGCGAAAACTGCCGAGGGGGCTTTTCGAGAACTGACGCAAGAGTGGTTCGGCACGATACCCGTCGACTTTAAAGAATCCTGTGGGATCGATGTGCAGGTTGCCGAGACGACCAGGTCGGCTCAAGGTGCGACAACCTACCGGTTCACCCCCGATGGCAAGGTCACCGGTGCCATGATGCATCTGCAAGGTTCCCCGACAAATCTGGACGAACGATTGACTCATGAAGTCATGCATCTGGTGTTAGCGGCCAACTTCAATGTCAAACTTCCGCTGTGGATTGATGAGGGGATCGCGATGCTTGCAGGCGACTCCAGTGGCGTCCCCGACGCGGCTCGAAGAACGGTCGCCGAAGCGGCAAACAACGAAACGCTGATCCCCCTTCACGAACTGTTCTCGATGAAGTCGTACCCAACGGATCGCGAGCATCTGAAGTTGATGCACCAACAATCAGGTCTACTCGTCGACTGGCTAGTCGCACAGGGAGGAAAACGGAAGCTGATCGAGTGCATGCGGTCGGTGCCGTCTGACAAGATGGCAAGTCAGTTGCCCGACGCAGTCGTGTCGACGTACGGATTTGAAAGCCTGGCGGACTTGGAAGCCCAATGGATTGAGACGTTGAAATCATTGAGAAGTGAAGTTTCAACTTCACCCTTCGCTGATTGAACCTCGTTGCGTTCAAGTTGTTGTCAACCACCAAGCATGAGAAGTCGTCGTCGGCGACTTCGATGGTGACAGTCACACCGACATCGCCGTCACGGGGAACGGTGAAGTGCGGTTCTACTTGGGTAGACATGACGTTGGGGGCAGAATGATGATGGGGGCTGCCCAAAGCTGCAGCAATAGAATCGACGTCCCTAGGGGTCATCGCATCCATTCCCGGCATCCTGAAGGGGACACCCAGGTCCGGTTCGTTTGGCCTTTCCTCGTTTGAGCCGGGATCGGGGGGCTCGGCTTGTGGAGTTGTCGCGGCCACGCCCCCGCGAGCGAAATTTCCCGCATTTGACGCACGATCAAATCGTGGTCGCTGATTCATAATGAGTGCTTGTCAGACGTCTTGCCATCGTAGCTGATCATCACATTGACCAGGTGGATCGGATGCTGGTGTTCCAATTCGTGTTTCGCGGCGTCTGACGCACGGCGTTGAGGGTGTCAAATTCGTGTCCGACACCTTTTCCAAGGCCAAAACGGTTTGGCCGCAAGAAGACTCGATGATCGAAAGTTGTTTTTTTTTGTTTCAGTTGAGAATGCGACGTATGCTCCTAGGACGCCAAGCACAACGATTGACAATCGCTTTCGGAGCCAAACTATGCCCATCAGACTCGCGAGTACCCTATCCATTTCGCCACGAGAAATGGCGGATCAGGAGAGGCGATCAGGGGAATATGAAAACACAACACAACTCTTGTACCAGAGCATGGTTAAGTATGGGCTCATGTTAAAAGATGCGGGAAACTTCGCGAGCAACGACCGCAGCACTGCGAAGCAAAAGTTGTCAAATGCATTTGGATCTTGGGTTGCGTCTCTCGAGTTTTTCCTAAGAGTGAAGCAATGGACGCGGCGTATTCCCGAAGACTTTCTCGGCATCTATGACAGGGCGTGGGAGGTATTTCGCCCACGATCTCACTGGTACGCTTTAGGAGCGGCCCGCGAACCTTGGCTGATTGCGGCTTACGATGGCAGGCACCATGGGCATATTTTCAGGATCCCCCATCACCATTGGTGGCCTGACGAAAGCAACCTTCGGATTTTGACCGATCCGCAGGAGGCAACCCCCAACTTCGTCGTGGGATATAATCGCGTCTACGATGAACTCATTGGTCTTCCGCAGGTAAAAGCACAGGTAAAGCTGCGGAGGCTTTCACCAATCGGCGGCTAAGAGTGACATTAGTGATCTGGTGCCATCTCATCGAAAACGCTGTGTTTTGCCATAAATATCGCAATAACTTGACAGCGTACGTAGAATTGCCGTACGTTGGTACTGAGGAGAGAAACGAGCCATGATTCAACCTGAGCCCAAGTCGGCACGACTGGACGCACGCCTTCCCGAGCCGGTGCTTGAGCTACTTCGTCGAGCGGCCGCGATACAAGGCCGCACTCTGTCGGACTTCGTGGTCAATTCGGCGCGCGAGGCGGCTGAACGCGCGATCTCTGATCATGAGTTGCTTGTTCTTTCGGCCGCCGACCAGCAGCAATTTGCGGACGCGTTGTTGAATCCGCCACCGGTTGCAGAGCCGCTCAGGGATGCTGCCAAACGGTATCACGAGATGGTTGATTCCGAGTGACCGCATACCGCATCGAAGCTCTCGCGAATCACGATCGTAAGGGTTTCGATTGTGGCTCGCCCGAACTCAACGATTATCTCGCGAAGCGGGTCAGCCAAGATGTGCGTCGCCGATTCACGGCATGCTTCGTTATGATTGGAAAATCGTCTGGCGAGATCGCCGGGTACTACACGCTCTCGGCGGGTGGCGTTTCGATTCAAGACCTGCCTGAACATGTTGCCAAGAAACTGCCGCGTTATCCCAGCGTTCCCGTTGTGCGTCTCGGCCGACTCGCTGTTGCGAAACCGCACCAGGGGAAGAAGTTGGGCGGTCTGTTGTTGTTCGATGGAATCCGCAGGGCGGTGAAAAGCGAGATCGCAGCTTACGCAATCGTCGTTGAAGCGAAGGATGAGAACGCCATCCGTTTTTATGAACACTATGGATTCACCGCTTTTTCGGCACGTTCCAATTCTCTTTTCTTGCCACTTCAGCAAGCCGTCCGAGACTTGATTTAGACCCGCCGAAAGCGTTGCCGTATTGGCCCGAATTGCTCCCGCCGAATTTCCCCACGACAACCGGCAACGCAAGTTCATGTCGCGACCAAATCACGGATAATTTTTCCGCTTACTGCGATGCCTCGTCCGCCTCAGCCCTGTCTGCCGGGATGTATGGGATCAAGCCCTTCTTGAAGGCCGCTTCTTGAAGTTCCCGAGGGGCGCGGCGAACATCCATCATGATGCCGTTGACCTCCAGCATCCAGACCATCGGATTGTCGTCCATCGTGCTGGGGAGTGTCCATTTGGGATCGAGCTGCCGAATCCTGAGCATCGTCCGGATCTCTTTCAGCTTGGCCGCACCGGTGCTCTCCGCGATGCCGAAAGCTTCATCGATGGAATACAAATTCAGGTGAGGGGTTTGGCTTGGATCATGAAGGAAGTTGGCCCATCCGATGGTTCTCACGACACCAGAGGCCCAAGTTTCCCTTCTGCCACGAAGAAGCGGCGATGGTCGCTTCCTCGCCAAAGCCGAAACCAACTCGCGGCACAGTACAGCGTATTCCTCGTTGAGGAACTGCCGGCAGAAGGCATCCGTCATTTGGGCCAGCTCCTCGGCAATCGCTTTGGCCTCGTCGGCTGCGGAGCGACCACCAAGGGCTGCCTTCACTTTCCGTGGCTGCTTCTTGGGCGTTTTCTGCTTGGGCTTTGGTGCAGCCTGATCCCCGAGCGACGTAACGATGCCGAATTTCTCTTTGGCCTGCTTGTACTCCTCGTTGAGCGACCGCTTGATGCCGCCGCCGAACCTGATGTTGTACCCTGCTAGCATGCCGTCATAGATGATCCTGCCCTGGTACGGTAGCAGGACGGTTGCAACCAGCTGTGGCAGGTAGGGACCAATGACATCCACCATCGGGTCCGCCAACCCCAGTACGCCATAGGCTTTGTTTGGCGAGTCGCCACTGGTCAGAAAGACCGTGTACTTTTTCAGGTAGCGGAAGATATAGAACTTGCCCGGCAGAGCGTGTTTCCAACTGCCGACGATCTCCAATGACTCGGCCCCCAGCCTTGCGGGGTTCTCTTTGACGAACTCGTCGATCAGTTCCCGATGCTCGAACAGGGCATCGCGTATGGCCACCCTGATCTCGGGCGGCGTGGTCGTGTACTCCCGAGCGTCTGAGAAAGTCTCGGAAGACACCTCCAGCCTACGGTTCACGAACGACAGCAGGGCCGCATACAGGTCGTAAAACAGCTTTCCCTCGTCAGTTGTCAGGTTCATGATGATCGTCAGCTGGTGATGGTTGGCAGTTGAAATCCGGGCCGGTAGGTTCTGCCCAGGAGGTGGTTTGCTTCGGGGTGATTTACAAAGGTTTCTGTCGTTGCGTCGAATTGGAGTGTGGGACCGATTCGATAAGAAGCGTTCGCCAAATTGACTCCGGCGGCGTCGACCAGATGCCGTTTCATTTGGTCAAAGGATTCTGCAGCAACCTGATTTTCAGAAAGCGGTTGAGGCGGGTGACGGAACGAAGCCTGGTCACCCAGGCGGTACGAAAGATTGCCCAGGTGGGCCACCACGGCCGTGCGATGCCCATCCAGAACATCCGAGGCCAGATCCTCGCGTTTGCGGCTACGGATGCAATCGATAAAGTTCCGCAAGTGATCGCGTGATTCGTTTTCGGGAAGTCCACTCGCAGGGGCGCCCTCGATCTTCTCTCCCTTCGTCTGTCCATGGGGATAGAATTTACCGTCTTTGACGACGCCTGCATCGGTATGGAAATCGATGCTCATTTTCAACGGTTTGTCAAAGTGCAGTCCACGTTGTTGACAGACGAGTTGGGCATCGCCGAAATCGTACAGCGTGAGCTGGGTATTGGGGGTGTCTGCCTGATCCTCGTACCCATAGCGGCCTCCCAGACTCACCACGGATTTCGGCTGGGCACTTTCGGGCATCGCCCAGCGTGCCATTTCGAATTCGTGGGCACCAAGATTTCCAATTTCTCCGTTGCCATAGTCCCACATCCAATGCCAGCGGTAATGAACCAGATTCGTCCGATAGGGATTCATCGTGGCCGGTCCGGTCCAAAGGTCGAAGTCCAATTCGCGAGGCGGTGGCACGGGAGTTTTCACGCCAATACTCTTGCGAGGCCGAAAGATTTGAATATTGGCGGTCTTCAGTTTGCCGTACTTACCTTCGCGAATGTCGGTCGTGTAAGCCTTCCACTTGGGATCGGAACGCCATTGCGTACCATGCTGGACGATGCGTTGATACTTCTGGGCCGCTTCGACCATTCGCCGGCCTTCCACAATGTTGTGGCTGCAAGGCTTTTCGACGTAGACATCCTTCGCTGCCTGACAGGCCCAAATGGTCATCAGGGCGTGCCAATGATTTGGGGTTGCGATTGAGACTGCATCCACCGTGGGGTCATCCAGGACCCGGCGGATGTCTTGCACACACTGCGGCGTTTTCCCCGTCTGTCGTTCGAACGCGGCACTTCGCGGTGCAAAGAGCCGGCTGTCCGGATCAACCAAATGGCTGATTTCCACATCCTGCATCGCACCGAAGCCGCGCATGTGGACGCTCCCGCGGCCATTGATTCCGGCAATCGCAACCCGAACCCGCTCGTTGGCACCGATGACTTGGCCTGACGATTTGGTGCCGGAGATCGTGACTGAGGTGGCGATGCCGCTTGCAGCCACATGCTTTAAAAACTGACGACGCGTTGGCTGTTTCATGAGGGGATAGATGGAGTTTTCGGGTTTGGTCAGGGGCTTGTTTCCCAGCTGCGGTACCGGCCTACGACAAGTCAGGTGTTACCTCTTTCAGGTAAGGCCGCAAGGCGTCAAAACGCATCTCTGCCGCTGCGATCTGTTCGTCGGTGAGTTTGAGTTCGGAGACGATTGGCGAGGCGGGGATGGATCGCCCCGGTCCGTAATTGCGAGACAGCATATTCTTGAAGACGCCTCGCTTCATCCAAATGCTCAAGTTGGCCCCACGCAGACTGCCCGGTTTTACCTTGACCATTTGAACAAACTTGTTGAACACGTCTTCCAGGGTTTTCGGGTCTTCACCACTTTGCTGCAATTCCCAGATGCGGGTGAGCACATCCGCGTACGCCGCGCGTTCGGTGATCACACCTTCCGATCCAAGTTGAGACTCTCTCAGCCAATGAAATCCACCCCGTGCACTGAACACCCGCCGCACGGGAGGCATGGCAGCGATCGAAGTACGCATTCGCCCCAAAACGTCGCCAGCTTCCTCTTTGATGTACCCAAAATGCGGAAACTCCTTTGCCAGTTCGATCATCAGCTCCGGTGACGGGAGTGGCCCTTTGTAGGCGACGCCGCCGGTGGTTTGCAGAATGACCGGTCGCTTGGCTACTGCGGCCAGAGCTCTCCAGTACTGCCGCAGGTCCTGCTCTGATTTCCCCGAATCGGGAGGCCGAGAGATGATTGCTTCCGGTTCCAGTTTTTCAGCGTGCTCTGCGAAAGCGAGCATCTCTTCGGTATCGTTCCCCTGGACTCCCAAGCACAGCGAGGTGGGCAGGCTGCGCGCCGTCTTGGCCAAAACCTCCATCCCTTTCATCTTCTCTTCCATCGTCAACAGATCGACGCTGTCTCCCGATTGAGGCCAGATCATTCCCGGGCAACCACCCCAAGCAACGAACTTCGCTTCCTGTGCCAAGACGCCGTAATCGACTTCGCCCGATTCAGTGAACGGAGTTGACAGAATCGGAAACGGTCCACGAATCTTGGGATCGGCTTGGGTGTTTGCCCCGTTCTGATCGGCCCACAAGGAACTCCTCGACAAAACCGTTCCCGCAACGACGCTCGAAACCCCAGCCAATGTGTCTTTGATGATGGTCCGCCGTGAACGACGTTGCTGAAATGTCATGGTGCTGCTCGGAATTCAAATGGAGAATTTAGGTTACGGTTGCGTGGCCCCTCGGTGCCAACATTGAGTGCGACAACATTTGGGTGTTTCAACATTTGAGGGGACGATGAGTTTACATGATCGCAAACACCGACGAAACAGAATCGAAAAATCCTGGGGTGATGGAGTGCAGCGGATTGCTTTTCGCTCCCAATCCTCCTCAGGTGGTGAATTCATTTCACCGGAGGCAAGGTTCAAATTCCATGAGAGGCAAGGCACAATCCAGCTTACGGATCGAAGTAGAATTCGCCGGTATCCTACACTCGTCAGAAGACAAGCTCCAAAGGACCTAATCGATGATGCGTCCCGTTATCATGTTTCTGCCCCAGATTTTTCTGCCATCTCAAATCATTAGCCGTTGGTGGGCACGACCTCTCCAGGGTCGATCAGTAACGGATCAGCGGGGTTGGTTTCCGATGCAGTAGAGGCGATCGCCGGTTCGAATGAAGAAGTTGCCTTGGGAAACCGCGATCGATGCCATCGACTTACCGTTGAGCGTGTTTCGGGTGATCTCTTTGTATCGCGGTCCGGGCTCGAGCACCGTGGTGATACCTTCTTCTGACGTGATATAGATTCGGCCGTCGGCCAGCAGTGGCGACGCGGAGTAATTGCCGTCGAGTCGTTCCTGCCAGACAACTTTGCCTGTTTTCGCTTCGATGCAGTGCAGGATATTGTCGCGAGTGATCGTGTAGAGAAACGGCTCGACGTACAGCGGCGACGGTAAGGCCGGGACACCGCGTGTCTGTTCCCAAACGATGTGCGATTCGGTCACGTCCCCGCGACCGCCGGGGCGAATCGCTCGAATCGTCGGTTCCTCGAAACCGGATGACGTGAAGATCAGACCTTCACCCAGCACGGGCGACGGTGTCACGCCCTCACCCTGGCTGTAGACCGACCAGAGACGCTCGCCCGTTGCGACGTCGTGCGCTTGGACTCGGTCGCCACCGGCACTGACCACGGTCTGGCCGTTGTCGATCGCGATCGCGGTCACGTGTCCAACCCGAGACAGCCCGCGCTTGCCGCGCCACTTTGTGTTGCCGGTCTCCTTGTCCACGGCCAGCACGACGGCCTGGTCCCACGGTTCCTTCCAACCGACGCGCTGCTCCTCTCGACTGCTGCCGTCGAAGGGCATGATGATCAGTCCGCCGACCAGAATCGGCGAAGCACCGAGCCCGTGCAAGCTGTGAAAGTCGACGTCTTCGTTCTTCCAGACCAATTTGCCGTCGAAGTCGACGGCAACGATCGTTCCGTCGTAAAACGCGGCGTACACGCGTGCACCGTCGGACACCGGCGTCGGCGTGGCATAGGAGTTCTGGGCTCGCTTGGGTCTTGGAGTTTGTCGGTGGACTTCCGTGTTCCAAAGTAGGTCGCCAGTGGTGCGGTCGATTCCGATCACTCGACACGAAGCACCCTTTTCCGTTGCGGTCGTCACAAAGACGTGGTCACCAGACACAATCGGAGACGACCAGCCTTGCCCCGGTATCGTGGTTTTCCAGGCGACGTTGTTCTCTTCGGACCACTTAAGCGGCAGGCTTCTTTCAGACGATTTTCCCTGCCCGTTTGGCCCCCGGAAGCGAGTCCAATCGTCACCGCGTAGTGAGCTGGAAGCCGATAACAAGCCCGCGGCGACAAACAACGCACCCAATAGAAAACGCATACGACAGTCTCACTTAGCGTTCGGAAGGAGTTCGGAAGGAATCGACGCATGATACCGCAAATCCGCATCGGCGACGCGAATAGGAAGCGACTGCGACGTCGAAAAATTCGTTGTGGCAAGGGGTGAATGGTGCCGCCCGTCAAGAGTTTGCGATCGCCGGCTAGAACGCACGCTCCGACCGCAAAAACCGACAGGTGCATTGTCAGAATCAATCTCGGGCGCGTGGATTGATTGCATCGCTTGCTTGCGTTTCCAATCGATGGGGAGCGATTCGCGTCTGTTACATCCTAGTAGACTACTTGGGAGGTAAGAGAATGAACCCACGGATGGCAGCGCGAACCCACGGATAGTAATTCGCAGGACGATCCGCGGGTTCGCGCTGCCATCGGTGGGCTACTTTTCCGCTTGCTGCATTCGGATTGCATGAATGCCGGGGACACAGCGCGATTGCTTTCCCCGGGCGAGAAAACGCCCCACGAGTCGATGCGGACGATCTTCGTGGTCTCAAGTTCTTCACGAAAGATTGGCCGTTTCTTGTCACGCTTCAGGGGGTCGACACGGCTAGCGACGAGGTAAAACAACGAGACCTGAAGTTGGGCCAAAGCGGAGTGCTGGTGTTGAGGTGGCTGCGGTATGCTGAACGGCATTGGGACCGAGTCTATTGATTACGCCTGCCCCTTTGTTGAGGTCCGTAACGGCTGTTATGATCGATCAACGATGAATTCCAGACTCCAGCAAATGCGCGGTCAAAGGTAACCCGGATCATGGACGACGAGATCACCGGTGCCGCCGATGACGATGCCTCCATGCCCTTCGCCGAGTTTCAGCCTGTTCGCTATGAGTCCCGGCTTGGTTTGCCCGAGGGTGGCGTTCAGCAACTCAAGGATGCGGCTGCCGCAGTTCGCCAAGAGTATCGAGACGGTTCACGGTGGAAACGCCTGAACTGCAACCGTGTCAGTATCTTTGCTGAGAAGGATCGCGGGACCATTTTCGTCGTTCATGTCGGCTCGTCGGTCGAATTCGATTGGACGTGGGAAGGGGCGCAAGCGTTTCGCCCGAAGTCACTCGATGACGACGAAAGCTATTCGGATCGGTTCTATGAAGAAGCCGACTACGAAGACGCCATTTTGTGGTCCGGTGAGATCGTCGAAGTGGACGAGCGAAATGGCTGCCTGTTCGTCAGTCTTGATGATCCCGAGGCGACGCCGACAGCAGGACCGTTCTTTGTCCGGCCGTTTGAGTTCATGTCGGTCTTGGACGCCATTTTCAGCGGAGACGAGTTCGAAGAGGTTCGGACGCATCTCCCAGCGAGGCTGAACGCCAGCCAGGGCGGTGTGCATCCCGCGGCGACTCAGCGATGTGAGTCCGGCTTGCCGCGCTTGCGTGATTGGTGGCATCACTCATGGAGTGTCCTCTGGGGACCGCCCGGCACCGGCAAAACTTGGACGACCGGGCAGCAGATTGCACAGGTCATGCAAGACGAGAGTGAGCGAGTGCTGGTGGTGTCGACGACCAACCGGGCAACGGACGCCGTCGCAATCTCCATCGGTGAAGCGGCAAAGGAATTTTGCCCTGATGAACTCGGTGCCGACAGGCTGCAGAGAATCGGGAAGGGAGCTTCGTACCAAACGTTCGTTGGTAAAGAACTCGATCCGATGCTCAGGGGGACCGAGTCGGAAGTCATGTCACAGATCGATGGGCTTGCCCAGCAACTGGAACTGCTTGAATCGTCGGAAGACAAAGCTCTCACACGCAAGCAGATTGGCGAACTTCGAACGTCTGGTAACGACCAAAGCAACCGCATCTTTGTGGATGCCGAGCGCCGAGTGGTTGTCGCCACCGCTTTCAAAGCGATGAGCTATTTGAAGGACATGTCGATCCGCAAGCTGGTCGAGGACGGCGAAGCACCGTTCACCACGATTGTCATTGACGAAGCCGGGTTGATCTCAAGGGCCGCGGTTGCCGCGTTGTCGCTGTTGGCTGCGAGACGAGTCGTGTTAGTCGGGGATCCAAAACAACTGGCTCCGATCAGCCGAATCTCACGCATTCTGCCGACTCGGCAGCAAACGTGGTTGGCCAGCAGTGCATTGAGCCATCTCGATGATACAGAAAACATCCCCAAAGCGGTTCTCCTACTTTCACAGCAGTGGCGAATGCACCCCGACGTTTGTAAGGTTGTGTCGGGCTACCAGTACGATGGCGTGTTAACAACGGTTCCAAAGCGAGCCGAAAGGGAGTCTACGCTTTCGCCATTCATTGCCGGTCAATCGAGAGCCATTTGGTACGTCCTGGATGAAGAGGACGCGAGTCTCGCTTCCATTCGCGCCGCACGCGGACCGGGCAACCGAAGCTGGGTTCGCGGAGTGACGCAGTCGGTACTGCAAAAGCTGTTTTCGGATGCAGGGATTCGGTCAGCACACGGCCTATTTATCTCGCCATTTAAGGCCCAAGCTCAGCAGGTTGGGAAGCTTCTTGCCGGCTGGGAAATGACGAATTGGGACGCCTCAACCGTCCACAGTCAACAAGGGTCGGAAGCGGACATCGTCATATTCGATACGGTCAATGCGGGAAGCGGGACGTGGCAAATCCCAGAGTGGAAGAGGCTTGTCAACGTTGCACTTAGTCGGGCAAGGGAAGCGGTGATTGTCCTCGCAAGTCGCAGCGAGATGGAGGAACCGTATCTTCGTCCGTTGAAGCAGGACATGACCGCAGCGTTCCTCGCAAATGACGACAAGCGTCTTGTTTGGCGAGAGCCAGGTCGACGAGCACAAGCTCAAACCGAAGGGTTTGGTTCATCAATCGCGGCCGAGCAAGAAGCAGGCTACAAGAAGATGTCATCCTGTCGGATGGGCGATCAGTTCCGTGATCGCAAGGGAATGAAGCCAATCCTTTCCCAGGAGCAGCAGCGGCTGACCAATCTCGAACTCGATGGAAAGCCCCGATTGGTTCGTGGGGTAGCGGGCAGCGGCAAGTCGATTGTTCTTTGCAATTGGCTCGCCAAGACGGCGAAGCGTTTGCAAGACCAGCAGGATGCCCGGATCTGGGCAGTCTACGCCAATCGAAGTTTGCAAAAGCTGTTGCGGGAATCGATTGAATCGGCATGGGCCAGCCTCAATGAAGAAGACCTTTTCGGTCAAACAGAATTTCCTTGGGACAAAGTTTCCCTGCTTCATGTGAAAGACGTTTTGGCTGGGATGCTGCCGAGCGTTCAGATGTCAATCGAGTCCATCGGTTTTGACTACGACCGTGCCGCCGAAGAGTTCCTCAATCGTCAAGATTCGAAGGACTTGCTTCCCCGTTGCTCGGCGTTGTTCATTGATGAAGCTCAAGACATGGGACCGGCAACCTTGCGGCTGTTGTTGTCCATCGTCGAGCAAGCGGACGAAGAAGACGCCAACAGTCGTTCCGCACATATCTTCTACGACAACGCCCAAAATGTTTACGACACGAAGACTCCGAAGTGGTCAGAGTTCGGTCTGGACATGCGCGGTCGCTCAACGATTATGCGGGAAAGTTTTCGGTCAACCACCCCGATCACCGAACTTGCGGTGAACGTGCTGAGCCGACTCTCGGAATCAGGCGAGCGACAAGATCAGCGCGAATTGCGGCAACTCGGATTGCTGGAGAAGACAGATCGAAACGGCGAAGACTGGTTGCGAGTGAGGTACAACCAAATCGATGGACCGAAACCGATCTACCATCGTTTTGACAACCGAAGGCAAGAAATGGCTTCGATTGCCGGTCACCTGAAACATTTGATCCAGAACGATGGGATATCGCCAACCGATATCTGCATCATCTACAACGGTCGGGTTCAGGATGTTTTGCAGTCCGATCTTGCTCCGGCACTTGCTACCATCGGTGTCGAACTCTCATTTCAGAAAAATCGTTCGTTCGAGAGACAGCCCAACACACTCGTTGCCACCACTCCGCATTCGTTCAAAGGTTACGAATCAGAAGTGGTTGTGATCCCGTGCGTGGACCACTATGTCGCCCCGGAAGGCAAAATCCTGGAGAACAGCTTGTACGTGGCAATGACTCGTGCCCGTTCCCTGCTGGCAATCTATGGATTGCGGCATGGATCAAAAGCCAGTCGAAAGATTGGCGCAACGCTTGGAGCGTGCATTGCGATTCAAAACAACCATCCGATCGTTCAGGAGATGGGTGAATCCGCAGAATTGTAGACAGCGAAGCATTGCGGCGCGAGTTCACTCGGCCCAGCGTGTAGGCCGATCGCCCACTGCCAGACATGAATCCGAATTCTGGTGTCGTCGTTTTACGCCCAGCCCCGTTGACTCTTCCCTCGAAGAGGCCTGATCCTTTTCCTTTTTGCGCTCTTTGTGCTCTTTCGCGGCCAAACGCTCTACGTCCTCGTCATTCCCCACGAACAGTCAGACGGTATCTGGGCAATGAGAGATTGCCACAATAGAGCACAAAGAACGCAAAAGATCCGGGCGGATAGCTGACAGTGTGACCCACGACGATCGTCGCCGGACGCATTCACGCGGGCAATGACCGCAGTCGGCATTCGGTCGCCATAACTACGGCACCAATTATGCCATGTGTACGAGCCCGCACGGTCGCGGCGACAAATTTGCGACGCCGGGACAATGGTGCTGCTGGGCGCTTGCGTCGAATATTGACAAATTGAATGATGAATGGTGCCACCCACCAACGGCAACCGATGCTACCCAGTTGCGGGTTTGCTAGCAGGAGAGTGCGTCTGCGTTGCCATGCTGGTTTGGTGGGTGGCACCAACTTGCAGTGGGTACTGAAACTAGGTTTTGGTGCGATCGTCGCACTTTTTTGGGCCTCTTTGGTGTTTTGCCAGGACTCCGGTTTTCGGAGCAAAGCGAAAAGTCGCCAGCTATGTTAATTTGCTCGCGAATTCCCAAATGGGATCTATCGACTTACCGAGGTCCGCGACAATTTTGCCTACGCGATCTGTTTGAGATCGATTGGGCCGGTAGATTCGACCGGACCGTCCAGGGCCCTGAGTTAGGATTTCTTCTTGCAATAGCCGGTTAACAATTTTTTGTGCGACACCGGGCTTCGCAAGGTCCCCTAAGCCTCGCATTAGCGCCTCCTCTTTCCTTCCCGCTCCTGGCTGGAAGAACGTCTTTTTCAAAATCGTAACTAATATCAGCTCTGAGGGCGATAAGTCGGCTTGCTTGATTCGGTCGAGTGTATCCATATGATGGATGCGCTCGGCTGAACAGCTCGACAACCAGGGTGGCAGGGATGGTTTGGCCGCCGATATCCCAAACGCTTCAGACACCAAACAATCCTTGAGGAAGAGGTTTGTTGGCTGGGATTCAGGAAGATAAAGTTGATGTAGAACACAACTAACAAGAGTCAGATTGACGAGGTTTTCCTGAGTGAGGTCGAGTTTGCTGAATTCACCATTTGTGATCACCATCCCTTTCGTGTCGATAGTCGTCGCATTGGCGACTGCCAATGCTGCAATTATATCAGATGAAAAAGTAGGGTTGGATTCGCTTAGCTGTCTCGCGACATACACCGCGTCCCTTTGCTGGTCTTCGCGAAGGCATTCAGACGTGACGATTGAAATTCCAAGCGAACCTAGCGGATGAATGAAGCGGTCTTTTAGGGGTAGCGTCGAAACTTTTCTTAGACAATCAACCAAATCGTCACCCCTTAGACCGTCTAGGATGTACGCATCCACGAATTGACGGTCGCTTGATTCAGCTGATAAACGACCGAGACCTGGAAGACGCTGCAACATTGCAGTCGATTCGTCAACTGGAAGTGTCCCTGCAAGTTCTGCAAACACTTGATTCACTTCGTTGAGACTTATCGGACCCACGTTCGACGGTTTCTGACGAGTAATTCTAGCAAGTCGCTTCAGTATTGAATGTATTCCCTCTGCATGTAGAGCATGATGAATTCTTGCCTCGCGTTTGCAAAGAACCGAGACGAACTCCTTCCAAAATGCGACCTCGCTAGCCTCCTGCAGAAATATCCGGGACTGTTCTTCTGCGTTTATGCTCGCGATGACTTGGCCTATCAACGGCCGCTTCGGCAACCAGCTTGGAACAGATATTTTGATCCCAGCTTTAGTCAGGTAAGTCTCCATTTGCTCTTTCGAAAACTCATTTGGCGCATATACGACTAAGTCTTCAGCCTTTATCAGCCCTAAACAATCAAGCATCTCTTCGTTGGAATCGAAAAAATGATGTCGCCCCGTGACAATCACCCCACCTTTGCTTGATTCGATTAAATCTCGAATTGCTACCACCGCCTCGCGTCGAATTGCTCTCAAGTACGATGTCTTGTCACTCCACGCCTGAGATCCAATTTCGTCAAAGCCGTCAAGCAAGAAAACAACACCTCCCTGCGTGTATGCACGGAGGATTGAGTCGGTGTATTCAGAAAGCCCTAGGTCTTGGAAGTGTCTCCTGACAATCTCTTCGCCTGACTTAGCTCCCCAGTGCCGACGCAAGTCAATCGCAAACGGAAACATGCATGCTTCCTGCGCATGAATTGCCATTTGGTGGAAAATTTGACGAAGACAGCGACTTTTCCCGGTTCCGTATTCTCCCAGCAATACAAACCGTTTCCCCATTGATAGCCGCTTCGATATTGCAGCGATGTCAAAAGTCTGCGTGCCATCAATCGTCGAGTATTCGACGGGAACGTATTCAATCGGATCCGATTCTCCATTAAAGGGATTAACTGAACTACCGAATGGACGAGCTTCACGTGCATAACGGTAAACCTCATGGTTAATTAGCTCTTTGCTGAATGTCTTGAATGACATAACGTTTACATGGAATCCATTGCCCGTTGTGATCAGACCCTCAGAGGGCTCGTTTTGAGTAACAAAATAGCACTTGGAGTAGATGTTGTCGGTTAGCAACGCTGGTCGTACTGCCTGAAATTTCGCGAGGTCTGTACGGAGCTTTTCTAGCGTGGTGGATTTTGATGCTTCGACAATTACCCAGTAGTCAGGTTCCACTTTGACAACGCAGTCAAGACGAACTCCATTTACAGTTTCCGCCCTCGCGGGCCTGTACCAGCGGTATGAGGCGATTGATCGCACTCGATTCTCAAACTGCTTCCAGTCGACTCCTGACATTACCTTCTCCAATCGTGTTCACCGCTTTGGGATCTGATTTGCCTGGCCATCGCAGGATGGAATCCGAAGCGTCTATCAGTACACGGCGTTTCCAATGTTACAAGATGTGACTGCCATCGGCGACGCACATCGGTTGCGCAACTGAAGCGATTGTGCTGCTTAGCGCTCAGCCTCGTCCAGATCACTGACAAGGCATATGTGCGTGCTTTGTTCCAGCGTAAATGCGAAACTTTCCCAGCAAACCTGCATTTTGCAGTATAACTGCTTTTAAGACAAAAGAGCTACCCATACGTTCTTGAAACTCGGCCATTGCTTTGGTCTGCTTTTGCCTTGCCCACGTCATCTTGGGGAGATCGCTATGGCTCGGAAACCGAGCTCGGAAGTTGTCGATCCTGGTGACGTTCAGGTCTCGCACTGCGTGTAACGCTGCTCTGAAGGGCGTTATTGTGCGGTGAAGCCCATCCGCCGGCGCTGGGGGCAGGCTTGATTCTCGGTTTTCAGGTTCAAGAAGGCGACGCCTGACCCCGCCGCAGGCCTTCGCAATCGACATTGTGGCCTTGCGTCGGCTGTTGGTGCCGGTGGCATGATGAGGAGTCGTCGGTCGTCTAGAAGGTAGGAAGATTTGGGGTGAAAAACGGAGGCTGGAGAGAACCCCAACAAACAGAACAGCGATCGCGGCAGGGATTCTTCCTACCCAACATTTTCCTACCTGTCTCTTGGAATGCCCAGAGTCGATTCGCTGTTGATGGCGAACGTCGGCAGCCACAGGCGAACACGATGTTGATACATTCGATAGTTGTCGCCGAATCGTTTTTGCAGATCGGCTTCTTCGATCGGCCGGACAAACAGGTGCCAAACGACGGCGCCGGCAAGTGAGTAACCGACAACGCTAGAGCTGCCGAGCAACCAACCGACCGCGCCCCCCTGCAGGACTCCTGCCAGCGCCATCGGATTTCGAACGTAGCGGTAGGGCCCGGAAAGCACCGATGAAAGGTGCCACCCACCGGTTGAAAGGGGATGAAAGGTGCCACCCACCAACGATAGCCGATGCTACCCAGTTGCGAGTTTGCTAGCAGGTGGGAACGCCTGCGTTGCGTTACTGGATTGCTGGGTGGCACCAAATTGCACCACATTGCAGCATCGTTGCGACTGATGAAAACCCACGGATAGCAGGGCGAACCCACGGATCACAGGCATCAAAACATCCGTGGGTTCGCGCTGCTATCCGTGGGCAAGTTTCTAACAGGGTGGGGTTCTTCACAGCGGGCGATGAATGGTGCCACCCACCAACGGCAGCCGATGTTACCCAGCTACGGGTTTGCTAGCAGGTGCGTACGCCTGCGTTGCCATGCTGGTTTGGTGGGTGGCACCAAATGGAGGGCCATTTGATTCGTCGACGGATGGGGTCGTGATGATTCTTGCGGTTGCAGCGTTCTGGTGGCGCGTCGACCTGTCGGCGTGTCGCTTTGCCCGCATGCCAACCTTGTTCGCCGCCCCTCTGGTGTAACAGGAGCTACAGAACCCTTAGCGGTGACACCCGGGAATCCTGATTCGCAAACGAGTAAAAGAATGTTCGTACGATTTTCCAAGCTGGCAGTGGTCGTTGGATGGCTTTTGAGTGGGCATTTGACCTCCAACGCTGCGGCCGATTCTTACCCCGAAATCATGTTGATTCTGGATTCGTCGGGTAGCATGTCAGAGGTTGTCGCGGGGAAACAGAAAATCGTCGCCGCCAAAGAGGTGATGCATGAAGTGGTTCCCCAACTGGACGAGAACATTCGAGTCGGATTGACCGCCTACGGACATCGCAGGGCGGGCGACTGCAGCGACATCGAGACTTTGATACCTGCGGGAAGCAACGACCGGCAGGAACTTCTGAGCCAGATCGACCATTTGCAACCGAAGGGCAGAACGCCGATCTCGTCGGCCATTCTGTCGGTGGCAAACCAGTTGAAAATGAAGGACGCCGAAACGACGATCATTCTGGTCAGCGACGGCATCGAGACCTGTGGCGGCGATCCCTGTCAAGTCGTCGCACAATTGAACGCGACGGGCGTCAAGTTCGTGTTGCACGTCGTCGGATTTGATGTCGATGCATCCGCTGCACAACAATTGCAATGTATCGCGGAGCAGGGACGTGGACGATATTTCCCAGCCGCCGACGCGACCGAATTGCTGAAAGCGTTACAGGAAGTCAGTGCGGAAGTTCTGGAGAAGGTGCAGCAGGTTGACCCGGCCAAAGTGAATGCGAAAGCAGCCCGTTCAGGACTCGGCAAGTTGCGCGTCACCATGCCAATCGGTTCTGAAGTGAGTCTGAAGAACTTAAAGATCGGCAACCCTGAATCCGGCGACGTCAAGCGGACCGTCGAAGGGCCCAAGCCCGATGGCACGTACCCGCTGCTGTCGGGGACGTATTTTGTATCGCTCGGATTCGCGACACCCAGTTATGGCCGTCCAACGGAGTCGAGTTTGGGAGAGGTCACGATTTCCAAAGGCGAAACACGCCGATTGAGCCTCGGTTCGATTTCGTTCAATATCGCGAAAGAGCTGGAAGAGAAGATCGCGGTCGAAGAAGTCCTGATCACCGATGCCGGAACCAACCATGTCGTCGCGCGCGTTCGAAAGAACGGCAATACCTACTATCACTTCAAACCCAAGCCGATGGTCGCGGGCGTCTACGACATTCAATTCCTCTACAGTATCAATAAGCGTGCAGCTCCGACTGTCGTGGCACGCACCGTGGTCGTTCAGCCGGGCAAGGATACCGTTGTCACACTCGACAGCGGATTCCAGCTTCAACCGGGAACGGATGTTTTGGGTTGGGAATTGATTCCCGTGCAAACGACAGCGACCGATGGACACGGCGAAGGTGCTGCAACAGCTGCCCCGGCGATCAACGTCAAGCATGGCGGGGTGGTCGGAAACAACGATCGTCTTTGGTCTCCCTATGTCGTGCCGCCAGGAACTTACGACCTGAACGTATTCATCAAGGGAATGGACGAGCCATTGCCGGTTGGAGAGGCGATCGTGATCAAACCTGGTGATCTCGTGAACTTCGATGCCGGACTTTAACGATGAAAGGTGCCACCCACCGGATGAAAGGGGATGAAAGGTGCCACGGATGAAAGGTGCCACCCACCAACGATAGCCGATGCTACTCAGTTGCGAGTTTGCTAGCAGGTGGGAACGCCTGCGTTGCGTTACTGGTTTGCTGGGTGGCACCAAATTGCACCATATTGCAGCATCGTTGCGACTGATGAAAACCCACGGATAGCAGGGCGAACCCACGGATCACAGGCATCAAAACATCCGTGGGTTCGCGCTGCTATCCGTGGGCCAATTTCTAACAGGGTGGGGTTCTTTACAGCGGGCGATGAATGGTGCGGCGATGAATGGTGCCACCGATGAATCGATGAATGGTGCCACCCATCAACGGCAGCCGATGTTACCCAGCTACGGGTTTGCTAGCAGGTGCGTACGCCTGCGTTGCCATGCTGGTTTGGTGGGTGGCACCAAATGGAGGGCCCTATTTTGAGTCTGGTTCAGCTCGTTGGCGTCTAGGTCTCTCCGTGCCCTCTTTTCTTGCCAGCCATTTTCCTGCCGCCCGTTCTCCCCTCCATCCCGTTCCATTTTTCTGCCCCTGATTTTTCTGCCATCTCAAATCATTTGTCGGTGGGTGGCACTCAATAGGTGTTTCCGTTGATGGGGGCGTGCTTACGGCGCAGGCTTGTCGGATCGTCGTCGTGGTTGACCATCGGAGAAGGGGCGGCCGCCGGAGTTTTTGCGGGCCGCCGAATTTGTTGTCACCAAATTGAAGTTGCTCGCTCTGTAAGGGGAGGAAACACACATCTGAACCTCTCAACCGGAGACATGTCCCATGGAATCATCCGACCATTCCCCCTTGAAAACCGTGTATTATCCGCTGCGGATTGCCTATGGACTGGTCCCGTTTCTGGCGGGCTTGGACAAGTTTCTGGGAATCCTCGCCAACTGGGAGCAGTATCTTCCTGAATTCGTCGTGCCGCTGTTGCCCGTCAGCCCCGCTGCTTTCATGATGCTGGTGGGGTGCATCGAGATGGTTGCCGGATTGGCGGTGCTGACGATGCTCACTCGACTTGGAGCGTACGTCGTGATGGCCTGGCTGGTGCTGATCGCACTGCTGTTGATTCCGGCCGGGTATCTGGATGTGGCGGTGCGTGATCTGGTGATGGCAGTCGGCGCGTACAGTTTGGGACGCATCGCCGGGATTCGGGGTGAGCATTGGTTCGGAGGGACAGTTGCCGATGCGACAGCGTGACGAACTGGAGAGCGATGAAATGCGGGCCGATGCGCTGACAGACGAGACGATCGTTGATCGTGTGCGGGGCGGTGACTTGGCCTCGTTTGAACTCCTGATGCGACGTTACAACCAACGTCTGTTCCGTGTGGCGAGAAGCATTCTGGGAAATGACGCCGAAGCCGAAGATGCCGTTCAGGAGACGTACGTCCGCGCCTACGAACACCTTTCGCAGTTCAGGGGCGACGCTGCGTTTTCCACGTGGCTGACAAAGATCACGGTCTACGAAGCCCTCGGTCGGCGCAGGATTCGACAGCGTTTTCGATCGTTGCAGATCGATCCGTCGGAGGCTTGTACCATGCATGACAGCGCAAAAACGGACGACCCATTCGAACACGCAAGTCGCCGAGAACTTCAAAGCATGCTGGTCCGATCCGTCGATGCGCTCCCGCAGGACTTACGCACCGTGTTCGTCCTGAGGGTCGTCGACGGTCTGGATACCCGCGAAACGGCCGAATGTCTTCGTCTGTCGGAAGCGAACGTCAAAACGCGACTTTACCGAGCGCGGACGTTACTGCAGCGGAAGATCGATCGACAAATCGGTGAAGAGGTCCGCTTGCTCCACCAGTTCGACGGCGCTCGATGTGATCGGCTGGTCGAAAGCGTGATGCGCCGCATCCAAGGCCGATAGTCTGTTGATCCGCAGGCGATTCGGCGTGTTGATTTTCAACTCGTTCCAAGGATCCGCCTTGAAACGCTCGGCCGCGGTGGGGCCTGCCACGCGCTGATGGCAGCTAGGAGGCGGGAGCCCGGGAACAAGGCGAACAAGTTTGGTAATCCGCAGGCAAAGCATCGCCCAATCTTTTCTGTAACCGATCGCCTGTTCCGCACTCTGTAGGTGAGAACAACGCTGATGCCAGTGATCAGCGTTCGTCTCACACGTCTTCATAGGCAGGCCCACGCAGGGAGTGGGCGATCATCAACAAAGAAGGAGATGGCATGCATTTCAACTACCGTAACTTGCACCCCATGGCGGGAAGCAAGCGGCGTCTAACCACACTGCTCTGCTTGTTCTTGTTTTTGGCGGGGGCCTTTGCGTTCAAGGCCGTACATTCTGAAGACGGCTCGTTCTCACGCCGGCATCATCATCGCGGTGGCATCGCTCGGGCAATGCCCGGAAAGCAGATCTTTCGCCATGACACCTTCGGCAACGAGCCCTTTTGGACCGGTCAGCTCCGTCTTCACGAAGTCATCCAAACCGCCGTCGATCCACTGACCGCCTTGGAGCTCGGCTTGAAGGTCGACGCCGATCGGCTTCCGAAAGACTTTCTTGGCCGAGCCGATCTCGAAGATCCGCAGACCACGCTTGAACTGCTGCGGCGTGATGCCGTCCTGGGGCTGAAAGCGAAGGTGAAGAGGAATCGAAAAACCGGCGACCTGCAGATCGTCAAACTGGGGACCACTTGCGCGCTCTGTCATTCGGTGGTGGATGACTCGGTCGCGCCGGGGATCGGCTCGCGTCTCGATGGCTGGGCCAACCTGGATCTGAACGTCGGTGCGATCGTTGCGAGTTCACCCGCGATTGACGAGAGCACGAAGGAGGTCTTTCGCAGCTGGGGCCCGGGACGCTACGACCCGTACTTCAATCAGGATAGCCAGAGTCTCCCCGTTGTGCTCCCGCCGGCCTACGGGCTGCAAGGCGTCGAATTGGAGACATTTTTGGGCGTGGGGCCGATTTCTTATTGGAATCGCTACGTTGCCGTGACCCAGATGCACGGCCAAGGGTCGTTCTTTGAACCCGCGCTGGGGCTGGACATCCGGGTAAGACCCGATCGCGTGAGACCCAAGCTGAACGCCCTGCTGAAGTATCAGCTCACCCTCAAGACCCCGCCGCCGCCGGACGGATTTTTTGACCCCGCCGCCGCGGCGCGGGGGGAGGAGATCTTCATCAACAAAGCTGGCTGCGCGACGTGCCATGTTCCGCCGACGTTCACTGATGCTCCCTTGTTGTGGGATCCGGAATTCATCCCCACCAATCCGGCCTACGCCCTGCGGCCGGCATCGATCACAAAGAAATGGCGCACGACGCCGCTGCGAGGATTGTGGCAGCACGCCCCGTATTTTCATGACGGCAGTGCCGAGACACTCGAAGACGTTGTCGAGATCTATGATCTGTGGTTCGGATTGGACCTGACGCCGGAGGAAAAGGCCGATCTCGTGCAGTTCTTGCGTTCGCTGTAAACGGGCACGAACCGCGTTGCAGGGTCACGCGAGTGCTTTGTCTGTTTTTAGCAGTGGGGTATGCGTCCAGCTTGCCGTCTCGTTTCACTCGTCACTCGTCAAACGCAAGCTGGAAGCTTACGCCACTTCCTTGCGAATGAATGAATGGTGCTACCCACCAAGTGTAACCGATGCTACCCAGCTACGGGTTGGCACCAAATCACAGCACCCAATCGCACTTCGACTTCCTCAGCCATGATTGAAGGCGATTTACCAAATTAGCCAAAAACAGTAGCCAGCGGACGACGTCGATCGTCCGCTGGCTCTGTGCACCGCTGGGAATATTGTTGTCGCCGGTGCCGTAAGCGGTCTAGCTATCGATCGCCTTTTTCGCATCCTCGTCCATCTGTGCGACTTCAGCCTTGGCAGCCTGCTTGGCGTCCGTCCCTTCTGCCATCGCTTGCTGTTTGGCGTCTTCGGCCACCGTCTCGGCATCGCTTCTCAGTTGCTCGGGATGCAACCTTTCCTCTCTAGCGGCCTCGCGGATCGAATCGGATGCCTTCTCAACGACGCGTGTTGCTCGTTCGGCGAGGCTATCCCCGGTCAGACCTTGCGACTGGGCAGATTGCTTGGCCGCTTCCACCGTGTTTTCGACGGCTTCCTGACCACGGTTGATCGCCCGTTCGGCTTGTCGTTGAGCCTCTCGCGTCACCGCATCCGACTGTTCGCCCATCCATTCATCTTCACGGCGGGTTCGTGGAATTAGCGCGCCGGTAATTGCACCTAGTGCAAGGATTCCCAGTCCCAACGCTAACGGCGTCTCATCGTGGGCACGTTGAACCCGGCGGGTAGTTCTGTCGTACACCTGCGCAACATGGTCTCCGGTCTGGGAGGTCGCATCGGAGAGTTGCCGTCCAGACCGTCGTCCGGCGCGTCGAGTCACGCGACCCGCATCGCGTGCAACGGCGCGGCTCCGCAGGTACGCGCGGCGGGATGCTTCGCTGGTCGACGCTGTCGCCGATGAAACCGCTTCTCCAACCGACGATGCGGCGGATTTGGCACCGGAAACGACCGATGACGCGGCCGCGCTGACCGCGTTGCCGGCGCGATTGGTGGCGTCCGAAGCAGATTCGGCGGCGGACGAGGCCCCCGCCTTCGTCGATTCCCACGTGGAGCCGAGAGCATCGCCGGCGGTGGAAGCGGCTGAGGATACTTGGTCTCTAGCTCTACGCAGCGTACTCTGAGAATCCTCATCGTCGTCGAAGCTTTCCGGAACGATGATTTCCGGTTGATGTCGACTGCCGTCGTAACGGGGGTCGAGCAACAAGTCGTTTTCGGTGTAGTACGGCTGGTCGTCGAAGTCGGTCATCTCCGCATCATCATCCGGGTCCACCGTGTCACGTCGACTGCCCAGCGCGAGCCATGCCAATCCGGCACCCACAAGGGTCGCGCCGATCGGGTTTTCACTGACCTGTCGAGAGAGATTACTGGCAAAGTCGCTCGCGGCATCGCTTGCACGTTTGGCAGTATCACGCGTCTGGGGGCTGCGAAAGATGGAGATGACGTCATCGAGGAGATTGCGGGGATTTAACCGTTCGCCAAGTTCATCCAGTGTTTCATCCATTGCACCACGTGTCTGGTCGATCCGTCGCTTGATTTCACCGCTATCGCGATGTTCAAGGTCGTCGATCGGGGGGACGCGGTTGACGTGAGTCCTGTTGTCGTAGTGACCATTCTTGTTCACTTGGTTTTGGCTTGTAGCCATTGCTTGTCCTCCTTCAAAGATTGTTTCGTTCGTTCGGGTACCGGCGAGAAGTTGGCCAGTGTCTCTTTCGCTTTCGCGAACATTGCCAATCCGATTCCGCCGACCACGAGTCCGACGATCAACGGGGCGATCCACAAGGCATGAACCGGTAATCCCGCCAGCCCGATCGCGACGTACAAGCCGTACGAGACGGCGAGTAAGAGAAAGATGAGTCCGAGGTGGGCGACAGCGCCGCCAACGATCAGCAGGGCCGAATTTCGTCCGACCACGTTTGCCTTCTCGCTCATCTCCGTTTTCGCCAACGCGACTTCTTCGCGGACCAACGCGACGGACTCGTCGCGAAGTTCTTTGATCAGGTCGCTCAGCGAACGAGGGTCGTTGATATCGGAATCAGCGACACGGTTCGTTCCGTTGGTTTGGTATCCGGTACTCATGACGTGGGGCCTCCCATTTGGTCGAACGTGGTGTGCCCCTGGTGATCGACCGACGACTGGGGCCGGGGCGGATTGGGGTGGCTCGAGGGGGCATGGCCGAACGCCGCAGGTGGTCGATTGTCGTGGTGCGACAGATCGTGAGGACTGACCTTTCGCTGGCAAGCGGGTTTGGACGCCTTTAGAAAACGCATGGCGGCCAAGCCGGCAACGAACAGCCCGCCATAGACGATCTCGGGCCGACGCCGCGCGAAGTCTTGAACGTCGTCGACGATCTCTCCGATGTCTTTCGATTCGAGTGATTGACGAAATTGGTCCAGTTGCCCGGCAGCTGCGTCGACGTAGCTCGCAATCGAATCATGTTGCTCGTCGTGCAACTTTCCGGAAGCCTTGCGGATCGCTCCGCTGAAGACCCCGATCTCTTCGGCCAGACGTAGTTTCTTCTCGCGAGCATACTGAGCGCCGGATTGTTTCGCTTGCTCGGCCGCTTCACTGGCCTTCTGCTTTGCGACGTCGGCCACCTCGGCAGCTTGCTGCTTGAGTTCCTCTTGCTTGACCGATGCGGTCTGCTTCACGGTCGCGGAAACTTCCGACGCCCTTTGTTTGGCGTAGTCCGCGCCCTGGTGTTCTTGTTCGGGTGCCGCGTTATCAGGTGCGACCGTCGCATCCGGATTTCCGCTGGTCACGCCTTTGGTGGTTTGAATCATTCTCAAACTCCTTCATGCGAGTGGTGGGGTGAGATGCATCAAGAAGTCGCAAGTGTTGTGCCAATGCTTCTGAGAGACGCGTTGAGTCACGATCTGGACGGATGCACCACAGTTGGTGATGGCTTATCACTCGACGTGGTCGATGCGGTGCAGATGAGATCCGTGCACAAGCGACGTTCCGAGTGGTGACGATTGACCGGCGTCGTTTTACAAGAGTGTCGCGCGTCCTCTGCATCCAACGCGTCGGTATGTCTGCTGCCGTCGGAGCCAAAAAAAACAGCCGGCGGAGTCGCCGGCTGTTGAAAGATTGTTGTCATACCTCAGCGGAGATCCGCGGCAAGACATCTGTTTGATCGATGAGATCTACTCGATTTCGGTAACGACCTCGTCGTCATCCAATTCTTCGAGATTGTCTGCACGACGTTCACCGGCATCTTCCACGCGGTCCGCGACGGTTTCGCCTCGGTCTTCGATTTCTTCGGCCCGTTCTTCAGCGGATTCTTCGAGAGCCGGACGTGCCGATTCGTACCGATCTTCGACGTTTTCGGCCGCAGCGTCATAAGTGTCGCGAACCTCCGCGGCAACATCCTGTGAGGTGTCCCGTACCTGTTCGGCTCGCTCGTCATAGACGGAGTCGTCGCAGCCGACGAACGTCAATCCGATGGCAACAGTCAGCATTGTCAATAAGGTTTTCATTGTCGTTCCTAATTGGGAATCGAGTTTCAAGGTCGCCGACGCTTCGGCACGTTCCGAGAGACAGCGTTTTGTTCGAGTCGGCAGGAATCGTCGCAAGCGGTGTGCCAAACGGTGTTACCTCGTCAAGACCATCGGTCGATTGGTTCGATAGCGATCACGATGGCGGAAGTCGCATCGACGTTGCGGCGGATTTGAACACCAGCGTTGCGTAGACACAGTCCTTCATCGATCGATCTGCCAGGTTTCCGCGATCGGATAACTCCGTGATCGGATGACTACGATCGGGTAATTGATCACGCTCTCAACCAACCACCGACATCGCGTCAGCTCCGAGCGTTTGCATCGCGACAGAATCCCGGGGCACCCCGCGGCACATCGTTTGCATTCTCCGGGTGGATGCCGCGAGACTCCCGTCGGCATCCGAAACCCGACGATCACGCCGATCCATGACGATGAGGGAACACGATGAGTCTGATACCGCAAAAGCACCGATCGTCGAAACCATCGTTGCGTCGGGTCACTTTGGCGGCCAAGGAAGAGAAATGGAATTCGATGGAGTCGGTCGAATGAAAGACGCCCAACGACAAGATCGGGCTGCGGAGTCACGGTTGCCCCGTTATGAGGTCAGTTCCAATCGCTATCGGCTGGGGCGGGCATCAGGCCCCACGTCTCATTCACCGTGGGTCATCTGCATCGCAGTCATCCTGGTCTTGGGCGCGATCTATGTTGCAAGTAGCCTGTTGGTGCCGCTGACGATTTCGTTGGTCGCCTATCTGACGCTGCGCCCGGGCGTGGTGCGTATGTGTCGTATCGGATTGAGCCAGACGGTTGCGTCTGCGATGGTGATTCTGGTGTTCTTTTCAGTCATCGCCTTGGCGGCAATTCTGCTGTACACGCCACTTCAAACCTGGCTCGCCGATGCACCCGAGAGTGTCACCAGGCTGCGTGGAAAATTTGACCAGGTTGCCGAACCCCTGACGACGGTTGACCGCGCGGAAGAGCAACTCGACACGGCGACGTCGGGGTTACAGCGGGAGTCCGCTGAAGTCACCGTTTCGGTGGAGAAACCCAGCATTGTGGACCCGGCATACCTGATCAACAAAACCGGCCACGTGCTGGCATTCGTCGCCGCAATCGGTGTGCTGACGTTCTTTATGTTGTGCAACGGCGATGACGTTCTCAACCGAGTATTGATGGTATTGCGGGACCAAGAAAAACGCGATCAGGTGTTGGAAACGGTTGGCGAGATTCAGGAAAGCGTCGGCCGTTACCTCGGTCAGATTACGCTGATCAACCTTGGGCTGGGGCTCGCCGTTACCCTGGTGATGTGGATCGTCGGTATGCCGACTCCGTATCTTTGGGGAGCGATGGCGATGTTGTTCAACTTTGTCCCGTACCTCGGTCCGATAGCGGGCACCCTGGTCGTTTTTGTTGCAGCGGGAACGGCTTTTGACTCTTTTTCGCGGGCGGCTTTGATGGCAGCAAGTTTTTGGATCACGACCGCTGTCGAAGGTCAGTTTGTGACTCCAGCGATCCTAGGAAAGTCACTCAAGGTTGGTTCGTTGGTGGTCCTGGTAGCCGTCGCGTTTTGGGGATTCATGTGGGGACTGCCGGGTATTTTCTTATCCGTTCCATTGCTGATCGTGATGCGTCAGGTCTTCGCCAGTTTCGACGCGACCTACCCGCTCGCTGTCGTCTTAGGTGAGGACCCATGTTTGCCCGGGCAGCCGTGTGAGCCGCTGAAAGAAGACGAGCCGATCGCCGAAGCGGTCTAGGCAACGCGGTGTCGACGGCAATGGGCAATGGGTCCGGGCATGGAGATTCGACGCGATTTGCCGCGGATGTACCAACGGTGATGCGTCGCGTCTAAACAGAAACTCACAAAAAAAGAGCTTGAGCGGCATGGTGATTGCCTGAGAGTCGCGCCACTCTGATGAGCGATCGGGTCGCTCATCGTTTTTCCTCCCTCGTTAACGTAGGACACTACCATGACCGTAAACGTCCGTGGCATCGCGTCTGCGATCGCCTGCACTCTCGCCGTGATCATTCCATCCGCCCTGGGGACGGCTTTCGCCCAACAGTCCGTTCAAACCGGAGATGGCCTGCTGGCGATCAAAGCCGCCATGCCCGATGAAGCTCGTATCGGCGAAGAATTCACGTATGAAGTCGAAGTCACCAACAATTCCGACAATGTCGTTCTGCACGACATCAAGCTGCGGCAACGCAAAGCAAAAGGCCTGACCATCGAATCGGTTTCGATGAAAGGCAACCAGGATTCCAAACAGCAGCAAGACTCGAAAGCTGCCAACAAAAGCAGGAAAGACGGTAAGAAAAAATCTCCCGGCGACAGCGAGTCGCAGCAAGCGAAAAATTCGCAGCAAGCGAAAGACAAACCAGAAGAAAACGCAAATGCTTCGAAAGATCAGATGACGATCTCGACGCTTCAACCCGGTGACAGCCGTGTGTTCGTCGTTTCCGCCACTGCCGACGAAGAAGGTGAGCTGCGTAGCTGCCTCGAAATCGCTAGCTACACGCCGGCTCTGTGCTTGACGTCGAAGGTCGTCAAGCCAGAACTCGAGCTGACCAAGACGGCTCCCAAAAAAGCGAATCGTTGCGAGGTGATCGAGCTGACGTACGAAGTGAAAAACGGTGGGAGCGGCGACCTCGGCAAGCTCACCGTCACCGATTCCCTCGGTGAAGGGTTGGCAACGATCGAAGGAGAAAGCGAACTCTCCTTCCCCGTCGATGGGCTGGCAGCCGGAGACAGCCGCCGATTCGTCGCTCGCGTTTTCGCCAAAAAATCGGGCGAATTCAGCAGTCGTGCAGTCGCCAAAGCGGATAACGATGATCTGCAAAGCCGCAGTAAAAAGACGACGACCAAGGTCAGCGCCGCAGATCTCGACGCTCGTGTGACCGGACCATCGCGAATCTACGGTGATGGTCTGGCGACGTTCACCGCCACGATTACCAACACCGGTAACGTTGCTGCCGAATCGGTCGATGTGGCCGTTAAGTGGCCATCCGCGGCTAACTTGGTTGATCTTGATAACTATCAATTGAAGACGAGTTCGCAAAAAGACTCATCGTCGAGCCAAAACAAGAAGCAAGGGCAGCCCACCTTGGCGAAGAAGCAAGATTCGCAATCGCAGAAAAAGAACAAGGATCAGAAACAGTCCGAGAGAGAAAAGATGCAGTTGCAAAGCGAGTCCTTTGTGATCGATCGTCTTGAGCCCGGTCAGACGGCAGAATTCACCTACGTGGTGCGGACCGACAACCTGGAAGAATTGCCCACGGAAGTGCAGGCCAGCTACGTCTGCAGCATCGACTCGGTCGAAGACCAAGCCAAAGCGGAAGCGAAGACCACCGCAACCGCGATGGCGACGGTAACCGTCGTGCGTCTGCCCGCACTGCAAATCGCCGTCATCGATGCCGAAGACCCGGTGAAAAATGGATCGAAGGTCCAATATCTGATCACGGTTTGGAACGAAGGTCAGGCACCCGACCAGGACGTTCAGCTGAGTGCCAAACTTCCCGGTAACTTGAAGTTCGATTCGGCCGAGGGCCCCACGGACGTCGAAAACGAAGGCGACACGATCACGTTTGCTCCGATCAAGTCGATGGAGCCGGGCGACCGCGCCGAGTACACCGTGACGGCGAAACCCACCGGCACGGGCAGTGCCCGATTTGAAGCGACACTGCAAAGTAAATCGCTCAAGAGCAAAGTCACCAGCGAGGAACCCACTCGACTGTTCGACACCGCGAGCAACTGATTCGTCGCGGACCTGAGATCTCGTCAACCTCGCCGGAAACCCCGGCGAGGTTTTTTTGTTTCCGATTCTCTCTGGCGTTTGCTTGCTGCGCAAACGCCGTCTCTCCCCGGGGGAGAGAATCTAGATCGGTAGCCAAATCCTGCAGTAAAAGAATCGACGTCCCCAGCAGCCGGTTGCGGTGGTCAAGAGGAACAGGACGCTGGCTGTCACTTGAGAAGCGATCTGACGAGCACGAAACCCACCGATGGCAGCGTGGCCGCCACGCATGACGCTGTGCCGATCATCCGTGGGTTCGCGCTGCTATCCGCGGTTATCGTTTTTGACGGACAGCTCAGGAAAATCGCTGGACGGTCTCATGCCCATGTAAGGCGGTCAATATCGGTGGCAAGCGTCTTGCGACCCTTGCAGACGCCGCCAAACGATCAGGAAGAAGATGCTTCGCCCGGACGTTGCAGCTTTTCAACGACCCGTACGGCGTCGGATTCCGGCCGGATTCCGCTTCCATAGGTCACCGCATAGACCTGTGTCGCTTCGGCTCCCAACAGGACGATGATTGCGGTGTAGTAGACCCACACCAGCAGCACAGCAATGGAGGCTGCGGCGGATCCCAGTTGGGCGCCCGGTTCGCTGAAATTGAAATAGATTTGCATGGCGAATCGCCCCACCAGAAACAATACGGTGGTGATCGCCGCTCCGACAAAGACGTCTTTCCAACGCACGATGGCATCGGGCATGTATTTGAAAATCGCGGCGAACATCACGAACACGACCAGCGCCTGAACGACAAAGTTGACGACTTCTCCCATCGTTCCGGAGACGCCGATCATCTCGCTAAAGCCTTGCAGGACCGATGAGATCACGAGCGAGACGAGCAGCAGAAAGCCCAGTCCGATGATCATTCCCAATGACAGGACGCGTTTGCTGATCATGTCTTTCCAACCGGCCTGCTCCGGGTCGGGTTTGACCTCCCAGACCTGGTTGAGCGAGGCCTGCAGCGCCGCGACAACTCCCGTTGCACCGACGACAATCCCGGCGAAGCTGAGAAGTGTTTTCCACCATTTTCCGCTCGCGTTATCGTTGTTCTCCAGGATCGTTCCGATCTCTTCGGTCGCAGTCGGGTTGCCGATCATCTCGGAAGCCTGGCTCTGAAGGATGGATTGAGCCTTCTGCTCGGCGGCTTCGCTGTCGTACATCACGGACAATCCGAACGTGAGGATCGTCAACAGCAAGTACAGCAAGGGCGGCAGCGCAAATGCGGTGTAGTAGGCCAGTGCCGCGGCCAACGTGGTGCAGCGGTCCTTGGAGAAATCGGCGAAGGTTTTCTTTAATAAGTCCATCGTTGCTCATTCGCTTGCGGAAATCGTATGACCGACATGCAAGGGGGCAATCGTCGTGCCAGTGGCCCAACCGCGTCGGGCGATCGGTGTGGTTGGTCGCCCAGAGATCGCCCTGGTCGCAATCGCTCCAGCACAGGGGCAGATCACCATTCAGATTGGCGATTGGGACGTCGATCGTCGTTCCAAGCCGAGATCCAGGCGTTGCAGGCCTGTCGCTTCGCAGGAACCGAAACTCACCGCAGTGTGCGCTGACAGCAGTGGCGATACCCTTGCTCTCCCGGAATGAAGTACTTGGGCAGCCCTTTCCCAGCGGGGTTCGCAGAAAAATGGCATTTTGTGACAGAATCGATCGGGACGCCCGTACCTACGTTAAGGCGGTGAAGAATCCTGCTGCCGTCTAACCTCTCAGGCCGCCGACGATTGGCTTGAAGCCCTCTCCAACGAATCAACTGTAGGTAAATGGATGCGATCTCACCCTTGCTCACCGCCAATGATTAGCTGCCTCACGGCCGTCACGATGATCTTCGTCGCGTCGCAGGCCAATGCGGGCGTCATGACCTTCACCGGGCAATCCGGCAACCTAGGTGTTTCCGTCTATGTGGAAGACGGAGTCCGCTTCGCGACACCGGGCGATTTGGTCGGCGTAGATCCTAACTCGATTCGCCCAACTGCGCCGGCGGGCGCAGCGTATTCAGGAATCGGTGGGGGCGTCTACGAAATATCGCTTGCCGATAGTAGCTCGTTCGATCTGGTCGACTTCCTGTATTACGGCAACACCAACACCGGCAGTGGATTGTCATTTGATGTGACCGGCTTTCTGACAGGCGGTGGAACGGTTGCGGCATCAATCACGGACCCTCCGCTGGGCGATGTTCCACTGACCTTCTCGAATCCCGCATTCGTCGGCTTAGACCTAATCCGTGTTGCACCGACAAGTATGGTTGATTTTCTGCTCCTTGACAACATTCATCTCGAGCCAGCGGCGGCGGGGACAGTCCCCGAACCGACAAGCATCGCGATCTTCGCCTGCGGTGTCATCTGCATGGTTGGCGCTCGACGCCGCCGAAGAGCGTAGAGACACCAGCAGAAGACAGCGGGTCAGGAGCGAATCGCACGGGCATACGTGTTGGTGTGCAGGCTTTAGAGACCGTCCAGCTTAGGAGCGATGCAAAACGCGACGAATCCTCATGATTTCTTCGATTGAGTGTGAGGTGTTCAGCGGACCGATGTACGACGTCCTTTCTAGGTCGTCGTCGGGAGTCCAGCGGACGACGGCCCGGAAGGGCCATCGTACTCGAGAAACCGGTCGTCCTAAGCTGGACGGTCTCTTTAGCCGCCTACTGTCGCTGCGTGGGGCGTCAATTATAAAAGTGGCAGATTTGATCGCCGAGGAAGACGCCAAGACTTTTGCAGCGGCGGCCCTCTCTGGCGTTTGCTTGCTGCGCAAACGCCGTCTCTCCCAGGGGGAGAGAATCTAATTGACGACGCGCTTTGTACGTCGTCCCCGCCGAGCAACGGTGAACATTCCGGCCAAGAATGCGAGCAGGGAAACACCGGGTTCGGGGATCGCCGTGACCGTGACCGTCGCGAAGCCGCGGGCAGCGGTGTCACTCTGAATCGTCGCGAAGTTGGATACCGGAGTTCCGTCTGGCTGGTCGAGCACGAGGTTGGCGGCGTCAATCGAAAGCGTGATCTCACCCGAGAATGTGGATGCGGTGTTCACAAAGACGGATGCGATTCCATCGTTAACATCTGTGAACACGACCGGTCCCATACCAGCCAGGGTAAAGTCCGAAAGCGACACCCTGGCCGCGTCGATCGGATTGGCTAGAAATGTATCGCTGTTGTCAAAAACATACTTCGACGCCGCCGGGACCGCGGGCGGCGCCTCGAAGAAGTATTGGACGCCTGCGCTTCCGTTGCTGCCCGTCAAAACACCAATCGTTTCATAGCTTCCCAAATTCGACAGCTCCGGCAACGTGACGCGAAACTCGATCTGCTCGCCCGGAGCAAAAGAAGATCCGTTCGGGGACAGCACCGTCACTTCCGCGGCATCGGTTGATCCGAAGAGGGCGACGAGCGTCAAAAGCGTGAGAGAAAGAGTTTTTTGAGAGTTCATATCAGATCTCCGAAAGGACGCTCGTGTTGATCGTTTGCGAGTAGCTCATAGACTTCTTCATCATCCTCGTTCATCATCTGGCTCGTAGGGTTCATAGTGTAATCAGCAAATAGCGAACGGTTGCTGGACGTTTCCTCTGGAGACGTTGCCGGAGATGCGGACGCTTGCTGCCGACTGAGGAAGTTGATCACGCTCAGCGCATCCACCTCCGAAACCCGGCCATCACCGTTGACGTCGAATGCTTGCCGCTGGGCTTCGGTGAAGGCGAACCCTTCCGCGCTGGAGCGGCGGCTTATGGCGTTAATCACCTGTAGCGCGTCGAGGGGCGTCACTCGACCATCGCCGTTGATGTCCGGGACACGTCGCTCGACCTCCTCGGCGGACTCCATTTCAGCATCGGATTGGGACGCCTGTGCAGTCGCGGTTGTCGTGACCGTATCGGGAACGGACAATTGTTTGCCCTGGAATCTGGCGGCAATGATGCGATCTCGCACACTGACGCGTCCATCCTGATCCAAGTCCGCGTTCAAATTCCAAATCGCATCAAACGGATTTGATCCGACGGCCGCGTTCACCAGCGCCATGTCATCGGCGTCGACATCAGCGTCGCCGTCGGCGTCGCCACCAAGTCGATGAATGATCAATTCAAAGTCTTTCCCGTCTTCCAACCCGGGGCGGCTACCAAGCGGTCTGCGTGAAAGATCCTTCACGCGGGCCGCGTCGATCTTCAACAGGTAGACGCCATCCTCGAGTGACACTGGTTCCCCATCGCCATCAAGCACCGTCACGGTCAGTTCTGAAATTCCCTTGGCAAGGTCAGAGACATACTCGAAGCTCGCGGACTCGAGCGGCACAACAACGTCGGTTGATGGATCGTGATCGCTTCCAACATTGATCAGACTAACTGCGTCGACAATCGTTCCGTCGGCGATCAGATCTGCCAAGTTCATCGCCTCGGTGAAGTTGAACCGCAAGTGATTGACCAATGATCGCTGTGCTCCGATGCCAACGGGCGCGGAGTAGATCACCGGGCCGAGCGATGCTCCGCCACTTGATACTTTGTCGACCAAGACGAAATCGCCGATAGTTTGCAGTGTTCCGGTGTATGCGATATCCAGGTCTTCTTGAAGCTGAATGCTCAGACTTTTCGCCGATGCAAGATCGGTTTCCGAACCCGCCCCGTCGAAATCATCGTGGTAGGTGATATCGCCCGGTTCGGCAGCCGCCAACGCCGACGATTGTTCGGCGGTCAAGTTTGAAAATGGAAGATTGATCGTAATCGATGTCGCATTGTTTCCGATCCCGTGGCCGGCCGCGGCGATAACCAGAACGTTGCGGCCGATGATATTTGCCGCCGCACCATCCTCTGGTCTGGAGACGTTGTGTTCCAAGTAGACCGCCGGATCGATCGCATGGATGATTTGATCAGCCGTCATCGGTTGAAGCGTTGCGAGAAACGCGGCGTCGCGCAACTCGAAGTCACCGGAAAGTAGTTCGGGGGTCAGGTCGACGATGGATCCGGCAAGATCGCTTGCGTCCGTCGCCAACCGAATGGTATTGGGCGAACCGTCTACGTTCAAAGCGAAATAAGTGATCGCCGTTTCGGGGGCTGCTCCGTTGAACTGCAGTGTGATGGGTTGTCCGTTCTCGATGACGTTCAGTCCGACGTCGATTTTATCTTCGCTAAAATCCACTTTGTCGATGGCCACGGCTGGATCAAAACTCGGAACGACGTCGAAGCGATGCCCTGAACCGTCCACGCCCGAAAGGTCAATCAGCACAGGAGCATTCGGTTCCTGCGGACTACTGCTGCTGACCGAAAATTTGTTAGGGTCGTTGGTATCACGGACGATGAAATAGATCTGGCCATTGACCAGATCTCCTGTCTGTCCGCTGCCGGCAACAAACCGCACTGCTTGGCCGTCTCGATACAGGGCCGCCTGGACATCGATCGACTGAGTGGCCTCGTTGATCTGAGATGCATCGAACGTGATTGGGCTTTCGTAAGCCGCGACGTATCGAAAGGCTGGATCAAACGGTCCGAGATTTCCAAACACGTCGTGAAGATCGTGATATCGCTGTGTTCGCGCTGTCAGTTGCTGGTCAAAGAATGCGATGACCGCCGCAGCGACTCGTGGATCATCGGCTGTGATCGTCGGATCGCTTTCCTGTGAGCGAATCCGTTCTAATTCTTGCTCCGTGACGATCGGCGACAGATCATCGCGTTGTCGTGGCAAGATCTCGAACGTAAAGTTCGGATCATACGTCTCTGGATCGGACTGCTGATCTCGCATCATCCAATACTCAAAGTATTCGGCCGTCTTGGTTGCTTCATACCCATGGATCGCTGTCACGATTGACTGGGTGAATGCGGGGCCGATCGCACCGAGCTCCGCTTGACGCGCCATCCGCACCGGCGGCGGCAAAGTGATCATGCGAATGGGCGAATTCGCATCGCGGACGCTCCCGGTTTGCGAAGTCAATCGGACGTCTTGGTTCTCGGTGGTGTGTGCCCTGAAGACCAGCAAGGACCCGGTTACTTCACGGATAAAGATCCCCTTGGCCGAGTTCGCGGAGATCCCGTCACCAATTCTGGTATGACTATCCATCAAGATTTCACTGTCAGGTGTTCCAATGCTTCCACCGGCGGCAACCAGTTCGATGCGAGGGGCGGTTAGCAGCGTCGATGTTGGGGTCGCATCACCGGTGGCTTCACCGGGTTGATCGATGGCCAGAATGCTGCCATCGGCCTCCAGTGAAACCGTTTCGCCCGCGGTCACATTGTCATACACCAAGTCTCCGCTGACCTCTTCAATCATGACATGGCCGCCTGTGGACATCGCATTCAAACCGCATTCTTTGCCATCGGTCAAATCGATTCGCAGCGGATCTCCTAAACTCACATCAACTGGTGGTTGCGGCACGTGCTTCCAATTCCCGGGGACGCTGTTGAGTTGTCCTCCATCGATTCCGTAGATCCGATCGTGCGATGATGAATCGCCATAAAGAAGCAGAATGCGTCGACCACCATCTTGGTGCGTGACGGTCAAGCTCGATGCGATCACCACACCCGATTCATCGAATTTAAGGAACTCTTTCTTGGGGTCTTCGACCGTCACACTAAAACTGTCTGGACCGTCGTTGTCATGGAATGTGACGGTAAATCGATTCGGTGTCGCCAGGGAGGGAAATTCGGGCTTGGTGTTAAACTCCGCAGTTGCGGTGAAATAATCACCCGGCGAAACCGCTCCCTTGCCGTGATTCTGGAATTCCCGGCTTTTGTACGTGACGACGAAGGGTGAATCGGTCGTGGAGGTGAGATTAAAGTCAACGCCCTCTGCTCCCTGCGAGGCGATGTTACCGGTGGCGTTCAGGTTGATTTTGTCGCTGCGAATGATTGCTTTGTCGCCGACCGATTCGATGCTGCCACCCGCGTTGATCGTGGTTTGTTTGCCGCCCTTGATCTCACCGGCAACAAAGACCGATGGCGGTACCGGAGTCTGCCCATCGAGCGTCGTCGTCGGCACGTTGATTATGATGCCCGTGTTTTCCAGTCGAGGGATGTGGATCGAAATCGGGCGATCCGCGATCAACGAATGGGTGTAGATCTGTCGGAACGGTTCTTCGATCACCAGTCGCTGCCAGTACTCTTTGCGAAGATTCAAGAAACCGCTGCGTTCGATCCATTGTTCCAATAGTCGAACCTCGGCGAACTCGTGGGTTCCCGTAATCGTCCCGATGTTGACATCACTGTTGCCCGCGTTGGCCTTCTCGACGGTCGACGCTAAACCGATTTCACGACGATTACTTTCGTTCACGACGACGAAGTAAAGCTTTTGGTCGGTCAGACCACCGACCGACCCGGCGCGTTCTTGGAAGACGACTTGAGTGGCGTTCTTTCCCGCGTAGTCTTGGTCCAGAATGAGCCGGTTGCCGTTTTTTGAACTGAACGTCAACGTTTCGGTTTCGCGAAAACTATGGCCGTAGCGACCGAATTCAAAATCAGGGGCAATTCCGACAGCAACATATTGCCCAACCGATTGGCCTCCGCTGGGCAATGCGATTGGGCGAAGATCGGGGATTCCGTCGCCGTCGAAATCGGCAAACTCAACTGTGCGTTTTTCAATGTCATCCGGATCGGGTGCCAAGACATCGATTTCAAACAGCCCAAAATCATAGGTTTTGGTAGCCGACAACGTGTCGGTGACGGTGCTGCCCACCGCACCGGTTTGGAAGAAATAACGAATGCCGGGCAAAGGCGCGTACTTGAGGTTTGCCTCGTCGGTGATCGATTGGGGCGAACCTTTGACGGCTCGCGTTCCCGGTTGTTCCAGCGGGTAGGTGTATTGAATCAGCGAACCGGCAGCATCGCGACGGTACTCGGTGACCAATGGGCGTCCCCCAGTCGACACGTCGGCTTTGGCGGTGTCGACCACGCGGATCACGCCCTGAGAAGTTTGCAGGGTATCGATGTCGTTGATCACGACCGGATAGTTCCCGTCGCTCGTCAAATTCAACTCGACTCGGCCGTCGCCGTCGTAGGCGACCAATGATCCGTCGGCGGTGTTCACAATCCTTCCGAACAGGTCGATCCGTCCACTCTGTGTGGCGACCTTTTCGATCTCAAATCGATCCATTGCCGCATTGTAAAACACATCGATCGGTTTGCCCTGATCTCGGACTTGATCGATCGTACGAATCGGTTGTGGCACTCGGTAAACGGTCGGGCCACCGAGTGAAAACTCTTGTTCAAAACCTGCGATCGTTGCCGCATCGACATGCAGCGTCGTGGTCCGCAGGGTCGAGCCGGCGATGATGGGGGCATTGACATTAATAAACGGCGCACTCACTGCAACGCGATGCAGTGCCAAGATGCCGGGCTTGAGGTTTTTCGCGGCTTGATCCCGCAAATTGCTATTGGCTAAATTCCGGATGCTGTTGGCTAACCCAGGAGTATTCAGACTGCCACGATAGGGTTCAACAAGCTGCAACGTGTCATCCAACGTGACCAGCGGTGCTTCGCCAATGTGCGCACCGACATCGGGAACGCCATCTTTGTCTCGGTCGGCGACCAGCAAGATGAACGAGCCGGCCAAAATATCCAGTTCGCCGGTGACCAACGATTCTTCGACCAGCACCTGCCCGGCGCCGTCGATCAGCGTTTGCCCTTTTGCGTTTTCAATCCCGATCCGGCCCGTGATGATTCCTTCTTCGATGACGGGAGAACCGTTGACGGTGATATCGGCCGGGGGGGCTTGGGCATTACCGGAAAAAGTCGAGGAGATATCAATGAGCCGTCGTGCGTTGCCGCCTTGAACCAGTGTCGCGAAGGTCGCATTCTCGGAACTCGGTACATTTTTGTTGTGAAGTCTGACGTCGGTATTGGCGGTGATCTGTTTTTCGTTGAATTGGATTCGTCCGTGCTGTGCCGTCGGAACGTTGATCGACGTGAGATCCAAATTCGCCGGGGTCGAATTTTCGATCGTGACGGAGGTCCCATCGGGAGCGTTCAAATGGCCGGAGCCGACCAGATATTGGCTTTCCACATTGATGGTGCCTGCCTGGGCGTGGATCGGCTGGACCGTGATCGTCGGAACGACCGCGCCCTGGTTGTAGAGGATGACCGTGCGGGGTTGTCCATTCCCGTCCAACACCGGGTTTCCGTCGCCATCGATGACCGGTTGAATAATCTTTAACCCAAGTTGTGCCATCCGCTCTTCGATGATGTCGATTTCGTTTTGATAGGCTGCCACGGCAGCGGCATCGCCGGCGAAGTCAACGATCAGTTGCTCAAAGCGTTGTTTTAGATCAATCAACCGATTACCGATTGACTGGTAGGTGACGTCCGCGTTGATGTGCTGAGCTTGGATGTCAAGTTGGTCGATCAACTCGCTCAACTCCGTTGCCGTCGTTGTGACTCGTAACGTTTGGTTGCGATTGATACCCACATCGACCGTTCCATCGACACGAACGCCTGCGCCGACCGCGAGCGTTGTGTCGGTTTCGTTTTTCTGTCCGGTCAACACACCGGCCAGTAAGAATCCGGTGCTCGCTGCGTCGGCCGCGGCGGCCAGCGTCGGGTTTTGTTCGGCCACCAATGTGGCGCTTCGGGCTGATCGAACGTTTGCGTCCGCCCGGATTTTGATTTCGTTCTTGACGACGACCTGTCCGGTCCCGGTGGCGTCGGTGCGGGCGATCGCCGACGCGTTGGTTTGTTCGCCATCAATCTTCGCGAAATATCGATCCTCGATTCCTTCGCTCTGGCCCGTCGCCAACGAGCGGCCTGCCCACAGACGCGTTTCACCAAACGAAGTCAACGAGGCATTTGGAGCGACCGTGATTCGATTGACTGGGTGTACGACCGCGATGCCTTCGAGTTTGGCCGAGGTACCGCCTCCGACCGCCAGCCCACTCGGCTGGCTGAGCAGAATTGCATCGCCACCGGCGGTCAGGTTCAAGTCACCTGCGGTCGTCACCGTTGCACCCTCTCCGATGATCACCTGAGACGTAAAGGGATGGAAGTCGATCAGTTCACGAGTCTGGTTGCCCGTTCCGATGGTCGAATCTTCGCCGATGCGAAGGGCGGATTTGACTTCGGTAAGTTGTCCCAATCCGCCGGTGGTATTTTTGGCTTTGTCAACAGCGACGGCTTCGTTCTGAGCGTTCAAATGGAAGGTCGAATTGATATCACCCAAGACGGTGACGTGCGCGTTCTCGTCAATCGTTGCAGTTGTTTGATGATCGACGATGGTTTCGCTGGTCGCACGTGTGATACTTCCCGCCGCGGCGACGGTCAACGTCACTCCGAAATCGTCGTTCCCTCGCTTTCCGGCTTTCTCGGTCCGATTCAAGGCATCAACGACCAGCGAATGAGTTTCGACATGGGCATTCTTTCCGATCCGAGATTCGACGGTGGTGTCAACCGAGCCCTCAAAGCTGGTGGTTGAACCGGCCAGTCCGCCGACCTTTAAATTTTCGGCGCGGCCGTCGATCAGGGAACGATGGTTGGCTCTCAGTTCGACGGCTCCGGCGCGGATGATGACATCGTTATTCGGATCGGAATCGGAGTTGACCGGAGCGTCGGCGATGTAGGCTCGGGTTGTTCCCTTGGCTTGACTTTCGGACGTTGTCGCTTGCAGCCCTGCCACGCTGCCATCGCCGGCCTCGGCCGCGCTGAGCGCATCTTCAGTGGAGTTGGCGGTCACCCGCAAAACCGGCCCTTGTCCCCTGCGATAGATGACGGGCTCACCACGCTGGAAAATTTCCGAACTCACATTGATCAAGTTGTTGTCCAAATCGACATCTGAACCGTTGAAGGAGATCCGCCGGGTTGGATCGACGGCGGAGACCAGTGTGTGACCCGTCCCTGACGCGGCGGTCAAACTCGTTGGTGGTAACCTTGAATCCGCTTCTAACGGTACGCTACTTAGTTCAAAGTGAGTCGTGGAGTTGGTTCGGATTTTGAACTCGTGACCGGTTTCGACTCCACCGAAAGTGAGTGCCCTTGGTTCGGGGGCTTCTTGTGGAAAAGAACTCGCAAATGATTCAAAGGCCATCAATCGGATCCCCCGACCGGCCTGTGCCTTTGCGGGGGTTGTAGCTAGCTGAATCATTCCCGAATTCGGATCGGTGACAATGGCATAAAAGGTCGTGCCGACATAAGATCCCAGGTACCGTCGTTCCAATCGTGTCACGCCCTCGGTTCCGTTACCGTCGTCATTCGCCTCTAAGAAAAACAGATAGACTTGGCGTTTGACCAGTGGCGTGGCGTTGATAAATGAGACGCTTTGACCGGTCACCAACCCGTGGTTTTGACTAATTTGGAGATTGCTAGCCGCCGTCTTGAATCCCGCGGGGACCGTCAGGGTGGCGGGGAACCCGCCGGTCTGTTCCTGGCTGATTTCACCCGGTTCGGTTTGCGGATCGAACATGTCATAGCCATCACCAACGATCGGAATGCTCGTCAAATTTCCATCGATGTAGTAGCGTTTTCCGTCGACAAGGCCTTCGACCTGTCCTCCCGCTTCACCTCCGATATTGACGTTCGAGCCCACGTAGGATTCGGTCGTAATTTGCGAAGTTGACAGCGCTCGATTGTTCTGGCCGGTCGCAACTCCGACCGTGGTACCGGTGGACTCCGTCGATGGATTGACCTCAGAATTCGCATCGACGTTGATCGCGTTGGCTTCAATCCTTGCGTCGTCTGCGATGTAACTCTTGACGGTTCCGGTGGCCATCGCCGACGAGGAAGGGATGTTGATGGCCAATCCGCCGACTGATGCGCCACCGACCTGCGATACCAAATCGCTTTCTTCCACAATCAACTTGGTGTTGACATTGAGTGTTTGGGTCTGGATGTTTCCACCGACATGTGCATCGACCAGCGTGTCTAATTTGGCTTCATTGACTGTCACTCCCAATGCGGCTTTGCCGATGGTCACAACCGCAGGCGAGAACGCCCTCGCTTCAGGGACAGCCCTCGATGTCACATTGACAGTCGTCGCGCGAATCGAACCGCCGTCACCGATTGCGGCAACCGTTTCGACGCCGTTGAAAGCGTTGGATTCGTTGATCGAGGCCGCACCGATCCCGACCACCACGGCGTTGCTCTCTGTCCTGCCCTCGGTTGATTGGGCGGAAGTTAGGGTGACGTTGTCAAGCGGGCTCGCATGTCCGATTTGGACTCCATCACCGATCGTTGTGGATGCGGACCCATCGTTGGAAACTCGCGAGATTGATGCGCCTGCGGTGATCACTCCGATCGCATTTTGTCGGGTTGAGCTACTTTGCCCTCCGGTTTTGAAAGTTTCCATGATCAATGATTTTGACTGCAATTGTGCTTGATCACCGATCGAGGAGCTCGCCTGGCCGACGTTTTCCAAGATCGAGACTTGCGCTCCCAGTCCCACCAATCCGGCCAGTCCTGCTGAACTGGCTGCGTCACCCTTTCCGATTTGCTCTGCGCCAACAAGGATATTTTTTGCAGCAGTCACGTCAGCCGATTCACCGATCCGAGCATGTGCGGTCGATCCATTGGTGACGATCCCAGCCGACCCACCGACGGCAAGACCTCCGATGGTGCCTTGTCCGATTCGAACTTTTACATCGGTTTGATCAAAAGCCTTGATCTGAATGCTGTCCGCGCTCGACGTGATCGTCGTTCCGTCGGCGATCGATGCGAGGGTGCCTGTTTTCGTTGGGGCGGTAAAGGCATTGTCGATCGACAGTTGCCCAGCCGAGTCGGTGTTCGCTTGAACCAGGTTTGAACCGGTCGCATTTTTTAACGTTCGGGAGTGGATACCGCTGCCAATGGATGTGTCGGATTGCTCACGCAGTCCTTTCCCAACGCCGACACGTTGGAGTGACTGGTTGACGTGCCCCTGCATGTTGTCGGCTTCCGATTTTCCATCGCTGTCCATTTCCGATCCGATGGTGACCACCGAAAGTGCCCCGTTGATTCCTCCCAACACGGCACCAGCAAAGGCGAAGATTTCGGATTCAATGTTCTTGCGAGAATTTGCAAGAAGGTCGATTGCACCAGACGTTGCGACGTTCCAAGATTGGCCAATTTCTGACTGGACGAATGTGTTGACCGTGATCAAATCAGCCGTCGCACCCGCGCCGACACCGCCGGCTGCCGCGATGTTGCCCAGTTCGTCATTGATGACAATGGTTTGGTCGGCCTTGCTACTGAAACTTGCAGCATCAACGGCGCCGGAAAAATCATCGGATTTTGCAAGCCCTGCGATCGCGCTGCCTCCGATATTCACCACACCGACTGTGGCCGACAGTGCCCCCGCTAAGCCGATTGCCCCGGTCGCGGCACGTAGATTGACATTGGTATTCGGAACCGCTGCGATCGCAACTGCCTTCGGCGTCTGGATGTCGGATCCCGAGGCGGTGGCGCGAAGGTTATTGTTCAGGTTGACCACCGCGACGCTGCCACCTGCACTGACGGCGCCTGATGCAGCGGCGGCTCCGACGGTCAAATCAACCTCGACTTGTTCGAACGATTCGATCGCGATTCCCGCCACGCTTCCGAAGCGACCGGGTGTGGTGACCGCGGTTTCTCCGCCGGCGCGAAGCAGGCTGTTCTTGACGAACGCTTCGGTCGTCGTATCCATATCGATTGCCGACGCAGCGCCCGCCAATGACGCGAATCCGGACAACGCAGCACCAATGGACGTCGAATCAAAGTCAACGTTGGTATCGGCCCGGACATGAATCGAGTCGGCGGCATAAACGGCCGTTCGATCATCCGCGCCACTTGACACACCATCGAAATCATCGATCGATGCCCGGGTGGTGACGCCGACCACAAACACGTCGACACCTGCACCGACGGCGACACCGCCCCCCGAAACACCACCGACCAGGTCTTTCGCATGGCTGTCATAGCGGGCAACGACCGCAACGCCGCGGCCACGGTTTTCTTGCGAGTTGATTCTCGAATCGTTGATGGAGGCTGTCGTCCGGTCTTTGAGCAAATTGACAACGACGCTTGCCGAAAATGCTCCCAGCCCGATCGAGCCCGAGATGGCGGCATTGTTGAATTCATCGTCTGCCGATCGCGGCGTGAACGTCCCCTGGGCATAAACTGTCAATCCGCGAACTGCGGTGTCGGTGGATTGCCCCGAAGCATCCACAGGGAACGTCGTTTCACCGGCAAGTGCCTTGGCAAAGACCTGCGATTCGATAATGGTGGCCGAAGTGTCGTTGGCCAAATCGTTCACGACGATTGCACCCGCTCCGGCGACCACACCGGCCCCTACGGCGCCGGTTTTGGTCAACAGATTGGCACCGGTCAGTGCGACGACTTGAACATCATTTTCAGCAACGACCGTGGAGCGATCGACCACTGCGACGACTTGGTTTTTCATCACGTTTCCGCTGCCGCTGCCTGCGATTCCAACCGCCCCGCCGCCGAGGGCGACTACGACCACATCGATTGTTGGCGCGGCCAACGCGTTGACGACCAAGTTGCCACCGGTCGTGACGTTGGCTTGTTGAACGGAAGAGAAGACATTGTTTTGAATGTCGTTGTACGCCGCTGCTGCTCCTCCACCGGCCGCAACCGCGACCGCGCCGCCGCCGGATAACGTACTAATCGTCGAGCGATCCCGGGCCAGTACGTTGACGTCGGCCGTTGTTGTTACCAAAGCCGACAAACCGATTTTGGCAATGACATTGGTGCGAATGAAGTTCGTCGAAAGCGCCGCCGCAGCCGCGCCGGTGCCTGCCGCGGCGGCACCGATCGAACCATTAATGATCTGAGACGTCGAATCAGCGGTGACTGAAAGCGTTGTCGACTGGATTTCGATTTCGCTGACACTTGCCGTGATTGAGTTGCGGGCGGCTGAAGTGGGGTTGTCCGGATCGCCACCAATGAAGTTGTAGGCGATAGCCAGCCCGCCAGCGACGCCACCGGATGCAGCCACCGAAGCAGCGGCTGACCGAATCGAAGCTTGGTCCTTTGCCGCGACGATGACGTCATCCGCCTTGACCAGCCGAGCCGTTGCCGCGTCGCTGGAAACATGTGCGTTGACGGTATTTCGGATCCAATTGATTGAAGCCGATCCCGCCGCGGAGAGTCCGCCAGAGAAGGCACCTCCGATGGCGAACGACCAAATTTGCGAATCGATGGTTTCATCATTCGGCGTCACACGAGATTTCGTCTCGGTCAGGTCTGCTTTCTCGCCGACAGTCGCCGTCACCGAGAGATCGCCGGCGGCCACGGTCACCGCGGATCGCTCGGCAAAGGCTTTGACATCGTTCCGCATGTCGTTGGTCGCAACCGCACCGGCGGCCGCCAAGCCGCCTGAACCGGCCGCGCCGCCGGAGACGATGATCATGATCGGATCCACACGGGCATCAATCGTCGCGCCGGTTTGCGTCGTGATCGTCGAATCGGTAACGGCCGACTCGATGAGGTTGCGATTGAAGTTGATTGAAATGGAACCGGCGACCGCAGCGCCACCCGCACCGGCGGCCCCGGCGGACACATTGATCAAACTGGGGTCCGAAAACGCGTTCAAGTCCAGCGCACCGGCCGACGAAGTGATGGTCGAACCGTCAACGATCGCTCGAACTCGACCCGCATCGCTACTCGCAGGATCGCTCGGCACCGCACGTGACGGGTTGCCCGGATCACCGCCGATGTAGTTGAAAGAAACGGCTGCACCCACGGCTCCGCCACCGGAGGCGGCGACTCCGACCGCGACGCTGATGATCTCTGGATTGTCGTTGGCCAACACGGCAACGGATTGCGTCGCGGACAGCGTCGATGAACCGAATACTGACGCTTCGACAATGTTGTTGATCCAATTCAAGTTGATCGCCGCACCACCGGCAAAGGATCCGGCACCGGCGCCCGCGACGGCGATGTTGACGATGTGGCTGCCAGTTGATTCGGCAAGCTGTTTGCCATCTTGGTCACGCGTCGTCGAAGCCGGATCGGCCAGTTGATGCCCCGAAGCACCAAGACCAAGGGTAGTGATGTCTTGGGCTATTTCGGGTTCTTGGAAACCGGCGAGGATGGAAACGTTGCTGGTGGATTCGAGCAAACTGCCCTGATCGATTGTCGTCCGGATGGTATTGCTGATTTGTGCGACACCCGCCGCTGCGCCAACGGCGGCGGCCCCGCCGAGTGCACCAGCACCCGCAATCGCGAAGACGGATGAACTGTCGCCCGAGCTTGCGATGACGTCCTGCACTGCGGCGACTTGGCTGTTGCGGACCGTCGTGATCACATCGTTGTCGACGCGATTAAACGCGACGCTTCCCGCAAACCCAGCCTTCGCAGCAACGCCGGCTCCAATTCCTACGCCGACCAGTGTTTCGTTCGCCGAAGCGTTCAGCGTGATTCCGCCGGCGAGCGAATCCAGCTTCGAATTTTCAATCGTCGTCTGAATGGCGTTGTCGACAAAGTTCAGCCCGACACCGGCGCCCACCGCAGTTCCTTGTGCAAACGCAGCCCCACCGGCGATGTTCACGCTGGTCGTCGAATCGGTTGCAGTCACACGAATCGATCCGGAGTGCGACGCCGTGCTGTCGATCACGGAATTGCGGATGCTGTTCTGGGTTCGGTTCAACGCCATCGCACCGCCGACCAACAGTGTTCCACCGATCGCGCCACCGACCGCCAGCGATACGTTCGTTCCGGTTTGCCGAGCATCGATCGACAATGCTCCGCCGGTCAAAATGAAGCTGTTCTTTAGGTATGCCGCAATGTTGTTGCCCAGGAAATTCAGCGCCACCGCCAGTCCTACTCCGGCTGTCTTTCCCGCGGCAATCCCACCGGCAAACGCGTAGATTGCGGAGTCATCTGTCGCGGTGATCGCGTAATTGCCTTCGCTGGATTGGAGAAAGCTTTCTCGCACTTCGGCAAGAACATCGTTGCTGATCGTATTGATCGAGAATGTGCCGCCAACCGCGACTCCGTTGGTCGCAATGCCAGCCGCGCCGGTGACCGCCACGATCATTCCTGTGGAATCCGCGGTGACTGAAAAGTCTTTGGAACGGAAACGATCTGCTTCCAGTCCGATCTTTTCGACTTCCGCAGCGACACGGTTGTCGATCGAAGTTAATCCGAGCGCGGCACCGACACCGGCACGGCCACCGAATCCGGCTGATCCAGCGACCTGGATGATGTCGGTGTCATCGACCGCACTGAGATCGGCCGCACCGGTGATCTCTCCGTTCAGATTGCCGAGCAGACTGGTCGTCGCGTTGCCGGTCTTTGTGATGCCGACCGATCCGGCGACCGCGATGCTGCTTCGTCCGGTCGCACCGGCAACCCCGGCGGATATGCTGACGATTCGACCATCGCGGGCGGATCGAATGGTTAATCCGGTCGCTGTCAATTCGCCGGTTCGATTGACCACTGTTTCGGTCGCGCCGTCGACGAAGTTCAAACCGACCGCGCCGGCAATCCCCAGCGAATTGCCTCCGCCGGTCACCAAGGTTCCCGCGCCGGCAAGCGAACCGAGATTGGAATCATTCGTTGCTAGAACGTTGATTTGTTTTGACGTAATCACTCCAACGTCGCGCACGACTGCCCGCGCGTCATCCTCGACAATGTTTAGCGTGACCGCTCCTGAAATTCCCACGCCCGCTTTTCCGGTCGAAGTGGTTTGCGGAGTCTGTGCAACCTGCGGCGCTCGCGAGTCGTTTTCCTCAAACAGTCCGGCGATCGATCCCAGGATGTCGTCGTAATCATCGTCGGGGTCGTTGGTTGCGGCCGGAGTCTGCGTGGGAGTGTTAGTCGGCGCACCGGCGCCATTTTTGATGCCCGTCGGTCCGCTCGATGAACTGGATGATCCACCGGCTTTTGCGCCCGAAACGGCCAGCGCGACGAGGAACCCTTCGTTCGCCGCATGGATGGTCGTGTTCCCTGTGTTGGTAATCGAACCTAACGTCGTCGAGGCGGATTCGCCGTCGCGGGTACCGACGATCGATTCGGTGTCTCGGGTCAGGAAATTCATTCCCAGTGACGCACCGACCCCGATGTGATCCGAAAAGGAGATCGCACCTCCGACAACGACGCTGTCGGTGTGATCGGTTGCTTCGACGATCAAGGATGCTGGACGGTCGGCGCCATCTTCCTTGACCAGCTTGTCACGAACGTTCAGCGTCGCACCGCCGTGCACATGAGCCAGCGTGGTGTTTTGCGCCGAATTGGCGAGGAATACGCCGTTAAACGCCGTGTTTTTTGCTTCGCCACCGGCCGCGCCGAAGGTCAGCGTGAGTGATTTGTTGTTGGCGTCGACGTACAGACTGTCGGCGTCGAGAATGACGTTATCCTCGATCTCGGCCAGTACATCGTTTTCGTAGAGGAACACCTGTGCCGTTCCGCCGATTGCTGAATTGCCAGGTTTCTTGTTCACGGCTCCGATCCCAGGACCGCTGGTCACATTGCTGATCGTCCAATCCTTGCTGTTTTCACCCGCTCCCCGCAATCCGGCCGTACGAACATTTCCACTCAGGTTGACCGTTTCGTTGACGCTTTTGGCCGCGACGACAACATGTTGTTCTCCATGAACGACCGTCGCATCTTGGTTGATTCTCGCGCCGTCTTTCACAATCGCTTTGGCAGTGTGGTCCAGGATCAGCACGGTTGCGGATCCGGCGGCGGTTTCGGCTTGCCCGTCGGCACGGGCCTGTGTCCAGGTGTCGACAACGTTGTTGTTGAGTCCCAGATTATCATCGAGCACGTTCTCGACGCTGGAGACAAATTGTCGGGCGGCATCGGCGACCGGATTGCCCACCAGTTTCCAGTTTCCGTTGGTGAAATCCTCGGTGCCAAGATCAATCTCTCGGATCACACCACCGATGTATTTGTAACGTGTTCCGACGTCCCCGCCGCCCGCTTTGCCATCCTGCTTTTTGTTCGGACTGTGTCCTTCGACGACGTCCACCGTGTCGTCTTGGGTGATGATCTTGAATCGGTCTTTGGTCGTGTAGGTTGCGTCGGAGACCGAGGGGTTCTTGAAGGGACCTTGAATGGATGCCGGGTCGATCTGATTGATCGTCTCGCCGCGGATCGTGATGGCTTTCAATGCGTCCAGGTCCGCACCGCCCATGATCAGCGTTTCAGCAGTATTATCAAACTTGCCGACTGCCACCGCGAACGATCGGCCGTCGGCTGATTCGACGGTCGGCTTATCCTCTTCCAGGCGAAGGTTACCGACTGTCGAGCTAGATGTCACCGATGGTCGGTTGTTGACCGATGCAATAACATCGATCGCGCCACCGGCGTCCAAGTCGGCGCGTGGCGTGAGGGAATCCGTACCGATCTGTGTTCGAACCGTATTGGTATCGACAACCAACGCGATCGATCCGCCGTACAATCCGTCGGGTGGGATTGGCGTTACCGGAGTGGTCGCTGGCGGATCTTCTTCGACTCGGATCAATTCCGCGATCGGCGCGGGGGCGACCGAGGCAATCGAGTTGCGCAGCGCATTACTGAACCCCTTGGCGGCTCCTTTCAGATCCTCGGCGAGTTTGGTCACGCCGGACGCTTCACCCACCTTCGCGATTGCTAGTTTCTTAAAGTCCGACAAGAAATCTGGATCGTCAGCACCGACACTCGAAACCGCCTTGACGCCGGACTTTGTGCCCCGCACGTCGAAAACGACCGGAACATTCAGCGTCGCGGCCGTATCGATCGTTTTCTTCTCTTGAGTCGAACGTATTTTTATGTCGTCCGTGACGTTTAGTCGCCCCTCGATGATCGTTTCGGTGGTTCCATTTTCGACGCTGACCGCAATCCCCAATTGAAATGCCGTGTCGTCGGAACTGGCGGTTGCAAACGTCGCATTCCGGTCGACGGTGTCGGCCTGGACGAACAACGACTTGCCGACGTTCAACACCGCACTGTCGGTTACATTCACCGTGTTGGTCGATTCCATCACGCTCGCGGCCAAGGCGCCGCCTGGGGCTTCGGCGCCAATGTTGGCGGATTGGTCAATGCGCGATGAAACCGTCGCATTACCGGTCGCGTTAATGGTTCCTAAGATCGTCGTCGCGGCTTGGTTTTCGGATAGACCGATCGCGATACCGACTGGCGATTTGACCGAAAAGATCTCGGTGCTCGGCGCATTGATGATTGATGATGTGAGTAACGATGAAGCGATGAACTCGGCCGCGTTGATGACCGCGTTTGGTCCAATGGTCACATTGGCCATCGCTTCCGAATTGGACAGCGATCCGGCAAAGGACGTCGACTCGAGTGTTCCCGTGATCTTGTCTAACCCCGCTTTGGTCAAGGTCGAGAGTGGAAACTCCTTGAGTCGTTTGGCGTCAACCGTGTTGCCGACCAGAGCCGTCGCGGTGATCGAAACGTTACCGCCGTCGATGGTTGCTTGGTTGATTGTGACTGCTGCGTCGGCGTGCTTGGGGACATAGAATCCCTGGCCGACAAACTTACCGCGATCCGATGCGGCCAGGACGATGTCCCCATGCGTCCCTCCTGCATCCGCGTTCGCAATCAGACGCGCCCCGCCACCGATCTCGATGGTTTCGCCGGCAATCCGAATGCCGCCGGCCTTCGACGTGTCCGATGTATCGACCGTGAATTGATTCACCCGGACCGTGTCGGCCTGAAGTGTGATTTGTCTGCCCGGAGCTAGCAAGTCGCTTTGGACTTCCAGAACATCGTCGTACTTGACCGTAAGGTTCGCCGTCGATCCTGCCGGGGTCACCAGAATTTTGTCGAGGTCCGCCTGCCGGACCGAGGTCGCTCGCGCCGCGCGGATCACGGCCGTGTTGAGTGTCGCGGACGGATGAACTTGAAAGGTCACCTGCTGGCCATCTGGCAGATCATCGCCGATCGCTTCGACAGTCGTTCCGGCCGGACCTCCGATAATCGTATCGGGCTGTCCGAGTGATGTGGTCGTGACGCTGCCGGCTGTGAATCCGGACACGTCGATCGTTGCCGCCACCGTGGTTCCACCGGTCAATTCGGCCTGTTCGATGTTGCTCAGATTGTCGCGTCCCGTCGGTTGCTGGGCCGCCATGGTGAAGCGTGTGTCGGTGAGCGTGGCTTCACGTGGATTGAGGTTTCCGAATGCGGCAAACGATTCCACAAAGGTGTCGACACCGTCTTTCCCATCGATGTTGTCGCCTCCCAGGAATCCGGTCAAACGGTCGTTGCCTGGACTGCCGGTGATCGTATCGGCGCCAGCGAGCCCGTTGATCTCGACCATCGGTGACCCGACCAGCCGGAGCGAAACCATACGGCCCAGATCCGACGGAACGCCCTGCATTCCCAAGTCTTCGACCACTGTCGAACCATTGATCGATTGCAGCGAAATCTGTTTGTTGACGTCGTGCGAATTGAGTGTCACGCGGGAAGCGACGGGATCGTAAACTGCGGTCATCGTTGGGACAGCCTTGGTTAGGATCATCAAGACGTCGTCCAGCGTCTTTGCGGGCGAGAGATCCACCTCCACCGTTTCACCGCCAACCGTCAGTAACAAATCGTTGCCATCGACTCGCCGCAATCCGACACCGTTTCCGAGGGTCGTCACATCGGTCGAGCCGGCAAGCCCATAGAATTCACTCGCATCGATGATGTCGAAGTCCTGAGACCCGATCAGCCTGGCGCGTTCGAATCCGACGGCCGGTTTTGCGTCCAGTTGGTGATTGGTCAACGTCGCGTCGCCAACCGTCCCGCCGGCAGCGTAGTGGAGCGTATCCGTTCCGATGCCACCGTCTAGATCAAAGGACTGTTCGCCAACGATGACGCGGTCGTTTCCCTGGCCGGCGCGGACGGTGACGTTGTGAGTGTAAGCCGACAGATCAAACAGGTCCGCGGTAAATGATCCTGTCAGACGAACGTCTGTAATGCCCGAGAAATCCTCATTGGCAACCATGCCGTCATCGGATGTGACGCGTGGGTTTGCCGCCATTAGGTTAGAATCATCGAGAACCAATTCGGCGACATCCATGCCAGCGGATCGCCCAACGAACTCAACCTGAAAACTTTTTGCTACCGCTCCGGCCGAGACTTCAAACTGGTCACGCGTGACAAGTCGTTCCAGTGCCGCGGTGAGTTCATCTGGATTCGCATCGGCGGAGATCGAGACGGTGTGTTTGCCCTCCAAGATCAACCGAAACGTTCCCGATGCATTTTCGCCCAGTTCAATGGTCTGGATCTCGTTTTTTCCCTGCCCGTGATCAATCGTTGTGTCGGTCAGAACGAATCGGCCGCTCCCGCTCTGCACCAACGTGTTCGTGCCCAATCCGCCCGACATTGAATCGATGCCATCACCACCGCCAAGCGTATCATTGCCCAGTCCGCCTTCGAGCGTATCGTTGCCGGGGCCACCGATTAACGCATCGTTGCCCAAGCCACCGGTGATGTGATCATCTCCCTCGCCACCATCCAAGTGGGTCGCATAAAGTGTCCCGGTCGCATCGATTCGATTGTTCCCTGCACCGCCGATTAGAGAGACCAGTTCCACTTCTCGGATGATGTCTTCGCCTTCGTTGCCGATCTGCAACGTCAATCCGGTAAGACGAAAGTCAGCATCTCGCTGTTCGATTAACTGGTCGATCGCAGTTTCGCCGGCACCCACATCCTGTCCGCCGGTAATCGTATCCGCCCCCAAGCCTCCGGTGAAAAACTCGGCCGCTTCGGAACCCGTCAAGGTGTCGTCGAATGGCGAGCCGACGATTGCATTAAATCCGACGATGCTGGTCAGTCCGGTAGCAGTCTGATTCGCGAGATCGACAGCGACTCCCGTCGCAAAACCGGAATAATCAAGGGTGCTTTGGTTGCTCGCCGTCGCGTCCAGGTGTTCGACGTTGAGCCATTGATGACGCCCATCGATCCGACCTTCACCATCGCCGAGAACCTGCCATTGTTTGTCCAACGACGAACCGATGATTCGATCGAATCCAGCGACACCGTCGAATTGGATACGAATTCCAATCGGGATCTCGCCCTGGATTTGCAACTGATCCGTACCGCTCGTCCCAGTCACAATGACTTCCGCGAGTTCAGCAATCGGGGCAGCAGCGAGAATCTGATCATTGTTGGCCGTATCGACGAGTTGGATATCGTCGTCGGCCAATCGGATTGCGGCACTCAGGCCAGTGCTACCGGCTGCTCCCGCGTCGTAGGTCAACTGAGCCGCCAGCAACCGCCGCGCTTCCAACGCTTCTGTTCTCGGACGGCGGTGCGACCGGCGGGAGCCGCGATTTCGAATTGCCCCCCGCTTGAAGCTGCGAAAGAGATTCACGTCGATGACTCATCGGGGTGCAACTTGTGCGTCTGGACTTTCTGTCTCACCTCCGCTGGTGAAATGAAGCCGGACCGAGTGAACACCCTTGGTACGATCGATCCCCTCGAACCCTGTCAACGATTTGGCGATTTGATTCAGAAACGAGCCAGATTCTTCAGCTCAAGAGATCATCGAGATCAGCGCGTATCCGTCGAAGCACGCGAGATTTGGCCAGATAGACGGCGTTTAAGCTGATGCCAAGTTCCGTTGCGATTTTCGAGGCCTGCTGCTCCTCCACCACGCTCATCCAGCACGCCCGCCAGGTGGTCTCCTCGAACTCGGTGCGAATGTACGTCAAGATTCGCTGCGCGAGCATTTGTTCGTATTCTCGATCCGACAAAAACTTGACATGGTCGACGTCCGAAGCATGCCCGGATTCGGCGAGTTGAACATCCGACCGGCAGCGTTTGCGAAGAAAATCGCGTCCACGATTGACCGCAACGGTCTTCAGCCAGCTGCGGAAACTCTTCTTGGGATCGTAGCGAAACCCATGCATCCGACGGACAAGCGTGAGCATCACGTCCTGGGTCAGATCATTCGCATCGGACTGCGAAAGCTGAAGCGCCGTGGCCCAGCGGTGAATCATCGGCGTGTAGATCTGGACAAATTCCTGCCATGCTTGATGGTCCGAAGCGTCGCGTAGACGACCCAGGAGCGTGGCAGAAGTGGATTCCAAGGCACGATTCCGCTGATAAGGCGAAAGAAACTTTGTTAGGATAATCGCTGTACACCTGATCCCTCAAGAGTCAATGGACAAGAAATCGATGCCGGAACGACCAAAGTCCTGACAGGTTTTGCCGACCTTGGTCGTAAAATTCAGTAAATACGCGAATCATCGGATCGAAACACGACTTCGAGGCCTCCATTGAACATCTCCGTTTGCCCCGACCCCGAAACACTCCGGCGATTTCTGATGGGGCAGATCCGTGGTTCGGCAGCTGATGAACTGGAGGAACATTTCACCGGCTGTCGTTCCTGCCTGGAACAGACAAGTCGATTGAATCAATCGGATCCCTTGACTGACGATCTTCGAGCAACCCAGTTTCAGGCGGCTGACGATCCGAATCTTGAGAGGCTGACGCAGCAGATCCAGCAAGAGATGAGTCTCTTGCAGACACGATCTGAATCGGATGCCACGCTCGCATCGCCACAGAATCGTTCCGACGATTTATCTCTTTGTCACCGGCAGATGGTCGCCGCGGCCACGGACGACGCGATCGGCCAGCTCGGTCACTACCGAGTCTTGAGATTCCTCGGCGAAGGTGCGACGGGAATCGTGTTCCACGGCGAAGATCTGGTGTTGGGTCGAAGCGTGGCGATTAAGATGCTTCGCCCAAGTTGCGGAGCGACTCCCGTTCATCGTCAACGATTTCTTCGCGGCGCCAGGGCGATGGCTGGAATCGAACATGACCATGTCATCGGCATTCATGAAGTCCATTCAGACTCACCGATTCCTTATCTCGTCATGCCACTGCTGGAAGGCGAATCGTTACAATCAAAGCTGGATCGCGAAGGCCGGATAGCGCCCGAAGTGGTGATGCAAATCGCGCGGCAGATCGCCAGCGGACTCAGTGCGGTCCATCAATCCGGTTTGGTTCACCGCGACATCAAACCCGACAACCTTTGGATACGAGCTTCCGACCAACGCATCTGCATTTTGGATTTTGGGCTGGCACGTGAAGTCTCAGATCCAGATCTAACGGAACAGTCAACCATCCTTGGCACGCCGCGATATATGGCGCCTGAACAGGCAACCGCTCAGGCAAGCGTGGATCATCGCAGCGATCTCTTTAGCCTCGGAGCGATTCTCTACCACGCCCTGACTGGAAAGTTTCCCTTTCCGGGACGTACCGCGATGGAATGCATGGTATCGGTCGCGAAAGATGACGTGCTGGCGCCTCACCTGTACGATCCCGAAGTGCCCCACGGCTTGTCGAACATTGTCGTTCGGCTACTCGAGAAAGATCCTGCAAGGCGATACCAGTCGGCCGAGCAACTTTCCAGCGCGCTTGAATGCCAGGATCAACTCAAACCTCCGCGTAAGCCTCTGCTTCCGATCAGCGTGTTGTTCGGATTCGGTGTCTTTCTCCTGCTCGCCATCGTCACAGTGACGATCAAACGCAGCGACGGAACAACGACGACCGTGACGGCGGAGCTCGAGGGCGATGCAACGCTTGATATCGCGATTGACGACACCAAACCGGAACAACTGGAGATTCATTCGACCGAATCGATTTCTTGGAACGATCGCCAAGCTGCAGTCTGGGCGATTGATCGCGGCGGGATTGTCGATGTCCAAACCGCCGCTGTTGCGGCTTCGGACTTGACGACGGTCCGTCAAACGTCCGATCTTCCCGAGGGTGAATTTCGACTGATCCGCATTTACATCGATGGCAGCGTGACTGATGACCAGACGCTGTCAAAACTGACTCAGCTAGCACATCTTCGTGTGCTGCACGTGCTGGGCAACGCGTCGCTGACAGACAAAGGCATGCAGTCGATCGGAAAGCTGCGGTCGCTCCAGCATTTGAGAATTCGCTGCGACAATCCCTACACCTGTCCGATCAGCGACGCGGGAGTGGAGCAACTTGCCGAGCTGGACCAACTCAAGGTGTTTCGTGTTGACGCCCACCGGTTTACCGATCGGTCGTTGCAAGTGCTATCGAAATTACCGCAACTGGAATACGTCGGATCCTATGTTCCCGAGGTGACCGACCAAGGGCTTGAACATCTCAAAAGTTTGCAACGGTTGATGTATTTGCACTTGAGTGACGCGAGCCAGATCACCGATCAAGGTTGTCGCTATCTCGCTGAGTGCGAAGAAGTGCGCGAACTTTCGCTGAAGGATGCGAGTTTAACCGCCCAGTGTCTTGAGCCGCTCAGCCGACTTCAATGGCTGTACACGCTGGAGATTCCCGGCACGAAGCTTGACGACGCAAGTGTTGACACCCTGTCTGAATTGAGTCGTCTCAAAATCCTCTCACTCGCCGGCTGTGGTATCACGAGCGAGAGTCTCCGGCATCTTGTCGACTTGCCACTTGAAGTTTTGGATGTGGCGTACAACCCGATCAACGACGGAGGGATCTCGTTATTCAATCAATTCCCGAATCTCTACGCACTGAGCCTTTCGGAAACCAAAATCTCCGATGAGGGGCTGAAGCAGTTACGGTCGGATCGTTTAACCGTCTTGAAATTGAACGGGACATCGATCAGCGATGAATCGATTGACCACTTGATGACAATCACCACACTCAACCAGCTTCATGTCGTTGGCACACCATTGTCTCAGGAAGGTCGGCAACAACTCAGCAAAAAAATCCCAACGGTGTTCGGCCGCTGAGAGGACGGCGATTGCTTTCGAGACGGGGGCGACCGAGTGGGCTTTATGATCACGGAAAACAGCGACCGTTAGGTCGCGTCTGCCGAACCGCCGGTGTCGAGTTCCTTGGCTACCAATTCCACGGTTTCGGCGGCCAGATCCGAGTGAGTCCGAAGAGTCTCTTACGATGAAGCCCATCCCCCGGCCCATAGGGACAGGAGCCGTTTTGTAAGACTGGCCAATTTCCCCGAGTCGGCTCTGCCAATGTACTGAAGGCCGGCTCCGGTCTAGTCAGCGCGTTGAACTTAGCAACGCACGATCAATCAGTGTCGGCTTTCGTCGTGGACGAGGTGACGAGTCCTTCGCGATAGGACTGGGCACCTCGTCCACGCCCCCAGTAATCGTGATCGAACCATTTGCGAAGCTTTGTGATGGGGGCAAAACGATGGGGGCAAAACGATCGCTGACTGGAATGGTTTTGCCACATCGGACGCCGACTCGTCATCGTATCTCAGGGTACCAACCATCAAGTCCGGAAACCAATCACTCGCAAATTCAGTCGGTCGATGATACCCACTGGGCCGGCCCATTCCGCTCGATGTCCCGGTGATGATTGCGACTTGCCCGCTGAGAGGCTTGGGCGGAAAGGTGCACGCCCCGGCTGGCTCGGTGGGAACACCGATCGTCGACTGGTATGACCACAGGGTGGGTGAAACGACGTGGTTTCATGGTCAGAACAAAATCAGCCGCTTTTGTTTGACTGTTGAACGGCGGACTGGTATGACATGTAGGGATTGAACAGGGCGGAGGTCGTCCACGCGAGAAGTCATGTCTTCATTAGGGAAGGCCCGATGGGCAGTTCTGCCACGTCAACCGAAACGGTTTTCCAACAGATGCTCCAGAACGTCCAGTCAGGTGATTGGGAATCGGGTAGCGAGATCCCCAGTGAACGAAGTTTGATTGATGAATTTGGGGTCAGTCGCATTGCGATTCGCGAAGCCCTGTCCATGCTTCGAGGGCTCGGCGTGGTCGACATCAGCCACGGGCGACGGACGCGAGTGAAACCCATCGGTTCTGAAACGCTTGGCAACCTTCTGCCGCTGATGCTGTTGTGCGGCGGCCAACGGACGTTTGACCAAGTGTTTGAAGTGCGACTGGCGATTGAATCTCAGACGGCATCGCTGGCCGCGCGACGGCGAACGGACGAGCATCTCGTCAAGCTAGACATTTTGCTGCAGCGTTTTCGCGACGCGATGACATCCGCCGAGAGTGATGCTCAACCGGTCGACCTTGAGTTTCATCTCGAGATCGCCAGAGCGGCAGACAACCCGCTGTTCCCGGTGCTGCTGGAGGCGCTGGCCGGTTTCGTCGCCTTCGCACAGAAAGAAAGCTGTCGGAATGATTTGAACCGTCGTCAACGAGCCATCCTTGCTCACGAATCGATTGTGGAGGCAATTCGTGATCAGGACACCGATCGCGCTCGGGTGGAGATGGAATCGCACTTGCGGTACAGCATGACCCGGAAGATTGAGCAAACCGAATCGTAACGCACTGGGCCAACTTACTGGGCCAACTTACTGGGCCAACTTTCTGGGCCACTTCCAAACCTTCCTTCCATCGTGAGATTTCTGATGCATCACTTCTGTTACGCAATGATGGTTTCAATCCTTCTAGCCAATGTCGCGATCGCCGACGATGTGCTTGTGCCGACGATCCAGGGACCGTGGATTCGCATCGCAGGCAATCCTGATCTGGGTGAATACACGGGTCCGAAACAACAACCGGTGGACTTCGCCGTCTGGCAGGCAGCGGACGGAACGTGGCAAGCCTGGTCGTGTATTCGGCGCACGAAGTGTGGTGGCAACACCAGGCTGTTTCATCGTTGGGAAGGAGAAAGCCTGACACAACCTGATTGGAAACCGATGGGCATTGCGATGGAATCGGATCCGTCGGTCGGCGAAGTCCCCGGCGGGCTGCAGGCCCCGCATGTCGTTCGCGAGGGGGGACAGTTTCACATGTTCTATGGAGACTGGAACAACATCTGTCATGCAGTCAGTGATGATGGAAAGAACTTTCAACGCGTGATCCAGCCATCGGGGAAGACCGCCCTGTTCACAGAAGGGAGCGGCACAAACACGCGCGATGTGGTGATGCTGAAGGTCGGCGACATTTGGCACGCCTATTACACGGCATACCCGAATGATCAAGGAGCGGTTTTTGTTCGCACGACAAAGGATTTTAGAATCTGGAGCGACTCCACGACCGTCTCGTTCGGAGGCCTCACCACAACGGGGAAATTCTCTGCGGAGTGTCCGCACGTTGTGCAGCGAAACGGCCGGTTCTATCTCTTTCGTACTCAGCATTACGGAACGGACGGCATTTCGACGGTGTATCATTCGACCGATCCGATGATGTTCGGCATCAACCAGGACGAGCGATACTTGGCAACGCGTCTGGCCGTGGCTGCACCGGAGATCGTGCATCACAACGGCAAGGACTTCATTGTTACGCTGACGCCGGAACTTGATGGGCTGCAGATCGCTCGGTTGGCATGGTTGCCGAAGCCGACGGTCGGTAAGTCGCTCTGGTCGTTTGACGACAAAGATGTGCGGGCGGGGTGGGAAATCGAATCGGGCAATCTGCCCGGCCCTTTCACGAATTCGAAGCGAAGCGATTTCAATTCGTTGCATGAATACTTCGTCGGCACCTCCGAGCTCGAAGAAGGTTTCGACGACTCGCGAATGGGGCAGATCCGGTCGCCGGATTTCGAGGTGACCGAAGCGTCGTATTACGCGATGATTTCCGGCGGTGTCGACAAGACGCTCTATCTTGCAGTCATCGACTCCGCCAGCGGAGACGAAGTGCTGCGGGTGAAAAATGCGACCAACTCCAATTTCCTTCGGCCCCAGTTGATTCAGACGGACCAGCTGATCGGGCGTCGCGTCTTTCTGCGGATCGTGGATCAAAGCACGGATGCATGGGGACACTTTAATTTCGGCGGACTCTACACCGTCGTTCGCTGAAAACCGTCATGCGTGAATTGTTCGTTGTTGCCATCCTTTTTTTGTCCATTCTACCTTCAGCCGCAGGCCAAACGATGGACATCACGAAAGACTCTGCGGGTGAAATCGTCGAGATCGTCGCTTTTGAGGGATTGTCTCCTGACGACGACCTGCTGACCAAGATCCCGTCCCTCGGAAAACTGCGAAAGCTGTCTCTGAGGTGTACCCCCAAGAACCGTGTCACCGTCTACGAAGATTGGTTTTTAGGCAAGGCATCGCTCGAATCGATTGCTCTTGTCAATTGCGAATTGAGTGCCGACGCTTTCAGCGCATTGCTACGAGTCCCTGCCCTGGGCAGCCTGGACCTTACCGGAGCCAGTATTTCACCGGGGGCGTTGCCAAAAGCAAGGTTTCATGCAGAGAGCGTGAGTTTTGCTTCGTGCAATCTTGACGATGCCTTTATCACCCGCATGATTGGTTGCGGAGTGCTTGATAGCGCACATCTCATAAACCTGAGCGGCAACGCGGTGACATCCAATCACATCCTGAAGCTTGTCGCCAGATCGACTGATTGCGAAGAGTTGAGCCTAAACCAAACACACGTTGACGACGAAAGCATTCCAGGCCTTCTAAAGCTAAGGTCCCTCGTCGCCTTGGACATGAACGACACTAAGTTCACTGGGAATGGCTTCGAAAAATTGTGTGGCCTAACGCGGCTTGAGCAGCTTCGGGCCAATCGAGTAACGCTTCATCTCAAACAGGCGGAAGCGTTTATTGAGCACCCTCAGCTTGCCAGGTTCGAATTTGACTATAGCGGCCTTTCGCTCGAAGAACGAATTCAGCTAACCAAGAAGCAGCAGAGCATTCTGAGTGAGCGAAGAAGAAAGTGATGAGCCACGGCAGCAAGGTCTGATGGCGGCGTCCTTTCATTCCCAACCGTTCTCATTGCGTTCCCACTGGCTTCCGTATGCATTCTGTTGTCGACAACGAGAATGGACAACGGTTGTGGGGGCGCAATTTGTCTTGGGGCCGCGGAAAAAGGGGCAGCCGCGGAGAAGGGGGCCGGTACCCAAAACCAAATGGCCGGCAGGGTGCTTCGCATTTCGGGTACCTGACCCTTTTTCCTCTCGACAAACGCAAGCCGTAAATTTGAAGCAGACCAAGCACTCGTGTGAGATTGATCATGCCGGTCGTCAGCTATGGTGAAAGTGATGAAGAAGGATTCGAATTGGCCGAGAGTCGAGAGCTGATCGCGATCCGCACCCGCTCGAATCGATCATTGAGATCGAAGTCGAGCGTTTCGGATCCGGTGGAGGCACACTTGAGCGATTGCGAGTTGGTGTTGCGGTTTCCGGAAGCGGGGGTGGAGGTTTATCGCGTGCCGAAGGGGGAGAGGAAGCCGGCGATGCAAAACCGAAAACGTGCTTTGCGTCAGCACCATGACGTCCGCTTTGCGGGCGGCGTCCTGATCGACAACGATGCACAAGAGCCCGTGATCTACACGGAGAACTTGTTCATCAAATTCATCGACAGTCTGGATGACACCGAGTGCGAACGAATCATCCGCGAGGCGAATTTGATTCTCAAGGAGAAACTCGGATTCGGCATCAACAGCTACTTTGTGCAAGCGACCGAGGGGACGGGGCAGCGTGTCTTTGACATGGCACTGCAGTTATTGTCGCGGCCGGAAGTGCAGTATTGTCATCCGGAATTGGTTCGCCCTCGCAGTCGCAAATCGATCGGTTCGCAGCAGTGGCATCTCGGACCTGTCACGCGCGATGGGCTATCGGTCAGCAACCATGCGCATGTCCTGATCGCGCACGAACTGACACGTGGCGGGGAGGTGTTGATCGCGATCATCGACGACGGATTCGACATCGACCACGCAGAATTTTCGAGACCTGGCAAGATCGTGGCGCCGTTTGATGCGGTTAGTCAGTCTTCCGATCCGCGTCCCCGAGACCCCTACCCCGACTATCCCGACGACCACGGAACGGCTTGCGCAGGTGTCGCCTGTGCGAGCGGAATTGACGGTGCGATCGGGGTCGCCCCGGATGCTCGATTGATGCCGATTCGATTGATGGCCAACCTGGGCTCGATGGCAGAAGCGAAAGCCTTTCAATGGGCCGCCGACCATGGTGCGGACGTGATCTCGTGTAGTTGGGGCCCCGAAGACGGGCCCTGGTATTTGCCGGAACATTCGCTCCACGATCGTGTGCACCATCTGCCGACGAGCACACGCATGGCAATCGACTATGCGTTGTCGACTGGCCGTGGCGGTCTCGGCACACCCGTCCTGTTTGCCGCCGGCAATGGCAACGAGAGTGTCGAGAACGACGGCTATGCCAGCTACGAACCGGTGATTGCCGTCGCCGCCTGCAATGATCGCGGCACGCGGAGTGTCTACAGCGACTATGGTCCGTCGATTTGGTGCTGCTTTCCCAGCAACGATTTCGAGTTTGTCGCCGAGCAGCATCCGGCGCCCATCACTCCCGGGATTTGGACGACCGATCGTTCCGGCGCTGTTGGATACAATCCCGGCAGCCCGCATGCAGGCGACGCGATCGGAAACTACACCAACTCGTTTGGCGGCACCTCCAGCGCTTGCCCGGGTGTCGCGGGGGTCGTCGCGTTGATGTTGTCGGTCAATCCCGATTTGACTCCGCTTGAGATCAAGGATTTGTTGCGGCGTTGCTGTGACCCGATCGATCCGGAAGGGGGCCAGTACGACGATGGCGGCCACAGCGAGTCCTACGGATACGGTCGCGTCAACGCGCGTCGTGCCGTCGAATTGGCGGTCCCGACGCTGGCACCGCGGCTGGAATTTGTCCGTGATTTCTACACTTCGATCCCCGATCGCGGCGCGGCAAACGTGACGATTGACATCCAAGACCCGGGATCCATCGAATCGATCGACGTGCTGTTTGACATTGAACACAGCTATGTCGGCGACCTTGTCGTGACACTCAAACCGCCGCGCGGCGCCGGATCCAAGGTTGTTCTGCATGACCGTCAGGGGACATCCGCAAGCGGAATTTCAAAATACTGCCGCATGCAGGCCACTCCCGGACTCGAACGTCTGGTGGGAAAAAAGTGCCGCGGCAGTTGGACGCTGGAGGTCGAGGACCAAGCCGTCCGCGACGTCGGCACCATCGTCCGATTCGGGCTGGTCATCACACTTCAGTCCTCGGCACAACAGATCGCTTTGGCCCGCTACACCAAACGCAACTCGGCTCGGTTGATCCAGCGTCCGATGTCGCTGGCTCGACTGCAGCGAGACTATGTTTCCTGACAACTTCGCGGAGCGCTCTTGCTTTCGGCTTCTTCTCTTTCATCTCTTTAGGAGTTCACGTCATGTGGCTACGACAAATCGGATGCGCCTTCATCGTCCTCTGTATCGCGACCGAGCAAAGTGCGATGGGGAACCTGGCGAGTCCGTTCCCGGTGGAGGTCACGCAGCCGTCGGGTGAGACGATTCAGCTGTACATTCGCGGCAACGAGAAGTTGAACTGGTACGAGTCCGTGCCGGAAGCCAGAAACATTCAGCGCGGGGGCGTGCTGAGCCCGGCTGATGCGGCGCTCGCTGCCACTCCCGGGTACACGGTCATGAAAGACGCCAATGGGCGTTACGTCTATGCACAGCTGGATGCCAATTCCAATTGGACGCCCACCGATGTCGCGGTCGGATCGGAGGTGCCACAAGACCTGACGCGGCGGTTGATTCCACCACCGGAGAATGTGCAGCGGATGATCCGCAGCCGATTGCCGGAACAGAATATTCCGTCCCGCGCTGCGGCGCCGCTGGGAACGGTCAAGAACCTGGTCGTGTTATTGAGGTTCGCAGATCATGCCAACCGAAATTTGCCTTCGAAGGCGGATTACGATCAACTCTTCAACGCGCAGTCCCCGGTGCCCAATCTTGCACCGACAGGGAGCGTCAAGATGTTCTACCAAGAGAACTCCTATGGCAAGTTGAACTTGGAGTCGACGGTGGTCGACTGGGTCACGCTGCCGAAAACGGAATCGTACTACGCCAACGGCCAGAGTGGACTCAGCTCACGGATTTGGGAAGCGCTCCGCGATGGACTTGATATCGTCCGTGCGAGTGGTTCGGTCGACTTTGCCGAGTTCGACAACGAGAATGGCGGCGCGGGGGACGGTTGGATTGACGCAATCACGTTCGTTCATTCGGGATATGCGGCAGAGTTCGGCGGGGTCGCGGGCGGCGCCGACATGGAGGATCGAATTTGGTCGCATCGCTGGACGATGACTCCCTGGACCGATCCGGCGTCCGGTGTGAAAGTGAGCAACTACAACATCAATCCTGGAATCTGGGGGACGAGTGGAACCGCGATCGGCCGAATCGGCGTGATTTGTCACGAACTCGGGCACTTCTTCGGCCTACCCGACCTGTATGACTACAGTGGCAAAGGCGAGGGCTGTGGATCGTGGTGTTTGATGGCGAACAGTTGGGGCTTTGATGGCAGTCAATTTCGTCCGCCACACATGTCGGCTTGGTGCAAGATCTTTCTCAGTTGGAATTCCGCCCAAGTTCTCTCCACGCCTGACACTTACGAAATTGAACCGACCGCCCTGCCGGGCGCCAACATCTATCGAATCAACTACCCGAGCGGTTCGTTAAGTGAATATCTGCTGATCGAGAATCGGCAAGCGGTCGGTCGCTACGAAGGCGCAATACCGGCCGGAACGGGAGGGCAGGGAGGGCTGGCGATCTGGCACATCGACGACTCGGTTCCGGAAAATGATCAGCCCGGGTATCCCGGTTCCCCCGGCTATCCCGCGGAGCATTATAAGGTGGGCCTGATTCAAGCCGATGGGCTTTGGGAGCTCGAAAAGGGATTGAACCGCGGGAATGCGAACGACGTTTTCCGACAGGGGCACAATGATTCGCTTACTTCCGCAACGAATCCGAAGTCAGATTCGTTTGCCGGAGTCCAGTTGCCACCGATCAAAAACATTTCGGCGTCCAGTTCCGAGATGTCCTTTCAGTACGGCGACGACCCAATCGTCGTCAACGATACGCTCCTCGCGGGCGTGGTGAATGTCGAAGTACCGACGAGTCACTCCGTCAATTTCAGTTCCGACGGGAAAGCCGCTACGATTCTAATCGATCGGTTGTATAGCTATTCCTATGGGGATGCCGCAGAGGTCAAGCACGCTACGTTTGTGCTGCCACTCAAAGACGCCTCCGACGACGCGACGGTGACGATCCAGGTCCGCGGGTATTACAGCACGGACGATGGGTCGGTGGGACGTGCGATCCTATCCGCCAGTGGCAAGACGGCGATCATCGATCCCAAAACCAACACGGCATCGCAGGGATCACGAGCGGCGGACGCTGATGCAAAGGCCGCCAAGCGAGAGACGCGCGGGGCGACAGCGGAGAAAAGACGTCGCGGCAACAATCCGAAACCGTCGGGTGTGACCGGAAATGACTTCTTCTACGAGTTGTCCACAAAAGTAGTCGTGGAAGAGAAGCTTCCGATCACGATCGTGCTGCAAACGGAGCGATTGACGAAAGACTCCATCGGCGCCTATCTCGTCGTTGACTCCATCGATGTAGAAATCAAACCTTAGGCACACGATGCCCTGGCGGGACGGCAACACCAAGTTGTTGATGATGAGTCCGGTGATTTTGGATCATCAAAGTTTTTGTTGTTCCGTCTTCCGAGTCTGCTGAGATGGCAGAAAAATGGGGGCAGAAAAATAGGTGGGCTGCGAGGGAAGCGGGCGACAGGAAAATGGGTGACAAGAAAATTGGGCCTGGGACGTTCTGGATGTCTGGAAGCTGAGCCGTGTCCGCGTGTGACTCGGTTGCCCCATTGGAAATTGCTGCGGGCGTTCCCATCTTCTTGTCACCCATTTTCTTGTCGTTGCGTCTTCCGTGTCTCTCATTTTTCTGCCATCCCGGTCGGTCGCACTCATCCGGCCCCACCGACCTGCACCGCGACGCGCGCAGACGCACGGAAACGGTGTTAAACTAAGGGGCCACCCCACCTTGGAAGACTGCTGAATCTGTCGTCTTGATTCGGCCGCGGGCCTGATTGACGTTTCCGCGTGGATTCGTCGAGAGGGCGTGCGGCGTGCTTGCCGACAGTTGCTTTCCCTCCCACCCAACTTCCTCGTGCGGCGAAAGCGATGCTGGGCGCTCCCCCGCCGTTTCTCGCCTTGATAGACGATGAGGCAATCGATGACGACTCGCCAAGCTCCGAACGGCCGAATGGTTTTCCGGATTGCGATTCCGCTGTGCTTGGCGGTTGGCCTGTGCGGATCGTCTGCGACGGCAAGCGACATCAGCTTCAGCGGCGACGTGCGGCCGATCCTGGCGGAGTACTGTGTTCAGTGCCATGGCCCGGACGAACAGCATCGCCAAGCCGACTTGCGGCTGGACATTGCCAACGACAGCACGACGGCGGCGATCGTGCCGGGTGACCCCGATGCCAGCGAAATGATCTTGCGGTTGACGAGCGCAGATCCGGACATGCAGATGCCGCCCCCGGAAATGCAAAAACGACCGACGGCAAGAGAGATCGAGATCCTGCGGCGTTGGATCGACCAGGGCGCAAAGTTTGAGGGGCATTGGGCGTATCAACCGATTCGCAACCCCGAAGTCCCCGAGCCCAAGGGCGCCGCTTCTACCGAGATCGATCGCTTTATCGTCGCGGCGTTGGAGAAGAACGGCCTGACGCTTGCCCCGCGGTTAGACCGCCGGCGGCTGATTCGGCGAGCCACGTTTGACTTGATCGGCCTGCCTCCCTCGCCACCGGAGGTCCAGGCGTTCGTCAACGACGCCGCCCCCGACGATCAGGCGTTTGCCAAGGTGATCGATCGATTGCTCCGGTCGCCCCGTTATGGCGAACGCTGGGGTCGTCATTGGCTGGACATCGCTCGCTATGCCGACACCCACGGCGGTTCGGCCATCGGCTTCACGCGATTTCCGTTTTCGTACACCTATCGCGATTATGTGATCGCTGCGTTCAACGAAGACTTGCCCTACGATAAATTCGTTCTGCAACAACTGGCCGCCGATCAACTGGACCTGCCGGACAACGATCCCGCTCTGGCGGCGTTGGGGTTTTTGACGGTGGGCATGCAGTTCCGTAGCGTGCATGATTTGATCGACGACCAGATCGACGTGGTCACGCGTGGATTGATGGGTGTGACCGTGGCCTGCGCCCGCTGCCACGACCACAAATTCGACGAAATCCCCACCACCGATTACTACGCCCTGTACGCGACCCTGGCCAGCAGCGAGTCGCCGGACGAACTGCCGGTGCTGGGCGAACCACCGCTGACAGACCCGCTGCGCGACTACCAACGCCAACTGGTAAAACGACAGACGATCTATCGCGATATGGCTCGCGATCAGATGGAAGTGATGCGGAACCGTTTGCGCAGCCAAGTCGGTTTGTACTTGACGGAGTTGGCCAAGGGCGTCCCCGAGCAAGATCTCTCGGCGGCGTTCCTGTCCTACCGCACCGACGATGTGCGTCCCGTTGTGCTTCATCGTTGGCGGATCTATTTAAACACGCTTAGCGAACAGGATCCGGTGTTCTTTGCTTGGGTCCGGCTGCAGGAGACTCCTGCGGAACAGTTCCAAGCGGCGTGCGAAGGATTGGTGCAGACGTTGAAGGCGGAGAACGGCGATCCGGCGAAGTTCAAAGATCTGCACAACATGAGCGTGGAGGCTCCGAAATGGAATCCGCGAGTTCTCGACGCGCTGGAGGAATCCAAACCGGCATCGCTGATCGAATTGGCCGAAGCCTACGGCAAACTGTTTGCGGAGGTGCATCTCGGCTGGTTGACGGCGTTGCACGAGGCATCCTTGGAAGCGACGCCGGCCGGGGATCTGATCACGGACGAGGATCCGCGACACGCTGAAATCAATAGCGCGATCAATCAACAGCTGCGGCGACACTTGTACGAATCCGGCACCCCGACCGATGTGCCGGACGAGCTCGCTGCCAAAATGCTCAACCGCACGGTGTCGGATAAACTGTCCGGCAAGCGTGGCACGATCCACAACTTGCACCTGAACGCGCCCGGTTCGCCGCCTCGCGGCATGGTGCTGGCCGAATCCGAAGCGCCGCCCGAAACCCGCGTGTTCCTCCGCGGCAATCCGATCCGCCGTGGCGAGCGGGTCGAAGCGCGGTTCCTGACCGCTGTGGCTCCACACAACCCGACGCCCTTTGCCGATGGACAGCGCCGTCGTGGTCTGGCCGATGCCATTGTCGATCCGGAAAACCCGCTGACCCGACGTGTCATCGTGAACTGGATTTGGCGGCATCATTTTGGTTTGGGGCTGGTCCGTACGCCCGATGACCTGGGGACCCGCGGCACACCGCCCACGCATCCGCAGCTACTCGATCACTTGGCCACAGCGTTTGCCGATGACGGCTGGTCGATCAAGAAAATGCACCGCCGGATCATGCTGTCGGACGTGTACCAGCAGGCTTCGGTGGAGAATACAGAAGCGCGCCGACGCGATGCGGAGAACCGCTTGCTGTGGCGGATGCCGCGCAAACGTTTGGATATGGAATCGATGCGAGACGCGTTGTTGGCTGTTTCGGGCGAACTGAACACGACGACCATGGGCGGTCGACCGTTCGACCTGGAAGCCGATCCGGTGGTCCCCCGCCGCAGCGTGTACGCGTTCATCAATCGTGACATCATTTCTAGTTTGTCCAGCACGTTTGATGGTGCGGACCCGACATCGTGCACGGTCAAACGCCCCGACACGATCGTCCCCCAGCAGACGCTGTACGCTCTGAACTCCGCCTTCGTTCAGGACCGGGCTGCCGCGGTGGCCGAGCTGGCTGTCGATGCGGCCGCGACAAATACAGACCGCGTGGAATGGTTGTACGAGCGGATTTATTTGCGCCAGCCCGATCAACAGGAACGCGACTTGGCGATCGCCTTTGTCACTCGTCCCCAGCGACAAGTCGAGACGCCTGATGAAGACGCAACCGAAGTGGCATCCGTTGCGGCCGTGGCGAATGAAACCGATCGATGGGCTCAATTGGCTCATGCCATGCTGGCCTCCAATGAGTTTGTTTTCCTGGATTGACCGGCCGGCCGATTGGATGACTCATCCGTCACACAGAGATCCTTACACGAGCAAGATCATCATGGACAACTGCTACATCTCGCCTCGTCGGCAGTTTCTGCGCCGCTGTGGCCTGGGGATCGGATCGGTGGCTCTAGCCGAGATGCTGGCCGGTCAGTTGGCAACCGCCGGGGCCGCAACCCACTTTCCGGCTCGCGCCGAGCATGTGATTCACATCTTTCTCAACGGCGGCATGTCGCAGGTGGATACTTTTGACCCGAAACCCGAACTGACCCGTCGCGCGGGTCAGATGTTGCCGTTTGATAACCTGCAGACCGAACGCAAGACGGGGGTCGCCCTGCCGTCGCCGTTTCAATTTCAACAGCACGGCGAATGTGGGATGCCGATCAGCGACTTGTTCCCGCGTGTGGCCCAGTGCGCTGACGATTTAGCAGTGATTCGGTCCATGTACGCCGAATTGCCCAGCCACGAAATGATGCTGATGTTGATGAACACCGGCCATTCCCGTTTGGTGCGTCCCAGTTTCGGGTCGTGGTTAACCTGGGGCATGGGCAGCGAGAATCAGAACCTTCCCGGATTTGTCGCACTCTGTCCGGGCGGTCTGCCGGTGGCGGGGGCAGGCAACTGGCAATCCGCGTTTCTGCCGGGCAGCTACCAAGGCACCTTGGTCGACACGGCTCAGACCGATCCGACCAAGCTGATTCGTCATATTCGCAACGAGCGGATGAGCCAATCGGATCAACTGGCGCAGCTGGAAGTCCTGCAGACGCTCAATGCCAGGCACTTGGCAGGGCGTCCCGATGAAGCTGATTTGGAGGCGCGGATTCAGTCGTTTGACCTCGCGTACCGAATGCAAATGGAAGCCACCGATGCGTTCGATACCAGTCAGGAGTCGGAACACACGTTGAAGCTGTATGGCGAAGGGATTCAAAACCGCCAACTGTTGCTGGCTCGGCGTTTGGTCGAACGCGGCGTGCGGTACGTGCAGGTTTGGCACGGTGCCGGTCAGCCATGGGACAGTCACAACAACATCAAGGACGCCCACCGCAATGTCGCGAACCAGTGTGATCAAGGGATCGCGGCCCTAATCAACGATCTCAAGCAACGCGGCCTGCTCGGCAAGACATTGATCCTGTGCAGTGGCGAATTCGGACGCACGCCGTCAGTGGAACTGGGGCAAAACGGATCGGGTGCCAGCCAGGGGCGCGATCACAATCACTGGGGTTTCTCGCTCTGGATGGCAGGGGGAGGCATCAAGGGCGGAACGATCTACGGTGCGACCGATGAGTTCGGCTTCAAAGCCGTCGAGAACCCGGTCTCGGTGCATGACCTGCACGCCACGATGCTGCACCTGTTGGGCTTCGATCATGAACGCCTGACGTACCGATACGCAGGTCGTGATTACCGCCTGACCGACGTCTCGGGGCAAGTCGTCCACGACGTCATCGCCTAAGGACAGGTTTTCCGGGTGGAGCCATTGGTTCCATGTGTTGAAATGCTACTCAAGGCATGGTGCACCGGATTCGAAATTGCTCGGCGGATCGGGACGGTCGTCGGAGACCGGGCTGGAAAAGAGGCCTGACCCGTTTTGCGGCGGCCAGCTTGCCCGCTTGGCGATTCATCGATCCCATCGCCATGCTCACGGCCTACCGAAGTTCGCAGCTGAATGCGGAGGACGGACTGGAATCGCTGCTCCGACGTCGACGATAACCCGATCGTGTTTTGCAGAAGGCCGTCAAGAAATACGACCCAAGAATCTGACTCGCACAGCGATCGGATGCCGTGACTCTTGGAGCGGCTGATTGGAAGAAGACAATCGCCAGATCAACGGCAATCGGGCGGTGCCACCCATTTGCCACCGCCCGCCCAATAGTGAGCCTTTGGCTGAAGAAACGGGGTTTCGAAAAACCCCGTGACTACCAAGTGCGGATGAGAGGATTTGAACCTCCACCCCCTTATCGAGGACTAGAACCTGAATCTGCAAATCAAGGTTGAATCAAAGTTGTCTCGGTGTTGCAAACGCAATGAATCGCGGACTCAAACGTCGATCGACGTTGCAATCACATGGTATCGAAGTTGCCTCCAAGTTGCCAACGCTGCCACCATTCTGCCACCACTTCAGCACTAATCGAACCCAACCGTGACCTCTTCGTCTCGAACGGAGGCTGGAAGCTCAAGAAACCCCGCTTTTCACGGCGTTTTCTGAAATTCAGCTTTCCATGTTTTCCACCAAATCAGCCCCATTCGTGCACGTTTCGTGCATTGAATCGTGCACAAATCTTGGGTGTCGGACACGTGGCTTTGGCTTCGACTCGCGTTCCCTTGAGATCCAGTGTAATTAGGAGTCTCCAATGAGCGAACAATCGATTCATCTATCAGCCGATGCGGAAGCCCACGTCAGCGGAATGCTGGAGGAGGGCGGATATCGCAATGTGAGTGAGTACATTGAATCACTCATTCGCGAGGACTCGCTACCGCGGCAGCGACTGTCTGGTATCGTTCAGAATCGTCGGGATAAACTCGAGCATCTAGCTGAGGAGGGCTTGCAAAGCGGACCGCCCATCACCGTGGATTCCGACTATTGGGAACGTGAAAAGCAGCGTCTCAAAGAGTCCGTGGCCAAGAAACGGTGAAGCTTGCGATTCGGGCCAGCCGCTTGCCCAAGATGACCTTCGCAGGCAAGCCGAGTTCATCGCCAAAGATAGCCTGGTTGCGGCACTGCGACTGCTCGACGCAGCGGAAGTAACTTACGACTTTCTTGCCGAGACGCCGCTGGCGGGGTCCGTCTGCCAATTCACGTCCGTTCAAGCCATAGATTTGCGGATTTGGAGAATCAACGGTTTCCCAAATCAACTGATTCTCTATCGGGTTTCGGATAGTGAAATACTGATTGTTCGTGTCCTCCACGCTGCACGAGACCTTGATGTCCTTCTGGACGATGAAAAGTAGGGATCAATGACGCAGGAGGCGCGGCAATGGTCAATATCTGCCGCTCCCTCAACTCGCTTCGGTCTCCAGCACCTACTGCATTTCCGCGATTTTTTTCGTGCTAGCGGTTGGTCCAACCGCCAGCTCGAAGAAGAAGCGTGAATTGCGGGCGGTCGCCTTCACCGATGCGCATTAGCTCGGAACAAGATCCAGCTATGCGAGGATATCGTGCACAACGTGTCCGTGGACGTCGGTCAGTCGGTAGTCGCGTCCTTGATGGCGGAAAGTCAGTTGCTCGTGGTCGATCCCAAGCAGGTGCATGCACGTCGCGTGAAAGTCGTGGACGTGCACTTGGTTTTCAACGATGCCGAATCCAAACTCGTCGGTCGTACCGTAGGTAAACCCTCCTTTCACCCCGCCTCCAGCCATCCAGATGCTGAAGCACTCTTTATGGTGGTCGCGGCCGGGGGCGGTGAGCTCGCCGGTACCGGCATTGTGCTCCTGAACCATCGGAGTACGTCCAAACTCTCCGCCCCAAATGACCAAGGTGTCGTCCAGCATGCCGCGTTGCTTCAAATCCTGAATCAAGGCCGCGCAGGCCTTGTCGACATTACGGACGGAGCGGGGCAATGCTGAATAGATGTCAGCATGATGATCCCAACCCTTTGCGAATACCTGCACGAAGCGGACCCCTTCCTCAACCAATCGGCGCGCCTGCAAACAATTGCGAGCGAAACTCGAACCGGGATTGGCTCCTCGAGCAGTGCGGAGACCATATTGTCTCAAGATGTGCTCCGGTTCGGAATTGAGATCCACAAGCTCCGGCACGGAGGTCTGCATGCGATACGCCAACTCGTACTGGGAAATACGCGTCTCGATCTCCGGGTCTCGATAATGCTGGTACGCCTGACCGTTGAGCTCTTTTACCGCATCGACTACGGCGCGGCGTTCCTCGGACGTGGTTCCTTCCGGATTACTGAGAAAGTGGATGGGCGTTTTGCCTCCACGAAACTCAACACCTTGATGATTTGAGGGTAAAAAGCCGCTACCCCAGATGGGCGCCCCGGCTACCGGTAGACCATCCTTCAACACGACATAGGCAGGCAGATTTTCATTTTCGGTGCCTAGTCCATACGACGTCCAAGCCCCAAACGTCGGGCGCCCCATGCGCCCATGCCCGGTGTGCATAAAGAGCTCACCGGAAGCATGATTGATCTCATTCGTCTTCATGCTTCGAATCACCGTGAGTTCATCGGCAACGGTCGCCAGATGCGGAAACAACTCCGACATGATGACTCCCGACTGACCTCTCGGCTTAAATTCGTAAGGCGATTTGATGACTCGGGCTTCCGGTGTAATGAAGGCAAACTTCTGGCCCTCGGTTAGCTCCCCGGGAAGCGATTGGCCGTCCCATTTGTCCAGCGCCGGCTTAGGGTCGAATGTATCCATTTGAGACGGACCGCCCACCATATGCAGGAAGATCACATTTTTGGCCCGCGGCGCGTGATGCAACTTGGGTCTCGATGGTCCAGCGGCGCTCGCCTGAAAATCTCGAGAGAGCAGTTGCGAAAGGGCAAGGGATCCTATGCCGAGCGTCCCTTGTCGTAACAAGTCGCGACGATTCACCAAGTTGATTCGTTGATTCAAATTCTTCATGACTTGGTAATCGCCTCGTCCAGATTTAAGAGTGTTTGGGCTACTACGAACCACGAACCACGCTCTTTCAAAAGATTCATCAGGATCTCAAGCTCGCGCTCATTGGGTTTTCGTGATACAACGGTGCGAAACGCTCGCGTGATCTTCTCGCGATCGCTTCCTGGCCAGCCCTTGATGGCCTTCGCCAATTCGGTCGCCATTTCAACGTAGACCGGATCATTTAAGAGTGTCAGAGCCTGAAGTGGCGAGTTCGAGCGATCTCGCTTTGTCGTACAGACAGTCCGCTCGGGCGCGTCGAAATTGACCATGCTTGGGTAGGGATTGCCGCGCCGCCAGACGGTATAGATTCCACGTCGATATCGATCGTCGCCCTGGGAAGTCGGGTAACGGTTTACATCGGCACCCGGGATCTCCTTCCAGACCCCCGCGGGTTGCACTGGATACACGACGGGGCCGCCGATTTTGTCAGACAAGAGCCCTGACACAGCGAGCAAGTTGTCGCGAATAAGCTCTGCGGACAATCGAAAACGCGGGCCGTGAGAGTACAACTCGTTCTGAGGATCTCGTTTGATCTTCTCGTCAGAAGCCGACGAACTCTGCTGATAGGTAGACGATAGCACGATGACTTTTAGAAGACGCTTCATCGACCAACCCTGCTCGACGAATTGAACCGCTAGCCAGTCGAGCAGTCGAGGGTGACTAGGAGCCTCACCCTGCATGCCGAAATCTTCGGGAGTACTGACGATGCCAAGTCCGAATACTTCACTCCAAATTCGGTTGACGACCACGCGAGGCGTCAAAGGATTCGCATCATTAACCAACCACTTGGCCAACCCGAGACGATTGGGCGGCAAATCGGGATCCAAAGGATGCATGCTCCCCAGTACTCCCACCTCAACCGGATCCCCGGGTGATGCATAGTCTCCACGCACCATGATATGCGTCTGCGACGGAGACTCATTGTCCTGCATCGCCATGGTGGGAATCTGCAGCGCGGCAAGCTCCACACGCAACTGCGCGATGCGTTTCATACGACTGGCTCGCTCGGAAGATGCCACGCCAACAACGTTGTCCAGAATGATGTATTTCCCGTCGTAGGGTCCTGAACCGTGCGCCGTGATCTGGATTTGCTGGATACGTCTCCAGTCAACGGCACTGATCGACCAACGTGGCTTTACGAAATCGGCCAAAGGCGCAACGATCTGCGTCCATTGTCCCGGAACGAGGTCCATCGTCGAAAACTCGTACACGCTCGCTTCTCGACGTCCATTGTGAACCTGCAGGTTGAACCGGCTTGCAATATCGGTCTTGATCCAGAACCTGAGCTCCGATGAATCCGCTAAGTCCGTGGTCGGAATGGAATAGCCTGTTCCGAAAAAGCCCTTCGTCTCGGTGACCGCATCCGCTTCGACCCGAGCCGCATACTTACCCTCTCCGCCCGGATTCTCTTCGACCAGCGAAGTTGTCACCGCTCGAGTAGCCTTATGACTCTTGAAAGGTTCAGGCCCTTCGAAATCCAGGAGCGTCACCTCCTCACCGGCGTTCTCGCTCATCGCGCCAGTCGATTCCCCAAGGGCAGCGATTCGTTTTTCTTCTAGCTCGATCTCGCGCTGGAGTTCCGCACCTTTTCGCCGGTCCGCTTCCGACGAAAAGACCATCACTTCGTTACCAATAAAGTGCTTCCGAAACATGCCGTCGCCCGTTTGGGCGAACTCGGGGATGGCTTTGTTGAAATAGGCGTAAAACTGGTAGTACTCTTTCTGCGAGATCTCGTCGAATTTGTGATCGTGGCACTGGGCGCATTCCAGTGTTAACCCCAGCCAAACCGCGCCTGTCGTCGACACGCGGTCGTGCAACACGTTCGCCCTCACCTCATCCACTTTCGATCCGCCCCCAAAGTTGGTCGGAACGTTGCGATTGAAGCCGGTAGCGATTAACTGACTTCGCGTCGGATTGGGAAGAAGATCGCCGGCGAGTTGCTCGATCGTGAACTGGTCGAACGGCATATCTTCGTTCAATGCCTCGATGACCCAATCGCGATACGGCCACATGGTCCGAAGGTCGTCATGCTGGTAACCGTTTGAGTCGGCGTAGCGGGCGAGGTCGAGCCAGCCAGCGGCCCACTTTTCACCAAAGTGTTTTGATTTCAGTAGACGGTCGACCTGGGCCTCATAGTTTTCTGGCGACGGGTCCGCTTCGAATGCTTTGACATCTTCGACCGAAGGAGGCAAGCCGATCAGATCGAGATAGAGCCGCCTGAGCAAAACCGCCGGCTTCGCTTTTGGCGCTGGCTTGAGACCTGCTCGCTCGATTCGATCCAGGACAAAGTAATCCAATTCACCAGCGGGCCATGATCCGTCCTGCACGACAGGCTGTGACGGGCGCTTCGGCAGTTGGTACGACCAGTGTGCCTCGTACGGAGCACCGTCTTTGATCCAAGCTTTCAGCTTGGCGATCTGCTCTACAGACAGCGGATCGCCCTTGGGAGGCATTCGCAAGTCCGGGTCGTCTGTCGTAACGCGGAAGATCAATTCGCCTTCGTCCGGTTCGCCCGGCACGATGGCGCCGTAGTCGATCGCCTCATCGCGGTCGTCGAGCCGCAAGTCCGCTTCTCGCGCGGCAGGGTCGGGTCCGTGACAGTGAAAACACTTGCCCGAGAGGATGGGGCGAATGTCCCGGTTGAAATCGTATTCGGCCGACGTCTGCGCAAATGCGCTGCTCGTCACGAGTAGCGCTGCGCACATTACAAGTGACCCTCCCGCAAGTCTTGAAGTTACGCGCGGTCGTTCCCCTTGCCTCTTGCGGCCCTGCGATCTTGCACACATGGGTTACGCTCCGATCTCCTTGACGCGAATGTTTCGCCACCGGCTCACGGCTCCCTTGGCCCACTGGTTCCAGCCCTTCTTCGGGCTGTTGCTGTGAACCTCGAGACCGATGTGGCCGCGGCTGCCCACGCGTTGCCCGATGATGGCCGGATCGTATCCCGGAACACCGGTGTCGGCGGTATCGAGGGTGCCCATTTCGAGATCGTTCACCCAGGCGGTGAGGACAGGATTGGCGCCGACGCAGCGAACGCGGAAGCGGTTCCAGCCGTTCACGTTCCATACTTTGCGAAACTGCTCATAGGTGGCCGCACCCGAAACTTTGGCGCGAGGGAATTTGGATTGGATTTCGCCCTCGCGGAGATTCTCCACCTTGAAGTTTTCTCCGATGTCGCCGTCGACAACGACGGGAGCCGCAAGGTAACTGCCGAGACCGTTGGTGAAGAATCCGCCGATACCGCCGGAAGGCCGGTGATCACAGAGCACCTGAATCCCAATCGTTCCTGCTTTGTGTTGACGGACCAGCACGCCAGTGTCGGTCTGCCAGTCGGGACGCATTTCGTATTCAAGTTCGAAATCGCCGTAAGTTTCCTCGGTCATGAGGTATGCACCCATACGGCTTCCGGGAGGATCCTGTCCGCCAACGATCGCGCCATCGACCACTTTCCAGTCTCCAAGATGGCGGTGGAGCTCGCTGTTCTGCGAGCGGTGCCAATCCAACGTCTTCTTTATGGCCGCCTCGACAGCTTCGGGCGTCTTCGCATCGCCAATGGCGTTGTGGACGTAGATGCGAGGGACTTTCTTCCAGCCCTTGAGGGTCTTTCCATCGAAGAGTGATTTCCATTCGCCGCTGGCTTGGGCGTGCGCCGATGAGATCGAGACGCCAGCTGCGGCTGCGATACCGCACTGAATGAATTGTCGTCGGGTATTCATGAATAGGAATCCTTGATCCGTTGGGTAATCTTGATTGGCTTTATGGGATTGTGCTGAGCTCCGTCCGCAAACACGCTTCTGAGGACATTTCGCTTGGCGCGGCCCGCCTCATCCAATGCTAACGAATTGATTCTTCCGGCAAGCCAGATTGAATCCCCTGATCCACGGGCATTTCATCCGGCTTGCCATCCCCGTGCACGGCGATTAATCGATCGAGTTCAGCCCGAAGTTCTTTGACAACATCCGCATGGGCTTCGTCGTTGATCAAGTTCTTGTTTTCACCCGGATCGACCTTCAAATCGTAAAGCTCGGCCATATGCCGATCGGGTGAACCATCTCCGTGTGGATACCGAATGTATTTCCAACGATCGGTTCTCAGGGCACGCACGTTCGGCGTGTATGGAAACTGGTGCTCGTAGTTGTACTCGTAGTAGAAACTCGTTCGCCAATCCGAGTCATCACCTTGAGCAAGCCGCTTCCAACTGTGGCCGTGAACTTTCTCAAGCGGCTCCGCGCCACAGATATCGAGGATCGTCGGAGCGAAATCAATGGTCGCTGTAATCTGTGGAATGACTTTGCCTTGCTTGGTCAAGCCTGGATAGCGAGCGACAAGTGGAATGCGAATCGATGGTTCGTGCCCGGTCCGTTTATCGACCATGCCATGCTCGCCTTCAAGTAAACCGTTGTCCGACGTGAAAATCACCAGCGTGTTGTCCAGCTCGCCGCGATCTTCCAAGAACTTGTAGAGACGGCCAACGCTGTCGTCGACCGAAAGAAGCGTCCCCCAATAGGCGCGAACCATTTGGGCAAAGTCTTTGACAGCCTCTGGGCTTTTGTCCGGGAACTTTTTTCGCCAGTCAAATAACGGCCCATAGATCCCGTGCCAGGTATCCAGCCGCTTCTTGAACCAGGCTGGCTTGTCGCCCAGGTTAAACGCACTCTTGGGATACTGGATATCCGCGGAATCAAACGCGTGTTGGTATTTCTCCTCCGGGAAGTAAAAACTGTGCGGAGCCTTGTGTCCCACCATGATTGCCCAGGGTTTGTCGGAATCGCGATCCTCGATCCAGTCCATCGCCATGTCGGTTACGACGGTTGTGTAATATCCCTCAACAACACGCCGATCTTTCCCGTTGAAATTGAACTCAGTGTCAAAGTACTTCCCCTGGCCTTTATGGGTAACGAAATGATCAAAGCCGGGGCGGGGCATGTCGTTCTTTTCGCCCATGTGCCACTTGCCGACGTACGCCGTTTCGTAACCCGACTCCTGCAGTCGCATGGGAAAGCTGATCATGCTCTCCGGATATTCGGTAAAGTTGTTGGAGACGCCGTGCGTGTGAGCGTAGAGTCCGCTCAGGATCGATGCCCTACTCGGAGAGCAGAGGCTGGTCGTGCAAAAGTGATTTTGAAAGAGTAGGCCTTCATTGGCCAGCCTGTCGATATGGGGCGTTTTCAGATGTGGATGCCCCATGCAACTTAAGGCATCGTACCGCTGGTCATCCGTCAGTATGAACAGAACATTGGGTTGCGTTTGAACTTCACGAATCTTGATATTCTTCCAACGAACCGAAAGTGGTTCAGTCTTCTCACCAACACCATGGACCTGAAAACCGAGACGGCCCTTCGCAAGAAGTGTGCGATTGTCCCTGCCGTCGCAAACCTTTGTGCCGTTGATCCACACCTGGATCGACTTACCCTTCGCGAGAACACGAAAACTGTTCCATCCGTCTTTCTTATAGACTTCGTTCGCAACTTCAGGATTCGGATCCAACAGCCAGCCACCGACACCTTCAAACCAGACACCAGCGGCCCTGCCAGTTGCCGCAATTTCTACCTGCGGCCCAAAAAGAGAATTCGTATCAACTCTCCTTTTTGCCTTCGCAGTCTCTTGTTCCGAAAGGCCTGCGGGGATGTGAGCGGCGTAGGAAGTCGAACGAATCTGTACGCCCGAGTTGAGGTCGGGGTCACACTTGACGTCAAATGTTAGCTCGAAGTCGCCGTAGCTGTTTGGTGGGCAAAGAAAGGAGTTAGGCGTGCGTGGTTTGGTGGTCCCAACAATACACCCATCCTCAACCTTGTAGGTTGCTTCGCCGCCTTTCTGTTCCCAGCCTTCGATGTCTTTGCCATTGAAGAGGCTGACCCATTCGTCGGCTCCAGCGTTCTTTCCAAACGCACTTACAGCAATCGCCATTGCGATCACCCATAAAGCCGCCAAAGTGTTCTTCATCGTTCTTACTCTTGTTTGCTAGTCTTATTACGGGTTGGTTGCTGGTTTGGGGCGGCTCCAAAAGCTTGACCAAATGGCCCATTGTTCTTCCGTGAAGATCTTCTGCAGCTTCTTCTTTCTTTCCGCGTAGAATGCGTTTCTCGCATCTCGCTGCGTTTCTCCGTTGAGGTCCTGGAACTTGGCCTCGGCGGCTTGGCGTTCTTTTTCCAGCACGTCGAGTTTCTTCTGCTGTTCCGCCGTGACATTTAACGCCGCAAACATCTCGGCGGGCGTGTTCGGTTCAGAAGCCTCAGCGGGTGTGTCCGGTTCAGAAGTCTCAACGCGTGGTGGTGGCTCGTTCTTGGATGCGCCGCCATGCCATATCGAGGCGTTTTCGTTTGCTTCCTTGACGAGCGCGAGAAGTTCCGCATTCGGCTCTCCGAAGGGGCTGAAGAAACCGCATTGCTGTCCCAGCTGCTTGGTCCCGGCCGGAGCCCACTGCTCGATGTAGCCGCAATACCACCAGCCCAGCATGTAGGGGTGATCCTCCATGATGCCTTTCAAATAGCGGCGGTACTCATTGGCGACTGCCTCGAAGCTCTCCACTTCTAGACCCTTGATCTTGGTGTGTTTGGATGTCTTGAAGGAGTACGAATGGTCGCCATTGATGATCGGCAGGCCAGTCTGACTGTGCAGTTTCCGGAGCGTCGAGTTGTGTTGGTCCGTGTAGAACGTGTAGTACTGAATCATCATGACGTCACAGTATTTGCCGATGGCGCTGAGCACTCCGTCGGGAATCATATCCACCGACTTGTCGTAGCCGACGTCATGTTTATCGCCCAGGAGCAGATGGTTCGGATCGTATTTCCTGATCAGTTCGCGATGCAGGCCATACCACTTTTCGGCCAGAACAGTGAGCATGTCCTCCGAGTCCTTCCGGACTCGGGGAACATCGTTGGGTTTGATCGGCCAGGACGTGACCTTTGCCAAGTCTTCCCACGAGGCGATGTCATCGACCGCGTAAACCCGCGCAGCCTCCGAAGCCGATGCATGGTTTCGTTTCAGGATCCGCATCCATTCCTGTTTGCCCGCCGCGCCGGGGGGCAGCGCGCGCATGTCCTGCACCCAGGGGTAGATCTGCCCGCCATCGGGAAACATCTGTCTGTGCCATCGGCGCACCGACTTCAAATCGGGCATGTCGAAGTAGGCGTATCCGAGGCAATACTTCGCGTCACGCAACGGTGTGCAAGTCCTCTTCGCCAGGGCATCCAATTTGTCCCGGAAACTCGCGGAGAAGACGTCGGGAAATCGAGCACCCTTCGCGCGATTCATCTGCATCAGTGAAATACTCTGAACCTTGATCTTGGCGACGTAATAAATCCCACGCTTTTCGTACAGATCCAGGGGCGTCGAGTAGGCATGGAAAGGGATCGTGTTGAACGAATAGTCCTTGAAGTCCTTCACAACCATGTCGGCATAGCCTCCGTGGTTCCTAGCGCGAGGATTCAAGCCGCCCCATGATCCTTTGATGTCCTCGCCGAACTTTCCCGTCAGCCACCCTTTGTTGACTTCGTTGAACAGCACACCGCCCTCGCCGACATGATTCATCCCCGTGGTAATGAACCGTTTCCCGGTATGGTCAGCTAACCACCAAACTCCATTGTCCTTTTCCAGATGTATGAAACCCGGGTTGCCAACGATCTGAGGTTTGGCGGAGTCAGTATCCATCGCCGCATCCAGTTCAATACGTCTTTCATTGTCATTGAGCAGGTACGCGATCAGATGGCGGATTTCGACGACCGTCATTGCGTCAACTAGACCGTTGGGCATGATGGACGTTTGCAACTCACGCCGCTCTTCGACATCCTCCTTGTCAACACTGAACGTGGTACCGTCTGAAGCGACGTACTGCTGCTTCTGTCCTTCTTTTCCAACAATCAAACCGGTCAACACCACTCCGTCGACTGTCAGCAACTGTTGTGGACGATAATAGGGAGCCATTTCAGCATTTGGGTTGACGATATGTTTCAGCAACCACGCTTGATTGACACCGGTCTGTTTATGGATGTTGGTCAAATCCGGTCCAACTGCGCTACCGCGGCCCTGTATCGCATGGCATTTGTAACAACCCGCGAATGTCGAGTGAAAAAAGAGACGACGACCAACCGCGACATCAGGCTCGCCCGACGCTTCACTTTCGATCAGTGCTACCCAATCGTCGACTCGATCGGCCGGCGGTTTGTCCTCAACCTTTCGTTTGTCAAGTCCTGCCGCGACAAGCGTACGATCCGCTTCTTCGGCAATCGTCGGATCGGAATCCGATGCAAGTTTCCTTAACAGCGCCGCTTGATCTTGCCCGCCGCCGGCGAGCCCTGCGATCGCATCCGCTCTAAGATCTGCATCTACCGAATTATCGTCTGCGATCCTGGCTAACACGGCCGCCCTCTTCGCGTCTGAATGAAGAGCGAGTGTATGGATCGCCTCACGCTGGATACTTCGGGACTTCGATCTCGCCAGAGCGGCTAACGAAGCAACTTTCAGGCCGGGGTAGTTCACCTTTACATTGGCTAGCGCGAGTGAACGCAATTCCGGCGGCTTATCTTCACTGAGTGCTAATTCAAGCAAGACTTTATCGGGAGAAAACTCCCTTCTCGATCCGCCACTCATTCGCGCGAGTGCGGCAATCACCGAAAGCAAGTCGCGCCGACTGAGGTCGCTTCGATTGAGAACACCTCTTAGTTGCGACTCGTATTGGCTGAGCTTCTCGTCTGCAATCCACTTGATACCGACGAAACGCACTTCCGAATCATCGTCTTCCAACAATGCAGGAATAATGTCAGTGCGTCCTGCGGCATCGGAACGCTTTCGTGCCACAGCGTAATGAGCTCGCGCGATTCCATTGGCTTCCGACTGCCAGTCGTAGCCCGCCAACGCTTCAGGATGTGCCAACAACGCATGCATGGCTGCGGTGCGTGCGTAGGGATCATCACTTCCAAGCTTGACGAATGCTTCGGTTGTTGAAAGCTCCTGGGCTGGTGGTCGGTTTGACGATGGCTCGAGCGTGATCGGCTGCTTAAATTCAACTCGCCAAATGCGTCCATGGCCATGTACCGGATAGGACAGCTTCACCCAGTCGGTGAAGTAGAGATAGCGACCGTCGGCGGAATAAGCGAAGTGCACCGGCCGAAACTCGTCGGGGCCGCTGAGAAACTGTTCACGAGTGGCGACGAATGAGTCTCCACGCGGTTTCAATGAATGCAAATCGACGCGGTTATCGGTCCATGAGGCACTCAGCAGCTTTCCGGGGCCATGAGAGATCAAGCCGCTTGCCGCTTCACCCAATGCCCCAATCATTCCAAGTGTTCCGGGATTCTCGCCGTACCAACACACCAGCGGGTGCAGTCCCGATCGACCGTAGCGGTACTCGAAGCCGAAGTCGGCACCCGGAACGATATGCAGCAAGCGATTCGGCGGAATGGCGTTGGGATCGTTGTCCGTGCTGAAGAGGTTCCCCGCCAGATCGTATGCCATTCCAAAGGCGTTCCAGTGTCCGGTTGTTTGGCGAGTGAGCTTGCTGCCATCGGTACGGCAACGATAGGTCGAGCCACCTTCGGCGCCACCTGAAAGCTTCACGCCGTCCGAGCCGACGAAGGTGTAATCCGCGCCAAGGTTCTCGCCAAAACCAAATGCGAGCCACTCAGGGTTTGCGGGATCGATCGCAAGTCCTCCTACCCCGTTATGTGGGTAGTCACCATCGGTTTCGCAGATGATAAGTTTCTCTGGCTCGCCCTCCGCTTTGGTTTTATTGGAGGCGTCCCGAAAACGACCGATGAACCAGCGAGTGCTCACATAGAGATGCCCGTCGGGGCCAAACAACAGATCCGTGCTAAAGGTGTGACCTTCGTAGAAAATGGACCGATCATCAGCGATGCCATCGTTGTCTTTGTCTTCGAAAACAAGAATCCGGTCAGTCTCTGGCCCCCGGTAGTCTGAGTTGCGTTTGTGGGTGTGATTCTCCTGAACAAACACTCGGCCATCGGACGCGACGGCGATTCCAATCGGTGTGACGATGTCGGGGTTCTGAGCGAACAGCGTGACACGCTTAATGTTCGGGTGATGAACATTGGGCGTGAATTGGGTCTTTTCGCTGGATGCCCACGAGAGGTCATCCTGGCCATGACTGAAAGGAACGCCCGGAAAACAGCAGGCGGCTATAAACAAGAGGAAGTACTGTTTCATTTTCATGTTGATGCGTGTTTTGATTCTGAACGACCCGAATGAGTGTCCAATCAGTGTCAATTAGCGTTCTGTGAAATTAGCATTCTGGGATGTCATCAGTTTGGGCGGTCCTACTTGATCTCTCGAAGTGGCTCATCAACGATGAAGGCTTCGGGGAAGTCTGCCGCCTTCACTCCGTCACGATTGCGAAGACGTTTGTTCTGTTGGCGTCCGCGTGGCGGATTCATCGGAATTTCCATTCCTCCCAGCTCTTCCATCATTGCGTAGAGCCGGTTTTGCATTTGCTGTTTCGTTCTTGCAAATGCCGGATCATGGATGAGGTTGTTCTGTTCCATCGGATCGGCCTGTATGTCAAACAACTCATCCGTATCCCAGAGCCCGTAGTACGTCGTGTACTTGTACTGGTCTCCGCGTAGCGAGAAATGCGTCGGCGTTTGTGGGTAATTCTGTTCCCAATAGTACGCGTAGAGGAAATACTCGCGCCACGGAATCGACTTGCGCTGTGCTGGCGGAAGCTGGGCCAGTGGCAGGAAGCTTTGTCCGTCCATGTGTGGCGGCTTTTTCAGCCCCATGGCCTGCATGACCGTTGGAGCGATATCGATATTGGCCACGACCTGTTCCACCACCGAACCGCCTTCGATGATCTCGGGGCACTGCATCAGCATCGGAACGCGACTTGACGTCTCATACGCAACTCGCTTGTCGAACAATCCGTGCTCGCCAAACATGAAACCGTTGTCACCCATGTAGATGACCAGCGTCTCTTCGTAGATGCCCATCTCTTTCAACTGCCCGACAACGGCTCCGATGCTGTCATCAACGCTGCTCAGAGCTTCGCAGTATCTCTTGTAGAACCCTTCGACGCTCTGACCAGTGTGCAAGGCAAAGTCCATGCCGTGCCAACTGTTGCGTTGGTCTAGAAGCCAACGTGGACGATTCTTCAGGTTGTTCTTCAGCAGTTCGCTCGATGCCGGAAATTCATAAGGTTGATCTTTAAGTGAGCCTTTGTATTTTGGTTCCGGAGTAAACGGATCGTGCACGGCCTTGTGCGATAGATACAAAAAGAACGGTTCCTCCGCGCCTTCCTGCTGCTCAAGAAACTCGATCGCTTTTCGGGTCAATAAAGGCGTGATATAGCCATCTTGCGGTACCCGGCGTCCATTGTCGTTGATCGTATATTGTGGTCCTGGCGGGTAATACATTCCTTGGCCTTTAAAGCTGAACCAATAATCGAAACCCGGGCGAGGACTGTCGTTTGCGCGGCCCATATGCCACTTGCCGATGAACCCGGTTTTGTAGCCCGCCTTTTGAAGGTACTGGGGAAAGAACAGTGTCCCATCCGGAACGGCGCGTTGGTTGTCGATCACTCGATGTCGAAAGGTGTAGAGTCCAGTCAGGATGGATGCGCGACTGGGTGAACACAGCGAAGTCGTCACGAATGCGTTCTTGAGATGCGCTCCATTCTTCGCCATCGCGTCCATATGCGGCGTCTTCGCCAGCGGATGCCCCATGAAACTCATCGCATCGTAGCGGTGATCGTCCGAGAGAATGAACACTACATTTCGGGGTTTTGTTCCCTCGTTCTTGACTGCCCTAACCGTCGCCGGCACAGGAACAGCCTCTGCATCAGCCACCTGGATAAAACAGAGCGTCAGCAGACCCGCAATCGCGTGCTTGAGAAGCGTGCGTCTGTATGTGTTTTCAAACAGCGTCATATCACTTTCTTTTGTTGCATGGGTGTCTTTCGAAGTGTGCTTTATTTCACTTCGGGCGCATCGGCACGATCAGGGGTGACTTGGGTAATGTGGCGGTTGAGCTCGGCCACCGCTTCGCTCAGGCCCGGTCGCGGCGTCAGCCCATCACCAAAAAACCCCTGCTTGAGCCCTCCACTTCTATTGAAGGCACCCGTCGAGTCGACGGGATTGCACCAGAAGGCGCCGATGATGTAGGGCGTCTGCAGTGCGGCGTGGATGTACTTTGCATAGTGAACTCCGGCGGCCGCTGCATCTTCCTGTAGCTGCCAGCCACGGATCGACTTGTCACCGTCCTTGAATCGAATCGCGAAATCGCAAATCAAAATGGGCTTTCCGGTCAACTCGTGAATCTCCTGATACTTCGCCTTGGGAAACCCCGGTTGGAAAGGCGGTTGAATCGCGATTGCGTCGACCCAGGGCACCAGCTCCTCAAGCACTTCGGGAACGATGGTGTTGAAGGCGAAGCGGTCTCCGAAAATGAGATGGTCCGGATCGTGTTCTTGATTCGCCTCTCCCATGACGCGGAAGTACTCGCGTGCAATAACTCGAAGGAAGCCAAGATCCCGTGCTTTCGCGTCATCGCCCTGCCAGGAGTCGAGAAACTCAGCGTAGGCCTTGCGGCCGGGTGCATCGGCAGGCAATTCCCGGATGAAGTCCACCCAGTTTTTGCCGACGGAATTCTTCAGCGGCCAGGCCCCGAGGTCAGTCCAGTAGTATCCGATCAGGTTTGGGTTATCGCGGTTCTGGAGACAGGTCTGCTTGACCTGTGTTGCCAGTCTCTGCTGCTGCCGAGGATCAAAGATGTCGATGAAGCGGAAACTCCCCCCTTTGCCCCGATACGTCGAGATGGGAACGTAGTTGCGACCTTCTACGTAGGGCAGGTTGCTCTTCAGCGGTCCCGGGCAGCCGTACCCATAGGCATTGAACCCGAGATCTTGGCAGGCCTTTGAGAGCGCGCCGTAGTCGGCACTCAGACTCCGGTTCGTTGCATGAGTGATCCCGTGGGCGAAGAATGGTTTTCCCTCAGGTGTGATCAGCCACGTGCGGCCTTCGATCTCGGTCAGCCCAATGGCGGATTGTTCAGCGGGGGCCGAACGGGTGACTTCCGTCTGCTGATCTTCATCCAACTTCAGGTCAACGACATTGCCGCCCACCAAGATGGTGTAATCGCCTTTGAAGCCCCGAAGACTGACCTTTCCATTAGCATCCGTCGTGAGTGTTTCGTCGGTCCACCAACGCTTTTTCATCAGGTGCATCCAGACCTTGCCTCGAAGCCTCAAGCGACCGTCCGACTCCAGGATGGCTCGGCTTGCCGTGCCGCCGCTCCCCCGGGGCAATGTTGTCCAGGCATAAATCCCGTTGACCAGGCGATGGCTGAACAAGACTGTCATGACTCGCTCCGTCATCGCAGCCTTCTCCAGTTCATCACCGATCGTGTCCTTCATCTCGAATTCCGTCGCGGCGATTGGCAGGTTGAATTTCTCGAAGTATTGAAGGCGTTTGTAGATTGTCTCGGGCGGAGTTTGATTGGCAAACCGACATTGAAAGCCGAGTGCCGAAATTGGAGCATCGTTCTCGAGCAGTAGACGAACTTCACTCTCGAATTGTCTCATCTTGTCGGTAACGTCACCGTCGGCGGGATCCGAGATGACCTTGTTCTCGTTGAGGTAGAGCAAGGCATTGCGATCGACAGTGGCTTGTTTCGCAATCTTGAACCAGTCGGCAATCACATCGTGTCCGACGAGGTCTTGCACGATGTGATTGTTGCGGGTTTCGTTGATGACATCCCACTCGAAGACGGGCCATTGCCCAGCCGATTCTTCGATCATCCTTTTGCAGAGATCGCGGACATTCTGCTGTTCCGCTTCCGTCAATTTGTCTCGTGGAACTCCCTTGGCGGTACTGCTCCAGTTGGCGTTGGGGTCATCGACATAGACGAGCTTGCTCAGGCCTGGCGGCATGAAACTCCCGTAGTCACCTCCGGGCCAGATCAGGCAGTGCCCCCGAACGGGTATGTTATGTTCTTGGAACCACTCGAACAGCTTCGGTAGGTGGGGTTCGGCCATCGAGCGACGCTTGTACTTGAGGTACATACCGAACCCGGCGGCATTAAACCCGAGTCGCAGAAACATCTGTTTGTACTGTTCAGGAGTGACAGCAGTGATTGGCCGAGCGTTTTGGTCTCCGGCAGACGCGTGCATGCTCCGTCCGCTTACGACTCCTCCAAATCGAAACAGGTGTCGTTGTTGCTTCACATGAACCGGAACGCCTGCCAGCGGATTTCCCTCATCATCCACAACACGGATTTCAAGGGTCGCTTTGCGGTGACGGTCGATTCGCTCGTTGGCTTGCTGTCGCCACGGTTGTGACTCAACGAGCGACTCATCGAGGACCGACTCGATCCCGGCGACGTCGCTTCCAGAGTAGTCCGCGAGAGCAAACGGTTTGCGGTTGGTTTCGCTTGCATTTGGCCTCGCTTGCGGACGACCATTCGGAGAATTGAAGCGTCGCCGCCGGATTTCCCGGTATTGAGTCATCTGCTGCGGCGTGAGTAGTTCTTCGAGTTCTTCAAATCTCGCTTTGTAGAACCTTTCTTGTTCCGCTTTCCGCTGTTCGGGCTCCATCTTTTGAAGCTCGGCCCACTTCGTGGTCATGGCTTTCTGAATGCTCAGGAATTTTGGCGTTTGCTCATCTGACAGATTCAGCGCTTCGTGAATGGGAGCAAATCGCGTCCTTTGCCTTCTCGCATCCTGAGCGTTGACGGCCACCACGGTCAGGACCAGCGCAGTGCAAATGAAAGCGAGAGAGTGTCCGATCGTTCTTGTTCTGCTCATCTTAGTTTCCATTTGATTTGTTCACGGGTTGCAGGGCTCTTTCCGGGTTTAGTCGGAGAAGACTCTTTCCAAAATGACTTCTCGGACTTCCATCACCTGAGTGCCAGGCATCCGATCTGCTGAGAGAACCAGCTTCGTTATTCCTTGTTCCATTTCCATTTTTCCGAGTTCGAGGGTTGCCCACGGTTTCTCCAACTCGCCGGCACGGGGGGCTCGATCGTGATTCGGAAATTGAGCGGGATCAAAAGGCCGATCAACGACGGATGTGAGCCCGTTACCGTTCACCTGAATGCGAACTTTCGATCCCGTGTCCTTCCTCGGGCAGGTGTATTTAACGGCGACGCGATAGGTGCCTGATTCCACGACATCGATGTCCCATGTGATCTTGTCATCAGCCTCAACCCAGTTGACGATCCAGTCATGATGGAATCCTCTGCCGTGAAACTTGAGCGTTCCGCTCAGTGTTGATTGCACCGCGTGAAGGTGTGTGATCGGAAACTCGCGATATCCACAGGGGATGAGTGATTCCAATTCCCAGTCTTTCGAGACGTCTGCAAACCAATCGCGATAGGCTGCCCGATGTCGTTGGAACTGCTTGGGAAACTCCTTGCTGATGTCTTTCTTCTGGCCAGGATCTTCAACCAGGTCAAAGAGAGATTCCTCTCTCGCTGTCAGGACGTAGCGGTAGCGGAGGCTTCTGGCCGCACCATTGGGTAGTTGCAACTCCTTCGCCCAATAGCGATGGGTAAATATCATCCGATCGCTCGGGTCGGATTGCTCATCCAGAAGCGATGCCCTGAGGCTACGTCCGTCCAACCGAAGACTGTCGGGGACTTCGATCTCGCAAAGATCCGCCAGTGTTGGCAGAAGATCGATGTGAGCGGCGAGTCCATCGACAACGCGATCAGGTTTGATGTGACCGCTCCAACGCACGAAGAGAGGGACACGCACGCCGCCTTCGTCCACCTGCCCTTTGTGCCCCTTCATGCCGCCGTTGTAGCGATCGGGTGTGTTGGGTCCGTTGTCGGTAAGGAACAGGACGATGGTGTCCTCTTGCAGGCCGAGCTCTTCCACTTTCTTTAGAAGACGGCCCATGTTGTAGTCAACATTTTCGACCATCCCGTAGATCGTCGCGTTCTTCACATTCAAACCACGGGCGTTGTATTTTTCATAGTACGCATCCGGCACCTGATAGGGCGTGTGCGGTGCGTTGTAAGGGATGTAACAGAAGAACTTCTCGTTGCGATTGGCTTCGATCCACTGCATCGCCTTGTCGGTCAAAACGTCGGTGATGAAGCCCCGGGTTTCGATCGTTCCGCCGTTGTGTTCAAGGATCGGATCAAAGTAGTTCCCGGTATGCCCAGCACAAAAACCAACGAACTCATCAAAACCCTGTCCATTTGGGTTGTGAGGATAGTGTTCGCCGTTGTGCCATTTTCCAAATAGAGCCGTGCTGTAGCCGTTGGCCTTGAATAGCTCCGCAATCGTGGTTTCCTCGGCCCGCATGATCTCCAGGTTGTTGGACACATTCACTGTTCCCGTGCGGATGTGATAACGTCCCGTCAACAAGCTGGCTCGAGTAGGAGCACAAAGAGGTGAAACGAAGAAGTTTTTGAAGCGTGCGCCATCCTTCGCCAACTGATCCAGATTCGGTGTATCAATCAACGGGTTATCGTGCGAACGCACATCGCCGTATCCCTGGTCATCTGTCATCACCAGAATCACATTGGGGCGATCGTCCGGTTCAGCTGACTGAGCCGTAGCGCTGGCCAGCCCACACATCATGCAGGCAATGCAACTCGTAATTCTTGTAACGACCTTGTTGTGCATTTGAGTTCTGGCTTGTGTTAACTTCATGACATGGCTTGGTCTGTGCAAGGCACGGCCGAGGGCTTTGCAAATCAGCGATTCGTTTGCTGCAAGAAGCGAGTTCGCTGGCCGGAGATTGCTCGGTAATGGGCATTCGTTTCGTGGTACTCGTCGTCGAGCCTCTTAATTGCTGTCTCGTTCATCGGACGGCGAACTTGTTCGTAGATGTAATCGTTTTCCTTGATAACCGTATCGATGGTTCTGCTTCTGGGCTCATTGTCGATGGTGAAGAAGCCCGGCTGCCCTCGGTCGTAGGCGGCGACCGTGTGTGAGTTGTCGTGCAGGCAGGCACAAAACGAGACGCCGATAAAATCGGGATCGGCGGCTAATCGACGGGAAAGCAAGTGATAGAGCACTCTTCGATCTAGATGATCGGGGACGGGGCCCGGTGTTCTACCCAATCGCAGGAGGGCTTCTGGATAGACATTGCCAAACACTTGATCGCTGAGCAGCGCTGGCAGACCGGTGGTTTCAACGACTGGGTTGATCTTGTGGGTTTCGCTGAAGTGCTGCGGCGCCAACACGTCGATGTAGGGAGTGATTCGATTCCAAAGTTCCGCAGAGTAGGTAACGCCTTTCACGTAGCAACCGAGGACCATGTGGTTGGAATCCACCTTGCGGATTTCGGTATGTCCAAGGCGGTTCACCTGAACAACGATTTCAGCGATCAGGGCTTCCTGGTCTGCAGCGATGTTCTTGTTCTTTGAATACGTGAAGTATCCAGCTGGATAAGCGATCCCTCCTTTTTGCCGGAGGTCATCAAAGGACTGGTAGTCCTTACCGTAAACAGTGTTCAGTTTTTGGATGTCGCCGTCGTAACGCTTCTCAAGGACTGAGATCAGATACTGCCGGCCAGGGCTTCCTGGTTCGCGATCCAGAGTTTCATTGATCCACAAACCGGAACGCATGAAGGATCCGAATCCGTAGTAGTAGCCCATGATCCACGGATTGTCCTTGTTCGGCGTGACGTATCTCGTGACGTTCTCCTGGACAAACGTGGCATACTCGTCACTAAAGACGTCCGGGCGTTTCTCGCCAGGCTTCAATTCCACCTGGTGTTTGATCAACGGCACGTGAATGGCGTGGGGAATCTTCTCCTCGCGGTAAACTCGCTCGGCCAGTTCGTAGTCGACGTAGCCAAACCGTGCCCGCTCCGTACTGTAGGGCCCACTCCAGACGCAGTTGTAACCCAACTCTCGCATCTTTTTGATGCCGTCGCGCAGCCAGGCTTCCTGGTTACCCCTGTAGGAATACGTCACCGTGTCCCGGGAAAAACCTGTCACGGGATGGCTGAGGCCAATGCCAAAGAATCCGTGCCCCTCCGGAGTCACCAACCACCAGCGACCGTCGATTTTTTGCGTGTGAAAGAATCCTGTTTTCTTTCCCTTGATGTCGGTAAAGCCGCCAAAGGTGTCGAGCTCCTGGGCTGACGCCGAAAGGCTGATGAGGGTATTAATCAGCAATGCGAGAACGATGGTCTTGGAATTCATATGCTTGGTCTCATGTGCAGTTAGTCTTGAAACATCTGGGCCATCTTCTGGGTGACCCGTTCATTCGCAGCCCTCATTTGATCGACGTGTTGCGCATCGGGCTTTTCCATTTCGTCGAGGAGTCCACGTCGGCGAGCCTTGTTGCGTTGATAGGCCCCGCAAAGATGGAAGCCAATGCAACCCGCGTTCCCGTGAAGCGCTGACAGCGTCTTCGAGTACCACGCCCCGTTGTTCGGTTTAAAATCCCCGTTACTGCGCCCGCCCAGACCGGCGGCGTCGGCGAGCAATACAGGAATGCCCGTTTTCTTGTGCCACTCGTCCAGGTGTTTAATCGGGTTTCTGAAGTCCTGGAACGACAACACGTCGATAAACGGCTTCGCCGCATTCACAACTTCCATGGCGATCGGCGCGTTGGCTTCGTAGCGATCGCCCAGCAGCAAATGGTGCTTGTCGTAGCGACGGATGGCGTCGTGCGTGGTCTTGTAGTAGCTCGTTGCCAGTTCGCTCAGTTCTCTTCGCCCAGCTTCTGTCTCCAATCGCTCGGGGTCAAAAATTGGACCTCGCCATTTGTTGTCGGGTCTATCGTGAGTCCACGTCGGGCAATCGCTGTAGAAGTAACCGATGAGATTACGTTCTTCGGCCAGTTCCGCGCAATGAGACCGTGCCACGTAGTCGACCCACTCCTTCCAGTCTTCACTGCGGAAGTCGTAGTGGACGGTATGCTTCTCCCATTGATGGGATTCGGTGAAAGGAAGCAAATGACAATACGGCATGTCCAGCGCTCGGTACTCGTCCACCGTGAACGCACGCGAATGCTGCCACTTCGGGACGGTGACTTCCTGCACCCAGCCGACTGTGTTGAAGCCCCACGCCTTCAGGTTGGGCGCGACAGATTCCTGGATCCATCGAAGCGTACTGCCGCCGTACTTTTCGCGCCAGATGTCGAGATTCTCAGGGTACCGAAGACTCGCAGGATCAATGTGGTTCAACCCCATTGTGAAGAACGGCTTGCCATCGGGTGTTATCAACCACCAGTGATCGCCGCGCTTACCAAGCGTAAAGAAACCACTCGCTTCTACCTGACTCGTTTTTACTTCGGACGCGCATGCAGGATCGAGCAATGGCTCTGTGGCCAAACCACATCCCAGTGCCAAGCCGCCGCGCAGGAGAATCCTTCGATTGTAGGTCGGCATCATTCGACTACCCTCCAAAAGTCTGTTCCATCCACTTAACGATCTCTTGATTGGCAGCCTTCATCAGATCCACGTTCATTGTGTCCGGCCTTTCTTGTTCATCGAGTAATCCGTATCTCCGGCCTTTGTTCCGCTGATACGCCCCACACAGATGGAAGCCGACGCACCCTGGATTCTGATGCAAGGCCGCCAGAGTTTCCGCGTACCAACGGCCATCGTTGGGAGTGAATTCCCCCGGCTTCGTCATCCACTTGATTTTGGCAGCATCGGCCAGCAGCACAGGCATTCCGGTCTTCTTGTGCCACTCGTCGAGATTCTGCACAGGATCGCGGAAGTCCTGGAACGACAACACGTCGACATACGGTTTCGCAGCATCGATCACCTCCATCGCAATCGGCGCGTTTGCCTCGTAACGATCCCCCAAGATCAAGTGGTTTTTGTCGTAGCGACGAATAGCATCATGAATCGTCTTGTAGTAGCCGTCTGCCAGATCGCTTAGTTCTGTTCGCCCTGCTTCCGTCTTTAGACGTTCAGGATCAAAAATCGGACCGCGCCACTGGTTGTACGGTCGGTTGTGAATCCATGTAGGACAGTCGCTGTAGAAATAGCCGATCAGGTTCTTTTCCTCTGCCAGCTCTGCGCAGTGCGAGCGCGCCACGTAGTCCACCCATTCCTTCCAGTCTTCACTGCGGAAATCGTAGTGAACCGTATGCTGCTCCCACTGATGTGATTCGGTGAAAGGAAGCAAATGGCAATACGGCATGTCCAGCGCGCGATACTCGTCGACGGTAAAGGCTCGCGAATGCCGCCATTGCCTGACAGTTACCTCCTGCACCCAACCGACGGAGTTGAACCCCCACGCCTGCAGATTGGGTGCGACAGATTCCTTAATCCACCGCAGCGTGCTACCACCATACTTGTCACGCCAAATGCCAAGGTTCTCGGGGTAGCGCAGACTCGCTGGATCGATATGGTTCAATCCCATCGAGAAGAACGGCGCTCCCTGAGGTGAAATCAACCACCAGTGATCTTTGCGCTTACCAAGTGTAAAGAAACCGCTCGGCGCAACCTGGGTCGTTTTCACTTCGGACGCGCGTGCAGGGTTCAGCAATGGCGTGGCGGCCAAGCCACACCCAAACGCCAGGCTGCTGTGCAGGAAGCCCCTTCGCGGAAGCTCATTCATGACTAGTCCTTGCTCCGCACAAGTACTCTCAATTGATCCACACCAAGACCGGGATTGACGTTGACGCTCAAGCCAATTGTCATCATGTCTTGGGAGACCGTCACTTCATCGGCCGTCCAGCCTCCGCCCTTTTCTGGGTCTAGCTTCTCAGAACGAATGTGCGGCTCCAGGCCGCGATACTGTCTGCTCGCCACCGGATACCGTATTCCGTCTTGTCCGAGAATCGAATCGCTGACAGCCAGCTGGCCCGCCTCACAGATCAATCCGACGATCTCTTGGTCAAACTTGATGACACCTTGGACCGGTGAGGGATGTTCCGAACGGAAATGAAAGAGGTAGCTGTCGACTTTCGTTCCTGCTGGGATGACCTGACCGGAGTCACCGAAGACACGATAGTTGCCCGGCGCGACCAGCGTGACCGGGATCGCTTGCTGGAGCAGAACACCGCTTTGCTCGGGAATCACTTCGATCCAAGAACTTGTTGGACGTTTCAGGTCGGCAGCGGAGACCATTTCCTTCAACCGGATATTTCCCTGCAGGAAAGTGAGGCCAAGATCACTCCGTTGCGTGGTTCCCAATACTCCGCGACTAGACCGAACGGGGATTCTTTCCGTTCCCATTTCTTCGGCATCGCCAACCTTGTATCGAATCGCCTGCCCCTCTTCGATGCGAATACTCTCTGCGGAACGATTGCTCGAATCCTCACGTGGAAAGATCTCGACCAGACCTTCAATGACATGAACCTCGGTCTGACCGCCGTCTTCAACCCTAAGCCCAAACTCCGTTCCCAAATCCACGACTTCTGCCTCATCGGTCACGATCGTGAAGCCGATCGCTTCCTCTGGAATCCTCGCGACAAGATTGCCGGAAGACACGTGCAGCAAGTCCGTGCTCTTTAGCTCGAAACTTGATGGCCCCCGAAGCGTGACTCGGGCGCCTCGGTTGAACTCCAGTTCCACCGTTCCGGCATCTAACCGAAAGCTGCCCTGTTCAAGAAAAGCACCGGGGGTGGGATCAATGTCACGCCAATTCGCATCAAGCGAAGTGACCAGCCGCGCTACTGGGATTCCTGCCACTGTGGAGGTAATTGAGGATGGCGTTTCTCGATCAACGGGACTCCACTGCGTTACCGCAAAAAGGGCGACGGCGGCGAGGGATGCTGCCGCTACTGCAATACCGTACAGAAAACTCTTGCGAGAGGATTGCTTGGCCTCGGCTTCGGCTTCGGCTTCGGCTGAAGAAACGTCAATCATCGGCACTAGACTTTCGCCTCGTATCGCAGCCTCTCGATAACCGCCCTCCAACGCAACTCGGAAGCGATAGTGCTTCCGCAGTCGCTCATCGTTGGCGAGCAGCTCGTTCAGAACTTCGACGTCTTCCGCCGTCGCCTGCCCAAGTAGGTACTGGTCGATGCGCTCTTCGGGATTCATCTCTTCCTTGGTCATGATATCTCCAGTCTCAGTTTTTCTTCGACGCACCGCGACAGTCTTGCACGAAGTCGGCCGATGATTTTGTAGAGCGAGTTGGGCGTTTTTCCGGCTTGCTCGGCGAGTGTTTTCACTTCGCCTGCCCCGCGATAGGGTGCCAGTACTAGTTCACGGCGCTGTGGAGGAAGCTTGCCGAGGCAATCCGCCAAAGAGTGTTGAATACTGACCAGGTTTTCAGACTCGGATTCAGCCTCTTCTTCGCTTGCGATCAATTCGAGGACGTTCTTATCGAGGACCAGTCGGTCGCGACGCATCTTTGCGATCGCATTGAAGCACCTGTGACGAACGATGACTTTTCCCCAAGGCAGAAAGCCGCTTTCATCCTGAAGCTGCTGCCGGTTTTCCCACATCGTGATGCTGGCATCCTGCAGCACATCATCCACGCCGTTCCAATCGGGCAGCATCAGACGCGCATAGTTCCGCAACGCCAGCTCATGCCGAGCGAACAGACGCACAAAATCCGCTTCGGATACGGAATGTTGTGGTTCGGGGCCGTTGGATTCCAGGTTCATACTTCTATAGTTCGCGCCAGCCCAGATTCTGCCGCCCGTTTTAAAAAGTTTTTTTTGCCTGTGTCGCCGCGAATTGACAGCTTCCGTCACCTCATTTGAATTGATCAATCCCGGAAGTTGCCTAAGATGCGGATGTATGGAACTCGATCGCACTTCGCAGTGCTGTAGCGGCTACTTTGAGGGGCGTGGCTATCTTGCGAGTTCTCGCTTGCAGCAAGGCCCCCTCCACGGTGGAAACAATCAGAGAAGCGATCTCCTTCGCTAACTTCGCCGAAAGCCCCTCCCGCTTGAGCGATTCTGCGAAAAGTGACTCCAACTTGGCCAGCGTATCGGCGCATGCGGAACGCAGCTCTTCACTGGCGTCCCCTGAGATTGCTCCAACGGCGGAAAACGGCAGGCACAGGTTGAAGTCTGAAGCCGCCATCTTCTTTGCAAGTGATTCAAGGCAATGGAAAACAGCCTCGGCGGTGGAGTCCGACCGAGTGAGAAAATCCTGATTCATGCTGATTGCAAAACCGGCTTGCCTTTGGATCGCCGCAACGACCAGCTCATCCTTCCCCTTGGGGAAGAAGTGATAAAGGGAGCCTTTGTTGGCGTCACAAGCATTGAGCACGGTAGACAGGCTAACGTCAGTGCACCCTTGCCGAGTCAACAATTCTCGAGTGCGTTCGACAAAAATGTCGCGTGAGAGTCGGTTCATGAATGGAGCGTTTCGTCGATCACTGGCCATCTAGTTTCGAGAAATCCTAGCCCGACTTGACCAAACGGTCAAGATTGCTAACCTCTCGTCTAAATGTCAGTTGACTGATCGGTCCACTTTTGCAAGCGGGAGACGCATTCATGAACGGAAAGCTAATCGGCTACTGGCTCTTAACGGGGCTCTTTTGCCTGGCGATGGGCGCGGCAGGTGTTTTGAACCTGATCCGCTTCGAGGGGCAGCAAGAATCGATGTCGGGTCTGGGTTATCCCGTGTACCTGATGTCGATTCTGGGAATCGCAAAGGTGCTCGGCGTCATTGCACTGTTGATTCCAAAGACACCGCTGCTGAAGGAATGGGCCTACGCGGGTTTCACCTTTGATCTGCTAGGGGCATCAGCTTCGCATGGGTTTGCCCGTCATGCGATCCCGGAAGTCATCGTTCCCTTGGTGTTTCTCGCTGTGCTCGCTGGTTCGTACTCACTGCGACCAGTCAGTCGCCGCCTTCACTTTCACGCCGAACCAGTAGCGCTTACACCGGAGACTCAGTCGTGAAGCGGCACGTCGACATCAAACCTGAAAAGACGAGCGTTTGGCTGCTTCGATTGGCAGCTGTGCTGTGGGTGATCTGGGGTCTCGTCCATGTACTAGCAGGGGTGATGACAATCACCCAGGATACACCTGAGGCGATTGGCGGAATCGCCGATGCAGTCGATCCAGAAACATTGAAACTGGCATACCCGGATGCGGCTGGTGCTGTCATCAACCAACATGGATTCAACCTGCTGTGGATCGGTGCCGTAACGACGATCTGTGCCATTTTCGTATGGCGCCGATCGAAACCCGCAATGCTGCTCGCCGCCTTGGTCGCTGGACTAGCGGATGTTGGCTACTTCCTGTTCATGGACCTCGGAGGATTCGTCAACTTCATTCCCGGTACCCTCATGACACTCATTTGCTTGGCGGCCATCGTTAGCAGCGGCATCGGGTATTTGCGGCTGTTCGCGTTGAAGGCAGATCACGATTGACGTCTTCTCCCGTTATTGGGCAAGAGGCGTGCAATCGCCTTGCACGCACGTCCCGCGAAGCTCAATGCCGGCTACTGACTTGGTTGCCATGAAGCCTCAGGCTGCCGGTAGAACCAATTTGGAAAATCAGTGCCCCGGCTTCCCGCGTCTTTGCGGTGGAGAAACTTGGTTCCCCGGTCCTGCAGAATAGGCATTTCAGTTCCGTTCGTCTCCCGCAATGCTTCAAACAGCTTCGTGTTCAATTCCGCGATCAACTCCTGATGCGCCGGATCATTGATCAGGTTGCGTTTTTCCCCGGGGTCCTTCTCCAGGTCGAACAGCTCATCAATATCCCAGACTCCGTGATACCGAATGTACTTGTATCGTTTTCCGCAGAGGGCATGCATCGTCGGTGTCTGAGGATAATTCCGCTCCCAGTAATACTCGTACAACAGGTAGTCTCTCCAATCGACATCTTTGCCCTGCAACAGCGGAAGGAATGACTCACCATCCATGTGCTCCGGTTTGTCGATCCCCGCGGCGTCCAGAAGCGTCGGCGCCACGTCAATATTGGCCACCACGTCGTCAATGGTCTGGCCGCCATCAAACTGTTTCGGGCATCTCATCACCATGGGAATCCGGATTGATGCCTCGTACGCGCAGCGTTTGTCAATCAATCCATGTTCACCGAACAGAAAGCCGTTATCTCCCAGATAGATGATAAGGGTATTGTCCAATTCGCCCCTGGACTCAAGCAGGCTCATGATTCGACCGGTGCTCTCGTCAATCGCCCGGATCGTCTCACAGTAACGTTTGTAATAGGTTTCGATGTTCAGGTTGGTGTAGTAGGCGAATTCGACGCCGTGTCGGCTGTTCCGTTGATGCTGCACCCATCGTGGAACATCGGTGAACTCTTCAGGACTTTCAAACCAACTCTTGGGACGCTCGAAAGGAGCATCCTGGTAGGAGAAGGCATGGCGGTTGGCAGGGAGAAAGTCGGCATGAACCGCTTTGTGGGACAGGTAAAGCATCCATGGCTTATCCCCCTTTCGATCCTCGAGCCACTCGCGGCTAAACCGGTCAAGGATATCGGTGACATACCCTTTCTGGGGAACACGTTTTCCGTTGACATTGAATCCGTCCCGATTGACCTGGGGGACATACCGTCCTTTCACCTTGCCTTCATTGAGATCTCCAAAATACACGCCCTGTCCTTTGAAGCTGATCCAATGATCGAAGCCCGGCTGAACGTGATCAATCATTCCGCCCATGTGCCACTTTCCGATGAAGGCCGTCTCGTAACCGGCTTCCTGCAGATACTCGGGAAAGTACCGCAGCCCCTTCGGAATCGGATTGTAGTTGTCGACTACCCGGTGATTGTGAGCATAGAGTCCGGTCAGAATTGACGCCCGGCTGGGCGAGCAAAGCGAAGTGGTGACGAAGGCGTTCTTCAGATGAGCTCCCTCCCTGGCGATCCGATCGATATGAGGAGTCTTGAGAAATGGATGGCCCACGAATCCCATCGCGTCGTAGCGTTGATCATCAGTCAGAATGACCAGGATATTCGGGCGTTTGTCATCGGCTTCGGCAGCAACACCCAATGAAAGAAACGCCACTGTTACGACGAATGCCTGGAAGAGTGGTCTCGTATGTTCTTGCAAGTTCATAGGTTTGGATTTGGATAGATGATCAATGGGAGACGCTTTTATCAGTCCATCCCTACTGCTATAGTTCGCGCCAGCCTAGATCCTGCCGCCTCTTTGTAGCAGTTCGAGAATATCTATTCGTAGGCCGGATCAAGGAGCGAAGTGCCGCAGCTCGGCAACCATTGCTGGTGGTGGTCGGGAGCTGGAAGTTTCGTCGTTCGTGGGAGTGAAACCAAGCTACAACGCGCCGAGGAAGTCGATCAACAAACGACCGGTTTGCTCGGGCTGCTCCTGCTGCACCCAATGCCCAGCACCCTCAACCATGTATGCACCGCGCATGTCGGTACAGGCAGTGTCCTGCATTCTCTCTAGAGCGCCGGGACTTTGATAGCTGCCCCAGTCGCTGGCACCCGAGATGAAGATCGACGGCTGGTCGATCGTGCGACCGGCGAAGAGCTGCTGCTCAGCGGCGCCGATACTGCCAGACCGATACCAGTTCAGACCGCCTTGGAAACCGGTGCGCGCAAACTCCTCGCTGTAGACCCGTAGCTCCGCGTCTGGCAGCCAACTGTTCGCCGCAATCTCCTTCGCTGAAGGCATGTGCTTGGCCACAGTTTCCGCCATACCGTCTGCCAGGTCCATGATGTAATAGGTAGGCATCTTGGCCATCTCAGTGGCTGTCCGCGCTTCAAGTCGGAAGGGCCGGTTGCCCGCCCAGTCCGCACTCTTGTAGTGGTAGTAGGCGCGCAGGAACGCATGGATACCTTGCGGAGCATTGCGCATGTTTTTGTCTGCACCGCGCGTTGTGTAGTATCGCTGGTAATGCTTGCGAGGACGCCGTAGCGCCGCCAGTTGGTCGAAAAGGCTCGGACCGGATGATGCCACTGGTTGTGTTGGATCATTAGCCGTGCCAGATGGTAGAGATGGAGTCCCGCTAAACGGAGCACTCATGAGTGCGACCGACTGGAATACATCTGGACGGATCACGGCGCACCAAGCAGCAATCGGCGAGCCGAAGTCGTGCCCCACCACTGTCGCAACCGACTGATGTCCAAGTGCGAAAACCAATCCGAGAGCATCCCGAACAATGTTCAGGCGCCGAAATGAGGCAAGATCACCGTCATAGTCGTCATCCCAACCGGTTGTGCGACCGTAGCCGCGCTGATCCGGGGCGAAAACGTGAAATCCCGCCTCTGCTAACGGCACCATCACGTTGCGCCAACTGTAGGCCAGCTCCGGAAAGCCGTGGAGCAGCAGGACGCCGGGTCGGTTGCGCCCTTCGTAACCGGCTTCAAGCACATGCATGCGCAGGCCGTTGACGCCGTTGACAAATCGCGAGCGCACACCGGACGGCAGCAGGCCTTCCGCGTACGCGCCCGCTTCATTCGTTTCATCGGCCGCCATGCCGGGCCTTCCGCTCATCAAGTTTGATGCCATGCCCACAGACGCTGCAAAGGTAAGCTTTTGCAGCAGTTGGCGGCGCGTCATGTTTGAATGCATAGCTGATCGTCTTCTTTTCCGGCTGTTGATTTTGCCCACTTGCCCACTATTGATCGAGCTCGACGGCATGACGGGTCATTATCGCAACGGATGCTCGTCAGTGTTCTCTCTCAAGCGCCGGCGCCGGCTTTCTCGGTTCCACGAGACGTCGCCGGTCAGGCGGACCACTAAGTATTTCCGGTGAGCGCCATCCCGGCCCCCGGTTAGCTTCCTCGGGCTGGGCGATACTAAAATCGCTAACGTCATCCGAGCGATATACGATCCGGCCTTCTGCAAGATCTAGCGTGCCTAGGAATGAAATCCCTTGAGTAGCCAGTCTTCATCGATGACTAAGCATGATCAATTCGATTCAGCTCGCTTTTCTTCCCAGGTTCTCTGATAGCCATTTGGCTTCCAGGCTGCCGCGTAATCCAGGTGATAACCCACACCTCTGAGGTCGAGACAGAATCTTTGGGCAAGGACGGTTTCTCTTTTCTTTGCAACCAGGTCATCCTTTATATGGAATGCCACACCATTGATATTGAACAGAGTTTCGTTTCCTGAGATCTCGATGGTGCCCTCGTACCACTCTCCATATTTGAGCTTTAGTGCTTTGTCTTCGACCATCACTTGTCTACCTCCTCGTTTGTCCAATATGTAGTTTTGAAATACGAGTTGGGAGCCTTCAGGTGTCATTTCTAAGCGGATCCAGCGATGCCCAAGGTCGATAAAACAGATTTTCTCTCGTACCTCTCTATCCAGTTCTAAGAACTTCACTCGAAAAGAAAAAATGTAGTCCTGCCCGCCGAGTTTGAAATGGGATCGGACAAACTCTTCTTTTCCGTATCGAGCGCCTTTAGGTGCCTCTCCATGGACCGACGGGGGAATGGTCACCATGACCCCATCTTTCACCGTGCCCTTGGTGTGTTTTCTTAGATCCATCACGGCATCGACTTCTTTCTGGTCATCGAAGTTTTTTTCGAAGATGACCTCACCTCTATTGAGCATGGTTGCCCGGAGTGACGTTCCCTTTACGTAATCGTCTGCCTTTGCGTAGCTGCCCGCTGTCACGCAACTGATTGTCATGGCTAGAAAGAGAAGACTATTGTTCATGTGATCTTGTCCTTGGATATTGTCGCGTAGCGGAACTCGTCAGAGTTTCGGCGTTGGTTGTTGCCGAAAGTCTTGACGACTTCCGCTACAGAAAAATGTGCTTGCTCAAATCCTGTTATTCAAGGCCCGTCATTGTTCCGGTGCTGGTGGCGAACGAGTCGTGCTCGATTCCCAGCCGTTGCAGTGCGTTCACGAAGAGATTTGGCAGCGGATAATTGTTCTGCTGGTCGAACGCCAAGTGTTGCCCGTGTCGGAATCCGCCTCCGGCAAACAGAACCGGCATGTTCTTGGTGTCGTGACTCGACGCGTTTCCGAGATTCGATGTCATTAGAACCATTGTCTCATCAAGCAAACCGTTGGACTTCAGCGTTCGCAGGAATCGGGCCCATTGTTCGATCATCCCTTGCTCAACCGACGCGAGTCGCTGAATGGTACCAGCATCCATTCCATGATGGCTAAGGCCGTGGTAATCCCCGGGGACGTGCAATGTGACGAATCGCGTCGAATCAGTCATCATTGCCATGCGTATGATGTCCAGGAAAATGCCTGCAACGCCTACAGTGTCCCGGGGGATGGACTCCGGCTTCTCCATGTCAACTTGAGGCTTTGGGCGGTGCGTCCAGGCCTCGTTGGCAACCATTCGCTGCTCAAGTTCGCGAACGCTGGTGAACCAGTCATCCAGCTTGTCGCGATCGCCAGTTCCCACCTTTCGTTGCAGTCGCTTCGCCTCTTCTCCGACCACATCCATGATGCTGCGACCGCGCCGAATGAGCTCAGCTTGTCGCTCACGCTCAGCTGGCGTGTCATCCACAAACAACGTCGTGAATAAACGCATCGCGTTATTCTCAGCCGGAATCATCGAGCCGTTCTGCGTATACGATGGGCTGGTTTGAGATCTGGTGTTGAGGACCAATGACGGGAATCGTGTCTCGTCACCGAGCTGCTTGGCCATCAACTGGTCCAGGGAAATCGTGTTTCGCGATGCCGATCCACGCGCGTTGGGGCAGGCCGAAAAGATGCTGCCCTCGGCAGAGTGTCCTCCGGAAACGCCCGGGTGCGAAGTGCCTGAGACGACGGTGAAGTCGTTTCGCAAATCATCCAAGCCTTCCAGATATTTAGACGGCTTGTAGTTCTTGCCGTCGGTTTCCGGCACCAGGTTGGGGTTGTGCAAGCCAAGCGCGAGGCTGACGCCAACAAATCGCTTGGCGTGCGTCCCATCGGAATCCGATGCAAACGCCGGTTTCATGGCGTCTAGCATCGGCAAGCACAGTGAAACACCCGCGCCTCGTATCAACGTACGGCGAGACAAGACACTCGGTCGCGGCAGGTTTCGGAAGTTCAATGAGTCTTTCGGCATCGTTCGTTCTCGTTGGCTGGATGAAGTATGTGGATCACTTCTTAAGGAACGGGTCGCTGGTCAGCGCGGCGCGTATCAACGTCCGTATCCCGTATTGGGATGCTTTGGAATCGGAAACGATACGATCGACGGCTGGTTCATCGCTGTAGCGAATCGGCGCGCCCGTGGCGTAGGTCAGGAATTGCTCGGCAAACCCGCGGGCAATTAGCTCTGGTTGGTTCACATAGAGCTGCTGCCATGACAGAAGTCCATCGAACGTGCCTCCGTCGGCAGTCGTTCCCGATGGATCGACCGCTGCCCCCCTACCGCCGATTCCGTAGCGATCGCGCCACACTCCGACCGGATCGAAACTCTCCAAGGCGAATCCTGGCGGGTCAATGGTCCGGTGGCAAGCATTACACGATTCATCAGCGCGATGTTTTGCTAATTGGTCGCGGATGGAGGTCGCACCACGCACGTCCGGTTCGACCGCAGGGACTCCGGGCGGTGGCGGTGGAACCCGAACGCCAAGAATCCGCTCATTGACAAACACGCCCCGCACCACCGGAGACGTCGTGGTCCCGTCGGCGGTCACTTTCAGGATAGCGCCCTGGGTGATCAAGCCGCCACGTCGACTGGCAGGCGAAAGCGAAACGGTCTGGATTCCGCGACCGGGTTTCCAACCCTCGACGTCATCGGCGACCCTGTAATGCCGTAACAGCCGCTCGTTCAGACAGGCAAAGTCTGAATCGACGAAGTGGGCGACACCCAAGTCTTCTTCGATGAGCTTGCTGACGAAGGTGCGAGTTTCCTGGAGCATTGACTCCTGAACCACAGGATCGAACGTGCGAAACTGCCTACTGTCAGGCGTTGTGAAGTCAATTTGGTTCAGATTTAACCACTGATCGGTAAAGCTGTTGATGAACTGTTTCGAGCGTGGATCATCAAGCATGCGATCGATTTGCGACGCAAGAATTTCGGTGTTCCGGAGCTTTCCTTCGCCGGCTAATCGCATCAGGGTCTCGTCCGGCATATCCGTCCACAACGCATAGCTGAGTCGCGACGCGATGGCATAGTCGTCCAGTGGTCCCGGTGACTCGACGAACGTCAGCGTCCGTGGCGAACAGAGAACGGCGCTGTAGGAAGCACGCAGGGCTTCGATGAACGATTCGTTTTCGGAGAGTAAGTCGAGACCGATCTGCTGATAGTCGGCTACTTCATCCGAAGTGACGGGGCGCCGAAACGCCTTCGATGCAAAGCGAGTCACCAACCGTTTGAGCACAACCGTCGGATCGGACTCCCAGTGTTCCTGCTTGGCATCACCGAACAGGTTCTGCGTGACTTGTTCACGATCGGCATTTGGATAGATGCGCTCCATGAGGATACCGCGGTGCGCGATTCCTGAAAAACCTTGCTCTTCATTTCTTTTGCGGTAGGCGGCCGTGTCGGGGCGCCCGCTCTGGGTGGGCGCCTTGCGGAGGGTTAGATCGTTCGGCGTCAGCTCCAAAAGATGTCCTTTGCGAATCCATGCTTCGTAGTGCAGGTCTCGCGGAGTCTCGGTCGCTTCCACGATACCAACCTTGTAGAGAATCGGTTGGGCGGAGGCACCAACCCCCGATCGCAAGGTTCCCCAGACAGTTCCACCTTTCGCCGGGTTGATTGCGCGCACATCGCGAAGTGTGATTCGATACCAGCCGTCATGCGGCACTCGGATCGAGCGCATACGTCCGAAGAAGGGCCTGAAGATTGGCCACGAAATACTCTCGCCATCTCGAGACTCGGGGCCTCGGTAGTTACGTCTCCCAATACCCTGAGACAAGAGTCTGGGTGAGAAGTCCCCAACGTCCGTATAGTCCCCTTTGAGAGCACGATCAAATGCTTCCGCCAATGCGCGGTCGGCAACGTCCAGGTATCGCGCCAATAGGTGGTGCGATAACTGTTGGCCGTCGGCGACGGTTTCAAAGCCGTGCATCGCTGTGTCCTCGGGCAGCTGATCTCGCAGCGGAAGATCAATCCCGAGTAGCGAGTGAACCGTGTGTTCGTACTCCGTCCGCGTCAAACGTCGGCCGCGGACCCTGCCTCGATCTGCAATGTCGCGCGAGTCCGATTCCATCAGTCGCCGATTGAGACCGTTTAAAAAATCGTCGGTCTCGTTTGCTTTTAAGTCCGAATCGGGCGGCATCTCTCCATCCCGGACGCGCTGGTAGACGCGCCGCCAACTTTCAAAGGCTTTGGGCTCACGGAGGTCGAACGGAAGCCCGATCAGGCTCAAGCCAGCCTCCGGCTCATCGTCACTGTGACAGTCCAAGCAATGCTGCCCAAGAAAATCGCTGATCGGTAGCGGTGGGCGTGCGAGATCCTGTTCGGCAGATTCGCTATCGATCGATTCCTTCGACCCACCGTTCTCATCACCCCTGGTTCTCCCCACGGAAGCGATGACCGTCACGGTGAGCAGGACGCAAGGAAATCCGAGTCGGCGTATCACTAAACCCATCGATTTATCCTCAGATTGATCAGATTCAACATCCATATTGCTATAGTTTGCGCCAGCCCGGATCCTGCCGCTTATTTTTTCAGATTTCGCCTGAGGGCGATGCGCATAGGCGAATCGCATCAGCCGGCGTTCAGGATTTGGCCGCAAGGCGTTGAGATATTGTTGGCTGAAACCGGCCGTCAGCTTGTCACGAACCGTTCACACGTAAGTCGCTGAGGTGCCGCGACCGCTAGCAGTTCGATTGCGAACGGAACCACTTCGGTTGCATCGACCGACCGCTGCAAGCGGTCGGGCTTCCTGCAGGCGGTGAAAGAGACCGAAGCGAGTTACCACGCCGGGACAACTGCCCTGCCGAACGCCAGTGCAGTGAAAAATGACCTGTACGGGGGCGGCGTAGAGGTCGCGGGCCGCTCCTGGTCTGTTTGGAGCAAGTCGAAGACGAGCGCAGAGGCCGCGTCATGACATTGGTTCGGTCTCGATCTCATAGTCGACCGAGAATTTGCAATTTGCCACACACGCTAGATGTTCCCACCTAGTTCCACCGGTGCCGATCGTTGGTGGATCTTGCGTCTTTCTATCGAGTTTGCGCGTCTGGAAGGGATCGAACCGCAAGGAATGGTGGCATATGGAATATGCGATGCCCGGCCGATGCCACCCGCTGGCACATGGAGCAAATGGGTTCGGCCGCGAAACGTTCACCCGTAGCGAGTGGCGGAGCCGACGGGAGATGACCAGAGCGCCGAGGAACTTCGCCCTTTTTCCGTGGCCGTAAGCGTTCTATCTGCCCAGGTGTCGCTTCGTGGCTCGGGCGGCCGGCGACTGCTTTTCACCAATCCGAAGATCCATCGGGCCATTGTGGCGAATTGACCGCGGTGGCGGTGTCGGCGTATCAACATTTCGGGATTCGTGACCAACGCAAAAACGCCGGAGACCTTGATCGCCACTGCAGTCCAAAATCACGCTTTGTGTTTGTGGCCTAACCGATGCTACCGCGGCAGCTTCAAACGTCTCCAGCACGCAGGTCATCGGCGCTGCCGCGGATACTGCGTTTTGATCTCGTTGGGATGTCTCTGAGTTCTGTTTCCGCTCGACTCCCAAGCAATCGCGCGAAGTGCGGTCAACGGATTCGATCTTTTGCTGAAAGAAAAAGAGCCGCTTGATCACACCTCGCAAGTCATGTCGGCCAGGCGTTCTTCGATCTGCCATGTGCCACGGGAGATCAAGACGCTGCCGCTTTGCCATCGCTGATCAACTACGGCCAGTCGATTCACGAAGCTGGCGATAGCTTTGCACGCCGACACATCTTCCACTTGGGCGGTTCAAATGGCAGGGAGCCGATCTGATGTCACCATAGAATGTCGAGATCGCCATCCCCGGTGCGTTGGGCGTACTCCAGGTGGTCGCACAGGTCAGCGACCGCTTCAACATCGGAACCCGCTTTGCCCTTGACGCACGAGTGGCTCAGGTCGCCGATCAGCAGGTGCAGTTCCACCCGAGTCATCCCAACTCGGCGAATCAGTTGATCCTTCGGCCAGCGACGAAGCGACGCCTCCAAACGGCCTGACACGTAGCCGTACTTCAGAATCAAGTCGCGATGTTCACGCGTCAATTGGATTCGCTCGGTCAAGTCCGACATCACGCCACCTTGGCTTCGCGCCGACGCACGCGGCGTTGCTGAGTTGTCAATCGTCGCGACGCCTGCTCGGCATCACGATACACTCGAATGCTCTCGGGATGGCGGCCTCGCCAAACATCCGGAAGCAACGCTTCGTAGTCCGTCGAGCCACCGGCAAGCTTGCGAAGGCAATCGTCCACGTAAGCCCAAGCATCGAGATGATGCCGCGCCGCCGATGATACCAAGCTGTACATCGCAGCGGCTACTTCGCCACCGCGATTGGAGCCGACGAACAACCAGTTCTGACGACCGATCGTCAGGCTCCGAAGCTCGTTCTCCGTTTCGTTGTTGTCAAACGGAATCGCTCCATCGCCTAGAAACACCGTTAACTCGTCCCACTGATTCAGCGAGTACCTGACGGCCTTGCCAAGCGAACTCTTGGGCAACACTCGCGGATCGCTGCTCTTCTCGATCAACCAGTCATGGAGTTGGTTCATCAACGGAGCCGATTCACGCTGACGAAGTTCAAGACGCTCTTCGGCACTGCACCGCTTCGCGCGATCCTCGACGTCATAAAGTCCTCGGTACATCGCAAGCGCACGCGCAGCGGCCACCGGATCGTTCGGCTTTGCTTCGACGAATTTCCTCCGCGCGTGGCAGTTACAACACGCAGCAAAGATCTGATCGTGTTTCCCCAGGTAGACTCCCTCGTGAACTCCATAAGCGTCGACCACCGCGTGGCCGTGAAAATCCCTCAAGAATCCCGCCGGACCGTCGCGCCCACGACTCTCGGTAAAGTCGAACACGTTGTACGGATGGTCTTCGCGGCCACGGTACAGCCAGAAGCGAGCCGTTCGCATCTTGCCGGGCAAGGCAGGATCTTGCAGCCGCACCGACGTGTCATCGACGCCCAGTACGCGGCCCGAAACGATTCGCGATTTCATCAAGGCGATCAGCGGTGCGACGAGTGCCGCGATGTTCACAAGCATCCCAAACTGCGTGTTTCTCGGGATCATCACGCCTGCGCGGGCGAAGATATCTTCACCTCGATACAGTGGCAAATGGTCGGCAAACTTGTTGGTGATGATTTGTGTGTAAACGCCGAAGCCATAATCACTGCCGGCAACCGGCGTGGTCGGTCCACCGGGCTCGCTGCCGGCGGGAACCTGCGTGATCGACTCTCTGCACTTGCCACAGGCACGCTTATGACGACGGATTTCCCAAACGAAGAGTTCCGCCGGAATCAGATCGAGCCGCTCGCTGATGTCCGTGCCAATGATGGGCATCTCTTCGCCACAGCAAGAACACATTCGCTCTTTGGACGAGACGTCCGCCTCGATGATTTTGCGTCTCAAGTGAGCCGGTAGTTTTTCGGACTTCTTCTTACGGCGTCGCTTCTTGCGAGACTTCGGCGGATCCTGCTCGTCATCATCGCCTTCATTGACCGACTCGCCGAGATCGAACAGATGCAACTGCGAATCGTCTTCGGCATGCCGCTCGGAGGATTGACCAAACAGTTTGCGACGGTACAGGTTCAATTCTTCGCGAAGTTGTGCGATCGTCTTCTGTTGTGACTGAACCGTTTCGACCAACTCATCATTGAATCGTTTTAGGCTCTGCAATTCGTCTTGATTTTCCGGTGCAGTCATTCGGTTGTTTTAGCGCGATCAATAAAAAACGCAAGGCAGATGACTGCCTTGCGTTTGCAATTTTCTGGAGTTCTTTTCGCTTGCCGCTACGCCACTTTGGCTGAGTCAATCGAGTAGCGTTTCCTTCGCTGTGTTCCTTCGATCTGCACACCGCGAAGCATCATGATTAGTTCCGCCGAATCGATCTCCAAGTCACCGTCGGAACTTCGCGTCAGCTTCTCAAAGGTTCCACGCTCGAGTCGCTTCGACCAGATAGAAAGACCGTCTTTGTCCCAGGCCAAGACCTTGACGTAGTCACGCCTGCGATTGAAGAAAACAAACAAGTGACCAGAGAACAGGTCGATCTGGAAGTGTGCTTTGACGAGTCCCGACAAACCGCAGAATCCTTTTCGCATGTCGGTCGCGTCGGTGCAGACGAAAATGCGTGTCGTTGGTGAGATTGCGATCACAGCGTTACCTCGACCGCAGTCGCTTGGACGATATCGGCGATCAGCTCGCGTCTCTCGACGGTGGTCGCATCCGGCGGCACTTTGACGGTCGCCCCACCGGGCAAGTCGATTTCGAAGCCTCGCCGGGCTGCGCATGAAAGCTCGCTGGCATCGAACTGCACGGGGATGAATGCCGGGTCACCGGGAGACTTTTCGTCGCGGAGTTTTCGCCGCCACTGATAGAAGGAGGCCGCCGAGTATCCTTCGACTTCGCAGAATTTTGCGACAGTCAATCCAGAGTGCTCATATCGATCGAGTCGCTCTCGCCATTGCCGGGCGAGCTGTGGGTCGGGCAATCGTGCCATGGGTTTCTCCAAAAGTGGAAAGAAACCCACCACGCTACCGCTCCCGTCAACATGGGAAGATAGAACGCTTACGCTGCCTTTGATATCAGAAGACGGGTTCTCGATATAAGTTGCGATTGCCCTCCGACCGGAATGAGTCAGTTCGAGCACCTGCCTGAGGGCGTGAATGCTAGAAACACACTCAATAAGGTCTCGCAAGTCCCAGCCACCCTTTGACCTTTGTGCAAGTCCCTCCATGACCGGTGTTAAACAAGCCTTTGCTATCTTCCTCCAGGGGCCATGCTCGCGCGAAGCATCCGTGCCGTCGAGACTGATTGGGTCGAGCGTAATGATGTCCTGTACGAACTGGTCTCTTGTGGTCCGGTTGTTTAGGTCAGCGGACAAATCCCATGCTGCACAACGGGCGTCCATTGGGTTGGTGATGATGATTGCATCCTCTGGTATCCCCCATCCGGTCAGCGGTGGAATAATAGAGTCCTCTTCTTTTTTGGGGTCAGTGATTACCGCCCTGAAGCGAAGTGGAAAAAACGGTTGCACAGGAGTGTGATCAGGAATAACGGAACCGATGTGTTCTTCCGAATCCCGCGGAAGGAGGACAGACTTTGCGAGCAACTTAAGTGCTGTGGTTTTTCCACTGCCGTTTGTGCCCATAATAAGAAAGTGCGGGCGGGTGTCGGACACGTAATCTGCGTAGGAAACTCCCTCTGGATGGAGATACCAAGACATGCGAAGTCCGTTTTCTCCATCAAGCGGGAAATAGTTCTTTCGGTCCCTATCGTTTGGCCAGATTAGCTTCGTAAATGCGGGGTGCTTAGGCTTTTCTTGTCTCATACGTTCACTTCTCAATGTCTTTTTGTGCTTGCTCGAAGGCGGCGAAAAGGATCTGACCGATGTCGTTGACGCTTGGGGACGTGCTTTTGTCTGGAAAGAGCACATGGTGATTCTGAAGGATTACATTGAAAAAGGCAAAAATGTGGTACTGAAAGTGTTCCTGTTGGCTGGCTAGTTGGCGAGCGAAACTCTCTTGCTCTTCGCCAAGCTTTTCTTGATTCTCCGCTATGTTCTCAAGTGCAGTCGCGAGGCCTTGTATCGCTCGCTCAATGCGGTCAAGTCGGTCGTTGAATTCACTGCCATCCATTTGTTGCGATTGGCTGTTGATTTCAGGTGAGGTTCCATTGACGATTCCGGTAACAAATTGTCGCAATTTGTCGCTCCGTTTGCCACCATCGGGGACGCGTTCCAGGAACGCAGCTTTGAGGTCGGGCTCGATTTTAAAGGAAATTGCCTCGTTCTTCACGAATTTTTTCTTCATATGCGAAGCCCTTCTCGCAACACGGCCCTACGTTGTTCCTCTTTGATTCGTAGCTCCTCTTTGTCGTCCAACGGCGGCTGGTTCTCGGGACATTTTGACGAAGCGAATTCCTTCTTGTGGGAGGCAGCGAGGCGTTTTGCCAGAAGCGAGTTTTCCACTTTGGTCTCGCGATGTTCGCTGGCTGCTACAATCAGCTTTTCAAGCTCTTCGATTTTCGGCGTATCGTGTTGGCGAATCGCCTCCTTGCGTTTTTCTCGAAGGCAAATCTCCATTCCAGCCTCTCTTTCCGTGGCATAGACCTTTGTCGAATGGGTGCCGCGAGAAAGCTGGACGTAGGAAAGTTCTCGATCTTGCATCCTACCGCCCGTCAGGACGTAGCTGTGCTTGTACTCCGAACCCTGCGAAAGGTGAGTCGTGAGAGCGTAACCTAGCGACACCTTGACCTTCCTCGTTCGGTCTCTTCCGAAGATGTCCGTGTGGTAGTCTCCGAAGATGTTCTTTCGGTTTTGGTCTCGTATTTCGCTTGGGAGCGTGATGAAGCGGCCGTCATCCATCTTGAGGGAGTATTCCTTGGTGAAGGGGTTCACTGCGACAACGGTTCCGGTCTGCCCGTTTCGAACTCGCTGGACGGCTTCACGCTCCTGGGTGACGAAATGCTTTGCTTTTTCAAAGAGGTAGTTGAACCCCGATTGAAACTGCCCGCTAAGGATCAGGTTCTCTCGGATGACCACCCGGTCACCTCGAAAAATGGTTTGGTTTTCGTGGTTCCTAAAGCCGACACCGATTTTTCGCTTCACGATGTTTTGGCGTTCTTTTTGGCATGCTTCGTTAACGGCGAGCCTGTCTTCGTTCGTCGAAACAAGAATCTGGTGCTCCTTAGGGCTTCGGATCCCTTTCATTTTCCACTCTTCTACGAGCTTCGTTCGGGAGTCTTCCTTCTCTTTTGAGAGTCTTAGACGGTCGCGTTCATGGAGGTTCTCAATGACGCCCCTCGCGTCACCGGCTGCGGCAAGTTTTACGAGCTCTTTATCCTCCTCGCTGACCTGCCGATAGTTTCCCGTCAGACGTGCTGCGTCCGTCGCTTGTGCAGCCAGCGAGAAGAATCCCCCGTGCCCAATCGCTTGGCACTGTTTGTCATCACCCGACCAGATAACAAGGGAACCGGCTTCAACGGCTTTTTCGTAAAGCTTGGAAAGCTGGGGAGTGTCAGTCATCCCTGCTTCATCGATTACAAGGACTGTGTTCTCGTCAAGAAAACACGGGTTGTCCAAGTGCCACCAGTCTTTTCCATTGACGGTTCTAGCAGCCATCCTTCCAAGATGCTGCACTGCATCCAACGCTCGCTTTCCGTCCGACTTTGCAAGTTCATGAAACCACTTCGAGACGGTGGTGCTCTGGATTCCTGCTTTGCTGGTTAGTTCGTCAGCAGCCTTCCCCGCAATAGCAGCACCCACCACTCGGTAGCCTGCTCTTTCAAAAGCATCTCTGGCGGTTGCAAGAAGCGTGGTCTTCCCGCTTCCAGCGTCTCCGATGAGTACCCGAGTTGCCCCGACATCACGGCCCGGTACGTTACCTATTGTGAGGTAGAGAAGAGCACTCAGGTAATCCCTGTTGTACCTGACTCCGGTCCTGTCTTCCGTGTTCCTAATCGCTTGCTCCCGTAGATCGGGACCAATTTTGTGGGAACGGTCTTTGGCGTGCTCTTCGAGCAAGCCGCACATCCGGTGCTCCAACTCAAAGTGGGTTTTGTCGGTAAGCAATCGTTCGAATTTTTCGATTCCAAGTGAGACCAGTTCACTCGGATCGTCAATGCCTTCAATTTCGGTACCGAGAATCGCTGTGTCGACCGAGGACTTGAGTTCTTGGTAGGTTCTCAACGTACCTATCGACTCATTCGCCAAGCGCTCAACGAGCTGGGATTCCCTAAATGCTCCATGCTCTTGGGTGAGAGCTGTTGAGGCTTCCTGGATTGCTTCTGATGCGTGTAATGGTTTGGTTCGCTCAAACGGAAGGTATTGTTCTGTTTGCAGCTTGGCCCACAGCGGGTTGAGCCCGCATTCGTTCAGTTCCTGTTTCCAAGTCGAATCTAATTCTTGCCGGTTTACTTCCTGCTTCTTCGTCCTGGTTTGCAGGTTTGCAAGTTGAGAACTGTGGGAACCAGCAAGCTTGTGCTCTTGCATGAAATCGTCGATTTCTTGGCTCCGCTTTGAGTAGGTTTCAATAACTGATTCCGGTACAGCGTTCAGTTCAAAGGAAAAGCGGTCTCGAACCACTTCTACACGAAGCGACTCTTGAAGTTTGGTCGCCAGTTCAAGGCGGTAGATCGCGCCAGCCGCCTTGATGTGGTCAAAGAGTGGGTTTTCGGCGAGTACCACCTTTCCATTCTGGTCCTTCTTGACGCGACCATAGAAGGTCCCTGTCGTTCCGTCTTCTCGGACACAGGCATTCGCGAGTAAGACATGGGTGTGGAGCTGCGGGTCTCCGGCTCTCGAAGTGATGTGTTCAAAGGCGGCACCAATCGCAGTCGCTCGCTCGATTTCCTGTCCACCCTTTCCTCTTCGAGTGAAGAGAGCAGCATCCTCAACGTAGGCAATGGCTGCGTTCACCGCTTCTTTCTGACAATCGCGAATGACGTTTTGGATTCCGCGATCACTTGCAGCATAGAAAACGGAGACGCTTTTCGGCGCGGAAAAGCAGAAGTCGTATCCTTGGTGTCGCGTCTTACCGGCGTTCTGGACAAGCTTCTCGCCGTTCTTGCCGAAACCTTTCATTAGATTTCGGAGTTCGTCCTTACCGACGTTCCCTTCGTATCCGAGGGCATCTGCACCGCGACCAAGGTAGTACCCTGGTGGCTCGCCGCCTTGTGTGTAGTACTGGGTCTTTGCAAGGTCCAGCCAATAGTTGGCGTTGTAGATCGTCGTAGCTGAAAGCATTCTTGGTTCTCCTAGAAGGTTTCGGTTTCGCCGCAACCTGGGCAGTTCCGCCGCCGCATCTGTTCCATGTACGCTTCTAGGTGTGCTTTCTGGATAGATTCATCAGAAAGCTGGGCTCTCTCTTCTTTCGTGAGAGAGTCGAGTTCATTGGTCGGTTTCGTGTCCTCGATTTGCGAGTTACCGCATTCGGTTCTTCGACGGGATTGCATTGGAAAGCGAGCCTGTGTGTGAGAAATTGGGCCGGGTTCGCTTTCATGTTCCGGAGTGTCGAACGTATACCCAAGGACTTTTCGGGGTATACTTCGTAATCGTTGTAAACAGTTCCAGGCAAGGCACTTAGCGGGACTGGACTCACGCCGTATACAGACCGGTATACGTCGGAAACCCAGTATTTTCCGGTACGAGAACGTTTTCGGGGATACGCCTCAGGTGCATTTGGTGTGTTGTGGAGTGGAAATGGAATGGACGAACTTGTTCGGCTGATTTCATTTTCCATGGAACACCTTAATAGCTTCGGCGGTGAGCCGAAGTTCGAGCGACGAGCGAGAACCAAAAGCCGCTTACGGCTTTTGGCATCAAGAATCCCGTAGGGAGGCCATGAGGGCCGAGTAGGGATTCTTTCGTTTTCCGGAGCTTCTTTCCCCAGAAAGAAGCGGAGCACAAACAAGTAGGCCGTATCAGGCCGTTAAGCTTGTTTTCGCAAGTACCGGCAGAAGAGTGCGAGGGAGCGGTGGTAAGGGTTCGCATAGAACCCGTGCCGCGAGCACGCACTCCCCTGTCCGGTACGCACCATGACGCCGGATGGCGTCATGGAAGGCGCGAGTTATCCACAGGTCGAAGACACGCTGGCTATGCAACATTTGGGCGCGAGGCGGAAATTTCGTCGGGTGTGATCGAATTTCCGCGTAGTCACCGCGAGCGTGAAGCTCGCTTCTCGCGTTGAATAGAGCGTTGCTCAGCGAGCTACGCGGAAAAAATAGGAAAGCCCCCGGTTGGCACCGGGGGCGGATAGGTGGCTGTTAGGCAGCTTCTTGTTTTTGGACAAGTGGGTTTTCGGCTGTCCAGGTATGGGCCAGGTCAGCGGCTTTGGCGAGGCGAAGAAGGGCGTCTCCAGAGTAGGAGTCTGAGTTCTTGACCCCGTCGTCTGTTCGGTACTTCCTGCTGAAGGTGGTTGAGTAGAACGATCCGTTCTTTGAGTCGTTCACCCAGATCGCCGCTTCGACATTTCCAACTCGGACGGTGTGGACGGGTGCTTTCTTTTCGTTTGTCATTTTCATTTCTCCAGTGTTAAGCGGGCTTCCTACTTTGAAAGCCCTTGTCTTGTTTACGGAGCGTGAAAAAGCGAGCGGAAAAGAGAGCCGGTCAAGGAGGAACACGAAGTGGCAAATCCTTTACCTGCTCTCGAGTGAGCCAAAATCACGTGCAGGAAATCAGACAGAAGGGCGTAAAGTCAGGGGGAGACCGTATTGGAGAAGTGAAAGAAGAAGAGGAAAGCAACCGTTCCATTCAAGTTGGAAGAAAGAGGCGACTGGGTGTCCGGAGAATTCGATATCGTTCTCGAAGTTATCAACCGAATCGTAAAAGAAGACCGGGGAAAGTACGTCCTCCGTATTCAGTATTGGGGACGCCCTTCTTCGCGCTGATAAGCGACCGGCAAGATGCAGGCAGCAGTAATCACGGTGACCAGATATGACGATAAGAAGCAGCCACCTATCCGCCCCCGGTGCCAACCGGGGACAAATTTTGTGGCAACCCAGTTCAGCTTAGAAGTCCAGTCAGTATTTCTATGGAAAGATTCTCGGTGCGTTGTGGGATGGGTAATGAAACGGACGAGCCGCGCTCGTCCGATTTCAGGCTCCATGGAACAAATCAATAGCTTCGGAGGTGAGCCGAAGTTCGAGCGACGAGCGAGAACCAAAAACCCGTTTTCGACTCTTGGCATCAAGAATCCCGTAGGGAGGCCATGAGGGCCGAGTAGGGATTCTTTCGTTTTCCGGAGCTTCTTTCCCCAGAAAGAAGCGGAGCACAAACAAGTGGGCCGTTTCGGGCCGTCAAGCTTGTTTTCGTTAGGGGCGAGTCATCCACAGGCAATCGGCGATCAATGGATTGCTCATTTACGGCTTCGATTGCATACTCCCAAGCCCTGCCGTCGCCGGTTCCAGCCATGTTGGAATAGGTCCTACCACCCGACGATCTCGATCCAGTATTATGTTCGCGGTAAGAGCGTTAAAGACCCACATTCGATTAATTGCAATTTGGTAGGGAGCAGTTGGGCAGCATGAGTAGCAACATTCAGGAATCATCACCAGATTTCGGCGAAGATAAAGAACTAAGCGAATACGTTCGAGATCAATTCAACTGTTGTGTTTGGGAGACCCAAAACTCCGTTCTTTTGGGAATAAAGTCTGACGAAGCAGAATGGGCGGAACGTATGAGTTTCGAATCTGGTGACAAACTAAGGGACGCCAAGGCTTCTGAATCGCCGTTGTTTGAGGGATACCTTGCAAATTCGTTGGACCAGATAACCAATGCGCGTTCCATTTTTATGGATGACGCACGGCAATTGATCACCTTGACGCTTGTTCTATTCGTAGCAGCGGGCCTGCTTGCTTCATTCGGTGCAAGCGACTCCGTGTCTCCAACTGAGGCGGGTGTCATGTTTGCGGCTGCAATCGTGCTGGTGTTCTTCGTTTTCCCGATCTCACAGGTAGTGAGATCCAAGGCGATTGCCGCGTATCACCTGTACGTTGCAGCTTCAATCAATGCAACGGTCCTGCATCAAGCTCTTGGTCTAGGCGAAAGTCATGAATGGTTCCGCCATGTCCAGCGAAACATTGATGAGGTTAAGCTTAGCGATTTGGCGGACGTATGCCAAAAATGGGAAGATCGGGATAAAGATTACGTCAAGAAGAATTGGAAACGGTTGATCATTGTTCGATGGACAAAGACCTCTGGTCTTTTGAGTACGGAAATGCGGCGCAAGGAGAGATTAAGACAGTGGGGGAAATTTCTGTTTTCCTCCGACCCGAAGCCTTCTCATTTTAAGTCTGGTGGAAACCTTCTGGCCTCTTTCTTTAGGCTGGTCCAGGCGTCGCATTGGGCCGCTATCGTGGCCATGGGATTTGGATCGATTTTCTTCTTTCTTCATGTGCGGGGCGAAGCCCAAACTGAGTCGCCGAAAGTATCTATTACGGAACTTCGAGAATCCATCCGCGAAGCCCAGTCGCTGAAGCAGTCAGCCCGAAAAGCAAGGTTGCTGAAGAAGAAAAGCAGATTGGAATTAAAAGAGATCGCAAATGGGGGAACGGAGCCCGAAGTTGACAATCCTGCACAAGCCGAGGAGAACCAAAGCCAGTAGGCAAAGGCGGTTCGCAGCCGGTCGGCTTCCGTCCAGGTTGCTTGGGTGCGATCCGCGTAGTGCGCCCCTGATTCCTCCAGATTGGTATTTATAAAAAGAGGCTTCCTCCTGCAAAATGTTGGTTACCAAGCTAACACCGCAGGAAAGGAAGCCTCATGGACGTCAAAGTTAACGCTGGAAGCCTTGTTTCGGCAATCGCAGAAACTGAAATTTCCGTCGCCCTGGACAAAATCGTCGACGAGTTTCGAGAAAATGCCATCTCGCTGGTCGCATCGTTTGCCGCTGACCAATCAACGCCCGAGCAAACGCATAATGTCGAAAATCAGCTTCATCAGCAACTTCTTGAGGTCGGGCGACGCTTGATCGAGTGGCTCTTTTCGCAACTCGAACCTGCGATCGACGAGATGCCCGGCACGGTTTCGTTTCGCGAGCAGTCTCATCGACGGTTGCCCGACAAGGCGCTTCGGTCGGACATCGTGACACGGTTTGGCAAGGTCTCGCTGCTGCGGGCGCGGTATCGACGCGGACGAGCCGGTCGGGTGATCTTCCCGATAGAAATCTCACTGGGCATCGAAGACGGGTTCACTCCGGCGGCGGCTGACCGGGCCGGTAAACAATTCGCGGCCTGCGGGAGTTCTCAGGAAAGGACGCTGGCAATGATCACCGATCAAATGGGAACGAAGATCGGTACGGAGAAACTTCGCAAACTCGTCGGCACGCTCGCCGACGGCATGGAACCGCACCGCGAGGAAGCTCAAGTTGAAGAACTGATGAGAATGATTGGCCAGGCTCGCGGGCTGGAAAAAACGCCGGTTTTGTCGGTCAGCCGTGACGGCGTCGCCCTGGGCCTTGCACAGTGGAGCTCTTTCGAGATGGCCAGTGTCGCGTGCGTGAGTGTCTTGGCCGATGGCAAGAAACTCGGGACGGTGTATTTGGGCCGCGTTCCCGAGACAAATCAGGCCACTCTTTCGAATCAACTGACCAGTCTGCTCACGGCAACGATTCGTGGCTGTGGCAATTGTGTCCCGGAGATTGTGTACGTCAGCGACGCGGGCAAAGTCGAAACGGCTTACTGGAGGAACACGTTGCAGGCGTTCTTTGTCGATGGGCGGCGAATCAAGATCACTCGTGTGGTCGACTACTACCATGCCGCCGAGCGTCTAACAGTGATCGCCGACGCATTGAAGTTGGGCAAGGACAAGACAAAGCGAATTGAATGGCTTGAACATGCGAGATGGTTGCTTCTGCAGCCCGGTGGCCACGGACGTGTGCTTCGCAGCATCGCAAAGATGCGTGAACTCTATTGCTACAAGGCATCAGCAACCGATGAGGCGGAGAAAGCCGAGCGGTACCTTCGACGTTATTCTCGTTTCATGGACTACGCTACAATGAAATCGCGCGGTTATCCGATCGGCAGCGGCGTAGTGGAATCGGCCTGCAAGCAGATCGTCAGTGAACGAATGAAACTGTCTGGGATGCGTTGGAGCAAAGAGGGTGGTCAACGAACGATGACGCTTCGTTGCTTGTTGCTGAGCGGGATTTGGGACGCGGTCTATAAGAAGTGGCTTGCGGCGAAACCGGCTGTCAGAGACCTTATCATCACCGAAGACGCGTGATTGGCGGATCAAGCCGCGCACCACGCGGATCGCACCCGGTTGCTTGGATGGCGGCGCATCGAGCCGCGATTCCTTCGCATGTAGGTCGAGTATTGAGTCAGTCGTCATCGCCCATGAGTTGCAGTTCATCCATGCCAGAATGGTTGCCGACTGACAATTGTGATCGGACGCACTCTTGGGGGGAACTTGCATCGGGCAGAGCCGTGTTTCCGCGTAATCACCGCGAAGGTGAAGCTGGATTCTCTCGCAAAATAGAGCGATGCTCAGCGAGCTAAGTGGAAAAATGGAGGAAAGCTGTCGACAGCGGTTTTGAATCAGCCACTATGGCGGCGTTGCCGCGCGGCAACCGGGCAGTGCACAAAGGAACACTCTGCTGCGCAAGCCCAGATGACCATTGCAGTTACGGGTTCCAAAGCGTGAAGCGTATCAGCCTGACAGCGCAAGATGGCCGTCAGCCAGACCGCCAAAGTGGCTCAATCTAATTCCGGCGATGACAGGGCCCCGGCGCCAACCGGGGACGACTTTTGCGGCAACGCCGTTGAGTTAAAAAGCTCCTCGGAATTTCTGCGAAAAAAAAGAAGTCTCGCGACAGCGATCCCAATTGGCTGCAGCTCAGTTGTAAGCGCCCGAGGAAACCATTCTTGGCGCGTGGCGTAGGCTGGTGGGTTTTCACTCACGTAACCAGGAGGTTTCCATGGTTCGCTTGCCAGACCCCGCCGTTCGCCAACGTTGGTCGCGGCTGATCCAACTTCACGAACAGTCCGATCTTGCGGTCTCCGAATTTTGCGATTTGCACGGAGTCTCCACCGCATCGTTTTATCGATGGCGACAAAGGCTGCAGGGCGACGCCGATCAGAGCGACGCGTTTCTTGCCGTGCAGATCGAGCAGCCGCGTCCCCAAATCGGCGGCACCACTGTCCGCTTTCCCTGTGGCACGCAGATCGAGCTTGCTTCCTGCGATGCCAACAGCCTGATGATCATCGTCGACCGGTTGGCACCACAACCAAGCGAGTTGCAGCAATGATCGCGCTACCAACCACTGGCGGCATTTTTCTCTACGCCAAGCCGACCGACATGCGAAAGAGTTTCTCGGGCCTGGCTGGCATCGTGCGAAACGAGCTAGGCAAAACGCCAAATGACGGAAGCTTGTTCCTGTTTATCAATCGACGCCAGGACAAACTCAAAGCACTCTATTGGGACCGCGATGGAATGGCGGTGTGGTACAAAAGTCTGGAGCAAGGCACCTTTGAAAGAATCAGGCAAGATGGCGAGGCGAGCGTCAAGCTCGACGCAGCCGACTTGGCGATGCTGCTTGGTGGAATCTCAATCGAAAATGCCAAGAGACGTAAACGGCTCAAGGCAGCGTAAGCTGCCGCGGAAGCAGTGACGACGGACCACACTTGGGAGCAAGTTTTCTTCGGCGAAGAAAACTTGCTTTTTTTCTTGCCCAGACGGTGATTTGCTATTGCGCGATTTCGAGAAGCTTTTAGTCTTCTGTACATGGACAAGCTCAAGCAACTTCAACGCGAAATCGAAGCCCTGCGTGCGAAAAACAGCACGCTTGAGTCCGTCAATGAATCGCTTGCTGCCACCAATGCGTCACTCACCAACAAAGTCGATTCACTCGCTGTAAACAACCAATCGCTTGCTACCACCAACGAGTCTCTCGTCCAAGACGCCAAGTCACTCGCTGCGGCCAAAGAGGACCTTGAATCGAAGAACGAGGACTTACGAAAGCAACTCTCCAAAAAGCAAGACGAACTCGACGCTTTGATCCGTCGCATCTTTGGCCGCCAGAGCGAACGCTTTGAAGACGACGACCAGCTGAAGTTCGAATTCGCCAGTCAAGCAGAAATCGACGACGCTCGTGAAGGCATCAAGCAGGCGATCGAAGAAAATGATCGAGCCGGCAAACGCAACAAGCCGCCCAAGCGACGCAAGCGTGAAGAGCGTTTTCCCGACAGCCTGCCGCGCAAGGAAGTGATTGTCGACTTAAGCGACGAAGAAAAAGAAGGCTTGGTGCGGATCGGAGAAGACGTGGTCGAATCGGCACACTTCACCCGGGGTGCGGCCTATATCATTCGAAAGATCTTCCCCAAGTACGTTCACCCGGAGGATCCCCGCGCCGGTATTTTGCAGGCCCCACGCCCCGCGGCGCTGATTCAAGGCGATCGCTACGACACCTCATTCGCTGCCTCGGTCATTGCCAATCGACTTGGCTACCATCTGCCGATCTATCGTCAAGAGGACATGTTCGCCGAGTGCGGCCTTTACCTTTCACGCAGTACGCTACTAAACCTTCAAGAAGCTGCCGAACGCGTGCTCCGGCCGTTCGTGCAGTGGCTTGCTGACTTGGTTCGCACCGACAGCTGCATCGGAAGTGACGACACGTCGATCCGCTTACTGTTGCCGCAAGACATTCCCGAAGCACGCGAGGACGATCCGAAGGGTCGGCGTGCTGCGGAAGTTTTTGCAGCAGCCAAGTCGAAAGGGCTCAAAAGCATCACGGCAAAGATGTGGGCCTACCGAGGCGTTCATATTCCAATCAACGTGTTTGACTTTACGGTCAGTCGTCACCGTGATGGGCCGGACCAATTTTTAGTCGATAGCGAGTATACGGGAACTCTATTGGGAGACTGCTACGGAGCGAACACGGGGATTTACATACGATCAAACGGATTGATCGTTCATGCCGCTTGCGCGGCCCATGCGCGTCGGAAGGTGGAAGCTGCGCTAGACAATCACGCGGAGCATGCAAAGCATTTACTTGGATTGTTTCGATTGATTTATGATGTCGAAGACGAAGCTCGAGAGTTGTCGCCAGCAGAACGCTTGACACTTCGCCAAAAGCAATCGGCTCCCCTTTGGGGCCAGATGCGCGAGTACCTCCAGATGAAGATGATGGACGTGCTGAGTAGTGACAAGATCAGCGATGCGCGAAGTTACATCTTGAATCAATGGCAAGGACTGACGGCTCACCTTGAAGACGGGGAAATCCCGATCGACAACAACTCATGCGAGCAGCTGATGAAGCAAGTAGCACTGGGTCGCAAGAACTGGCTTTTTCTTGGCAGTCTTGCATCGGGTTATCGTACGGCGACATTGATGACGGTCGTCAGCAGCGCGATACGAAACGACCTGGATGTGGCGGCGTACTTGGAAGACGTACTCGACCAGCTTCTCGCAGGCAGTCGCGACTATGCCGCGCTGCGTCCTGACGCATGGGGGACAGCGCATCCGGAGTCGATCCGGGCCCACCGGCAAAAGGAGCGTGAAGCTGACAACATCCGTCGAGAGCGAGATCGGCTTCGCCGCCGCCTCGCCCGCCTGGATCAGTAGCTGGCACTGCAAGGCAGCATTCAGGACTGTCTTTCGATAAAAGAAAACTGACGTAGAACACACCTCGCGCGTCACGAGGGAGTCACGCGCCTGCTAAGCTCGCGTTGGGCCCTATGAGATCAAGACGCTTGTCCCGGCGGATCGCGGATCATCTACGGCCAGTGGATCCGAGAATCGGGCGATAGCTCTTTCCCTGAAACATGGCCACGGCGTCGCCCCGTTGGCCCACCTAACCCATGGTGCTCCTGGGCGCTTACGCTCAGTTGGCCCTAGCCTACTGCTCGGCATTGGGTGCCTTGCCCTTTGCTTGCTCGAACGCTTCCCAAAAGAGCTTTGCTACTTCGCTGACGTCAATGTCTTTTGATTGGTCTGGAAGAAGCGACTGATGGTTCTGGAAAAGCAAGCTGAAGATCGCCCACACTTCGCGCTGAAAGTCGCTCCTCATTGAGTTCTGAGTCTCCTCGAGCTTTAGCTGCTCGTTGTAGAGGTTTCTCATTCCTCGTTTGAGCTCATCAAGTGAATCAAGAACTTGGGACATCCCTTCTTCGAGCGGTGCGGGCTCGGGGGAGCCAGATTCCGGAACACCATCAAGTGATGCTTTGATCAACTGCTGTATCTTCTGGCTCTTGTTGGTTCCCTCGGCCCTGCATTGCGCAGAGAACTGTTTTTCAAGATCCGCTGTGATTCGCGAATGGACGAGTCGATTGCTCATGGTTCCGTGAAATGTCGAGTATGCGAGTCTCTAAGTATTACAGCTTTGGCTTCCGGATGCGGATGCCCTCGCTTTCTTGCTGGCGTTCGGCGAGAGTTTCCTTTTCCAGCTTCTGCTCCAGCTCTCTCATTCGTTTCTCAACAGGAAATCGATTGTTGAGAACCCAAGCCTTCGCGGCAGTGAGGTCGTCCTTGAACTCTTTTGGAAAATCTCGCTTCATCTCTCGGTGCTCTTCCAGTTGATCGACGTCAATCGTAACCTCGTTTCTTTCCGAGAAGAGCTCTCGGGCCTTTTCTGCGATTGCGACCTCTTTAAAATCGACATGGAGCGTCGTATCGCGAATTGGGGTATCCGCAAAATCTAGCTTTGCGTTTTCGCGCAGGTACGATTCGATCTTGTAGGAGATGGTTGCAGATCCATCGTCGTAGTCGACATGTGTGTTCTCAAGCAGTTTAAACTTCGCGTTGTCGCCGATTGCGAACTCGTGGATGACAGTTGGTTCATCCTCGAAAGCGAAGAGGTCTTTTTGAGGAGACAAGGTATCGCCTGGGTTGAAGATCGAGGGGCATCGTGTGGCGTCAAACGCCACTAGCTATTGAGTACGCCTGCGATTGTCGCGGCTCATGTATTGTAGCTATTTGCAACGTTTTTGTCCCCATTCCCGGATGAGTCCGCGAAAACGTTGTTCTAACTCCTGATGCTCGGACGCCGGAGCCTGTTTCAGCACGACCGCGAAAACAAGGTTTCTGATGCCCATGTGAAGCCTGCGCAGGTCAGATTCTACGCGACTTAGCTCTTTGCATTGCTCACGGATCGCACTCTCGTCTCGAAAGTTGTGGAGTAAATGCAACGCAAGCTCTTCAGCCGAGAAATTCATCTTCCTGGCCTCAATCGAAATAAGGCCAAAGGTGATTCCGTCGATTTCGATGGTTACCTCGTGAAACGCTGTGTCCTGGACCGGAACTAAAGCGTTTGGACGCGGAGCGCGTCCTCGTGGCTCAAGTGAAAAACATGGCAAGACTTCAGCACTGCTAGGAATGCGAGATTCGCAACCGGGAAGGTGCGTGTCGATCATTTCCATGATTTCGGCGTCGACGTCATTCGTAAGTGCAACGAGCAAGATTTGCATTAGTTCTGCAACAATCTCGTGACGCCACTGAACGTGACGGCGAACACGTTGAATTCCAAGTTTGACACTCTCAAGTGATCCATCATGAAGCTGCGACTCGATGATAAATGGCAGATGCTGGGGGAGTGACCTCGTTCCGCTCAGACGAGAAAGAACGATCGCCTGGTTCAGGTAGTCATAGATTCCCTGGTCAAGTTCAAGTGTCAACCTTTTTTTCTGTGCATGGATATCAAGTGGTTCCATCCGCGTAGTTTCTCACAAAGCGCCTTGGGAACCAAACTCTTTTGGCAGTTGCGCCGCTGTATACGAAGTAGACACCGTATACCGACGTAGACATTGAAAAGAGCCTTCTCTTTAGGAACTTGGAGGCTTCAATTGCAATAGACCAGGTAGCTGATACCTGTTTGAATTTCGAAGACAGGCTAAGTCGAGAAGCGCGAGGAGTTGAACGATGCCGCAAACCGAAGTTGTCGAAGGTTCATTGATTGAGGTTGTCAAAAGTCTCAAGCAAGAAAAGCAAAGACTTAGCTCAGAGCTCGAAGCGGTGCAAGCGACAGCACGCGAAAAGGAAAATGGACTGAAACGGGTCAACGCTGCCTTGGCTGCTTTGGAAGGAACGCCGACGGGAAAAGGAAAGAAGCGAAGAAGCAATGGAAAGCCAAGTGCCACCAAGGAACAAGTCAAGAGCATCGTGAACGACCTCGTGGCGGGTGGCATGACAATTGAAGCCGAACAAGAGTTGCGCCAAGCGGTCGAAAAGCAGCTCGTCGAACAGGGCTATTCCCTCAGTGGAGTAGCATTGCGGTTTCGTGGCGTCTTGCAGGCATTTCAAACTCGACAAAGAACAGATTCGACTTCCAGTAGCACGGAGTCAATCTGATGAACAGCAACGAACAGGACCGCAAGTCTGATCTATATACGGTGAAGCAGGCCGCGAGCTATCTGCAAGTCTCGGTAGCGACTGTTTATACGCTAGTCAGTTCAGGAAAACTCGGCTGTCATCGCGTCGGAAGCGGTCGCGGGGCGTGTGATTGCATGAACAACGACACCATTTCGGGAGTGAAGCATGTTGGATCAGAGTCCTGAAATGTCAGCTACGGTTGCTCTTGAGTTGCTGCGGCGGATGGCGAGTATTGAAAAACAATTGAACGCTGTGCTCGAACGCGTCAACGTCGCTCCACCGCAAGAGTACTACTCGACTGCTGACCTCGCCGAGTTACTAGGCAAGACCGAGTACACCGTACGGGAGTGGGCGCGAGCAGGTCGTATCCACGCTGAGAAGCGAGCGACCGGACGAGGTCGCAGCCGAGAGTGGATGATTGCGCACAACGAGCTGATGCGGATCAAAAGCGAGGGTCTGCTGCCCCTTGGTGGTCGAAATGTCTGAAACAAAAACCAACGATCGTCCTGCACCCTACTACTTCGTCTGTTTTCGATGCGACGCAAAGTGCTTTGCGAGGACAAAAAGCGTTTCCTGCCCACGATGCGGAAAGCCGCTCGTCTCTGAAGTGAAAGCTCGGCCGCTCTGGTGGTCGCGCCGCGTAGGTGCACATCAAGATCCTTCCAGCCACTTTTCGACCTGATGGAACCGTACTACAGCGAAGCAGGAATTTCGATCTATCACGGGGATTGTAGGGACGTCATTCCATCGTTATCTCGATGTCAGGTCAAGTTGGTTCTGACCGACCCACCATTCTCTGAACGAACCCACGCTGGAGCGCGAACGAACCGTTTGAACGAACGTTCGAGACCGTTTATCGGCTTTGCTTCGATGACGGAGGGCGAAATTGCTGAAGTATTCTCCCTATGTGCGACGAATCTTCAGGGATGGTTGATCTCATTCGTTGATTGGAGACACATGTCGTACTTGGAGACATGTCCACCGATTGGACTTCGTTTCGTTCGGTTTGGAATTTGGGACAAGCCCAACGGTACTCCGCAAATCAGCGGCGACCGTCCTGCAATGGGATGGGAGGCTATCGCAATTCTTCACACCGAAAACGGCAGGATGCGGTGGAACGGGGGTGGACGCCGAGCCGTTTGGAGTTGTTACCGCGAACATCGCGCTGTACATCGGACGCAGAAGCCGCTCAGCTTGGTAAAGCAGCTTGCCGCCATGTTTTCCAAGCCAGGTGACTTGATTCTCGACCCGTTCATGGGAAGTGGAACGTCGCTTCGAGCCGCGAAAGAAGTCGGATGTCACGCGATCGGCATCGAGATCAGTGAACGGAATTGCGAAATTGCAGCAAACCGGCTGCGGCAAGGTGTGCTGTTTTAACAGATAGGTTCACAAGACTAAGATTTCGATTTCCGAACAACTGGGCAGCGAATTATCAGTCTAACTACGGCTGCCAGTCAGCTAGTCTGGAGCCGCTCTAAACCTGTTATTCGAAAAGCGTGTCCATCGCTTGCTTCTGGCTGGACGGGAACAGGTGTCTGTATCGTCGCCGCATTGATTCCGTGGTATGCCCCACCCACTCGTCAATCATGCGTTGGTCGATGCCTTTGCTCGCACAATTGCTGATGAAGCTGTGCCGCAGACAGTGCCAGCCTTTGATGACTTTCCACTTGCCGTGCTTCAAAGTATTTTCAAAGTGATGGGACGCTTGGCTGGCAGTCAAAGGCTGGTCATCGACACGCTCTTTCCGCGTTGACCCCGGAATCGGTTCCGGATGGGAAAATGTGAATGGGCTTCCCGGATGATTCGCAATCCAAGATTCAAGGATTTTCGCCAAAGGCTTTGAGATTGGCACCCGTCGCGTGCTTATTCGTCCCTTGACTCGCTTCTTTTCGCGAATCGTCGCCACGTTTCCCTTCAAGTCGATGTCCGACAATTCGGAGCGGAGCAACTCCGAGCGACGTGCCCCCGTGTAGGCAGCGAATGCAAACATCGGGTAGAGGAATGGGTGGGCCGCATTCGTTTCGACAAACGACAGGAGTTCCTTGATTTGGCCGAGATCCAGGTACAGTGCGTCCCACAGTTCGTCGGAAGCACCGGAGGCAATCTGCCGCTCGATTTCGTCCCAGGTTTGGAAAACCGGAAGCTCGTTTGATTTTGGATAACGGAGATCATTCTTGGGCAAGTGACCGTGGAGCTTTCCAGCACTTACCGCCCATTTCCAGACCGAGTTCAGCGTGACGATTTCTTTCTTGATTGTCGCTCCTCCAACTGTGCCGCCTTGACGCGTTTTCGTTTTCGAGCGTTTGGTGACGTACGCCTGAAGGTCTGACGAGGAGAGACCTTGTGCGACTTGGCGTTTCCCGAGAACACGTTCCAGGTGCCGCTGGTGGATCTTAATCATCTTGACAGTCCCGGCCTCGAGGTTGCCATCGGGCATAGCGTGCCAAAAGGCGGCGAAGAGCTGAGGGATGGTCAGCGACGAGGTTGGCACCGGCTTGTGGTTCAGCTTGCCGTCGGAGAGCAGGAACGTGACAACGTCCGAGCCTTCGGGGATGGTCAACCGACCCGATTCGACAAGTTTGATGTTTTCTTCGACACGCAGCTTCTTTGCGAGCGCGACGTCTTCATCGGTCGTCTTTAGCGACCGGACAAACCGCTTGCCACCGAAGCGCAGGATGAGGTTGTAGCGACCATTGCGGACTTCAAGACCGGCCATTGAATTGACTCCCATGCAAAAGACATGCAACCGCAACGCTGGTCGCGTTTTGGTCGCGTTTCTGGGAGCCCATAAAAAAAGGGCTCAGCGTATTATTCGCTGAAACCCTTTAAAATCCAGTGCGGATGAGAGGATTTGAACCTCCACCCCCTTATCGAGGACTAGAACCTGAATCTAGCGCGTCTGCCAGTTCCGCCACATCCGCTTGGTTCTCTGTGAAGAGTGGTCTCGGTCAGCCGAGGTTCACTTTTCCAGGGGCCGGTAGATTATCCAGTGACGCCGGACTGTGCAAGCCGTGTGTGGGCTTCGCGTTGAGGTTTTCGCGACAGTCGGTCCTCGGTTTAAGGGAAGATGTAACGGATCCAATTACGCAGCCCCTGGCCGGGGACGTAGGCGACCGGTTGCCCCCACAATCCTTGGCCGACTTGGACCATGTAGTTTTGTTGGCCCAACGTGATCAGCGAACGGGCGGGGGCGGCCGAGGTGGGGTAGCCCAGCGGCTGGGCGGCCGCGGGGGGAAACACCGACGTGGGCGGTATCGTCGCCGTCGATGGGATCTCCGCCGGTAGCGTGCCGGGGGCACCGGCCAGGGGCGCTTGGGTGATCGGGCCGCAGACCGACGACGAGTAGGACGTCGGGATGACTTGCCCGCAGCCGCCGGCAAAGGCGCTGGCCGCCATGTAGGTGCTCGGTGGCGTGATCAGGCGACAGTTGTCGGTCCTGGCAAACGCGTTGGTTTCCAAGGAGGGTTGCGGGATTTGGTCCAGGTCCGACGGCGAGGGCGCGTAGGAGTTGCTCGGGGACGGCAAGGCGCGCGGCGGAGCAGCGGCCTCGGGAAACGGAGTCGAGTTCGGGATCGCGGTGCTCGCCCCCGGTTGTGGCAATCCCGCGTTGGGAGCCTCGCCCGGTAATGACATCCCCGAGTCCGCCAGCGGCGGTGCATCGAACCCGGATTGCATCCAGACCGTTTGCCGGACGGGAGACGGGTTGACCGCCGCCTGCCGGACCGACGCCGGGGCACTCGGTACCGCCTGTTGCTGCTGCCAATAGGCGGTCTCATTGCGGACGGCCGTGGGCCGGGACGCGGCCGCTCGCATCGAAACGTTGGTCGCTGCCGAGGCCGTTTGCTGATTCTGAAAACGGTCCACGGCGCTGGCCGATCCGATCGGCCGCAAGCGGGTCATGGCGGACCCGGATTGGGCGAGGCTGACGCCGTGATCGAAGAAAACGAAGCAAGTGGCTGCGAAAACGATTTTGAGGAGGGGGCGCGACATGGGACCATCGATGAATAGGGGCACTGAAACCCGGAAGACTGAACGGTTGGTAGTTTCTAGCAGGCAAACAGTGCAAGATCGGTGCCGACCCAGGACGACAGGGCCGACCGCGTGAAACACCGCGGCGCGATGAAATCGCATGATCGACCAGAGGCCTGGATTTGCGCGGTCGCGGCATGAGACCGAGGCCCTGATGCCGGTCGTGAAACTCGCGAGGCCGCCTTGTCGTGTGTTGAACGTTTTACAACGAATTGTAAAAACGGTGTGGAGGGTCACCGATGGGGCGGAGAGAGGTTGCCAAGCTGGGGTTTCTGGCATGACAGGCCGGAAGCCTATCCCAGTGATCGACCGCTGGTTGAATAGGGCGATTTCCGGTTGATCAATCCTGATATTCAGGAAGAGTCAGTGAGGTGCGTTTGCAGCTCGCGCTGCGGGGATCGCAAGCTGGAAGCTTACGCCACTTTATTAGACCGCCAAGGGGAATCGCAAGCTGGAAGCTTACGCCACTTTTTCAGATGGCCAGGGGGACCATCGGCATGGCAAGGTTGGTTGAAGGGCAGATGACGTCGTCGCTGACCGGCGACCAGTCTTCTTTGTGCGAGAGCATGACGAGCTTGTCCTTGCCGCGGATTTCGTCGCACATTTTCGGGTTCTTGATGACTTCGCCGCCGGCGCGTTTGACGGCAACCACGACCGTCGCCCCGTCGCCACTGGTTTCCAGGTCGTGGATGGTTGCCCCGACGAAGATCGATTCCTCGTGGATGTCGATTTCGATCATCCGCAAGCCGAACACCTCAAGGTCTTGGTTGACCCGACTGAAGGCGTGCTTGTTTTCCACGATCGACTCGACCGTCGGGCAGGCGATTTGGTGAGCGATGCGGGTCGCTCCTATCATCGTCGGCGACACCACGCCGTTGGCCCCGCTGCGAATCAGTTTTCGTTCGGTCGACGGGCATTCGCAGCGGGCGATGATCTGGATGTTCTCGCGCAGCTCTCGCGCCGTCAGCGTCACGAACACGTTGTTGGCATCGTCCGGCAAGACGGTCGCCAGCACTGAGGCGCGTTCGATTCCGGCTTGTTGAAGGATCTCCTCTTGAGACGCGTCGCCGGCGATCACCAAGGTCCCCTTTCGTTCGGCTGCGGCCAGCCGTTCGGTATCGCGATCGATCACGACAAATTTCACACCCAGATGGGCGAGTTCATGGATCAGGTTGCGGCCGACCCGGCCATAGCCGCAAACGATCGCGTGCCCTGACAACGACTTGATTTCTTGGCACATGCGTCTGGCTCCCAGGGCTCGTTGGATTTCTCCTTCGGCGATCATTTGGACGAATCCGCCGAGGACATAAATGGCGGAGCTGCACCCCGAAATGATGACCGCCAACGTAAACAATTTCAGCCGAGGGTCCTCGACCGGATTCACCTCTCCGTAGCCCACCCCAAAGATTGTGATGACCACCATGTAAAGCGAATCGATGTACGACCATCCCGCCAGGACGTACCCGATGATCGCGATCAAACAGGTGGCGACCAGCACGGTCAGACCAACTCTCATTTTGTGAACGGAGGTCGATCCGTTCATCGCATTGTGTGACTCGTCATCGATCCGCGATGCTCCGGTTTGCGTCTAAATTGCCTACCCGACTTTTGGTGCCAGATAGACCCCGAGCAAGTCTGGTGGGGGAAGAACCTCAGGTGGGACGCTGTGGAGGGGGCGTCCAGGTTAAGGAAGACGCGAAATGCGACAACGGTCAACGATCTGGTTGATTGAGTGTGATGTGGTCAGCAGGTCGCGGTACGACGTCCTTGCTCGGTCGTCGGGGCGAGCCCTCCTGGCGACGGCCCGGAAGGGCCGTCGTACGTGGGGACGGTTGTGCGACGTGCTTTCTCGGTCGTCGGGGCGAGCCCTGCTGGCGACGGCCCGGAAGGGCCGTCGTACGTGCGAAAAGTGGTCCCGTGGGGGCCAGTGCGACGTCTCGGTCGCGAAACAGGGCGCAGTCTTCGGGCCGATCGGGGCTCTTTTGCCTTGGCCCGCCGAAGTCGGCGGCGTATTTTGACTCTCCAAGCGAAGGCCCAGAAGATGTCGGCACGCGTTTCCCATAGCCTGATCGACCCAATCATTTCACCGAAGTTGCAATCGCTGTACCCTCACCTGGGAATCCCCAGCGGGTTTCCGCCGGAGGGAATCGTCTTGATGGGGCACGTGTCGGCGATCCTCGGCGCCGTCGGGCTCGCGTTTTCAACGACCTACTGGTGGGCCGGCATCATTGGTGCGGCGGGAATCGTCGGCAACCATCTGGCCGACTGTGTCGACGGCACGCACGCTCGGCGGACCGGCCAGTGTCGCAACGGCGGTGAGTTGTTGGATCATTTCACCGATCCGCTTTCCTTTGCCTACTATTTGATCGGAATCGGCGTCGCCTGCGGACGATTGGATTTGGCGATCGTGGCGGTCGTGTGTCTGTTCGCGATCGCCGTGCTGACCAACATCAAGGCAAAGTTGGTGGGCGAGTTTACGCTGTCCCGATTCGGGCCGACCGAGTTCAAGACGCTGTTGAGTTTGATCGGGATCGCCACGGCGGCGTTATTTTGGATTCCGCAATCCATCGTCACCCCTGGACAGTTTCTGCTGTTCACCTACGCCGCGTTGATCGTTGCCGGGCTTGTTCAGTTGCCGATTCAGCTGGTCCGATCAGTCAAGGAGGTGAATCAACGAGGTGCCGCGCCGGATACGACCGAGTGGCAGTTGAAGTGAGGCATCGGCGCCAGCCCAATGCCATTCAGCGGCGTGTCTTCGTGTTAGCGGTATTGGGCGCGAGCCCTCCGGTCAATCACTCGATTTCCCAGTCGCCAGTTGCAGCGCCAGGTCTTTGGCGCCCTTGAGGTCCAGTTTTCCGGTGCCGAGCAAGGGGATTTGTTCGACTTCGTAAAACGCATCCCGCGACGGGATGAACAGATTGGGCAGTCCGGCGGTTTTGAGGTCGGCCAAAATCTGGTCCGTGTCTTTGTTCAAGCGACGGTGCAGCACGATCAGGCGTTCGCCCTTCTTGCTGTCGGGGACGGCGGTGACACAGAGCGTCACTGCGTTTTCATCGTCAGCTCCATTGTCGTTTGCGGCTCCGTTGACACACGATTCGCTCGACGGTGACTTGGCGATCGACTTGGCGATCTCCTCTTCGACTTTCAGGTGCGGGACCATTTCGCCGCCGATTTTGGAGAACCGGCTGAGTCGCCCGGTGATGTGGATGAAGCCTTGGTCGTCGATGTTGGCGATATCACCGGTGTTGTACCAGCCCGACTGAATCGCTTTTTCGGTCAGCTCCTTTTGGCCGGCGTATCCGGTCATCACGTTGGGACCGGCGATCATCAGCATGCCGTCGGTGCCCGCGGGTTGTTCGTCGCCGGAGTCCTGGGAGATCACTTTCGCGCAGACACCCGGCAGGGGGCGGCCGACGGAACCTTCGATGCGATCAAGCTGGTAGGCGGCCGGAGAACGACTCGGCGGGATGTTGACCGAAACCAGGGGGCTCAGTTCCGTCGTCCCGTAGCCTTCGACCGGACGCAGGCCGAAGGTCTGTTCGAAGGAATCGAACAGGTCGGCCGGCATCTTTTCGGCGCCGACGATGCAGGTGTCCAGGGTCTTGAATTGTTCCGGTTTGATCCGGCGGATGTAGCTCCGCAAAAACGTCGGCGTGGCGAGCAAGACCGTCGCACCGTACTTTTCGGCCAGTTTGCCGATCTGCCGCGAGTCGAGCGGGTTGAAATGGTAAACGCCGCACGGTCCCAGGACCTGGGTCGCCCACAGCGTGACGCTGTACCCGAACGAGTGGAAGAACGGCAGGATGCCCAGCACGACATCTTCGTCATTGAGGCGAATGGCTTTCTTGATCGCGTCAACGTTGTGGCTGATATTGGCCTGGCTGAGCATCACGCCCTTGGGCATGCCGGTCGAACCGCTGGTAAAGATCACGGTCATCAGGTCATCGCTTTTGACACGGTGCAGACCCAGCATCCGCCGCAGCAACGCGGCCGGAATCAAGTTGGCCTGGACAAACGCGATCGCTTTGTCTGCCGCGGTGACTTTTTGCTTGAGCGATTCGGCCGTTACAATCTCCGAATCGATCTCGATATTGATTTTGCTGAGGAATCGTTCGCTGGTCAGGACATGCTGAATACCGATTTCTTCAATGCAATGATTGATGACGGGGCTGGAAACGGTGTAATTCAGGTTTGCCGAGACACGGCGGTCCAAGGCCAGGGCGACGTTGACGATCACCGCGCCGGCGCTGGGCGGCAGGAAGACACCGACGTTTGATTCGTGTTTGGCAAGAACCTCGCGGCGCAGGACACGTCGCAATGCGAAGGCCCGCGTCAGCGCTTCGCGGCCGCCCAGTTCGGTCCCCATCGAATCGGCGATTTGAAGCCGCTTTCCACGATGTCGCCAGGCCCGGATCACTTCGCCGGCCAGGATCGGGAACTCATGCCGATGGTCGGTTTGTGCCTTGGCGTTCAGCTGATGGACTTGCGAACGGACCAGTTCAATCGGCGTGTCGTTGGGGAGCGGTTTGCCGATATAAAGCGTCAATCGACGGCGAAACTTGTCGGGCCACTTGAAGAAAAATTTTCCGCCGCTGTAGCTGAAGATGCTGCCCCACATGCCGTCCAGGTAAACGGGAACCACGGGCGCGTCGTGCCCCTGCAGAATCTTGCCCATGCCCGGTTTAAACGCTTGCAACTGCCCGGTCCGGGTGATCGTGCCTTCGGGGAACAGCCCCACCACGTCGCCGTCCTTGAGAGCCTCGCGTGCCGCCTTGAGCGCCCGCATGATCGATTTCGGATTGGCGACCATCAAGATCGTGTCAAAGGCGGCGGCAATCCACTTGGCAAATGCCGAACCGAAATTGGAGCCGTCGACGACAAATCGGACGTTGCGGGGCATCATCCACAAGATCACGATGCCATCGATCCACGACACGTGATTGCTGACGATCAGATAGCCGCCCGACGCCGGCAGGTTTTCCAGACCGATCACACGTTTGCGATAAAACAGCGCCAACATCGGCCGGAAGATCGCGCGAACGAACAAACGGGGCAGGAAAACTGCCAGCGCGGAGAGCAATAACAGGGAAACGATGATGATTCCCAAGACGTACCAACCACCCATGCGTTGCGTTCCCTGTCTGTTGGTTCTTGTCCGTTGGATCTTTTCTGTGAATCCGAAAGCTCGTCGCTGCGACTACACTCGATCCGCATCAACCCAAGAGGATAGGCGATGGAGCTAGTTGCAGGCAACCGCAGCCCCATGGAGGGAGTCCGCTCTTGGCTGGAAACCAACTTGAACGATCGGAGGGCTGGCGCCCTGCCGTTAACCAACAACACCCGTTTCCGTCGGCTCGCCCAATCCACCTTGCCGTTGGCGAATTCGGCGACGCCAAGGTCGTAGGTCAGCGTCTATCGGTAGATGTCATGCGAGAGAGCCATGGACCGTCTGGTAATCGGCTTCCCTGGATCGATCGAACAGACGATCTCCGGTACCACAGCAATGGATCACACCCACGGATGGCAGCGCGTACCCACGGATCCCAGGCTGCTTTTCATCCGTGGGTTCGCTCTGCCATCCGTGGGTTCATTTAAATCGGGCACTCGGGGCTGTCTTCAGGCTGACGCTTCCAGCGTCGCACTGCAACCCGCCGGTTTGACTCCGCGATCCAATCAGACGGATGACCGGCGCATGACGTTTACCGCTAGACGGTCCACTACGCCGAGGTCCCTTGGCATGCACAGCATGCCCTACGCGAGTTTCGATACTCCAAAAATTGGAGTCGCCGGCCTGCTAACGAATCGCCTTGTCCGGCAGCGCGGTTCCGATGCCGGCATCCAACGGCATGGTGTCGTTGCTCGGGTCGAGCCCGACGGCCTTCATCGCCCGCAACAGCCGCTGCTCCATCTCGGCGATCGTGGATTGGTGTGCCGGATCGTTGACCAGATTGGTTGATTCCGCCGGGTCGTTCTGCATGTCGTACAACTCGGCCATGTGACGATCGGGGGAACCGTCGCCATGTGGATAGCGAATGTACTTGAATCGATCGCCACGCACCGAGCGAACGTTGGGCGTGTAGGGGAATTGTTTTTCGTAGTTGTAGTGATACAGCCATTCGGTCCGCCAGCCACTGTCGTCTCCGGAGACCAGCGGCTTGATCGAACTGCCGTGAATGTCGGTCATCGCGGTGGCACCGGCGGCGTCCAGGATCGTCGGTGCGACATCGGTCGTCAGGACCTGTTGTTTGATCCGCACCGGCCCGGACGCTTTGGTCCAGCGGGGATAGCGGATGATCATCGGGACACGGGCGCTGGCCTCGTGGGCGGTCCGTTTATCGACCATGCCGTGTTCGCCTTCGAGCAAGCCGTTGTCGCCCATGAAGATGAACAGGGTGTTGTCGAATTGCCCGGCCGCTTTCAGATGATCGACCAACCGGCCCACGCTGTCGTCGACCGACAGGATGGTTCCCCAGTAGGCCCTGACCATGCGGGCGAAATCGACGACGCCGCTGGCTTTGTCGTTGGGGAACTCTTTGCGCCAATCGAAGATCGGCCCGTAGATGCCGTGCCATGTCGAGAGTCGCTGGGTGATCCATTTGGGTTTGTCATCCAGCTTGAAGGACGAGTGGGGGTAGTTGACTTCGACATCGTCAAAGACATGTTCGTACTTCGGTTCGGGGAAATAGAAACTGTGCGGTGCCTTTTGTCCGATCATCAAAAGGAACGGTTTGGAAGCGTTGTCGGCGCGATGTTTGTCGATCCATTCGATCGACATGTCGGTCACCACGGTGGTGTAGTAGCCCGGCACGACGCGGCTGCCCGTTCCGTTGATATTGAACTCCGTATCGAAGTAGCTGCCCTGGCCCTTGTGGGTCACGAAATAGTTGAATCCCGGGCGGGGCTCGTCGTTCTTTTCACCCATGTGCCACTTGCCGATGTAGGCGGTCTGGTAGCCGGCCTCCTGCAGTCGTCGGGGAAAACTATCCAGCTCGGCAGGGTAGTCGGTGAAGTTGTTGGTGACCCCGTGGGCGTGGGCGTAAAGTCCGCTCAGGATGGTGGCGCGACTGGGAGAGCACAAACTGGTCGTGCAGAACATGTTCTCGAAATAAATGCCCTCGGCGGCCAGGCGATCGATGTTCGGCGTTTTCAGGTGGGGGTGGCCGGCGCAGGAGAGCGCGTTCCAGCGAATGTCATCGCACAGCACGACGACGACATTGGGGCGTTCTTGCGCCAGGGAAGAGAGCGTCAGCAAGCACAACAGGCTGCAAGCGAGGAATTGTCGCATGGCGATGAAACTGGGGCGAGATGGGGGATCAAGGTTGAATGTGGGAGGGGTGCAGTTTAGCAGCTACTCCTCCAGGTTTGGAGATCGCAGCCATGATTCCGGCGCAGTGGAAAGTCGGCCAATGCGATATAGTTGGGCGACCAGAGTCCTGTCCCGCCTTTCCATGAACCTCTCCATGCGTATTCGTCTGCTTTCGGGCAAATCAGCCAACGCTCTTTTTGTCGTCTTGCTTTCCGCTGTCTTCGTGATGCCCGGGTGCTCTCGAAGCGATTCCGAGCCCTCTCCAGATGCTCCCGATGCGCAAGCCGCCGCGGCGGGCGAGGGCGATGACGCTTTGATCCGCAGCGCCGCCGAGATGGCGGCCAGTGGCGAGGAGCCCGAGGTCGGATCCGATTCGTTCTCCCAGCAAACCACCCCGATGCCGGCGACGATCGGAGATCGCGACGACCTGGCCGGCCGGCGGACGGCGCCCGGCGGGTCAACCGCCCCCAGTCCGCCCGACTCGCCCGCCAACTCGCCGCCCGGGTTCGAATTAGCCGAATCGACCACGATCCCTGCTGGGATTCCCGAGATGATCGGCACCGCCGAAGCGGGCACCGCCCAACGTGAGCTTCGCGACGACCTGACCCCCGACGCATTGATGACGTATCTGGAAGAGTCCGACCGCGACATGGAGATGCTCGCCCGCGGACGGAACCAGTTGCAAGACCCGAATCAAGCCAATCAGCTGATGCAACAGTTGGTGAAAAGCAAGCTGCAAGCCTCCGTCCGACTGCAGGACCACGCCGATGCCACCGCCGAGCAACGCACCGCGGGCTTGCGGGGGCGGCTCCAGGCCCTCTCGCATCTTTCCGCGATGGGGGACTTGGGGTCCGCCAAGGCACTCGAAGCACTGGCGCGAGAAAACCTGTCGTCGCCGGAAGCCACGATCGCGGGCGATAGCCGGATCGTGCTGATTGGATTCGCGATCGACGGGCTGAGGGCAGGCCGCGAGTCGGCGGCCCAAGAAATCGTCTCGCTGATCCAGGGGATGAAGGCCAGTCGCACGCCCGACATTCCGGCGGTCTTGATGATGGCCGAAGCCAGACAGGTGCTGGCCAATTACGGCTTGATCGACGAATCGGCCCAGGTTCGCGAAAAGATCTTGGCGCTGTACGGCAACTCGCCCGACAAGATGATCGCGCAAGTCGCCGCCGATGCCGCCGGAACCGCCAAGTATGATTCCGCCAGACGTCTGCTCGGCGAAATCTTGGAGAACGAGAACGTGGCCCTGGCGCGATGGACCGAGACGGTGACGGACTTGGTTCGAGAAGCTCCCGAGATGAACACGGTGGAGTTCTTGGGGACCTCGGCGTTGCAGCTCGAAGCGGCCCGGCGCGACGCGTTTGTCGAAGAAACGTTTCGCATCTTGGCCGACGGGTTTTCCGAAACCGACTCCGCCACGGCCAATGAAATCGCAACCGCGCGGATGGCGATGGAAGCTCGCCGTGACGTGATCGGGACCTCGTTCGACGCGTTGGCCAACCTGCCAACGATCGACGGCAACGGAATCTCATCGGCCAGCGTCAAGGGCAAGGTCGTGTTGATGCCGTTTTGGGCCGTGACGATTCCGCCATCGCTGCAAATCATCCCGATGCTCAACGAAATCCGATCGCGTCATCCCGATCAAATCGCCATCGTGGGCATGAACCTCGATTCGGAACAGGCGCCGTTGGGCGAGTTCGTCGCACAGAACGATCTGGGGTTCCCCAGCTTTCGAAGCATTTCCTCGGCAAGCGGCGACCAGGGGAATCCGATCGCCACCAAGTTCGGCTTGGTGTCGTTGCCCTTCGTCGCGATCTTCAATCAAGACGGCAAGGTGGCGGCCTTGGATTTCACCGGGATGCAGCTCGATGCGACGGTTGAGCGACTCGTCCAATCCACGGACCAAGCACCCGAGGCGGAATGAGGGAATGATCTGAAGTGGCAGAATCATGCGGGGCAGAATCATGTGCTGACCGCTCAGATCACGGAGCCCGAATCGGACGGCTACCCCATCATTCTGCCCACTATGATTCTGCCCTCTATCACAAAGACATTCGAAATGTTAAACGACCTTCGACAAAACCCCACGACCGATCCCGCCTTGCTGTTGCGGTATCGGGATCGCCAGTACGCGGCGGAGATGCTGGCCGTCGCCATCGGCAAGCTGAACCTGTTCACGTGGATCGACGCGCGGGGATCGGTCGCGACCGAATCGATCCAACAGCATTTCTCGCTCGCCCGGCGGCCCCTGGATGTGCTGCTGACCCTTTGTCGCGCCGGCGGGTGGATTCGCACCGAATCCGACCGACACGAATTAACCGCCTTGGGGCGTGAACATCTGGTCGATCATTCGCCGTGGTTCTTGGGGCCGTACTACGCGCCGATCGTGGATTCACCGATCGCCCAGGGGTGTCTGCAAGTGCTGCAACACGACCGCCCGGCCAATTGGCAGGCCAGCGAAGACGGCAACGACTGGCACGCCTCGATGATGGACGAAGCGTTTGCCAAGGGGTTCACGGACTTGATGAATTGTCGCGGCACAGCGATGGGACAAGTGCTGGCGGACAAAACCGGATCGTTTCTCGCCGATTGCAAGCACATCTTGGATGTCGGCGGCGGATCGGGCATCTACTCCTCGACCCTGGTTGCCAAGCACGACCACTTGCGGGCGACCGTGCTGGAACAGGCACCCGTCGATCGATTGACGCGCGACGAAATCGTCCGACACGGGTTGCAAGATCGAATCGATGTCGTCCAGGGCAACATGTTTACCGATCCCTGGCCGGCCGTCGCGGATTGCATCTTGCTGTCTAACGTGCTGCACGATTGGGATGTTCCGGAGATCCGAACGCTGATCCAGAAAACCGCCGCCGCGTTGCCTTCGGGAGGCCGCGTGATCATCCATGAAGCGTTTCTGGACGATGACAAATCCGGTCCGCTGCCCGTCGCGGAGTACTCGGTGTTGTTGGTCAACATCACGCGCGGCAAGTGTTATTGCCCTGCCGAATACGGCGAGATCCTTGCCGATTCCGGATTCGATGTCGGACCCTATCAAGACACCATCGCCGACCGCGGCTTCATCACCGCGATCAAACGCTGAGCAACGAACGGAAACGAAGTGGGACAGGCTTCCAGCCTGTCGTTTTCGCCGTGACAGGCTGGAAGCCTATCCCACTCGGTCAGACCGTCGTGGAGACAAAATCGGGTACGGGCGCCGGCGGATAGTGAAACCGGCCGTAGCGTTTAGGGCCGACGTTGACGATTTGGCCATCGATCGTTCCCTGGATCTCGGCCAGCACACGTCGCGCCAACCGGACGATATCCTCGGTCTCGCTTTCGTCGAACTCCACGACCACCGTGTCACGCTGCTCCGCTTCCTGAACGACCACCTCCAAGTGTTCGGCCAGCATTTCGGTCGGGTCGCTCGATGAGGAACGCTGGAACAGACATTTCGCCGAAGGTCGGTTTTGTTTGACACCCGAATTGGCCGAGACCGTGATGATGGGAAGCCCCGTCCCGAGCACGCTGATCAATCCGCATTCGACGATGTCCGCGTCGTTGTTGTATTCCAGGTCCGTCACGACCATGTTCTGGCAACCGAGTTGAATCGCTGCCGCCGCGATCCCGGCTTCACGCTGCCATTGCAGCGGATCGGCGCGATTGAAGCCGGCTTCGGCCAACGCTTCGGCTTTCTGTTTCAGCTCGCCACTCAGCGGTAAGGTCCCCGAGGGAACCAGCGGGGGATCTTCGTACTCGATTTCTTCGATCACCGGTTCCATCGAACAGGCTTGATTCCACGACATCCGAACGGGCTTCTTTTTGGGCTGCACTTCGACGCTCGCGCTGAGCGCTCGGGTGGTGATTTGCAGCGGCACCGAAAGGATGCCAGCCAGTCCGATGAACAGCGTCGCGAAGCCGAACGCATGAAAGATCGGGTTTCCGTCGGTCGAGCCGAAATGGCCCATCGCAACCAACAGATAAACACCGTAGCCCATCAGGAATGCACCGAGCGCGATGTACGTGATGCGCGTCGTCCAACTGCCGCGGCCGTAACGCATCGGGTAACCGATCAAGCTTAACAGAGATGGCAGCGGTGCGTACCAACAACACCAGATGCCCGGTCCGCCGCTGCCGCACAGAATCAATCCCAATGCCAGCGCAAAACCGGATGTCAGAAACAGGTTTCGGGCCAACCCCAGGTCCGGTGTCCCCTCGATCGGCACGATGGTGTAGACGACCCCAACGTCCTCGGCCGGCACCTTGATTTCGTTTCCGCTGCAGAACGCGATGAAATCGGCGATCATCTGGTTGACGCCGTAGGTGCTGACCATCCCGGTCACCGCTCCGGTCTCCTCGACGTGGCGAAACGCCTCCGCCAAATAGTGCTCGCCCTCGGCAATGAACACGCGTGGTTCGACATCCATTTCGTTGGCACCGAGCGGGATGACTTTTGCCGGTCCCAGGCCCAGCGTGTCGACATCGCCGGCCCGGAAGGGATCATCCATCATCGCGTCCAGGTCGTCTTCGTCCAGCATGGCGTCCCATTCGATGTAGGGATCGATCACCGCGACGTCGACCAGGCGGATGTGCGGGTTATCCCCGTAGCCTTCGGTCACCAGAGTGTGCCAGTCCATTTCGACCGGCTCGGCCTGCATCACCGATGCCTTGTGAAATTCATGAACCGCCCCGGTCATCCCGCCGACCAAGCCGCCGATGGCGATCATGGCACCGAAGATGATACGAAGCGGACGAGGCGGCGTGGAGGAATTGTACGGGTTGTAGCTCATCGGAAGCGTTCACCGGCAGCGGAACCATGCGGAAAAGGTCGATCGAGTGGCGGGGGCACAGGGAGCCTAGCTCGAAAAACACTCCGGAGGGGCAGGTCCGACGCGAATCAATCGCGGTTCATCCCCGGAAGGGTGACACGGGGAAACGGTCAATGCCGCTGAGTACTGAGTACTGACCGCGGAGTCACGCACTGCGGTTGTCAGACTGGTGCTTCGTCAACTTTTAGTCTTAGGGTACCGCGGAAAAGGGGTCAGGTACCAAAAATGCGAAGCACCCTGCGGGCCATTTGGTTTTTGGTACCTGACCCCTTTTCCGCTCGACAAACGCAGGCTCGAAAATTGAAAGCTGACAAAGCACTAGAGACCGACCGTTTGCGTCGTCGATCGCCGCAAGAGAAGCGGATGGGGTGGGATTCGAACCCACGGTAGAGTTTCCCCTACGCTAGTTTTCAAGACTAGAGCCTTCGACCACTCGGCCACCCATCCGGCTTTCGTTTTGGCTTCGGCCACATTCACGGCCGAAAGCACTCGCCACCCACCCGTCGAAGGGCATCGATGGCGATCGCGAGCAGTCTACATCGTCACGCGGCGGTCGTGAAGTCCAGCCAAGAATTCCAAAATCCAGCCTCCATTCCCCACATTCCGCATCAATCGTTCTGCCCCAAGTTGTTCTGCCATGCATTCCCTGCTCAGTCTGCCCGCCTCTTCGCGGGGGTTCGCAGTCTGCCAACTGGGTTGCGGGTGGAGGCAGATTTCACGATCATAAGAACAGAAATTGCCTCCAACCGGTCTTAAAGAAAGCAGCGAAAGATGAAATACCTACCGATTGCAATGACGCTCGTTCTGCTTTGCTCTTGCACGCCGCAATCCGGTGTCGACTACGATGCGACATACCAACAGCAACTTGACGATTACGATCGGCAAACCGAGCAGACGCAGAAGCAGTTGGAGCAATCCCAAAAGCAACTCGATCAAACGCGAGCGCAGCAAGACGAGACGGCGCGTCAACTGCAGCAGTCGAAAGAAAACGCGGATCGCTACAGCGCTCTTCTGGACCGCTGGGAGAAACAAGCCGACCGGCACGACAAGGTCCTCGAGACGCTCGAACGCATCCTGGCACGCGAGAATGCCGGCGAAGCGAGTGTTGGTGAATAGACGGTCTCGCTGTTTCACGAGTTGTCTTGTTGGTATCAAGTCCGCTGGCTTCCGCCGCCACACAACGGGTCACTTACTCGCGATTCGGATTCACCGTCTACGGCGTGACACCGATTCCGGTACTGGGCATTACCGTCAAATCTCTTGACATTAACGGAATCTATGTATGCCCTCCTTACTCTCTGCTGTGAAGTGATTTGCTCTCTCTCGCATGGCGGACGTGCAGTTTAGGACGTCACCCTCCTGGCAGGAGGGGCGAGCGAAGCGAGGGGAGGTCGAACCGTGAATCGCCAGTCCAACATCAAATTCGGAGTTGTATCCCGAACAATTCAAGCAACCCTCTCCGGCCGCTGAAACGGCCGACTCTCCCAGGGGATATCGATTCTATAAGTGACGGGTTTGATCGTAGTGGGAGGCGCCAAGACGTTTACAGCGTGGGCCCTCTCTGGCGTTTGCTTGCTGCGCAAACGCCGTCTCTCCCAGAGGGAGAGAATCTAAATGGGTTGCCAAACGCTGCTGTTATACGATCGATCTCCCGAGGGGAGAGTGAACACATAGAAAACGTTAGAGTCAGCAAATCTCGTACCTCATACCACTCGCCACTCGCCTAGAACACATCTCGCAGGGACGTCAGCGCCAGGGGCTCTTTGGTGGCGAAGGGTTCTCCGTAGCGGCGGGCGATCAGGTTGCCGAAGTAGGCTCCGTCGGTTTCGATGCGGTCAAGCATCGTCGGTGGTTCGGTCGGGCGGCCGACGACGAACTGGCTTTCATAGGCGCGGATCGAGTCGAGTTTCTGGTCCATCGTCTCGCTGATGTCCACGATCCAACTCGGTTGGACGGCTAGACGCAGATGAATGCAGAAATAATAGAACGTCCGTTCGGGATGAAACCGTTCACCGGGCATGTCGGTCTTGCTGAGCTTGGACCAAAACCGGGCCGCTTCGATCAGTTCGGTTGCGGCGACGTGGTCGGGATGGGCGTCGTGAAAATACGGCGCGAACACCCAACGCGGGCGCAGCATCCGAAAGTAGCTGGCGATCCGCTTTCGGGCTTCCAGCGTGTGCTGTAGCTCTCGATTGACCAGCCCCGCGTTGCCGCGCCAGGTCACGTTCAAGATTTCGGTCGCGCGGATCGTCTCGGCGCGGCGAATCGTCTCGCTGCCGTGCGGCGTCGGTTCCCCGCTGGTCAGATCCAGGATTCCGACCCGCATGCCTTGGCGAATCATTTTGGCGATCGTTCCGCCCATCCCGATCTCGGCATCATCAGGATGCGGCGCGACAACAAGGAAATCGAGCGGCTGGACGTCACCGATCGACTCGGGGCCGTCAGTATGGATTTCGGTCATCGTTGATAGATCGGCAAATAATGGTAGCGCACGGAGAGGGACAGCAGCGCCAGCGAAGTGGAGTAGACCAGCCCGACGTTCCGTTCTTCGCCACCGGGCGACATCCACGATCCGTCGCTCCGTTGTCGTGGCAACAACAGCGACGAGACCACGCGACCGGATTCGTCGGCGTACTTGCCGCCGACCTGGTGCATGCCTTGGGCGTAGTAATACAGTCCGTAAAACAGGTAACGTTCGTTGGTCTTCGGGCGATGGCTGAACAACCAGTCCGCCGCCGCGGCCACTTCGGGCGCATCGTATTGTCCACAGACTTGCATCGCCAGCAATCCGGCTGCGGTCATCGTGAAGGAGGGACGTGATTGGCCCGGCGTGTAACTGAAACCGCCTTCGCCGACCCCGGATGCGGTGCGTCGTCCGGTGAAGGAATTGCGCAGGTACTCGAGGGCTTTTTCAATCGCTTCGCCGGGCACGTTCATCTGGTCGTTCTTGGCCGATCGCAAGGCCATCAGTTGCCAAATCGAAACGGACAGGTCACTGTCGCGCGATTGGGGCGAGTACCGCCACCCGCCTTCCAGTTTTCGCTCTTTCCGGATCGCTTGGGAGGAGAGAATCAAACGCAGGGCGCGCTCGAGCCGTTCGTGAATCAGCTCGTTTTGTTTGGGCGTCGCGCCCATGCCGAGCATTTCGGTCAACATCAACGTGACGATCCCGTGGCCGTACATCCGCGACCCGTCATAGGCGCCGAAGTACCCGGAGTCGTTTTGGTGGTCGGGTCCGAGCACGAAGTCCAGCGCGGCGCGCATGGCCCGTCCGCGTCGCGTGGGCTCGGCCGGTTCGGTGCCGATCGCCGCCAGCGCCATGATCGCCAGCGACGTGAGCGCCAGTTCGTGACCGCGGTCGGTGATCGCCCCGGTGGAACGTTGGTTGCGAAGCAGAAATTCGATCGCGCGGTCGCAGGCCTGATCCAGTTCGTCGTCGATGTACAGGTTGTCAATCGATGGTGGTTCCTCGGACCATGTCGGCGTCGCCAGCCATCCGGTTATCGCACCGGCAATCGCGAACAAGTCGCGGCGACGGAGGAGTTGACGACGACGCGGGGAGGGGCGATGTGGCTCTGAATCGCTCAGCGACGAGCGGACGACCCTCCCCTCGCTGCGCTCGACCCTCCCTGCCAGGGAGGGTGACTGAAGTTGTCTCGACACCAATGACTGCCAGGAGGGTGACGTCGTAGGCGGCACGCTCCGGGTGTTGGAGCCCTCGTTTGCCTCTGCAATGGAGTTTGGGTTGTCGTGCGTCATTTCGATTCCGCGGCCCGTTTGGAGAGCGCTTTGAAATAGGCTTTGATTTCGCGCGAGTAGCCGGGCGGGATTTGAATCGAACGACCTTGTGCGGCGTCGTCGACTCCACGGCGACGCAGGTCGCCCCAATCACCGTCGGCGATCGCACCTTGGATCAGATCGATCTCGTCGGGGCCGTCCGGCATCTCGCCTTCGCCCGATTCGGAGACCGGGTTGGGCGACGAGGCATCGGAGTTGGACGGTTCGCCGGGTTGCTCGCCGGCTTGTGCTTGCTGCAGACTTTTTAATCGCTCGCGGGCAGCCTGCTGCATTTGAGCTTCCAGCATCTGGGCGAGCGTCGGCGAAGCTTCGACGGCGTTTTGCGGCGGTTGGTCGGATCCGGGGCGACCGTCCGCGTTGGGATCACTGGACGGTTGGCCGCCGGGTTCGTTCCCGGTTTGGCCACTTTCAGGCTGTCCCGTGTTGCTTTCGGAGGGTTGCCCTGATGCCTGTTGTGAATCGGACGATTGTTGAGCGGACTGGGACGCTTGAGCGGCGAGCGAACGATCCAATTCATCCAGCGTTTGAGCCATCTGGCGGGCAGAGGGCTGGTCGCCGGAAGGCTGGCTGCCGGAAGGCTGGCCGGACTGTGCGGTTTGTTGCCCGGTGGAAGGCTGTTGGCCGGATTCGGGTGCGTTGCCCGATGGAGTTTGGCTGGACGGTTGGCTGGGTGACTGGGTCGCATCGGCGCTGGCGGTTTGACGCGGCGCCGGACTGTTCGGATCACCCGGCTGGCCGGACGATTGGTCGGACTGGTCCTCGGGCGATTGCGACTGACCGAGCATCGACTGGACGGCTTCGGCTTGTGCGGCGATCGTTTCCGTCGACTCTTGCAGGGCCTCGGCGGCAGCGGCGGAATTTTGACTTTCGTCGGCGGTTTGATCCAGTTCTTCGCCCGCTTGTTTGGCGGCCTGTCCGGCCCGCTGTTCGGTCTGCTGTGACGCCTGGTCGAGTTGCTGGGCCGCCGAGTCGTTTTCCAAGCGGGCTTCGTGGCGAGACGCGCGGGCCAGATCATCGACAGCGGCTTGCACATCGTCTTCGACCAAGTCTTGCTGCTTGGCGATGTTTTCGGCCGATTCGGACGTGGCGCGAAGCTCCGGTGCGATGTCGCTATCCTCGGCCAGTTGTCCGAGTTCTTGCGCGAGTTGTTTTAACCGTTCCGTGGCATTGCTCGCCACCTTTTCACCCAATTGTGCGGCCGGGTTGGCTTTGTCCAGCGGGCTTGCTTTGGTTTGATTGATTTCGTTGGCGCGTTTGACGGCCTCTTTGCCCCGCGCGGTCGCCAGGTCATTGGTTTGGCGAGACTGCTCGATCGCCCTGGATGCCTCGTCGATCAAGTCCTGTTGTTTTTCCGCTTCTCGTTGGTGCCACTCGTTGTTCGGATCCTTCTTCAGCATGTCCTGCGTTCGTTTGAGCGAGTTTTCGGCGCTGCGTTTCTTTTGTTCGTTTTCGCGGACGCGTCGCCCGGCGTCTTTTTCCGTCGAGGCCCACTTTTTTCGCTGTTGGTCGAGTGCACGAAGCTCGTCATTGCGCAATTGATTTTCGGTACGCTGCATCGATTCCGCGGTGGTGTTGCGGTTCTTTGTGTCACCGTGCAGATCCGTGTCGGATTGTTGTTCCAACTGTTGGGCGGCTTGACGGCTTGCTTCGGCAGCCTGCTGGACATCCTGTTGCATCTGACGTGTTGCCGATTGCAGTTCGCTGAGGGTGGGTTTGCCGCGCGAAATTTGTTCGGCTTGCTTGATGGAGTCGTTGAGTTTCTGACGCGTTTCTTCGATCGCATCGCGAGTGTTCGGATCGTTGGCCCAGCCGGCGGCTTTCGATGCGGTGGAAAGCGTCTTGTCACGCAATGTCTTTGCCCGAGCGATAAATTCATCGAGCATCAGCTGTTTTTGACGTTTTTGTTCGGCGAAGGCGTCGTCGTCGGATTCCAATCGACGTTGCAATGCGTCTTCATTTTTGGCAGCCTGCTTCAGGTTCTCGGCGACCTCACCGACGATGTTCTCGGCGATCTCGCTGAGCGCGTTTTGCATCGGTTCATTGCGTTGAAGTTCTTCTTCGAGTTGACGCAACAGTTCGCGTGGGTCTTGTTTGGCGGCATCGGCCATCTCGCTGGCGCTGTCGTATCGCTGCTCCAGTTCTTCGGCGGCTTTCAATTCTGCTTCCGCTTGACGCAATTGTTCTCGTGACTGGGCGATGTCTTCGCCGTTTTCGATTTTTTCGAAGTGATCGGCGGTTTGTTCGAGACGCTGGGAGAGTTCATCAAGCTTTTGTTCGGCCGATTCGAGCGCCTCGTCACGTTGTTGATCGGACTGGGCCGCTTCGGCGTCTCTGAGAGCGTCTTTGGTGTCCTGGACCGCTTCGGCGATCAGTTCGGCGGCGGCGTCGGCGTCACGAGCGACTTCCCGCTGCTGGTCATCGATGATGTCGGTCGTGTTGGCTTGATCGATCAGTGCCCCGATGGTCTCGGTCGCTTTCTCGATCGCTTCCTCCTGTTTCGGCTGGACCGCCTCGGCCGATTCTTCGCTGGCGTCGGGCCGTTGGTCGGTTTCTTGTTTCGCCTGTGCTGCTTTTTCGGCGGCTTCACGTGCCTGCTCGGAAAGTGTCAAGACGTAACGGCGCAACACCGCTCGCGCCTGTTCCCGATTTTCGGCGACACTGGCGAGACCGATTTGCAGGTCACGCGCGAGCGCTTCGAGCGATTTGGCGGCCGAGACGAAGCGATCCATACTCCAGCGTCGGGGATCAATTCGATTGTTGGCCTGGGTGTGATTCTCGTTGTGGCGTGTCTCATCGATCGGCCGCAACACCGTGTCCCGGTCGATTTGCGATTGTCGCAGGTAGCGGACGGCCAATTCGATCCGAACGTCTTGCAACCTGAACCAGACCGGATGGTAGATTTTTCGCAGCGGCGCCGTAACGCTTTGGTTTTCGCCTTCGCGGATGGCTAGCCAGTCTTCGCGTGCCGCTGCGATGTCGCTGGCCGCCTGCAGCGTTGCGATCGCACCGGCGATGGAGTTCAGGACCCGTTCGGCCGGTTCGTCTTCGTAGTCTTGGTAACCATTTTCGGTCACGTTTTTGATCGCGCGGACGAACAGATTTTGATCGGCGGCATACTTCAAATCGACCTTGGATTTGGCGCGATTGAGTTTCTCTTGGCCCGCCGCACGCACCATCAATCGGTTTCGTTCGGTTTGCCAGTTGAGTTCTCCCCACTGGACCGCCAAACCGCTCTTGATCGCGTCGTCGGCAGTGCGATCGCGTTCGGTCGCATTCTGCGCCGCTTGCCACGCTCGTCCGGCATCAAACAATCGTCGTGTCAGATCCGACAGGTAACCCATTTCTTTGCGGAGATCGCGTCCCCAACGCAACACGGTGTCGTGGGTCGCAGAATAAACCACGTGTTGGGGTTTGTCTTTGACCTCATCGCGTAACGATTTCAGCACGGCGTAGACTTGATCGCGACGTGCCTGGTCTTCCAAAAGTGTTTCGATTTGAAGATTCCAACGTTGGGACCAACGCATCCAGGAGTCACCGGAAAGGTGCTGTGCATGTTGTGGGGATAACAGCGAATCGTATTGCGTGATCAGCCGATCGATTTCGGCCAACTGACCGGCGACCAGGGTCAGGTAGCGGGGCAGACGTTGCCGGGGCATTTCGTCGACCAAACGGTTGACGCTGTCTCGCAGCATGCTGACGTCGGAATACAGCGAGGCGGACAGGGCCAGCGAAAACCGGGCCTGGGCAAATTCCCCCAACCGATCGCATTGGTAGGCGGTCTGTTTTGCCTCGCGACCGACGGCTTGGCGATTTTTTTGGTGCCCATTGCGCCAGACGTTTGCTTGGTTTTCGGAGAGCCACTGCATTTGTTTGATTTGGCCGTCTAGACGTGTCTCGACGTCGATGATGGCTCTGCCGACCAATTCGGTCATCGAGGCGCTGGCCGTGTTTTGGGTGGCGGTCAGCGTTTCGGTCAGACTCTTGACCAACGCGACCGATTCCTGCTGCAACGGTTTCCACTGGGTGTTGATCTCCGGCAAGGCGTCAAAGTCAGCCGAGCTGCCAATTTCTTTCAGTCTCTCTGCGAGTTGTTTGGATTGCCGGGACCACTTCATGATCCGGTCAACCTGCTGGGCGAACGGTTGCAGAAACTGGTGGCGATCGGCATCAAAGCCCTCGCCGGCGATCAGCAACTCGATCAGCGGCGATTCGGTTCTCGCGCCACGGCGGTCGATGGCGACGAGTCGTGTTCGGACAAGGTCCCCGGCGGACAACTGTGGCGTTCGCGAGTCTTCGCCCAAGCGGTGCAGCATGTCCCAAGACCAGTTGAGATCCAATTTTCGATTTTCCGCTTCGATCGGCAACGCATACGATTCGAATCGCCTTTCATTGACACGGACTTCTTGGATGACGCGTTCCAGCGGCAAATCATCGGCGGCATAAGCGGCCATCTCCAGCACATCCAATGACGACACCATTTGGCTGGGCATGGTGTCGTTTGACCAGCGGATGATCGGTGGCGTGTCCAACACCGGGGTGATCATGTTGGTCGGGCTGAACGGGTTGTCCAATCCGCTGCGGACGCTGGTCGCATCGACTTGATATTGACCGGAGGTTTTGATGGAGATTCGGGTCAGAAATTTGGTTGAGGATTCGTCGACGGGTTCCATTTCGCTGCGTGCACCGCGGACACCGAATCGGACGACGGGGTTTTCGACGGGTTGGTCAAACGTCACGGTGACCTCGGCCGTCGTGCCCTGTAACGCTTTCAGATCCCCGTGTTCTTCGTCGGCGGTGCGATCATCCAGTTTGGCGTACGTCGGCAATCGATAGAGTTTTTCATAGCGAACGACACGGGGGCGGGGCAAAGGCGTCAGTTCGTGCCAAAGTGTGATCGCGTCACCGGCCGTGATGCGATACTGAATCGCCACCGAGCCGACCGACAAATTGGCCGCAAATCGTCCGCCGGGTGCGTCATCGATCGCAACATCATCGGCTGCATCCGGATCGGCGGAGGCACCTGAAGTGGCACCGGGCCGAAACGCGGAGGCATCCATCCGTGGCGTCATGATGGACTGGCCGGAGGTCCCGTCGGCACTGCGCCAATGCAACATCACATCGTCCGCTTCGGCACCCTCGACACGCACGATCACGCCCACCGCATCCCGCTCGGCGACGTAGCCCGACATCGGAGAGGGTTCCAGGATGGTGACTTTGGTGCGAGAGGCCCGTTCGATGGCGAACCCGGGCAGTGCGGCACGGGCAAATCGACGGCCGAATTGCGCCGAGGGGATGAACATCATGGCGACGCAAAACAACGCCACCGTGGTTCCGCTGAGCACCCAGCGGCGTACCAATCGCAGCGGCAACGCCTGGCCCACGTCAATGTTCGCGATCCGGCGGGCAACACGGCTTTGCAACAGACGTCGAAAATAGGGCGACCCGTTGGTGGAATCGGGATCGGCCAATTCGACGGCAGCGACCAGGTTTTCGCGCAAGTTGGGCGCGACGCTTTCGACGTGTCGTGCAATTTCCAACTCGTCGCGGACGGCAAACGACGAGAACCCCGTCAACCACATCGCCGCCGCGGTTGCCACGTAGATCCCGATGCTGAGCGCCCATCGCACGGCATCGCTAAAGAAGAACAGGTAGTCCAAGGTCGCCAGCACCAGCGCCAGCGAAATGAAAACCAGCAGCCCGACACCGATCGCGCGGGCGACCAACAGCATCCCGCGACGTCGACGGAAGGCGACCAACGCGCGCGTGGTGATCGGATCCAGCCCCGTGCGGGCCCTCGACTGTTCACTTACCGTTGCCATTTCTGATTCCTGTCCGTTAGACCAATCCGGCTCGTTTGCGACACCACCATTCGATGGTCAGCAACGCGATGATCAACCAAAACCACAGATACGATTGCCACAGCACCGTGTCGGTTTCGATCACGGTGCCGCTGGAGAGTGGTTTGAGTAATTCCAGCATCCGCTCGGCATCGGATTCATGGATGTAGGTTCCCGCGCCGGCCGATGCGATTTGACGTAACGCGTCTTCATCCAGACTCATGCGTTGCATTTCGGCGTGATCGTCTTCGGTGACCCAAATCGGCGTCGATGCCAGCAGGGCGGATTCATCAAACCCGCTGGCACGAATTCGGATCGAGTATTCACCGCCGGGTAGCGGCGGCACCTGACCGGCATAGGTGCCGCGGTTGGGATTATCGACACTCAATGGCACCGTCGCGATCTTGTTGCCGTCACGCATGACCAACGCATCGACGGTGGCATCGGCGACCGGATTGCCACGGACGTCGCGTAGGCGGGCGCGGACCGCCACCGATTCCCCGCCCCGGTATTCCACCTTGTCGGTGCCGATGGACACGTACTGGTCACTGGCAGAAAACGGCGGTTCCATCGCCGCGACGACCAATTGATTCCAGAACCGGGCATGGAATCGATCGGCAACTTTGTAGCGCCAGCGCCAGGTTTGATCGGAGGCGAAATAGAACACGCGTCCCGCCCCGTACATTCGCGTCGCCAGCCATGGTGTGCGGGTGCCGCGGTCCGACACCGTTTCGCCCCAGACCTCGCCGCCTTCACTCAATTCGACGTTTGCACTCCACTTGGGTGCCGGCAGCGAACGCCAAAACGAATCCAGTTGGTCGGTTTGATCGATCAAACCGAGCGCGGGTTGTTCCAGCCCCGCCGGTGTCGCCTGCAAACGGCTGGGCATCGGCGTGGTTCCGGTTCCTCGATAGCGAACCGGCATCAATTCTCCGAACTCGGACGCGGCCAACGCGCGGAGTTTTCCGAATCGTCCGTCGATGATCACCAGACCACCGCCACCGGCGACGAAGCGGGACAGCAGTCCCCGGTCGCCGGTCGTGAATTGCGAGGCGTCGATTTCACCCAACAGTACCGCATCGTACTGTGCCATGTCGTCTGCGGTCGCGGGAAACTGTCCTGGCGCACTACCACGTTGCAGTTTGGGGCTGGACGTCCCGGGACCGAACAAGACCACGTCGGCCTGCCAAGCGGGGTCGCGGACGAACAGATTCTTCAGGTAACGGGTTTCCCAGCGGCTGGACCCGTCGACGATCAACAGACGACGATTCCGTGTCGACGCCGCGACGCGGAAGTGCGACACGTTATTGTCCGCCGAATAATCGGGGCCGTTCGATTCGACGATCGCGACCAGACGCAAGACTTCGTTGGTTCGATGGATGCCGCGCGGTGATCGTGAACGAAGCGTTTGAACGATCTGGCCGACGTCGATTTCGAACGGAACGGACTGTTGTCCCGTGTTCGAGATGCTGATCGATTTTTGCCAAACGGATTCTCCGTCGGATTCAATCCGCACCAACACCGGTTCGCCTTGCCGACCGAACTGTTTGACGATCACTTGGCCGGCCAACTTGCCTTCGGCGGCGACGGTTTCCGGGCGGATGACTTCGACAATCCCGACATCGGGTGGTTCGTCGACTGAACCGAACCCGAGCGTGTTGACCGAGGTTCCACCGCCGGCGAGTTGCTTGGCGACCGAGGGGGGGGACCGTTCCAATCGCTTCGCCGTGTCGGTGTCACGCCCGTCGGTCATCAACACGATCGCGGCGCGGCGGACCGAGTCGATCGTATCGTCGGACGACCCGGCGGCGGAATCACTGGCTGAAGAATCACTGGCTGAAGAATCACCGGCTGAAGAATCACCGGCTGAAGAATCACCGGTTGCGGCGTCCAAGTTGATCGTCGAAAGGATCGATTGAAGCGGCCGCGAAAGATTGGTGGCGGGCCCGTCGGCCGCCCAATCCAAGGCCGTCGGCAGTTCGGCTTCGTCATCGGAGGACCAGATCGAGACGGGATCGCTATTGCTGAAGGCGATGACATCGATCGCATGGGTTTTCTGGATCTGTTCCAGCCAACCCGGCTCGGTCGCGTTCCCGAGCAGCGATGCCGTGGCGCGTTGCAAACGATTGTCGGCTGTGGTCTCCGATTGGCTGTCGGTCAGCGACATGCTGCGCGACGTATCGACCGCGAACACGACCCGTCCGAGGGTTCCGATGACCTGGCGACGGTGCCAAACTGGTCCGGCCAAGATGAACACGACGAGCGCGACGGCGGTGCCGCGCAGCGCCGGCAGCAAGTATGGATAGGGGGCTCGGATCGATCGCGTTTCTCGGGCATAGAGCAAGACGACACCGACGACCGCCAGCAGCGCCAGGATCGCGACCGACCAAGCCGGCAGGTCACCGGCGAAGCGAATCGATGCGAGGAAAGAAACCATCACGGTGTGCCTCCGGTGATCTTCCGGCGGGCGACCAGATTTTGCTGCAACCACAGTTCCGCAACCAACGCGATCAACAGCAGCACCAGGATCACCCGCCAGATTTCGCGTCCGAAGGAACGCGAGCGGTCGGCGTCTTGCAGCAACGCGGCGCTCTCGAAAATCTTGGCGTTCAAGATGTTCGCCAACGTTTGTTGACGCTCTTGGCTGACGTCGACCAACATCGATTCCGACGCGTCGACCGTCGCGATCCGCAGGGTTTCCATGATTTCCGAGTTCTCCGGATCGGCAAGATCGGTCACTCGTTTTTGAATCCTGTAGACGCCGGGGGCATAGGTCGCCGTCAAACGCACGGGATCGCCCGCGTCGGGCGTCTCCAGTTCGAATTGTCCTCGCGGCGTCCGTGCGGCGAAACGCGTGCGGGTTCGGGTGCCCGGTTCCGACTTCATGGCCGGCCATTGGTTCGGGCCGATCACGATCGGCTGACCGACTTGGATCATGGCATCGCTGCGTTTGCCGGCCAGGTCCAGGACCAGTTGCTGAATCAGCGGCAGGAAGACGGGGCGCAGCGGCAGGTTGGTCCAGGCGGCATTTCCCGAGATCGCAAACTGCACGACCGTCCCGTCGCCGACGGTATCCATCACCGCCAACGGGGCTCCGTCGGTGGTTCGCAGCAAGACAATCCGACCGGTGGATTCGCTTTCATCGGCCGCGTCGATCGTCAGCGCACGATAGGCCGACACGTTGACGGCGGACAGGGGATTGTCACTTCCCCGAGCCAAAATCTTCCAGGGCTGGTACAGCGAGGTGGGTTGATCGATCGCAAACGTTTCTTGGGAGGCACTGCTGTCGACGTCGGGTTGCCCCACGATGTCGCCGAGTGAGGCGGGGAACGACAGCGCGGTGTCTTGGTTTCGCCAAGTCTGGTTGTAAAGCTCCGGGCGCAGACTCGGTCCGTCGAACACGACCAACGCCCCGCCCTGGTCGACAAAGGTCGCGATCCGTTGTTTGGCGGAATCGGGAAGCTGTCCGACGCCGCAGAGCACAATGACGCGCGTCTGGTTTTCATCGAGTGCGGATTGTAACCTTTTGGGCGTGACCACGGCGGCGCGGACGGGATCGGGGCGATCATCACCGCCGAAGGCAAAGGGGCTGAGCGCGATGGCCAAAAAGTCGGCTTGCCCGCCGAGCGATTCGTTGCTGGGCCGGCCGTCGACCAACAGCACGTTGACCTCATCGATCACTTCGACGGCCACGCTACGCGAATTGTCGTCGACCAGAACGTCGCCACGATCGATCGTCGCGGCGACTTCATGGATTCCGGCCTGGTCGATCGTGTGCGTCAGCCGATTCGTCGACGTTGATTTCGCGTCGATCGAAACCACTCGCGGTTCGAGCGGTTTTCCGTCGATCGACCAGATCAGTCGCAAGTCGTTGGCGGGCAGGTCGGAAGCATTGCGTAGTGTCGCCGTGTAAACCCCCGAACGCTCGCTGACGATCACCGGCGAATCGATGGTCACCGCATCGACCGAAACATTGGCCAGATCGTCCCAGTGGGTGCCCACATCCAGCATGTCGATGACCAGTTGATCGCCGCCGTCGGTTTCCGCTTCGATCTTGTTCGTCTCCGCGATCCGACGGGCGGCTTCCAGAGTCGCGGTGTCAACGGCGGCGGCTTGAAAATCGGACACGACCAGAATCTGGCGTCGGGGATGTGAGCCCTCGTCGGCCGCCGCGATGGCCGCATCGATCAATTGACCGATCGAGACGGCGTTGCCTTGGGCATCGATTTTACGCAGGGTGGCCAGCGCGTCGGAAACGCCCATCTTGGACGGGACGGCGCCCAGGCGTGAGCCACGCACCAACATCACTTCGTCGCGTCGCGTCAGTTCCGCCAGCACGGCTCGAATTTCTTGCTTGGCGACTTCAATACGCGCCGGTTCACCCGGCGGCGTCAACGACAGGCTGCGCGAATCATCGATCGCGATGACCAGTGTTTTCGGGGCATCGCCGGCGAGGGCGCGAAGCCCCGTCCAAACGGGACGTGCCAGACAGAAAGCCAGCAGCACGGGGATCGCACATCGCAACAACAACAACAGCAGATTGGTCACCTGCATGCGACGGCGATTGACACGCACCACGCTTTCGAGCAAGTACATCGCGCCCCAGTCCACGGTTTTGAACCGGCTGCGGAAGAACAAATGGATGATCAGCGGGATCGTGAAAGCGAACGCGCCAAACGCCAACGCTGCGTTCAGAAGACTCATCGGACCACGCGTCTCCTTGCCGCAACGTACTCATGCAAGACGTCGACGAAGGGTTGGTCCGTGGTGATCGGAATCAGATCGACGCGGCTCCGTCGACTGGCTTCGCGCATGGCTTCGTTGTGCTCAGTCAGTCGGTCCTGATAGGCATCACGAATCGACGCGGCATCCACCGTCTGTTCGTCGAGGACGCTTTCCAAATCGCGGAACTGAATCCGGCCCGAAAACGGAAACTCCACTTCATCGGGATCCAAGATTTGAAAGAAAATGATTTCGTGCTTGTTGGCCCGGAACTGTGCCAATGATCGTGAAATCGATTCGGCGTCGCCCATCGAATCGGAAATGATCACGATCAATCCCCGGCGTCCGACTTTGGGGACGATTTTTCGGAACACGCCGCCCAGGTCCGTGTCGCGTCGTGATTGATCCGCCACCAGCGCCGACAGGATCGGTTGCAGGTGCGAGGGACGGCTTCGCAGCGGAACCTGTTGCCGCAGGTCATTGTCGAACGTCACCAGCGCGACCGGGTCCTGCTGGCCGAGCATGAAGTAGGCGAAGGCGGCGGCGAGGCGGGTGGCGTATTCGTGCTTGGTCAAACCGTCGACGCTGCGGGTGCCCTTGTACGCCATCGATCCACTCTGGTCGACCAGTAAGTGGCACCTTAGGTTCGTTTCCTCTTCGTACTGGCGAATGTACAAACGATCGCTCTTGCCGAAGACCTTCCAATCGATATTCTTCAGCTCGTCGCCTTGGACGTATTGTCGGTGCTCCTTGAATTCGACACTGAACCCTTTGTGGGGTGAACGGTGTCGTCCACTGCAGTAGCCTTCGACGATCTCCCGCGCCAGGATTTGCAGTCGCGCGACCCGTGACAGGTCCTTCGGTTTGACAAAATCCAAAATCCGCATGGGGGGCTCGGTTTCGGTGGGCTGAGATTCGGTGGGGATCGATTTTGAGGGAATTGGACTGGATTATACCCTCTCACGGCTCGTTGATTCATTGGGATCGACGAATGTTCTCCCGCGGGCGATTGGGATTCCAGTCGACGACGAACGGGATGGCCGATGGCCGATGGCCGATGGCGTGGTGGCGGGGATGCTTCGAACGCGTTGCCGTTCTGACAGGAGGATCTGTAAGCTCACTCGATTCGGCTGGTATTCACGGAATATCGGCCGGATTCGCTCAGGCTTGCAGGGGTGATCGGTTGATTTCGAATTGCAGCAAGTCCACCGGGCGTCTGGTTGGGCATTCTACGGCGTTTGCCAAGGTTTTCAAAAACACCGCATGTCCGCATCGACCCGTCTGGGATTTTTCTGCGCCGTTGCCGCCAACGTGATTTGGGGCCTGTTCCCGATCTTCTGGAATCTGCTGCGGGGGACGTCGGCGCTGGAGTTGGTCAGCCACCGAATTGTCTGGGCGTTTGTGTTTTCGATGCTGATCGCCGTGGTCCGATTCCGGCTCAGCAGCCGCATCGTCCGGGTGGCGTTGCTGGAATCGCTTCGCCGGCGACAAACCTGGGCGATTTACTCCGCGGCAGCGTTTCTGATCGCGCTCAATTGGGGGGCGTTCCTGTACGCGGTGACCAATGAGCAAGTGCTGCTTTCGGCGTTGGGCTATTACATCAGCCCACTGTTCAACGTATTGCTGGGCGTCGTCGTGCTGGGCGAGCGGTTGTCGGTTTCGCGTTGGGGCGCGGTGGGTTTGGCCGGGGTCGGCGTTTCGGTGATGACCGTCGCCGCGGGCCAATTCCCGTGGGTTTCGTTGCTGATGGCCGGTTCGTTCGCGGGATACGCGTTGGTCAAAAAGAAGGCCCGGCTGGATCCGATGAACGGTTTGTTCTTGGAAACGCTCGTGCTGTTGTCGCCGACGCTGGTCTATCTGGCGTTGTTGTACCAAGGCGGCGCCGGCGACTTCGGTCGCGGTGACCCGATGCTGGACTGGATGTTGATCATCGGCGGATTTTTAACGCTTGTCCCGCTGGCGTTTTTCTCCGCCGCCGCCCAACGCATTCCGTTGACGTTGATCGGCGTGCTGCAGTTCATCGGGCCGACGTTGCAGTTCATGGTCGGCGCGTTTTATTTTGGCGAACCGATGTCGACGTACACGCTGGTCGGGTTCACGTTCGTTTGGAGCGGCGTCGCCGTGTTTTTGGCGACGCGGCGGTAATGTCGAGGGAACGGCGGGAGAGGTTTCTCGACGTAGGTCAGGCTGTGCCTGACGCCCCTTGGCATGCACAGCATGCCCTACGCCTGTCGGCATGCACAGCATGCCCTACGCCCCTTGGCATGCACAGCATGCCCTACGCGGTCTCTGTCGGTCGTTGTCGACCCGGTTACCAGGTCCGTGCGGTTTCGTACTGGGAGATTTTGTCTTCGAACTTCAGCGTTTGTCCGATATCGTCCAGCCCTTGCAGCATCTTGTCGCGTCGGCTGGCGTCGACTTCGAAGGGCCGCTCCCAACCGTCGGCGTCTTTGACGACTTGATTCTCCAAGTCGACGGTCAATTCGTAGGTGCCCTTGGCTTTCGCGGTTTCGAACAGATGGTCGATGTCGGACTCGGCCAAGGTGATCGGCAGCACGCCGTTTTTGAAACAGTTGTTGAAGAAAATGTCGGCGAACGAAGGGGCGATCACGCTGCGAAACCCATAATCGTCGAGTGCCCAGACCGCGTGCTCGCGGCTGGAACCGCTGCCGAAATTGCGGCGGGCGACCAAGATCGATGCGCCTTCGACGGCCGGTTGGTTCAGCTCGAATTCCGGGTTGGGCGTTTCGCCGTCTTCCAGGAAACGCCAGTCGTAAAACAGAAACTGGCCGAATCCGGTTCGTTCGATCCGTTTAAGAAACTGCTTGGGGATGATCTGATCGGTGTCCACGTTGGCACGATCCATCGTCGCGACGATGCCGGTGTGTTTGGTAAAGCTTTGCATGGTTGATTGAAGGTGGGGTTTTGTTCTGGTCGCTTCGGGGTTTGACCGTGGGACAGGCTGGAAGCCTGTCTCACTCGGGATTGACAGGCTGGAAGCCTATCCCACTGAGGTCGCTTAGGACTTGTAGTCCCACTGGCGGATGTCGACGAAGTGGCCTTGGATGGCGGCGGCGGCGGCCATCGCGGGGCTGACCAGGTGCGTTCGTCCGCCTTTGCCTTGACGGCCTTCGAAGTTTCGATTGCTGGTACTGGCACAGCGTTCGCCCGGCGCCAGTTTGTCGGGGTTCATGGCCAGACACATGCTGCAACCGGCTTCGCGCCAATCGAATCCGGCTTCGCGGAAGATCTTGTCCAGGCCTTCGCGTTCGGCATGCACTTTGACTTTGCCGCTGCCCGGGACCACCATCGCGTTGACTTTGTCGCTGACGTGGTAGCCCTTGATCACCTCGGCGGCCGCCCGCAGGTCTTCGATGCGGGCGTTGGTGCAGGAACCGATGAAGACGCGGTCGATCGCAACGTCTTCCATCGCCGTGCTGGCGCCCAGCCCCATGTAGCTGAGCGCGTCGCGGGTCGTTTTCTGATCGGTCGGATCGGAAAAGTCGGCCGGATCGGGTGTCTTGTCTTTGACGCTGATCACCTGGCCGGGGTTTGTCCCCCAAGTGACCTGGGGCTGGATGTCGGCACCGTTGAAATGCAGCGACTTGTCATAGGCCGCTCCGGCGTCGGTGGAAAATTGGTTCCAACGGGCGACGGCGGCGTCGAAATCGGTCGGTGATTCGGGCAACCCTTTCAAGTAGTCGAAGGTGGTTTGATCGGGCGCGATCATCCCGGCCCGTGCCCCCGCTTCGATCGACATGTTGCAGACGGTCATGCGTTCTTCCATCGTCAGATTTCGAACACAGTCGCCGGTGTATTCCAGCACGTAACCGGTGCCGCCGGCGGTCCCGATCTTGCCGATCAAGTACAGGATCATGTCCTTGGCGGTCACGCCCTTGGGCAATTCGCCGTCGACGCGTAATTCAAACGTTTTCGGTTTGAATTGCAGCAACGTCTGCGTCGCCAAGACGTGCTCGACTTCGCTGGTTCCGATCCCGAAGGCGAGGGCGCCGAAGGCACCGTGGGTCGCGGTGTGGCTGTCGCCACAGACGATCGTCATGCCCGGTTGGGTGTAGCCGTTTTCGGGGCCAATGACGTGGACGATGCCTTGGCGGACGTCGCCGATGTCGAACAGCTGGACGCCGAATTCGGCGCAGTTGTTGCGCAGGGTTTCGATCTGTTTGCGGCTGATCGGGTCGGCGATGGGCAAGGATCGGTCGCTAGTCGGGACGTTGTGGTCCGGCGTGGCGAGCGTGCGCTCCGGCCGACGCACCGGACGCCCGTTGATCCGCAGCCCTTCAAAGGCCTGGGGGCTGGTGACCTCGTGAACCAGGTGCAGATCGATGTACAAAATCGCCGGTCCGGATTCCGGTTGGTGGACGACGTGTTGGTCCCAGATTTTGTCTAGCAAGGTCCGCGGGGCGGACGTGTCGGCATCGGTCATAAGTGGGGTGGGGGAAGCGTAGGAATGCTGAAATCGAAGCTATAACTGTCGACGGAAAGCTCTGAATTGTCAATGAGCGATCCGGCGGGGGAGATGTTCGGGGGGGCCGGGCGGGACGGGGCAGCGGCAAAACTTTCGCAAGCTGGAAGCTTAGGCCACGTCGGCCAGCTAACGCTGGTGGGGATCGCAAGCTGGAAGCTTACGCCACTGGGACGCTGACGCCACTTGTCCGGTCCCCGGTGGGGCGTTGAGAGCGTAGAATCAGGCCGTTGATGGACCATTCTTTACCGCAGAAACACTACCCGCCATGTTTGTCTGGATCGACCGACTCCTGATTTTGGCTCTCGTCCTCGTCGTCGCGGTGCTCACGATGACCTCGTTGCCGGCGCTCGGTGGGCAAACACTCGGCGGCCAAATGCTGCTGGCCCACATGATGGCCAGCGGGGTGCTGGTGATGGGATTGCCCGTTTTTGCCCTGTTTTTCCTGCGATACTTTGCCGCCAAACGGCCGGCCTCGGGATTTCAGAATCTGGGCTATCTGGCGACCGTGGCGACCGGGCTGGTCACCATCGTGACGGTTTTTCTGTGCATGTTGCCGATTCCATCGACGCACCAAATGCACTCGTTGATGTCGCTCCACGCCTGGGCGGGATTCGCGATGATTCCCGCGATCGTGGTGCTGTTGATCGGCGCTCGGGCTACACGATCAGCATCGCATCCCCATAGCTGAAGAAGCGATATTCGTTTTCGATCGCTTTGGCGTAGGCTTCGAGAATCAATTCCCGCGACGCAAAGGCGCTGACCAACACCAGCAAGGTGCTCTTGGGCAGGTGGAAATTGGTCATCAGCGCGTCGACGATTTGGAATCGATACGGGGGCCGGATAAACAGATCGGTCGTCGACGTCCAGGCCCTCAGGTCGCCCGCCAGGTCGGCAGCGGCGCTTTCGAGCACCCGGACGCTGGTCGTGCCGACGGCCACGCAGCGACCTGCCGCGGCTCGTCGCTCGACGATCAAATCGGCGTTCTCTTCCGTGATCTGCCCCCACTCGGTGTGCATCTCGTGCTCCGCCAACGTCTCGCTGCTGATCGGACGAAACGTCCCCAGTCCGACGTGCAGCGTTACCGACGCCGTTTCCGTTCCCCCGTCGGCGATCTGGCCGAGCAGGCTGGGCGTGAAATGCAAGCCCGCCGTCGGCGCCGCCACGCTGCCGGGGGCTCTGGCGAACACCGTTTGATAATTCGAAACGTCCGCATCCACCATGTGCCCGTCGCGAATGTACGGCGGCAGCGGCACACGGCCGTAACGATTCAGCCACTGATCGGCACTGGAGGATTGCGACAATTGATTTTCTTCGTCGACCGCCGCGGCCAGCCGATCGGCCGGCGGTCGGGGCAACACCAGCAGATGTCCGTGCTCGGTCCGCGCGACCACCTCCAGCCGCATGCCGGGCAACCCGTTGCGATCTTCAATCGTGATCGTCTCGCCGGTTACCAGTTTGCCGCGGGTTTTGGTCAAGACCTCCCAAATGCCTGACCCCGGGTCTTCACGCAAAAACAATCCTTGCCAACGACCCTGGGTTCGCGTGCGGAATCCGACCATTCGTGCCGGGATCACGCGACTGTCATTGAGCACCAGCGTGTCTTCGCTGCGCAACAGATCCGGCAAATCACGCACATGGTGGTGATCGATCTCGCCGCTGGCCCGATTGACCAACATCAGCCGGGCGTCACTGCGAGTCGTCAGGGGTTCCTGGGCGATCAGCTCGCGGGGCAATTCGTAATCATAGAAATCAATTTCGCTCATGGGCGAAGTGTAACAAGCCGCGCGGCGATTGAAGAGGGAAGGCACGGTGAACCGGAAAGGCTCGTTGGAATGACCGTCACATTCGGAGCCAGTCGATGCCTCGGGACCTCGGTCGATCCGAGCTGGACAGAAGTCCGCTGCAGCGGTCGGTGGGGTGACGATGGAAAGGGGAATGGCGGCGAGCCTGCTTCACTTGGGAATGACAGGCTGGAAGCCTATCCCACTTGGGATCGACAGGCTGGAAGCCTATCCCACTTGGGAACGACAGGCTGGAAGCCTATCCCACTTTGATGACTCGTCAGCTGAATTCCGTCGGATCGTTGCTGAGATGCCGTTTTACAATCTGGATGAACTCCGCCGAGCCGCGGCGGGACGCTGGGCAGAGATTCTGATCTCCGCCGGCCTCCCCGCGGCGTGTCTTGATGGTCGCAATCGCCCCTGTCCCAAGTGTGGCGGGCGTGACCGGTTCGCGGCGTTTCCGGATTTGCAGCAACGCGGGGCCGTCCATTGCCGTCACTGTTTTACCCGTGGCTGCGCGATCCCACCCGGTGACGGAATGGCCACGCTGCGTTGGTGGCTGGGTTGTTCGTTTGCCGAATCGCTCGCGTTCCTGGCCGACGCGGTCGGCGTCGCCCCCGAGCGTGGTGACCGTTCGCCGTCGCGTTCGGCCGGCGGCAGTCGTGCGAGCCATTTTGGTGGGAACGGCGCTGCGACGGTCGCGCCGTCTTTTCCCACCGATCTGTCCCAAGACATCGTTGACGCGCACACCCATTTCGCACGCGAAGCTTACCGTCGGATCGACCGGGAGACACGTCGTCGGTTGGCCGAGCAACTGTCTGTTAGTGCAGACGCCTTGCGGGCGCTCCGCGTTGGCCTGACCACCGACAGACAAAGTTCAACTTGGCCGATGCGCAATGAAACCCACACGGTGATCGGTGTTCGAATTTGCGGGTTGCCCTGGACCGATCAACGTCACGCGAAATGGTCGCGGCGGGGCAGCCAAAGCGGAATCTTTGTCGCCCGCCGCGTAACATCCGACACATCGTTCGCCGCGGACTCGACGAGACTTTTCATCACCGAAGGCGCTTCGGATACCGCCGCCGCAATCGGATTGGGGTTGTGGGTGATCGGACGAGCCAGTTGTAGCGCGTCGACATTTTTTGTCGACCGCTACATCCATCGCCATCAACCGAGCCAGCTGACGATCATCGCCGACAACGACGATGCGGGGCGAAACGGAGCCAAGCGGTTGGCGAAGTCGCTTTGCCAAGCCCTGCCAAAGTCGTTATCCGAAATCGATGTGATCCAGCCACCGGCCCCGGCCAATGACTTCAGAGCTTGGGTCGGCGCGGCATCGCCCCCGATCGATCTGGAGGATGCCCCAAAAATTGCCAGCTTCGCGCCGCTGAAACAAACCAAGTTTGAGTTTGGGTGAGGAGTGTGGCTTGCTGTGCTGCCCCCCTTTGCCAGATTAAGCGATCCGTTCATCAACGAAGTTATCGTCACCCTCCCTCTGGGAGGGTCGCGGAGGAGTATGCGACGACGCGGGGAGGGTTGTTGCGAGGCTAAAGTTGCTCACAACGATGGAGCAGCAATGTCGGAAACCCTCCCCTCGCTGCGCTCGACCCTCCCGTACACGGGAGGGTGACCTCAATTCTTACATCACCTCCGTGCGGGAGGGTGGAGCGAAGCCAACTACCAACAAAAAAAGCGTCAGCGGGATCCGCTGACGCTTTTGTCGGTTCGCGATCGTTGAGTGCTGCTTAGAAGCAGACGGCTCGGTCGCCGTTATGGATCTTTGTCAGGCTGCCCGGGTCCGTGACCGTGGCGACCGACTGGTTGCCGTTGACGCTGTTGATCAGCAGGTGTGCCACGAGTCGCTCACCGGTCAAGTACTGGTGATAGACCGTGACCGATGCTCCGGGACGCATTTCCTGGCCGCTCCGCAAGATCACGCGTCCGGTCCGCTGGTCGACACCGACAACCGTGGCGACCACGTTTTTTCGTTGAACCGGCTGGGGCGTGACCCGTTGAATCGAGCGGGTCTTGATTGCGTCATTGGCCTTTGTGGTCTCAACCGGCGTGGCGGCGTTTCCGATCGGAAGTGCGATCGGCTTGGGCAACGCGGGCGTTGGCAACGCCGCCGATTTGGCCGAGTCGTCGCTTAGGGACAGAGAGACCGGCTGGGAAATCGGCTGGCTCGCTTGGGGCTCGTCGGCTTGGACGTCCGACGTGGCGATGACGGGCGAAATCGTGACCGGTTGAATCGCCATGCCGCCGATCATTTTGACCTGTCCGACTTCGACGTCGCGACGCTCCACCTTGGCCGCTTGAAACAGCTTTAAGCTGTCGGCGGTGGTGGTGGTGTTTTCAACGCTCGTGGCATCACTTGCCGAATCCGCGCCACTGTCTTCGTCGGATTTTTTCTTCTTCAACTCCTCATCGATATCGACAGCCCCTTCGCCCTGGATCCCTTCGGCGTCCGCGGCCCCTTCACCGGAGATCGGATCGGGCACGACGGGCGGAGGCATCAGCTCTTCCGGGATGTCTTCTTCGATCGGGCCGGTGGCACGATTCGGGCAGCACACACAAAGCGCCTTGGCCGCAGCCGCCCGCACGTCCGCATTGGGTTCCAAGTGGCAACCGCTGTCGTCGCGTTCGTAGGCGATTTCGCTCAGACGTTTCGTGACCTTCTCGCTGCAGCAAGACGTCGATCCGCATTTGCTGCAACCTTCGCCATTGGCAGCCGTTTCGATGGCGTCCATCGCAGCCAATCGGACGTCGGGCGTGCAGTCGTCCATCGCCGCGAGCAGGGCGTCGGTGATCTTGCCTTCTTTGTCGTAACATCCACAACCCATCTTGGCCAGGAACTTGATCGCCTTGATCTTTTGCGCTTTCAAGTCCTCGGCCTGCTTGATCTCCGCGGCGGCTTTGATCGCCGGGTTGGGGGATTCCAGGTTGGCCGGGTCACCGATTCGCTTCAGCGGGGGCTTTCGCTCCAGGCCGGGAAAATTCCCACGCCGGTTCACCGTGACGTCGCGGATTTTTTGGATGCCCTGGGGAATCCCGATGAACCGCCAAATGGTCGGTACGGGAGCCTCAGGCGTTTGTGCGTGAGTCGAGGATGCGGTGGAAATAGCTAATGCTGCCACCGAAATCCAGATGAGATTATTCGTTTTCACCGTCGCATTCCATTACGGTTTGTGTTTCGATGGCGTTCCATGTCGCACATGATTGTTGTACGTGCCCGTCTATGGTGATCGGCATATCACCCGCGTGAGTCCATTTGCAAACTGTGACTCGGCGCATTCAAAACCCGGTTTCTAGCGAATCCTGTGAAAGAATGCCGGTTACGCGATTTGCACGACGGGCGTGGTTGGGAAAGGATGCCCAGTCCAGGTTTCGCAACATCAAAATGGTGGAAAGCATCGTCCGGCGGGTTCGGTTTCACGCCAGTCGTTTCACAACCGGGCTTTCCAAGTGGCGTAAGCTTCCAGCTTGCGAATCCCCCGCATCCCTTGTTCCCAGGCTCCGCCTGGGAACACAATGTCATGGAGGCTCCCGCCTCCTGCCAGCCAGACGCGTTCCCAGGCGGAGCCTGGGTGAGAGGCAAGCAGGATGCTTACCCCACGTTCCGGTCGTTCCCAGGCGGAGCCTGGGTGCGAGTCGAAGTCAGATCTACTCGTCCTTCTCCGCGTCCAAAATCTCCAGGTTCATGTTTCGAAAACGCACTTCGGTTTTGCCGCCGCTGTGCAGTTGAAAGGCAATGATGCCGCTTTCGGCGCCGTCGGGATCGTGCAGGTCGACGCAGGGTTGATCGTTGATCCGCGTTTGGATCTGATGGCCTCGGGCAACGACTTCGTATCGGTTCCAATCGCCAGGCCGGACGTGTTGCTCACCCGACTGATCCCACAGCAGGTTTCGCCCGTGTTCTTCGTAGAGCTTGCCCCACCAACCCTGGCCGATGTCGGCTTGATACCCGGAAACTTCGCCGTCGTGGGCGTGACTGCGAAATTGAATGCCGCTGTTTCCGGCGTTGTCGACCAGTTTCACTTCGACGGTCAATCGGAAATCGGACGCTGCCAAGTCACTGACGATCCATTCATTGCGTTGCAAACCGTCGGTGCGGCCGACGAGTTGGCCATTTTCCACCGACCACAACGTTGGGTCGCCGCGCCAGCCGGTCAGATCGGTCCCATTGAAGAACCCGGCGGCATTTTCTTTGGTCGCCCGCATCGGAACTTGTTGTTTTCCACGCAGGTACGCGATCAGCGAACGGACTTCGTGCGGCGAAAACTGTTTCAATTGATCGTCGGGCATCATCGACTTGTCGGCCGTTGCCCGCTGTTCGATTTCGTCTTTGGGGATCACGACAACGGCATCGGATGTTTGGATCGTTAGCGAAAACTTGTCTTCGGATTTGATCAGACCATTGACCACGCGTCCGTCGTCGACCAGCACCACGGTGGGGACATACTCCTTGGCCATCACGGCGCTGGGATCGACGATGTTGGACAGTAAGTATTCCAAGTTCGATCGATTCGATCCCGTCAGGTCGGGACCGACTTTGAACCCGACGCCGTAGAGCACGTGACACTTCATGCAGGTTTTGGCGAATACCGCGCGGCCGAGTTCCAGGTCTGCCGGCGGATGGTCGGTCGACGCGACCAGCTGTTTGTACTCTTGGATCATCGCCAGTTTGTCGGCCGCCGATTCGCGGGCGACTCCCCAAACGCTGTCCAGCATGGCGTCGATCTTTTTGTTGCTCAAGAATTGCAACTGCCGCACCAGGTCGGCGGTCAAGTCCGTGCCGGGGATTTGTTCGGCTTCGATTGCATCGAGCAGGGCGATTCCCGGCTTCACTCGGGCACAGAGCGTTGCGAGCGCCGAACGCTTTTCGCCCGGGCTGAGTTCTTGATAGACACCGAGCAAGGCCGGCGCGATGGAGGCATCGTCGTATTGCGCCATCCCCCGGATCGCCGGTTCACGCAGGGGCGAGTCGACTTTGAGGAGCCCGATCAGCGTCGCAACCAAGTCGGGATCGTCCAAATCGAGCAAGGATCGCAAGGCGACCAGTCGCGATGGAAGCGTGGCGGACGGGTCGACGACTTGGGTCCGCATCGCCGCGAGTGCTTTGGGGTCACCGAACGTGACGCCCAAGGCGACCGCCTGCAAACGGACGTCTTCGTTTTCGCTGGCCAGCAATCCTTCGGCAACCGAATCCCACTGCGGCGGCGCGTCGACCTGTCGCCGACCTTCCAACGACGAACGGATCGCGTTGAGGTAGGTCAGTTGCATCGCGGCGTCGTTGGCTTGTCCGAGTCCATCGACGAGGACCGCGAGCGAATCGTTGCCGCCTTCACCGATGCGACGCAACATGAATTCTCGCAGCAGCGGGATCTGCCGGCCGGCCGACATCGCCAACGCGAGCGCTCGCGATGGATCGAGATCGGCCAACGGTTCGGCCGCATACCAATACATCAGCGGCAAGTTGTGATCGCGCGAGTCTTCGGCGTGCGACGTCAGGGCGGCGAGCAATTCCCAACGCGACTCCAAAGGCAGTTTTTGTGCTGCCGAGGTCAGGTACAAACGCACGATCGGCGAAGGGTCGCTGTCGGCCATGGCGACGAAACGCTGCAACAACGACGGCGCGATTTCAGTGCCCGTCGATTCCATCGCCATCTGGATCGCCCAGCCGCGAACATAGGGGCTTTGATCGGCCATCAACTCTCGCGCGAGGTCTGAATCCAACGTTCCCGTGACGTGCAGTGCCCATGCGGCGCGCAGCCGGCGCGTGTCGTCGTCGTGTGTTTTAGCGATTTGCCGCAGCCGCGTCAGAGCGTCGGTTGCGATCGGACGCTCCGCGGCCCGTTCCTGTAAGACGCGTCGACTGTGGCGGACATACCAATCATTGCGATCGAGTACCAGTTCGGCCAATTGCAAATCGGTGGCGGTCGCAAAATCGATCGTCGGCGCCGCGGACCCGACGTCGCCGTAGCTGATCTTGTAGATCCGGCCGTTGCTGCGGTCATGCAGGGTGGATTCGCGGCGGTGACAGGCTTGCATGTCGTACCAGTCGATCATCCAAGCGTTTCCATCGGGTCCGTAACGCAGATTCAAAATCTGGGAGGCCTGGTCTCCGGTCAACAGAAAATCGGGACCGTGTCGTCCGACGTAGCCGGATCCGGCGGGTTCCAGCAGATCGACGTTCAATCGTTGTCCGTGAATGTTGTTCATCATCAATTGGCCACGATATTCTGCCGGCCAACGGTCGCCCAGATAAATCATCGCGCCGGCATGTGCATGGCCTCCGCCGGCGGAATCGGATTTGCTGTTTCCGCCATGCGGTGTGGCGCCGAGGTAGTGCAGGTGATCGGCGATGGTGACGATGTCGCGATAGGTGTGCGAATTGAAGTGCCGTCCGCCCTGTCGTTGATAGCGGGCGCCATCGATGATGTGGTACAGGTGCGGAATCACACAGGCCGTGATGAACGCTTGGCCGTGATCATTGAAATCCACGCCCCACGGATTGCTGGTCCCATGGGCGAAGACTTGGAATTCGTGACGCGTCGGGTGATACCGCCAGACACCGCAATTGATCGGTGTCCGTTGCTCGTCGGGCGTTCCGGGTTTGCCGACCCGCGAGTGGGTGAACACGCCGTGGCAACCATACAGCCAGCCGTCGGGTCCCCAGATGAATGCGTTCAGGGTTTCGTGGGTGTCTTGATAGCCCCATCCGTCCAGCAGGATTTGGGGCGCCGAATCGGCGACGTCGTCACCGTCCTTGTCGGGAATGAACATCAGGTACGGTGCCGCGCCGACCCAGCAGCCCCCGAAACCGACTTCCAGCCCGCTGACCAGATTCAGGCCTTCGGCAAAGACCTTTCTGCTGTCCAACGATCCGTCGCCGTCGGTGTCTTCGAAGATCAGGATGCGGTCGCGTCCGACGTCGCCTTTGGCGCGAATCGGATACTCATAGGCTTCGGCGATCCAGACGCGTCCACGATCATCCAGGGCCATGGCGATCGGTTGCTGCACGTCCGGTTCGGCGGCACCCACGGTGACCTGAAAACCGTCGGGGACGTTCATGGCGTCGGCGGCCTGTTGGGCTTCCAATCCGGCGTGTGGATACTCGTCCGCAGTCAGCACCACCATGGCGGGAGTGGGACGCGCGGGCGGTTTTTCGTGCAATCGAAAATCGTCGAAATTGAGGTGCCCCCATCCGCCGGGATGTTCGTCGACCAACCGCACGATCACCTCTTTGCCGACATGGGCTCGCAAGTCAACGATGACGCGTTGCATCGTTTCGCTGTTCGTTCCGTTGCTTTGGAAAAAGACTTTGCCGCTGTCTTGGCGGAGCAATTCCACTCGTGTCGATTCGTGGTCGCCTCCGTTGGACAAAAACGATGCGTAGGGCTGGGAGACGACAAACGGCACCGAGGTCAACGTGCCCTGACGCTCGTCACCAAATTTTTCGTAGCCGCCGATCCAGTATTGGCCGTCATGATTGCTCTGCATGTCTTTGCGACGCGAATGGACGGTGTCCCCCTTGATCGGTTGCCCTTCGAACGCATCGCCGGTCGCGGTCCAATCGTCCAGTGTGCCGGTTTCGAACCCCAGATTGAGCACGCGGCCGGCGGTGTCTTTGGGACGAATCCCGGCGTTTGCCGCTTCGTTTCCGGCCACGACGTTACGGGCAACCGCACCGGCCACATAGCTGCCGTCGGATTTTTTGATTCGCAGGTAGTCGAGCGCGAACATGTACGCTTTTTTGGCGTTCGGATTCGCACCGACGATCTTGACGCCCAGCGTGTGTTTGCTGCCTTTGAGTGTCAGCTTTGGAAAGGACAGCACGCCGGTCGTGACCACCTGGCGATCGAAAAGGTCGATGGGGTCACCCAGTGGTTGGTCGTCCAGAGACAACTGAACGATGCCGTAGTCCGCGGCACAGGTCAGCACCACATCCAAGTCGATCACTCCGGTTGCCGGCGGCAACTGAATCGTCATCGCGTCTCCTGGTCTGGCATCGGTCCACCACAGTTGGGACTTACCGCTCCACTTGTCGGCGTTGAAATTCGACATGTCTTGGGCACGCGCGTTTCCTCCCGACGTGCGAAACTTGAGCGATTCGCCTTCGATCGCACCGACCGCCCGGGCGGTCTTGGGATCGATTTTGGACTTCGGGCCGCGTCGTGCGTTTGCGTTGTCGGCGCTGGGCGGTTTGGGGCCGGTGTACGGTTGGGGTTGGGCCGCACGCCAGACTTTTTCGCTGACCGATTGGCGGGAATGGTTCAGCACGTGGGCGCCCTTCATGCCGCCGACGATGATGTCCGGGTTGCCGTCGACGTCTAGATCGTTGACGACGATTTGGCGTCCGATCCCGGCTTCGCCATCGGCTTGGTAGGGGATCCAGTCGACTCCGTCATTCCCACGAACCAGGCGGAACCAGTAAACCACCGCGCCGGCATCCCACATCGGGCTCTTTTTGTGGTGCGACCAATAGGTCTTTCCCGTCACGATGTCTTTTAATCCATCGCCGTCGAGATCCGCCAATTCGACCGAATGGGGTTCGCTGAACAGGACGCCGTATTTGTTTTCCGAAGGGTGGGAACCCATGATCAGATGTTGTTTGAACGTGCGTTCGTTGCCCTCGACGATCTGTTCAAACCAGGACAATCCGAAATTGTGCGCCGAGTCGCTGGTGATGATGTCGTTGTCTCCATCGCCGTCGACGTCATACGCATACATCTCCGCGCCGCCGCTGCCCCCGCACAGCTTCGCCTCGTGATGCATCCAACGCGACGTCAGCGGATCGGTTTCCGGTTGTTCGAACCAACCCTTGGAATGAATGATGTCCAAGCGGTCGTCACCATTGACATCGCCGATACCCAGTCCGTGACCAAACCGCGGTGCGGCCATGCGGGGTGAAATGGCATGAAACTCCCACGTCCCCAATGGGTTCTCTGGATCAATCGTTGCGAAGCCAAAGAATCCGTCTCGCGTGCAAACCAACTCGGGCCGTTCATCGCCGACCAGATCGATCAATTCAGGCGACTCGTTTGACACCCAGTCAAACACTTGATGTTTTTTCCAATGGGCATCCAGTCCCGCCTGCTTGGGGTTTTCGTAAACGTACGCCGGCGTCCCGGGAAACCCGACGACGAAGATGTCATTCCAGCCGTCGTCGTTGAAGTCATTGATCCACGAGAAAAAGTTGTCCGCATAACGATTCATGTCCTGCGGGACGGGGGGATAGATTTCGTGCTTTGATTCGTAATCAGGTCCGGCGAACCAATACGGTCCATAAACAATGTCGTTGATCCCGTCTCCGTTGATGTCCCCGGCGGAGACGCCTTCGGAGAAATAGGTTCCGGTCAATTGCTTTCGCGCGAATTGGTGCAGCGAGTGGTCGTCCGCGGCACAGACGTCAAGCGGAGCAAGGGTTGTGACCAGAGAAAATGCGACCCACAGAAGGCTGCGAGAGAAAAACATGAGGCTGATGTTCTGCATCGGAAGCGTGCCGGCAAGGGTGGGGGTGGGGACGGTGGGGGGCCGTATTCTACAACGGTCGTCACGCGGATGCACCTCGCTGGGAGCACAATGCTCGGTCGATTCAGCCACCGTGCCCTGTCAAGTCGATAGGGTATCAGGGAAGGGATGGCAGAATGATTCGGGGCAGAATGATGGGGTGCGCGTAGGCTGGCCCCAAGTCGAAGTGGGGTAAGCATCCTGCTTGCCACCCCTGCCGACTCCGTCGGCGAACGCGTGAGGCGGAGCCTGGAAAACAGTGGACGTGTGATTGTGTATGTTGTGGGACCTCCGCTTCTTCGACCGTCCCACCTGTTGAGATCCCCCTGCGATGAAACGACAGCTCTTTTCCTCCATGGCGTGTTTGCTGCTGGCTTTTTCGATCCATGCAAACACCTTCGCCAAATCACGCAATGATCGGTTGAACGTGCTGTTCATCATTTCCGATGATCTGACGTACACCGCACTCTCGTGCTACGGAAACACGGTCTGCCAGACCCCCAACATCGACGCGCTGGCCGCCAGCGGGACCCGATTCACACGGGCCTATTGCCAGGGGACGTATTGTGGGCCATCCCGAGCCTCGTTCATGTCGGGATTCTATCCCCACGCGACGGGTGTGCTGGGCTACAAGAATCCACGTCCGCAAATCGGTGACCGCGCGACATGGTCCCAGCATTTCAAGGACAACGGCTATTATGCCGCGCGGGTCAGCAAGATTTTTCATATGGGAGTGCCCGGCGGGGTCGAAGATCATGGACCGGGACGGGATTACAACGGTGCCGATGACGCCTTGTCGTGGACCGAGCGTTTCAACAGTCCCGGCCCGGAATGGCGGGCCGCCGGCGACGGAGAGACATTGGAAGGAAACCCCGATGGCAAGAAACCGGTCGTCGGCGGCAACACGTTCGTGGTGGTCGAAGCCGACGGCGATGATGAGGTCCACAGCGACGGCAAGACCGCGGCAAAGGCCTGTGAGCTGCTTCAGCTATCGCGTGACCAACCGTTTTGGTTGGGCGTCGGATTTGTCAGACCGCACGTTCCCTTTGTCGCTCCCGCTGCTTACTTCCCGCCCTACAAACCGTACAGCAAACTGAACCTGCCGCCGAAGATCGATGGTGACTGGGACGACATCCCCAAAGCCGGGATCAACTACAAGACCAGCAAGAACATGAAAATGGATGTCCGTCGGCAAAAGAAAGCCGTCGGAGGCTACTACGCGTCGGTCGCGTACATGGATGCTCAAGTCGGTAAGGTGCTCGATGCACTCGAGGCGTCGGGTCAAGAAGACAACACGATTGTGATCTTCACCAGTGACCACGGCTACCACTTGGGCGAACATGATTTCTGGGCCAAGGTCTCGTTGCGCGACGAATCGGCGGGCGTGCCGCTGATCATTCGCGTTCCCGGAAAGCAACCCGCGGTCTGCCACAGCTTTGTCGAATTGTTGGACCTGTATCCGACCGTCGCGTCATTGTGCGGGTTGGAGATCCCGGAGCACGTGCAAGGCAAAGACATCTCGAAGATGCTGGATGATCCCGAACACCAAGTGCGCGAATTCGCATTCAGCGTCGCGCCGATGCGCAAAGGATTCTTGATCCGCGGTGATCGGTTTGCGTTTATCCAATACAATGAGGACGCATCCGGGGGAATGGAATTGTTTGATACCGACGTGGATCCGCAGGGGTACCGGAATTTGATTGATGAGGAAAATTACCAAGACGTGGTGATGAGAATGCGATCGACGTTGACGCAGAAGCTGGCCGAAGTTCGCGACAACGATTTATCGCGTGACCGGTGAATGACTCGTGGGAGAGGCTTCCAGCCTGTCGAGCTGAATTGACAGGCTGGAAGCCTATCCCACGATTCTCCTTGCTTGCTTGTCCTCGACGCACAGACAATACTGAAACGATCTGCCTCTCCTCTTCTCATTCATGGACATCGCAACATGGATCGCCGGAAATTTCTCGCAGGATCCGCACTGGCAGCATCCGCCGCCGCCAGCCGCCACGCCTATGCCGCCGCGGGCGACAAGAAGCGCCGCGTCGGATTGATCGGATGCGGCTGGTATGGCAAATGCGACCTACTGCAGTTGCTGAACATCGAACCGGTCGAAGTCGTTTCGTTATGCGACGTCGATTCGAACATGCTCAGCGAAGCGGCTGACCTGTTCGCGACGCGACAGGTCTCCAAGCAACGGCCGCGGACGTATGGGCTGTACAGCGAGATGTTGGCCGAACACGACTTGGACATCGTTCTGGTTGCCACGCCTGATCATTGGCATGCGTTGCCGATGATCGCGGCGGTTCAGTCCGGTGCCGACGTCTATGTTCAAAAACCGACGGGCGTCGATGTGCTGGAAAGCAAAGCGATGTTGGATGCCGCTCGAGCCACCGGACGAGTGGTTCAGGTCGGAACGCAACGCCGTAGTACGCCGCACTTGATCGAAGCGAAACAGCGCGTGGTGGATGCAGGCTTGCTCGGCAAAGTCGCGCACGCGGAAGTCTGCTGTTACTATCACATGCGAGCGAAAAAGAATCCGCCGGACACCGCGCCGCCCGCCTATCTGGATTACGAAACCTGGACGGGGCCGGCACCGATGCGTCCATATAATGAATTGGTGCACCCTCGGTCTTGGCGGGCGTTCATGGAGTACGGCAACGGGATCGTGGGCGACATGTGTGTTCATATGCTGGACATGGTGCGTTGGCAGCTGGGGCTGGGCTGGCCGAAACGGATCAGCAGCAGTGGCGGAATCTATGTCGACCACGACTCCAAAGCCAACATCTCGGACACCCAGTCGGCGCGTTTTGAATTTGACGAGCTGGACATCAATTGGACGCACCGCAGTTGGGGCAACGCCCCGGATCCAGAATGGCCCTGGGCGGGCATCATCTACGGCGATCGGGGCACGTTGAAGTTGGATGTCCACAAATACGAGTTCACGCCCCGCGGCGGCGGCCAGAAACTGACCGGCGAAAAACTGATCGAAACCGACAAGTACCCCACGGATGTTGCCGATCAAAAGGACTGGCGTCTCGAATTGCACGTTGCGTCGGCGATCCGCGGTCACATGCAAGATTTTCTCGATGCGATCGACGGCCGCAGCAAGCCGATCGCCGACATCGAGCAGGGACACATTTCCAGCGCGTCGTGCATCATGGCAAACGTCTCGATGGATCTGGGGCGGTCGTTGGAATTCGATCCCGCCTCGCACACCATCGTTGGGGACGCCGAAGCGACGGCCAAGTTGAAACGGTCGTACCGCAAGCCCTACGTCCACCCGTCGCAAGCGTAGGGCGTTTGCGAGGCAGAACGAAGCCGTCCACCTAGGGACGGCTTTGTTATGATTTGAGGGAATGCTATCTTACAGGAGCAACCGATGACAGCGACATCTGAACAGGAAGAGATGATTCCTGGCGGGTTCACCCCAACTTTTCATTGGCGTGTTCTGGGGACTCCTGCTCCCGTGTTCCCCGGTTTTGAAGTCGATATTTGTGCACCCGTGGGTAAGGGCGGCGAACGGGATGCGGTCTGGCACCGCAATCGCGCGAAGAGCATCTTGCGCGATCATCCGGAAGTCAGACAACTGTTTGGTCCAGCACCGATCTCGGCGGTCTTTTGCGTCGCCGCGGTTGTCTTGCAACTCGGCGTCGCGATCAGCCTGGTCGGACAGCCATGGTGGATGATCGTGTTGGTGGCCTGGGGTTTCGGCGCGATCCTGAACATTGGGCTGTTCAATCTCGCGCACGAGTGCAATCACGGGCTGATTTTCAGAAACAAGGCGGCGAGTCGCTGGTTATTTACCTTCACCTCGTTGCCGATGCTGTTTCCCGGTCATCATACGTGGTGGATCGAGCACCACGTTCACCACAATCATTTGGGATCGAACAAAGATTTCGTCAAGCGCCGTCGCAGTATTCTGTTGGCGTTGAAAGACCGGATTTTCAATTACACGCCGGGCCCACGCGTGCGACGGATGACGACTTGGATCACAACGCCGTTGTTCTGGCCGCTCGCAGCATTCATGCTCGTCACCCAGATTTTGCGGGCGGTCGTCGGTTTGGCCGTGTACGTCGTTACGGCGCTCTATCATCGGCAACTCAAGCCCACGGATTTCGCCTTGACGGTTCTGGCGGATGAGCATTTGGTGTCCGGCTACAAACGCTACAAGATTGAAATGTGGGCGGTGACTTATCCGTTGGTGGCCCTGACGATGATCGGCACCCTGTATGGGTTGTTTGGCTGGGTGCCGTTGCTGTACCTGTTTCTCAGCGCGCTGTTCACGACGGGGTTTCTCCAGCCCCTGGCGTTCGGAATGATGCTCAGCAATTCGCATTTTCACGGACATCAGTGTTACCAACCGAGTTCATCCAACTACGGACCGGTCAATTGGATCTCGTTCAATTTTGGCATGCACACGGAACATCACGACTTTCACTACATCCCGTGGTTTCGACTCGGTCGTTTGAGACAGATGGCGCCGGAGTACTACAACAACCTCAAGCAGACGCGGTCATTCTGCGCGCTTGCGTTGCAATTCGCGTTCGGCACCCGAGATGCCTTCAACAACGAGGAGTATCGCAATTCCGAACTTCTTCGCGAGAAGCAGTCAGGCTACGCTGCGAAGGTCAACTCAGCCGAGCGACCGGAAACCGCCGGTGCGGGTTAGCTCTGTTTCGCAGCATGATTTCGGGCTCTGCCAAACGATTCAGTTACTCGGGCGCCAAAATCGCACCGTTGAGTGTTTTGCAGAGTCAACACGATGCCACGTCCGCGACGGATCGGCCAAACGATGGGGGCAAAACGATTTCAGCGGCGATCGAGGCAGACGAAGGTGTCCCACTCCAAGGGCACGGGCTTTCGTGTTGGTGTGCAGGCTTTAGCCCGGATATTGCATCCGCTGAGTGGTTGACTGTGATTTTGGACTGAGTTACGGCGGCGTTGCCTATTATGGCCGATTTTCGCTGCAATTGATTGGCTTTGGGCAGAGGCCCCCCACCCCCAGAGGACAAAATTGTCGCTGGGTGATGAATCGCGATGCGATGGGGGTAGCTAGTCGCTACGACAAAGACGCGTCAGCACCTGATTGAACAGCGGTTCCCAGGGGCAGTGGCTGCAGAGATGAAAGATCACACGACGGCAAGTCACACGCACGCGTGCTGCAATTTTCAATAGACGCAATCGAATTGTGTCCACGCGTAGACGACTATGTTTCGTTCCACTCAGGCCCAGGCGACGCACCCCATCGAGTAGAACGTAAGCAAATGATGAAAGCATCACGCGGAACTGATTGGCAATAAAACGGGTGCAACTGGTGCGATCAGCGAACAGGCAAAGCTGTTGTTCTTTGATCCGATTCTCCATCTCGCCACGCATGCAGTAGTGCTCTCGATAAAACTTCTCCGGGTCAAAGGCGACAGAACACCATGTTCCTGGAGTCTTAACTTGCAACGGTTGCCTTTTGCCGTTGACCATCGGTCGATGGTAGGTCGTGTCGACAATGCCATCACTTGAGAAACGGTTTGTTACGACGAAGCGAGGATTGGGGCCTTTGCCAGTGTACTCTGCTTTGCCGACCACCCAGCGATGGCGGTCCCAAGTCCTGCCGGTGCGATAGCGAAACCATTTGAAGCAGGCTTGTTTCCCACCCCGGTGTGATCGAAGGATTCTTGCCCGTGTCATTTCGCAAGCAATTTCCTTGACTAAAACCTTATTCTTGGGCAAACCAAAGATGTAGTGGACATCGTTTTTGTCGCACCAACGCATCAGGCGTTCGATCGCAAAGCCTCCGTCACCACGAAGGGTAATTTTGACCTGAGGCCATCGTTTGCGGATCCTTGCGACGAGTAATTTTGTGATCCCGCGTGCGTGGTGTGCATCACCGAGATTGGCCGTACGAAGATAAGAGACGAGAAGTTGGTCGCCGCAAAATACGTACAGCGGTTGGAAGCAGTAACTGTCGTAGTAGGCATTGAAAGCCCTTCTTTCTTGCTCGCCGTGTACCTTGTCGTCCGTTGCGTCTAGATCGAGCGTGATTTCACCAGGCGGGGTGTCGAAGCTGTCAAGGAAAATATCAACGAGGATCTTGCTGAGCTCGAAGAGTTCTTTTTTGCCGATTCGATTTTCAAATCGCGAATGCGTCGAGGGACTTGCCAGAGTGGGATCTTCATCGTCGTCCGCCCCGGCATTGATTCGAGGGGTCCGTCCGGCGGCGACTTGAAAGGCGGCATCGTTGCGAAGATGCTGTTGATCGTTTGCATCTTCGTATCCTGCAGCGATCGCAAAGATTCGACTGATGAGGATTTCCGCTTGCGAATGCTTGGTGTGAAACGGATCACGTGGGTCGTCGATGGCTTGGTCAATCCGCTCGATCAAATTGAGCTTTTTGTCGACTTCACGAAGCAGGACGAGGCCTCCGTCGGAGGTGAGCGATCCGCCGTTGAAATCCACCTCAACGGCCTGCCTGCGGAGGCGTTTCAATGCGGGACGTTTTCGATTACGCTTTGTCATTGCCGAAAGCCTTGGTTTCGTGTTCTGTGAAGTGTCGTAACTCCAATAGATACACGAACTAAGGCTTTCGCGCTATAGGGGGAATCGTATCAGCGGATGCAATATCCGGGTTAGCCGCCCCCGGTCGCTGTCTCGCAGCGACCGGGAATCGCCTGATGGGGCTGTCCAGCTTGGGCAAGACGCGAAACGCGGCGAAGACGATCGATTTCGTCGATTGAGTGCAATCCGGTCGGGGGATTGTTGTGCGACGTCCTTTCTTGGTCGTCGGGGTGAGCCCTCCTGACGACGGCCCGGAAGGGCCGTCGTACGTGCGGACGGTTGTGCGACGTGCTTTCTTGGTCGTCGGGGCGAGCCCTCTGGACGACGGCCCGGAAGGGCCGTCGTACGTGCGAAACCGGAAGGGCCATCGTACGTGCGAAACCGGAAGGGCCATCGTACGTGCGAAACCGGAAGGGCCATCGTACGTGCGAAACCGGAAGGGCCATCGTACGTGCGAAACCGGAAGGGCCCGTCGTGCGTGCGGAAAGCGGTCGGCGGATCAGATGCTTCGCGACAGGGGCGGATTCCACTGGATCTTCCAGCCGGCGTCCATCATGGATGCACCGCCGCCTGCGGGGGCGGGCAAATCGCTGTCGCTCTCTAATTCGGGACGGTTCAGCTCGATCGCGTCATTTTCGTCCTGGGCCGGCTCGGGACCGGTCGTCTCGATGCTCTTTAAACCCGTCCTTGGTGCGGCGTCGAAGGATTCGGCCGGCTTCAGACTCATCTGGGAGTCGCTGGACGGCTGGGTGATCGTCGACGACGAACTGCTGGTTTCGGAGAACGACGAGAAGCCGTGGGTGATGGCGCTGCCGAAGGGGTCGTAGTAGGACATCGGCACACGCATCACGGTTTGACGCGGCACCAGGACGGTCTCGGTGTAGGGTTCATAAACTTGACGGGTCACCGGACGACGGACCGTCTGAATGACCTCTTCGTATTCGGTGTACTGGACGGTCTGCGGCACCTTTTTCGTCTCGTAGCGAATCTTGCTGGTTTGCACCGGCACTTTCCGCACCTGTTCTTCGGTGATCCAACGTTGCTGCGTGACGGGCACCTTGCGGGTCATGGTTTTGGTGACCGGCCGCTGAACGACATAGGGAACCTTGCGGACCATCGTGGTCGGCACCATCCGCGTCGACTGGACGGGGACGTTTTGGGTGACCACTTCGGTCTGCATCCGCGTCGTCTGGACCGGGACTTTTTGGGTGACCACTTCGCTTTGCATCCGCTGGACCTGGACCGGCACTTGCACCTGCTCGGTGACGGGCATGTAGGACGTCTGCGCGACCTGTTGTTGGATGTAGTTGGGCCGGTATACGTACTGGGTTTGCGTCGTCGGCGGGGTGACGACCGGCTTGGCAACGTAGCCGCCATGGACACGGGCAAACAGACCGAGCGGACCGGGCGTCGCGTACAATCCCCGTTGATACTGCAATCCGTAGCCCACCGAGCCGGGAGTGACCGTGGTTTGGGGGACATAACCGCCGGCGTCGACGGTCTGGTTGACCATCGTCGTTTGGGGACGCAGCGTCGTGTGCTGCTGCGTCCGCATCTGCGTCTCGACCACGGGGCGCTGAACGGTGTACTGCTGCTCGTAGTAGCTGGTTTCGGTGACGGGCCGTTGCACCGTGTATTGCTGCTGGTACATCTTGGTTTCGGTCACAGGGCGATACGTCGTGTATTGCTCCTCACGCTCGGACGTCTCGGTGACGTATTCGGTTTCGGTGTACGTTTCGTCTCGGTAACTGGTCTCCGTGACGGGCTTCCAAACGGTGAAACGCTCTTCTTTGTAGGAGGTTTCGACGGTGTTGACGGGCACCGTCACTTCGCGCACTTCGGTGCGAGTGCGGACGACGGGCCGGAACGATTTGACTTGTTCTTCGACCATCTCGGTGCGGTACACCGGTCGCATCCGCTGCACCGTTTGTCGTTCGTAGCTGGTCGTCGGCTGGAGCCGGTAGGCCTGGGGATAGCAGAAATCCTGGGCGCTGGCCCCACCGCTCAACAGACAGACGGCGGAACCGGCGAGAACCAGATTGCGGGAGAACAGACTGAAGGGGAACGGGCGAAACATCGCGTGGGGACCTTCTGAAGCAACTAAACATGGAACGCGATCAAACGAACGCTGGATCAATCGAGCGCTGGGCGGCCTGTCGGCAATGCCACCGGTTAAGGTTACGCAGTTCGTTAGCCGAATGCCAAAAAAAGAGTGGAAAAACCGGTGTTTCGGCTCAACAACGCCGCGCCAGCTTCACCATTTTGCCTGACTGTTTGCCCACTTCGCCAGTGGGGAGCGAAGAGTCGGTGGGACAGTTTGTCGGTTGGGAGGGTTGTGCGGACGCCGATCAAGTCGTTTCGTCGCCCGATGCTGCATCGAAGGTGGATTCGATTTCTCGATAGTTCGCCTGCATCGCGTCGAGCTGCTCTTTCAACCGCTCCAGGTCGCGTCCGTTGTCGATCGATTCGGTCAAAATCGGTCTTAGCCATTCCTGCATCAGGTGGAATTGCCCCTTGATCAAATCCGCCAGCACGCGTGGAACCTTGTGTTGCACGTAGACCTTTTGGTCGGGCGGCTGGGCGCTGGCTTGATGTTCGCTGATCCGTTGCAGTTGCTCTCCGGTCGATTTCAGACTTGCCGCGACCTGGTCGGCCGATGCGGTCATGCTGTGACGCAAGGCATCGATGCGAGCGTCCATGCGTTCTTCGGTGCCGTCGCCACCGACCGCGATCGCTCGTGAGATCACCTGTCGGATCGATTCCAAACCGTCTCGCATCGATGCCAGTTGTCGCATCAGTTGCCCCGCCTGGTCTTCGCTGTCGAGCCCTTGCATGCGGACGCTTTCGACAAACGCATACTTGATGCTGTCCCAACGTTCTTTTTCTTCGGGCGTCAGGATCCCCATCAGCTCTTTGAACTTCAGCACGTTCGCTTCGTTGTCGGTCGTCAGCGTCTGGGCGTCCTGTTCGTAGCTGCTGACGATCAGCGAATGCAGTTCTTTGGCGTTCATCACGCTGGCGACTTTTTCCGCCATGCGATTCATGTTTCGATAACTGCCCTGCAGCTTGAACGGTGGTTCGGTGCGGTACGCGTCGGCCTGGGCGGCGCTGCGGATGTACGCGCGGTTGACACGCAGCACGACATCGCGGATCTGCAACAGCTTTCGCATCACCTCGTACATGTCGCGGACTTGGTCCGGTGAAAAATTGCCCTGCAGCTCGATGCCTTCCATCGTGTCGCGCTCGGCGGCCCGGATGATGGCGCGGGCATCGTCGGGCGAAGCCGAGGACAGCGGCGCGAGCGTCGGATTGCTGGTCAAGCAGTTTTCCAGGTAGCTCATTTCAAACGCATCGGCCGATTCCCCGATGATCTCGCCGAGGTTGTAAACGTCGGCGCGGTTGGACAACATGTCGGGAATTTGGAATCGGTCGCCGCTTTCGGTGTACGGGTTGCCGGCCATCACGACCGAAACGCGTCGGCCACGCAAATCGTAGGTTCTCGTCTTCCCGTTGCTGACGCCTTCGATCTTTCGCGTCGCATCGCACAGCGAGATAAATTTCTGCAAAAACTCGGGGTGGGTGTGCTGGATGTCATCCAGATACAACATCACGTTGTCGCCCATCTCCAGCGCCAAATTCAATCGCTCGACTTCTTCTTTCGCCGCGGCGTTGGGGGCTTCGGCGGGGTCTAGCGAGGTGACCTGATGCCCGATCGCCGGTCCGTTGATCTTCATGAAGACCAGGCCGAGCCGATTGGCGATGTATTCCATCAACGTCGTTTTGCCGTAGCCGGGCGGAGAGATCAGCAGTAGCAGCCCCATGCGATCGGTTCGTTTGTTCTCACCCGCGGCCCCCATCTGCTTGGCCAGGTTGTCGCCGATCAGCGGCAAATAGACTTCGTCCAGCAGTCGATTCCGCACGAAGCTGGTCAGCACGCGCGGCTTGAACTCGTCCAGCCGCATGTCGTCACGGGCCACATCGACAAGTTTGGATTTGGTCGCGTTCAGTTTTCGATAACGCGGCACGACATCCAACATGTAGCGTCCGACGCGTCGCAGCAGTTCATGATAGTGAACCACCATCGTCCCGCCTTGGATTCGTTCATGGTTGCCGACCAACCCGCTCAGCGATTTCGCGACCGCCACCTCGGCCACCCGCAGATGCGACGGGTCACCGGACAGGATGATCCATGCCAATTCGTCCAAGTAGTAGTGCGCCGGATCGACTTGATCGCCGCCGGAATGATTTGCCAAAAATGCTTTGGCCCAGTTGCGAGCCAAGACGAACGAGCGGACCGGATCACTTTCGTTGCTCTTCATCGCGGTTTCGAGCAATTTCTGGCGATCGACTTCGGGGACCGAATCGGTGAACGCTTGAAAGAGCCCCGCGGCGCGAGCACTGCAAACGTTTTTTCGTGAGCTGTCGATCAGCTGATCGAACAGGTAATTCGCGATCGCCTCGGCGGTGACGTTGTGATCGAACAGCGGCCCCCAGTACTGAGCGTCTTCCTCGGCCAACTCGGCCAGTCGCTGGCGGAATTCAACCGCCGGCTCGGCATTCGGATAGGCTTTGGCCAATTTGGCAAACCCTCTGATCCAGTCGGTCATCTCTTTGCGCGTCTTCGGCACCAACAGTTTGCCAAACCAGAGCAGACTTGCGGCCCGCACGCTGGGCGGATGGGCCAGAAGATCGATCTCCGCATCGATCTCGAGCAGGGCTTTTAGAATGCTTGCCGCGTCATGATCGTGAACTCCTTTTGCATATCCCTGATCGAACCGACCGCCGATCTGCGATTGAACCCAAGCGGGGGTGACACTCTCCGCCGTCAACGTGCCCCCAAACGAATGTCGGTTTTGGAACAGGTCCACGGCCAAGAACTCGGCCCGATAGACGTGGCGGTTTTCGCTGATCAGCTCCTGATTCCACAGATCCTTGGCGTCGGAGAGCGCCGGGTCTTGCAGCGGGGCAAAAAACTGGGTTCCGGTCAAATGCAAACACATCGCATCGTTGCGAAGGACCGTGGTCAAATCCAGCGGCTGTGTGTTGACGGCGAACTTTTGTTTCCCCAGGCGAATGATGTCGCCACCATCTTCGTACAGATCTTGGCGATCCTTCAACTGACGAACCGAATCTTCGCGGATCGTCTTCATCCGGCTTTGCAGATCTCCGACACGGACGGCATCGTCCAGGGCCTGCAGTTGGTCGATGATGTCCCGAACCTTTTCGACCATCAAATCGCCGGCGAAGTAGGCCGCGATGTCATCGGCCGATTCCATCGATCGGACGCGATTGTCGATGCCTTTGAGGATCCGATCGGCCGCCGACGAGAGCGATTCGGCGCGGCGGTTGCGTTTCTCAACCAACTGGACCTTTCGCGACTCAAACGCCGCGTAGACCTCTTCGCGACGAACGGCCAGCTGTTCGATGAAGTCATCGAATTCGGCAAATTTGCCTTCCAGTTCTTCCAATTGCACCATGACCTTGGTCAGGTATTCGTCACAGCGTTCGGGGCTGTCGCAAACGTCCAAGTAGCCGGACGTGGTTTGCTCGAGCAGTTTCAATTGCGATGCAAACTCGGCCCGACCTTCGACACCGACCAACTCGGTGGTGCGTGCCTTGAGCGCACTGCGAACGCGGTTGACCGAGGCAAACACGTCGCCGATCGCGTCGATGATCTCGGTGCGCTTGGTCGCATCCTCGATCCGCAGATTGCTGACGGTCTCGGTCAGGAGTTCCAGTTGGGATGCGGCGGCGTCGATCTCTTCGCCCAAGGATTTTGATTCCGCGACGGTGGCGACTTCGGCGACGCGATCGTTGGCCGAGGCGATGCGTTTGATGTAGGGATCGAGCGCGCCGGGTGTCAGCAAGAAATCAACGCATCGGCGGCTGAGTCGTTCGCTGCGTTCGGCGGTCGTGGTCTCCAGTTCCTCGACGACCTCCAAATCGACGTACCGCAGTTCTTTCAGCCCCAGGGCGTGTCCACGTTGGGTTCGCAATTCGGCCAACGATTGAACGAAGTCATCGATCGACTCGAAACGACTGCGTTCGATCTTCTTGATCAAGTCCTCGATCGCCGTCGAGACTTCCTTGGTCCGCGAGTTCGTTTCGCGTCGGGCGCGGACCACTTTGTCGAATTCTTCGACGGCCGCGTTGGAGGCCTCGCGGATCGTCTGCAACGGCTCGGCCAGGTTTTCCGTTTCCGATTTGTCGATCCAGAAGTAGCTGTCCAGGATGTCGGACGACTTCTTGTTCAGATCCAGATACAGGCCTTCGTAGCTGTCGTCCTTGTCGATCAACTGCAGCAGTTCGCTGCACTCGGCCATCCCGCGGACGATCTCTTTGTTGCCGATCTTGAACAGCAACGAATCGGTTTGGTTCTCGGGGACGAAATTGGGGCCGGTGAACGGAGTCTGCCAGATTTGCACGGCATGGTGTTTTTGGGCTTCCTCTTGGCCGCGAAAACAAACCATCTCGCCGCGTTCGAAGAAGGTTTGCCCGTGACAGATCAGCGGTGTATCGACGGTCTGCTTGATCAGGTTGTAACGCAGTTGAACATAGGTGCCCGAGATCGGCGCGTAAAACAGGTACAAGTAGTCTTCACCGTTGGACGCCGCGACGGTGCGTTGGTAACGCATGTCGGCCAGCCCGGTTTCGAAGCGTTTGAATTCGCCGGTTTGCAGGTAATAGCCGCCGGGAAAAATCAGACCTTGATCACCCGGCAACATGACGCACGCCGCGGCGATTTCGTCCAGCCGGATGACCTGCTGGATCTTGCTGTTGTAAACCAGGTACCGGAATTGGTCTTCCTGGTAGGGCTTCATCTTCAACAGCACCAGATTGCCCAGGATCGCGTAATAGATTTCCGCGTCATCGAGGGTTTGGTCCGGATTGTCGACCGGTTCGCAGTAAATCCCTTCGCCGCTGCTGGTGTTGTTTTCGACCTTGATCGTCAGATCACCGCCGACGGTTTCCACAAACACGATGTCTTCGATCGAGATGTGTGGATGGTCGCCGTAGTGGTGTTGGTCGCGGGTGGTGCGTGTCCAGCGGAATTCGTGCTGCGCTGGCTCTTTGACTTCGTGATCGCTGCGGTTGTCGATGTATTCGATCGCGTCCGGCGCGACCCGCCATTTAAACGACTTGATATCTCGGTTCGTTTTGCCGACCTGAAACACCATGTGCAGCATCGGGCCGGAGCGATAGAAACGCGAAAACCGCGTGTCTTTGTAAAACCGGTACAGTTCGCTGAAATCGTTGTGGAAACGCGAGTCGCCGATCAGATCCAACGAGGCTTCGTGGAACTGGTTGTCTTCGAATCGGTAGGCCGAAAAGACATCCGAAAGATCGATTTCCGTCTTCAAGCCGAACTGCACGTTGTAGCCGAACAAGAACTGGTCGCCGATCGAGACCAGATCGCGGGGCACGCAATTGTGCTCGGTGGTGACGCGTTCGGTCGAGATCAGCTTGGTCTCGATGTTGCCAAACACCTCCGCACGCGACTCGTTCAGCTTGGCAAGACGTTCACGCAGGTTCTCTGCGCCATCACGCAAGCGATTACGCAGGACTTCATAGGTGCCGGCGGCGAGTTGGGAGTCGGGCATGGATTGGCTCCCGAAGGGTGGGTTTGGAAAGCAGGCGACGGAATCAAAATGCCCGGGGACGAACCCCCGGGGCGATTGGGGTGGTACAGGGTGGCTTCACGGCCGCCCGTGGCCGGGCGGGGTGAAGTCGAGGGTCGGCGGCGGGCCGGAGCGACACGCCGCCGCGTCCCGACCGAGTTACGCTAAACCGCCTTTCAAATTTTTGCCGTTGCCGGAGGGGGTGGCCAGCAGACGGCTCGCTTTCTGGTCCGCGACGTTGGCGGTTCCGGCCATTCCGAGCAGACTGGTCAGCTGGGACCGCATGTCGTCGGTATCGGCCATCCCCATCATTTTGGCGATCAGGGCGGCGATGGACAGGTCCTTGACGCCGTCGGTGTCCAAGTTGAATTGGCCGATCATCTTGGTCAACTGATCGCGGAAGTATTCCGCGTTGCCGTCGAAGAACGTGTCCTTGATGTCCGTCGCGACGCGGCTGTTGTAGACGAATCGATCGATCGCCTTGCCGCCCTTGACGGCCGAAGTGATCTGATCGAAGAACTCGCCATCGCCACCGACGATGTCGATACGAGCGGCCTTGAGCGCCTCGCTGACGACCCCGGCTTGGCTTTCGGCGATGCCACGCTGGGCATCGATCGCGGCGATTTCGACGTCTTTTTCCTTGCTGAGCTTGAGCTTGAATTCCTCGTGCTCCTTGCCGACGCTGTCGAAGATCTTCATCGCTTCGGCTTTCTCGGTGATGCCGACTGCTTCGCTGCGGTACTTTTCTAGTTCGACGCTGGCTTCGGCCATGCCCTGCTTTTCGACCGCCGCGGCTTTGGCTTCGATGCCCTTGGCTTCGGCGACGGCTTTCTTTTCCAAGACCGTCGCTTCGGCAAAGCCTTCTTTTTCCAAGCTGGCCGCCTTGGCTTCTCGCACCCGTGCTTCGGCGAGTCCCGCCGCGGCAGCTTGAGCCGATTCGGCTTCGGCAAGCATTTTCGTTGCCGCGGTTTCTTTTTCCGCCGCGTCGCGTTTGGCTTCCGCTTCAATGCGGATTTTCTCGGCCAACAACTCGCTCGATTCCTTTTCCGCTTGGGCCAGTTTGGTTTGGCGAATCAGCTCTTCTTCGGCCTTCATTTCCGCCGCGGTGATCTGGACCTTTTTGGCCCGCTCGGCCTTGGCAATTTCTTCGGTGTCCTTGATCCGTTCCTGTTCTTCGACGACGGCTCGTTCGACGGCGACGCGTTCGCGGATGACTTCTTGAATGTTTCGCTTTTCGGTTTCGATCGCTTTTTCTTTTTCGACTTCGGCGACCCCGACGACTCGCAATCGCTCGGTGGCTTCCAAGTCGCGATCACGATTGACACGTTCCAATTCGACCGCGTCGGTTTTTTCTTTGTTGCGTTGGGCGACGAGGATTTGGCGGTCCTTGTTTTCCGTTGCGACGCCCAATTCTTCTTCGGTTGCGATTCGAGCCCGTTCGGATTCCAGTCGCTGTTCTTCTTCGACCTTTCGCGCCGACGCTTGTTCGCGGGCGGTGATTTCAGCGATTTCGCGTTTCTGTTTCTCGACCGCTTCGACACGCTGTCGCTCCAGCGCCAGGATTGTCTCTTCGGCTTCGACGTCCTGCTTTTTGAGCGTCTTTTCCTTGTCCCGGGTGAATTGATTTTCCTTGACCTTTTCCGCGGCGGTCAATTCGGTGATCTTTTTGATCCCTTCGGCGTCCAGAATGTTGTTGGGCGAAAGGAGTTCCAGCGGCGTTTGTTCCAGGTAGTCGATCGCCGCGTCGTCGAGCCGGTAACCGTTCAGGTCGGTGCCGATGACTTTCAGAATTTCGTCTTTGAACTTGTCGCGTTCGTCGTACAGTTCGACAAAATCAAACTGCTTGCCGACCGTTTTGAGTGCTTCGGAGAACTTGGCGTCAAACAGTTCACGCAGTGTTTCAAGTTCCGAACAGCGGCGTGCCCCGATCGACGCGGCGACTTCCTTCATCTCTTCTTCGCTGCTGTCGACGCGGATGAAGAAGGCGACTTTGATGTCCGCGCGAATGTTGTCTTTACAGATCAGCCCCTCGCTGCCCTGCCGACTGATTTCAAAGCTCTTCAGCGACAGGTCCATCAGCTCGTAGCGATGGATCACGGGGACGATCAGCATGCCGTTGCCGGTGACGACGTCCATCTTGCCCATCCCGGTCTTGACGATGGCTTGGTCCGGGCCGACCACCATGTAACATTTTTTGATCGTCGCGACGATGCCGAGCAGCACCACAAAGAGAATCCCGACACCGATCAGGACACTCGTCAACAGGCCTTCGGCCAGCAGCGGCGTCGCAAGAATACTCCAAGTCATCACGATACGTTCTCCGGTTCAAGTTCAGTAACGGTATAAATCCGTTTGGTTGGGTCAAACTCTAGAATCCGCACTTCCGTCCCTTTCGGAATCTCAGCCCCCGTGGTGCGGACATTTAGCAATAGCGGAGCGGCATTCGTCCGAAACTTAGCTTGCCCAAAAGTGGGTGAAGCCTGGATTGACGAAATTTCGCATGTCGCCCCGATCAGCCGGTCTTTGTCGTAACCCGGTTCGGGCGTGAATTTGCCGACGACCGGCTGGGTGACGAATTTGGTTGCCACCACGGCGATGACAAAGTTTCGCACGCCCAATAAAATCGACGGCAGCCAAACCGGTTGGTAACGCGAGGCATCAAAACCGTGCCACAGGCCGTAGGACGCCATCCAGAACAGCACGGTGAAGGCCCCGAACCAAATCACCAAGGGCACGCGTCCGAAGTTGGACCAGCGGACCGTCGTGGCGGCAAACCCGCCCAGGAAGTCGATTCCTCCCGCGTGTCCGATGTCCGCATCCCCGCCGGCGACGTCGAAATCGACCGCCTCCAGATCCGGCGTCCCCACGTCCACATCCATGTCCACCGACATGTCGGCGTCCAGGTCAATGTCGGGCGCATCCAAATCCAGTTCGATCAGCCCGATCAAGGCCACCAACGTGTACATCACCATCAGGCAAACCAGAATCGACGCCGGCCATACCGGACCGACGAACATTCGATTGGCGAGATCTGTCAGTACTTGTTCCACAGCGGTCATGCCCAGCAAGAGTCATGCGATTCCTAAACCGACTCGTTAGCGTAGGGCATTTTCCGACCGCAGGAGGGGCGCGGGGTTGCCGAGAAAGGGGAAAACTTACGAAGCTTCCCGGAAGTGTCGCTGTGCTGAGTTCCGGCTGCTCGCTGAAATCCCTTAAGACATCGATTTCTTTACTGCAGGATTTTGCAACCCATTTAGATTCTCTCCCTCTGGGAGAGACGGCGTTTGCGCAGCAAGCAAACGCCAGAGAGGGCCGGCGCTGCCAAAGGCTTAGCGACTTCCGCGGCGATCGACGTGGGCTGCAAAACCGATCACCAGCCCCCTAGTATCTCGCCTGACTGGCAATTCCAGGCGATTTGATCATCGTTTGGGCTGTCGATGTTGGGTGGCTGCCTGCAGCGGTTTCCCAACACTGCTGTGTAGATCGTAATTTCCCCTAGGTGGTATTCAACGCCGTGGATGAGCTTGAGTCGCACAGCAGTTCGTTTTGAACCCGAACCGTCGCTTGATCGACCCAATCGCGTTATCGCATGTGGTCAGATCGTATTCACTAGGATGGGACTTAACTATGAAACAGAAGTACAACCGTGTCATTGGTATTGACGTCGCGTCAAACAAAATTGATGTCAATGACTCCGCAGGAAAGATTGCCAAACAATTGCCCAACACGATTTCAGCGATCAGCAAAAAGCTGTTCAAGAGAATCCAAGACACTGAAAATACATTGGTTGTCTGTGAAGCAACTGGCGGCTACGAATATCTGATTGTGGAGGCTGCTCACGACGCTGGTGTACCGATTTGCGTGGCCAACCCGAGGCAGGTCCGTGACTTTGCCAAAGGGCATGGCTATTTGGAGAAGACCGATGTGATCGATGCATTCATGATCCGCCGTTTTGGCGAAGATGTGGAAATCCATCTGACACCTCCTCGCACGGCGCAAGAGAAAGAATTTCTTTCAACAGTGCGGCGTCGAACCCAAGTGAAAGATTTGCTCTCCCAGGAGCAAAACCGACTCAGTCAAACCCGTGACAAGTTTGCCGCTCAACAAATCAAGGAAACGATTTCGCACCTGAAAAAGCAGCTAAAAAGCCTCGACAAACGCATCGAAAAGATGCTCAAGGACCTCAGTAAAGTCGATCCCAAAGTAGAAATCTTGTTCAGCGTCAGTGGAGTTGGTCCAGTCACCGCTGCGACACTCCTGGCCGAGCTGCCAGAACTGGGACAACTCAACCGAGGTCAAATTGCCAAACTTGTCGGTGTTGCTCCGTTGGCCAACCAAACAGGCAAGAGCGACAAGAAACGAAAGGTCCGAGGTGGACGTTCACAAGTCCGAAGCGTGCTCTACATGGCGACACTGGTTGCAACGAAACACAACCCAGTCATCAAACGTTTCTACGATCGGCTTATCGCCAAAGGTAAAATCAAAAAGTTAGCTTTGGTAGCGAGCATGCGCAAACTCCTGACGATTCTCAACAACATGATTCACTGTGGCGAATCATGGAAGAACCCTCAGGTCAATGCGAAGAAGGAGCAAAAGGCGACTACGGCACCGTCGCTAAACTAGGACCGTAGTCGCCATACGTGCTCGATGCGTCATTGACACACCGGCGACTGAGTTATCCCTGGCACGGTTGCATCTCTGCAGAGCCCTGTTGCGTTTCACCCAGCGGCTCAAGTTTACTGCTGCGCAACAATCGCGTCACCCAAATTTCCAAAAATCATTGAACACCGGCGCAATGCCTAAGAAAATCTCGGGGGTTCGGGGGCTGGCCCCTGACCACACTGGATCTCGGAATCGAAAAATCCAAGATTTTCGATCTGACCTCTTGCCACAATTTAAGACCGTCGCTCATCCCCAGCCCTTCTCCCCCACAAATCGACAAGCAAGCTTGTTGCGATTTGTGGGGGAGAAGGGAGCCATGAATCTTGCAGTAATAGAATCGCCGCCCCCGGGATTCAGGAATCGCCGGCGTGATCGTTTGACAACAAACAAGGTGATTCCAGGCCTCGACCGGAGGGCTCGCGCCCTGCCGCTAACAAAAAACACCCGTTTGGCGGCATCAGCCCTGCGTCGCCAGTCCCGCTCGGACGCGGAGGGTGTCCAGATCCAGCAGGCCGATCAAACGACCGCCGGCGTCGGCAACGGCGAATTGGCGACAGCCTTCCAAGGGCCGCGTGACGACGGATTCTAACGATTCATCCGGGGACAGCACCGGCGCATCGTATCGAGCCAACTGGCCGACGGTGGTGCGGGGATCGGCACCTCGCTGCACCGCTTCGGTGACGTCTTCCAGCGACAGGATGCCGACGACAAACTCGTCCTGGCCGACCACCGGAACCGCGGTCGTCGGGCACGATCGCAGCGACGGAAGTAACTCCTCCAGCTCCATGTCCATCAGCAAGCGGGGTGGCTGATGAATCATCGCGTCGTGGATCGTCAGATCACGAAGCGGCTCAATCACCTCGACTTGTCGCGCTTCGCTCAAGCCCGCGTAACAGATAAACACCGCGATCAGCCCGGCGGTCACGGCCCCATGGTGCAACGCCAACCCGCCCATCACGATCGCGCACAGGACGCCGATGTAAGACGCGATCCGCGTCGCGCGGCGATATTCGATCCCCATCGCCAAGACGCTTCGCAGCACCCGCCCGCCGTCCATCGGGAACGCCGGGATCATGTTGAACAGCACCAGCGCCGTATTGACCAACATCATCGACAACAGGTATCCCAACGGTGTCGGCGAATTGAGCACTTCAATCACCCGATCGCCCGCTTCGACCTCCGTCAAGATTTCTCGCAGCGAGGGCAGGCCCAATCCGGGGACGACCCACAAAACGGTTCCTAAACTCAATAGAATCACGATGTTGACCGCCGGACCGGCGACCGCAACGAGAAACTCTTGCCAGGGTATCCGTGGGATCTTCATCAATCGGGCGACGCCGCCGATGGGAAACAGCGTGATGTCCAGCGTTTCGATCCCGAAACGACGGGCCATCAACGCGTGGCCGTATTCATGTAGCGTCACGCAAAAGAACATGCCCAACAACAGCGTGATTCCGAAAACCGTGCCGATGATGCCATCCTGGTATCCTGCATAGGCGACATAAGCGACCAAAAGGGCGAACGACCAGTGGACGTAGACGCCGATTCGAAAGTAAGTTCCCAGTTTTAATCGTCGTCGCCACACGTGGGGTCGGCCCGTTCAATGAGTCCGTAAGATTCCGTCAGTTCCTCAACCGCATCACACTATGTTACGCCACAAACTGATTCACCCCCAGATCTCCTCCATCCTGGCCGCCTCGGGACACCACAGCACGATCCTGATTGCCGACGGGAACTACCCCGCTGCGAGTAAACGCGGCCCCCGCGCCGAACTGGTCAGTTTGAATCTAATGCCCGGCGTCCCGACCTGCAATCAGGTTCTCGAAGCCGTCCTGTCGGCGATTCCGGTCGAAGCGATCCAAACCATGAAGACGGAAACCGAAGGCCCCTACGCCTTGGACGGCGATCCGCCGGTCTGGGACGACTACCGGGCGACGATCAAATCCGAAGGTCTGGATCTGGAATTGGAGCCGATCGAGAAATGGGATTTCTACAAAGCGGTCAGTACCGAAGACCACGTGCTGACGATCCAAACGGCCGATCAGCAACGTTACGCCAACATCTTGCTGAGCGTCGGCGTGCGGATGTAGCTCCGATGAACCGTTTTAGCGGTCGGGCGCGAGCCCTCCGGTCTTTCACGGTGTTTTTGAAGCGCGACCGGACGGCGCGCGGGCTGTCGTTTTAGTCGACAACTGCTGAGTCAATGGTGAGCCGCTGGCCGTAAGGCCTCGGGCAGCGTCGCAGTGCCCGGCCGCTTACGCGGCGCGCGGCTCACAAAAACGGCAGCCCGCTAGCGCCACAGCCATTCGCGGAAACCTTCGACGACTTGCTGGCGTTCCGCGATGGCTCGCCAAACCACGAACAGCCCCAGCGTCATCGCGACGATGATCATCGTGCCGCCGCGCCGCGGGGCCGGCGGCGACGTCGCTTCCGCTTTGTCTCGCAAGTGCCCCAACAGTTTTTCCCAGAACACACTGGTCGCGATCGGCTCGAACGATTCAATCGACGTCGAATCGATCGCTTGATGTCCCGCCGCTCGCAAGTGGACGCGCAACTGGGGCAGAAACACTTGCAACGTCTCTCGATCACACGTCGCCTCGGAATCGAGTTCCAAAGCGGCTTGGAGTAACGGCGACAACATCTGCTCCGGCGTCCGCCCGTACACGACCAATCGCGGGCGTGCCGTCAATGCGAACAGAGAAACGATCAGGCCATAAAAGGTCACCAGGGCAAGCCAGACCCAGCCGCCAAACACACCGGCCGCCGCCTTGGGGAAAAAGAGTTCCCCCGGACCGATGGCCACCAATCCGACGACCGAAAACCCGAGCGCCGCGATGTCGCGCCCTCCCGTCGTGATCAACACACGACCGCTGAGACGAATCGCGCCCAACAACAGCAGGTACGCGACCAGCGGAAGCAAGGCGATCAGCAAGTAGATCGGTTCGATGGACATGCGCGTGGACAGATGCCAGAAGACGGACGAATGGTTGATTCCTGCGTAAAGCGTACCAATTAAATCCGATCCACGCGACGCATGAGTCACCCCGGCGTTACTTCTTGAAGACAGCCGGATGATCCGACCAAACCGACCAATCGGCAGATTACCGGTAAGTGATCGCGGTGGATCGTCAAGCAAGGCAGGCCGCCGGGAGGATCGCGCCGCACGCTTCTTTCAACCAAGCACCTTTTTTGCACACGCAACGTACTCCATGAGTCAACCTTCCCATCCGACGTTCTCGCAATCGGCCGCCACGGGTGTCGATCCGCCAAACCAGCTCCCCTCCCCCTGCCAAGGTCCACCAGACGTGATCGGCCGAGTCGAACAAACGCTGACCGAGGTCGAAGCCGCGTGCCGGGAAATCGGAGACCAACGCCACTGCGCGTTCGGGCTGAGCGTGATCGTCCCCGTGTTCAACGAACGAGACACCCTGCCGAAAATCTTGGACCGCATCGATGAAGTGATGCCCGAGGGGACGCAGACGGTCGTGGTCGATGATGCCAGCACCGACGGGACGGCCCAGTGGTTGGCAGCGCTGCCTCCGCGGCCCAATCGCACCATCCTGCTGCGCGGCCGCAATCACGGCAAGGGATCCGCGGTCCGGATGGGCATGCGGCACAGTCGCGGCGATATCGTCGCGATTCAGGACGCCGACACCGAGTACGATCCGATCGACCTGCTGGACGTCATCCAACCAATTCAACAAGGCCAGGCCGACGTCGTCTATGGCTCGCGCTATCTCGGGGAAAGCGATGACCCGTCGATGTTTCATCGGCTGGGCAATTGGGCCCTGACCGCGATCAGCAATTGCATGACCGGCCAGCAATTGACGGACATGGAAACCTGTCACAAAGCCTTCCGCGGCGAACTGGTGCGCTCGATTCGAATCAAAGAATGTCGATTCGGATTCGAACCCGAAATCACCGGCAAGATCGCCGAACGCGGAATCGCGATCGCCGAAGTGCCCACCGGGTACCAGTACCGCAGTTATGACGAGGGCAAGAAGATCACCTGGAAAGACGGCATCGCCGCACTGGCGTGCATGTGGCGCTACCGCAACGCGGGATGGCTGCGGCGTGCGGTCGCCGGGGCGGGGCGAGTGCTGATCCGACTGCCGCGTCTGGCTTGCAAAAAAGTGGCGTAAGCTTCCAGCTTGCGGTTGGGTGTTGTGTTCGCAAGCTGGAAGCTTACGCCACGGCTCGCAAGCTGGAAGCTTACGCCACGGTGCCAGCTAATTGCCGGGCAATTGCCGACGGTGTTTCGGCGTTTCCGAGGGCGGCAGCTCGCAGTCAAACTCTTCCTGATAGCGGCGTCGTTCGACGGGCGTGGCGTAGAACCGCAGCCAAGTCTCGGTGTCCTCGACGCACATCCACTCCAGGGCCTTGCCCGGGACGTCGACTTTCTTTTCGCAACAGGGCAGGATGTCGCGATAGATGATCGTGTACAGTTCTCGATCACAGAGGTGATCGGTGCACCGCAGCACGATGTTTTTGCTGTACAACTTTTGAATCGTCTTTTTCAGTCGATGCGAAAGTTGCGAATCCCCCAGGGCGTCGGGCGGCAACAGGTGAAGCGGCGGAGAGAACCAGTCCGAGATCGGCAGCGCCGGTGCACGTTCCCAAGCCAACATCGATGCCAAGTATTCGTTCTCGGCTTGCAGCGACATTCGGTTGATCGACGATTCGATCGACTCGTCACGATAGGGCTCCAGCTCATCCCGAAGCCGCGCGTTGGCCAACATTAATTCGACTTCGTCGATCGTTTGTCGGCGGGTTTCTCGCATGTCCATCTAAACCGGTTGGCAGGGGGGGAGGCAGCTAGGCTGGTGCAAAGGATCGGACGACCCGTCCGCGGGCAACCCCCAGGGGGCCACCGGTCGGCTGACCGAGTCGTCCAACGATGCCCTGATGGTATCTGTCCTGTGCCGCCACTCAACTTGCAACTGAAGCAAAACCGCGGTTTCAAATCAATTTCGTCGCTCCGGCCTTGGCTTGACCGTTACGAACGGAATGGCTTATCAGAATTTGCCGTCAATTCGCCAGGCGACGCGTGTCTATCCAAAAAGAATGCCTGCCATCGGGGTCAACGCGAGATCAGATCTCGGTAGAGCTGGGCGTGACGCTGGACCATCTGATCCACCGAAAACGCCTCCTCGATTCGCGCCCTGCCGGCGGTCCCCAGCCGGTCGGCCACGTCGGAATGTTCCAGCAGATCCAGCGATTCGCGGGCCAGCGCGGCGCGGTCGCCCAACGGGACCAGGCGACCGGTTTGATCGTCGAGGATCAAATCTCGATTGCCGGGAATGTCCGAGGCGATCACGGGGATCCCGGCTTGCATGGCTTCGATCACCGCATTGCTCTGGCCTTCATACTCGCTGCCGATCCAAAACAGATCCGCATGCGGCAACAGTTCGGCGACATCGTCACGTGCGCCCGCGAAACGAACATGTTCGGGAATCGTGACGGAATCTCGAAATCGCAGCAATTCAGCCTTCTGGGGGCCGTCGCCGATCACGACCAACGTGGTGTCGTCACGCGTGCAGGCGAGCAGTTCGGCGGCCCAGATCAAATCGCGATAACGCTTTTGCGGCCACAGTCGGCCGACCGCCAGCACCAGCTTTCGCTCCACCGAAACGCCAAGCCGCTCGAAAGCCTGCGGGCGCGAGATCGGTGTCGATGGGCGTGGTGGAATTCCATTGGGGATGACATGAAATAGATCGCCGGCGATGCCGTGCCGCGCATAAAACTCCCGAACCCCTGAGCTGTTGGTCGTGATCGCGGCCGAACGCCGTGCCAAAAAACGATCGATGCAGAAATGCCACCAGGATTTCCAAGGGTCGACACAACGTTCACTGGCCACAATCACCGGAACCTTGGCCAACAGCGCCGCGGCGCGGCCGAAGCTGTTGGCGGCGAACAACCAGGTGTGCACGAGATCGGGCGACCAATCCGCCAACGCCCGTCGCAAGCGAAACAGTGCCGTCGGATCCGCCTTGAATCGTTTGCCGATCACGGTGACCGGAATCCCGGCTTGCCGCAGCGGTTCGCTTCTCGGACCGTCGCGCGTGAGCAAGAAGACTCGCACGTCGAACTCCTCGCGGGGCAGATTTTCAGCCAACAATGCGAGCTGCTTTTCAGCACCGCCTCGATCCATCGTCGGAATGATCAGCGCGATTCGAAGTTTCATTGCGCGTTTTCCATCGACGTCGATTGCGAAGTGTTCGGGGACGATCCGGCGGTGAGCTGGCGAAAGAGTGTCACGTAACGCTCAATCGATTCGCTTCGTGATCGGGTTCGTTGCATGATCCGCCGTGTTTGCTGGGCGCGCCGGCGGGCGTGTTCCAGGTTGCCGACGATCTGCTCAATCGCGAAACGCAGGGTCTTGGGCCGGGCCGGATCGAACCACCAGACCAAGTGGCCCGCCCGCTCGGACACCCCGTCGACCGCTTCGGGGGCGGGTTGGAGTGCATCGCCACGACGCTCGATGATTCGCTGCCGGACCTCCGACTCGTTGACGCCGAAAAATTCGCGTGCCGTTTCGGTATTGGCCAGCACCAACGGCAATGCGGCAGCGATCGCGGTCGGGACCTGGTGCTCAAAACCCGCGTCGCCGACATGGACCATCAAGTCGGCGGCCGCAAAGACATCGTCGGGCGAACCGAACGAGCCCGGCATCGCCATCGATTGCCGCAACCCGTCGCCTTTGAGTCGCGCATAGATCGTTTCACGCAGCGGCCCGTCGCCGATCAACCAAAACTGTAATCCTTGGATCTTGTTCGAAAGCAGGTACGCCGATTTCACCAATGTCATGATGCCCGAATTTCGATCCAGCCGTTCGACCGACAGGACAACCGAGCAGGATTCGGGGACGAACAGATCGCCGTTGATCCGCGCCATCGCGCGGCGAAGGTTTTTCGGACTCGATAATCCATGCTCGATCGTGGGGCCGATGCCATGGGCAATGCGATGCACCCGCGCTTTGTCGCCCCCCTCGGCCAGCCAGCGCCGATGGGCCGAGGCACTGTCAACGATCACGGCAGCGGCGTCCATCACGGCCGATCGACAACGCTTGCCGATGCGACTGTGTTTGAAAAATTCAAAATCACTGCACTCGCCGTGACCGGAGAGGCGAACGACCGAGGGAACACCGAGGGCATGGGCGGCTTCCACCGCCGCGATCGCTTCTTCACGACCGGCGTCACAATAGACGATGTCGCACGAGGTCGGATCGGATTCGATCCAGTCACGCAAGTAGCGAATGTAGCGCGATGCCGTCCGATCGCCACGTGCGGTCCAACCGGTTCGGAACATGCGAATCGGGCGATGCACCTGGCACTCGCGAAACGTAAATTTTTCGGCCCATGATCCCGCGTGTTTCGGGGTCAAGACCGACACCTGAGCCCCCGCCAGCCGCAACCCGGTGGCGAGTTCCATCAAATGGCCGGCCGAATCGATTGACCCGTGCGGCCAAAAGTGTCGACCGATCAGAACAACACGGACAGGGCGTTCCAAACCACTCACTGTTTCGATTTGTGCTCCGTCGCTTCGATCTCGTGCGTCTCCAAGACCGCCAGATAGGGCAGGTTGCGATACATGTCCATGTAATCCAAGCCGTAGCCGACCACAAATTCATCGGGGATTTCAAACGCCACAAAGTCGGGACGCAGCGAGACGGCATGTTCGCGATGCTTGTGCAACAACACCGCCGTCTTGGTCGATTTTGCACCGAGTTCCTTGATCATCCCCGACAACCGATCCAACGTGCGTCCGGTGTCAAAAATGTCATCGACCAACAACACCTCGCGATCTTTGACGTCGATCAGCATGTTCGCGTTGACCTCCAGCTTTCCCGATTCGGTCCCCCCACGATAACTCGACGCCTGGATCACGCCAACTCGTTGCGGCATCGACAGACGACGAATCAGATCGGCAAACAGGACCAGACTGCCCGTCATCACCGCAATCACGGTCAGCGGCCGCTGCGCCCCGTAAAACCGATCGATTTCCGTGGCCAAGCGTTCGACTCCGGCCTGTAACTGGTTCTCATCAAGCAAAATACGCATCCGTTTCGCGTCCGGTCGACGCGCTCCCCGCGGCAAATTCTCAAATGGCTGGCAAAATGGGCGATTTAGGGTTTCAGTGCGATTCGGTCCAGCAAATTGCGGATCCGACGCAACGAAACGCCGATGAACGATACACCGGCGGCCGATAATTTCCCACGGGACTTCCCCCCCGGAATGCCGCGGCCGTCCCAGGGTTCCCTGCTCCACTGACGCGTATTTTTCGACAGACCCGACGAATGACCAATTCCCAACGTTTGGCGACCGTGCGAGCCCATCTGCAACAGTGGCTGGCCGCCAATGTGATGCCACGCCCCTGCCTCGCGGTGACGGACGTGAACGAGTCGGCGGGGGAAATCCAGGAGCAAACTCCACAAGATTCCCAGTCGCAGGCAGATCAAGAAGGCGAGGACGAAGCGAAAATCGTTTCCGAATCCATTTTGATTCGCGACGGGTTCTACGCCGGACGCACCTTCCACGCGACCGCCCAAGGCGATACGTTTCGCGCGACCTGGTTCATGGAACCGGACGAACTGAAGATCCACGCTGCCGGCGGCATGCTGGTGGCGTCGTTCCAAGGCGAGCAAATCGTTGCCGAAGCCCCCGCCTTGGAAGAGCCTGCGTTGGAAGAGCCCGTGTTGGAAGAGCCTGCGTTGGAAGAGCCCGTGTTGGAAGAGCAGGACGAATCCTCCGCGTCCGATGCGGGGCCGATCAGTCTTCCGATGCCGGCAGCCGAAGACGATTCAAGCGATCAGGATTCCGACCAACAAGGTCAGATTTCCAAAGCGGCGTAAGACGGCGTCCGACAACAAGTGTGCGGCTGAATTTGTCGCCCCTCTGTTGACAGAGAACCACGCAACGAACCTCGGTCGCCTTTCGGGGCGCCCGGAACGTCTCGTCCACGCTTCCGTCAACGGTCGCAAACCTCTCTGGTGTTTGGCCGGCGTCGCATGGTGCCCATCACATTGCGTCGGTTGTCATTGTTGTGATTCGATTGGCTCAAACCCGCCAAATCGGCGTCGGCGAGGTGTTGGCATGTTAGGATGAGGTAGACCCGCGTCGTGGATTGCGGGAGGGGCTAGGTGGATGCAACATAGTTCCGACACAACGGTGACATGATGATTGCTCTCTTCGCTGACAAGCATCGCAGCCTGCCCCATCGACGAAATGCCCACCGCAATGCTCGACAAAATCGGCGTCGGACCTTGCGGCACGAATCGCTCGAGTACCGCCATTTGCTCGCCGTGCTCGGAGCGACCGATTCGGTCGGGACAACGAGACTCCCCCTGGATCATTCGGTTCCATCGGCCGTCCGCAGCGTTGCCGTGGAGGAATCGTTCACGACGGCGTTGGAGGTTGAAGCCGGTGGCAGCGGTGCCAGCACTCAGGTTGCCATCAGCGCCGAAGGCCGATTCGTCGCGTTCGAGTCGACCGCCAGCAATCTGGTCCCGCATGACGACAACGTGGTGGATGATGTCTTTGTGTTCGACCGACAACTGGACCGTTTCCAGTCACCGTCTTTGGCATCGATCGTTTTGACGGGGGCCGGTCAGACGGTCGACACGTTCCAGTGGGCCGCTGGCATCGCCGAAACGGTGCGGACCGTCGACATTCGCGGTAGCGGCGCGAACCAAGTGGTGATCAGTCGGGCTCAGATCGAGACGTCGACGCCCGATCAAGATCTATTGATCGTGTCCGATCCCGGTGATGAAATCAGCTTTGAATCGGGGTGGACCTTCACGTCGGTCGAGCTGATCCGAGGTCAATGGGAGCGCTCGTTCGTCAACGGATTGGCCACGGTGCGAGTCGTCGGCCCCCATGACTGGACGAATCCGGTTCAGGCGACCGACGTCAACGGCCAGAACGGCATGACCGCACTGGATGCATTGAACGTGATCAACGCGATCGCGATCGGCCATGAGCACGCCAATGCGTTGTTCGACGCGCAAGCGGTGCTGGTGGATGCCCGGACGATCGCCCCCGAGCGGTTCTTTTTCTACGACGTGAACGGCGATCTCGCATTGACGCCTCGCGATGCGTTGAACGTGATCAACGCCTTGGGACGGCAGCAGAACGCGGCGGAAGCCGAACCGATTTTGGTCGCGATGATGGCTGCGGATCCGGTCGGTGATTCCATCGCAGAGGAACCATTCGAGTCCGTCGGGCTGCAATCGGAGGCGGATAGAAAAGTGTGTGCGGTGTCGGCCCAAACGAAGCGTGTCGCATCAAGCGTCAACTCGACCCCACCGCAACTCGAACGTGCGGACACGCCGGAACTCAATGACGAACGCTCCTCGGTCGTGGATCAAACGATGCTCGTCCAATGGGACTGGATCGATGACTCCTTGTAGGCCGGGGCGAGTCCTGACGCTCTGGTCCGTCGCCGTTTACAACCGAATCATGGTGTCAGTTTCAGAAAAGTTGAAAAAAGTTGTCGGCAACGCTTTGCGGTGACGGGGCGCGCGATTTGATGAAGCGCGTTTGATGAAGAGCGTCTGGGAAAGCCAACGCGGTTGGTGATCCAATCGTGCTTGATCGATTGCAACATCAACGTCTGACAATCCTGTCGTGTGAATTGTTCGCACGCGATCTGCGTTTTGATCGCATGGGGCCGCGGCCTGTTGATCGAAGCGCGCATGCGTCAGCAAGGTGCCACGCGGCGACCCTTGTTGACGCGTTCGCGTCTGAGGCCATCGCGTTGATCTGGGAACATCGATTCGATCGACCAACCGTCCCCGAGCAACGCTACGACATGACGTTTCGGTTCGTTACTAGAAGTCGCGGAAGGGACCGCGGGGCTCGGATGCATCCATCTCGGTTTGCCATTGTTGGAAGCGGGCTTCGATGTCGCGTGCGACTTCGGGGTATTGATTGGCAAGGTCGGTTGATTCGCCGATGTCGGTTTGCAAATCAAACAGCATGCCGTTCTGGTCGCCCAATTGCACCCATTTCCAGTTCCCGATCCGCGCGGCCCGGTGGTCGCGGCGTTTCCAGAACATGTCGCGGCGCGGTGACGTCTGTTCGCCACGAAGCGTCGGCCACCAGTCGAATCCGTCCAGGGGCAGATCCGCGGGTGTTTCGCCACCGGTCGCTTTGACAAGACTGGGGAAGATTTCTAACGAGGTCAAAAGTTGGTCGTTGATCGCACCGGCGGGAATGCCACCGCCGGGCCAACGGACCAGACAGGGAACGCGAACGCCGCCTTCCCACATCGTTGCTTTCTTGCCACGCAGCGGGCTGTTGTCGGCGCCGCCCGATCCCCCGTTGTCGGAAAAGAAGATCACGATCGTGTCGTCCAGACAGCCCTTGGTTTCCAATTCATCGAGCAGCTTGCCGATCGACGCATCCATGCAGGTGACCGCCGCACGGTAATCGCGGCGGCGGGCTTCGGGGGTCGTCACGGTCGCATGGTCCGCGTATTTGTGTTTGTTCGTGGTCCGATACTCGACTTCGACGTCCGGATACAGCTTCTTGAACTCGTCGGGGGCCTGAACGGAACTGCGGATGGCCGGATCTAGCGACGAGGAATTGTGTGGCGCGTTGAAGGGTACGTACAGAAAGAACGGTGCTTCGCCGGCCCACTCGCGTAAAAACCGCAACGCTTCTCGTTCGAACAAGTTCGTGCAATAGGTCCCCTTGTCTTCCTCGGTCGGCGACTGATTGCGAAACATGCTTGGCACGCCGTATCGCTCGTGCGTGTAGTAATCGATTCCGGTATTGACGAAGCCGTAAAAGTCATCGAACCCGCGCGACGTCGGCAAAAAACGCTTCAAGCTGCCCAGATCCCACTTGCCAAAGATCGCGGTGTGGTAGTCAGACCGTTTCAACAAATCGGCGATCGTGATTTCTCTCAAGTCCATCCCGCCGATGCGTTCAAACGTGACCGCATATTGGTCCGGCGTGTAGCGATAACCGTAATCGGGGGCCTCGTTGCGAATCATGTCGTAGATGCCATTGCGCTGCGGATAGCGACCGGTCAACAGGCTTGCCCTGGAAGGAGTGCAGGCCGGCCAAGCGACATAAAAGTTCGTCAGCCGAGTTCCCTCTGTCGCGATCCGGTCCAGGTTCGGTGTCAGGATCCCATTGCCGAGCAGCCCCAAGTCGTTGTATCCCTGGTCGTCGGAAACGATCAACAACACATTCGGTTTGTCCGCGAGAGCGATGTTGCCGAACAGGATTCCACACAGCAGTACAAAATAGAAACGGTTCATCGTTCAAGTGATTCTTGATTGGGAGGCGGGAACAGGGGCGACGGAGTTCTTCTCGCGGAGATCGTCTTGCCGTTTGCGTGTTGGGTCGGGGCTTTGTTATAGCCACCGCTCCGCGCTGAGTCGTCGCTTGCGGCGACATTTCGCCTGAAAACCAAAGCCGAGATGGCATCTCGTTACGAGGCGCCGGCTCCCGTGGGTTTGGGTTCCGCCGGAGGCGGAGCCTCCAGATTGGTGCGTGAGAAGTGGGGTAAGCATCCTGCTTGCCACCCTCGCCGGCTCCGCCGGCGTGCTCCTGTGGCAAAGCCACACACCGATGGCGGGCAAGAGGCGGAGCCTGGGCTGCGCAAAACCGACCGGTTTTGTGTTGAAATTGCTATTTGAGAATTTGACGGAATTGGTTCTCTTATATGCAGTTTTTCCGCGTCATGGAGGTTCAGTCATGTCTCAAGCCACGATTGAGTATAAGTCACCTGTTTCCAAACTTCTTGGTTCGGCACGCCGTGGACGAGAGAAATGGAAGAACAACGCCATGCAATCCAAGCGGTTGATTAAGGAACTCAAGCAAAACCTCTGCAATGCGAGAGAGAGCCGCCAGCGATGGAGAGGCGAGGCAAGCCAACTGCGGCGGCGCGTCGCCGAGCTGCAGAGTGAATTAGAGCAGTTAAAAACGCGGAGCAGCCCCTGAAGAATCGCCCGACGCAGCCGTCGACTCAATTGCTGCCGCCGGCCCCCCAACATTCTTTTTCGTTGAGTCTCGTTGTACTCACGATTTCTTGGGTGCTCCAAGCAACCATCAGCTATCGAGCTTGTGAGAAAATTGCCCGCACGCTAGGCACCATCCATTCTGGATTGTCTCACGCCCCTACGGCAAACACGATTCAGAACTGGACGCTGCGACGGGGGCTGCATGAATTAACGCGTCCCAAAGAACAGGCCGACGATTGGATTCTCCTGGTCGACCACACGATCCAATTGGGAAACGAGAAATGTCTTTTGATCGTTGGGATTCGCCTTGAACATTGGCTCAATCTCGATCGGCCTATCCGACTGAGCGATCTCTCGGCCATCCTGATCGAGATTGTCCAGACATCCAACGGCAAGATTGTTGCCGAGCAACTGAAGAAAGCTGCTGACCGAGTCGGTCAGGTCAAGGCCATCATTTCCGACCAAGGTTCCGACTTGGTCAACGGAATCGCTGGTTTTCAACAGGAAAGCGAGTCGACGATCGCATTGACCGACATGTGTCACCGAACTGCGACGGCACTCAAACATGTCCTGCAGAAAGACCCTCAATGGGATTCGTTTCTCGGGCACTGTGGAAAGACACAACCGAAAGCCAAACAGACTGAGCTGGGATCGTTGTTGCCTCCCAAACTCAAGGTCAAGGCACGCTTCATGAATCTGCACAGTCTGATCGGGTGGGCAGAGCGGATGTTGCGTCTGCTTGACACCCCCCATGAAGAACGTCAGCAACAAGATCGACTTGGTCGCCTGGAAGAGAAATTCGCTTGGGTGCTTGACTATCGTGAATCGATCGCAGTCTGGGCACGTCTGATGCGGATGGTCGACAAGACGTTAGAGCACTCACGAACAGTCGGTTTTAACGCAGACTCGGCTGCTTCCCTGGCTGAAAAACTTTCGTGTGATGTAGGCGATTGGCAGAGCCAAGCGTTTCGCGACGAGATCGTCTCGGCGATCGAAGAGAATTCAAGCATTCTTGCCCCCGGGGAGAGGTTGCCGGCGAGCAGCGAAATCCTTGAATCCTTGATCGGTAAGGGCAAGCAGATGGGTCGACAACATTCTCGCAGCGGTTTCACCCGCAACGTCTTATCAATGGCTGCCAGCGTCGCCGACGTCAGTGCGGAAGCCATTGAAACGAGCCTCGCCTCCGTTACCCACAAAACCCTATGCAATTGGGTGAAGGACAACCTCAGACAAACCATGACGATGTTCCGCCGCAGCGTACTACCGTCATCCCCAGGAACCGATACGGCCTAAATCTGCTATCCTTCTGAGCTGCAATTTTGCGCAGCCCAGGCGGAGCCTGGGAACGAGGGCATGTGCCTCCAGGATGTTGCGTGAGAAGTGGGGTAAGCATCCTGCTTGCCATCCTCGCCGGCTCCGCCGGCGTGCTCCTGTGGCAAAGCCACACACCGATGGCGGGCAAGAGGCGGAGCCTCCAACACAGTGCGTTCCCAGGCGGAGCCTGGGAACGAGGCCGGAGCCTCCAATACAGTGCGTTCCCAGGCGGAGCCTGGGAACGAGGGCATGTGCCGCTCGCTGACGCGTCCCGCTGGGGTGGCGGTCGCGGGTGTCTTGCGTTTTACGCCAAGATCGGCTCGATCACATGGCCGTGAACATCGGTTAGACGACGCTCGATCCCGTTGTGGTAATACGTCAGTCGCGTGTGATCGATGCCCAGCAGGTGCAGCGCGGTGGCATGCAGATCGTAGCTGTAGGTCGGGTGTTCGACCGCTTTGAAACCTAACTCGTCGGTCGCGCCAAAACCGATCCCTCCGCGGACTCCGCCCCCGGCCATCCATGCCGTGAAGGCACCGGCATTGTGGTCGCGTCCCAGGCCATTGCCTTGCGCCGCCGGTTGACGACCGAATTCGGTCGTGCAGATGACCAGCGTCTCGTCCAGCATGCCGCGCTGTTTCAGGTCCTTCAACAACGCCGAGGCGCCACCGTCCAGGACCGCGCCCCAATAACCGTGGTCGCGCGGCAAGTCTTCGTGGCTGTCCCAGTTGGGGCGGATCTTTTTGGCGGTCGTGTTCTCCGCCCCACAATAGATCTGCACAAATCGCACGCCGCGCTGGACCAATCGTCGCGCCAGCAAGCACTGCCGTCCGAACGGGCCGACGTCGGGATGTTCGGTCTGGTAAAGGTCTCGGGTGGATTGACTTTCCCGGCTCAAATCCGTGGCTTCGGGGGCACTCAGTTGCAAGCGAGCCGCCATCTCATAGGCCTTGATCCGCGCTTCCAGTTCCGTGTCGCCGGGCCGGGTCTGGCGGTGCAGTTCATTCAACTGCTGCAGAAAATTTAATCCGGCTCGATCGCTGGCCGGCGTCGCCTGGGCGAAGTCCCTGGGGGGAAACAGATCGGCGATCGGGTGCTGTGGGGCGGACGTGTCCAGCGTTGTGGCTTGATGTTGCGCCGGCAGAAAACCGGCACCCCAGTTGATGATCCCGCCGGGCGGCAGACCGCGTGGATCGGGCAACACCACGAACGCGGGCAAATCCTCCGCTTCACTGCCCAGGCCGTACGTCACCCAGGCGCCCATGCTGGGGAAACCGGGCAGCGTGAATCCCGTATTCATCATAAAACAGGCCGGTCCATGCAGCGCCGTCTTGCTGTGCATCGAGTAGAGGAATGCCATGTCGTCGATGCACGTCGCCAGCCGCGGAAACAGATCGCTCATCCAAAGTCCGGACTGGCCATGTCGGCGAAATTTCCAGTGACTGCCACGACAGTTGCCCGGCTTGGACGCAAAAAATTGCAACTGGCCATCGGGATCGAACGCCGATCCGTCGCGTTTGTCCAACTCGGGTTTGTAGTCAAATGTGTCCACCTGACTCATCCCACCGGGACAGAAGATCTGGATCACACGCTTGGCCTTGGCCGGATGATGCAACCGGCCGTATCCCGCGCCGCGTCCTTCCTGGGCCAGCATTGCCGTCAGCGCGAGGGAGCCGATTCCGCCGGCCGCCGATTGCAGGAACGTGCGCCGCGAATGGTTCGCTGTTCTTAAAGCGACATTTCGTCGGGGATCAATCGACATAGACGAACTCATTCAAATTAAACAGCGAACGACACAGTGCGAACAAGCCTTGTCGCTTGACAAACTCCGTCGCCAGTCGGGCCTCCTGCTGCGATGGTTGCCGCCCCAGCGCGAGTGCGAACGCGTGTTGGACCTGTGCGGCCGCGTCGTCTCCCGCCTCGCGACGCAGTCGCTGGGCAAAGTAGCGTGCTTGCCGGAGCATGAAGTCGTTGTTGAACAGGGCCAGCGACTGCAGCGGGGTGGTGGTCGTGATCCGCTTGGGTGTCAGGTTTGCCGGATCGGGGCAGTCCAGCGTGGCGAGAAACCGGTCGGGGGTGGTCCGCACGATGTAGCGATAGATGCTCCGTCGCCACAGCTCGGGACGGTCGGCGGTGGTGTAGGAGTAGATCGGGGCGTAGGCATCCTGGTATTCAAAATCTTCGAACCCCGGGCCGCCGCGACGAAGGTTTAGTTTTCCGCTGACGAACAAGACGGCGTCGCGAATCGCTTCGGCTTCAATGCGTTGGCGATTCTGTCGCCACAGCAGTCGATTTTCGGCATCAACCTTGGCCGCCGATTCGCGGTGCCGGCTGGACTGTTTGTAGGTGTCGCTGGTCACGATCAAACGGTGCATGGCCTTCAGCGACCAGTCATGATCGACCAATGCATCGGCGAGCCAATCGAGCAGTTCGGGATGCGAGGGACGACCGCCACCGAATCCGAAATCACTGGGCGTGTCGACAAGTCCTTGGCCGAAATGCCAGTGCCAGAGTCGGTTGACGATGACGCGTCGCACCAGCGGATTGTCGATCGATGTGATCCATTGCGCCAGTGCCGCGCGACGCTGCCCCTGGTCTGTCGTGACCGTCCCGAGTTCCGGTTCCAACATCGCCAATGCCGACAACGCCGCCGGTGGCAAGACGTCACCGCCGGGCGTTTCTGGATTCCCGCGAATCAATAAACGCACCTCCGGCAAAGTCTTCTCGGCGACCACGCCATAGAATCGCGGCGGTGGGCCGAGCGCATCAAGTTTCGACGTCACCTCGTCACGTTCGCGGCGGAGTGTCTCAATCCGATTTGCATCGGCATCGGAGCGAGCCGGCGACGTTTTGGGGCGGATGCGCGGATCACCAAACCCGATTTGATCATGCCCGATTCCGTTGCCACCGTCGGTCGACACGAGTGTCAGAAAACGGACCGTCGGAGACAGTTCGATGTCGATGGGCTGCAGTCCATCACCGCGCCCGAGTTGTTTGAACTCGGCCACGTTCTGTCCGTCGACAAAGACCCAGGCATCGGCACGATGCGAACCGGAGGCGCCGAAGTAACCGAGTTGTGCGGTGAACCGAAGCGGCGTTCCCGGGATGTTCTCGGCAGCGCCACCAGTCAGACTCTGGCGAATGGCCGAGATGTCGAACGTGATTCCCGCGTTGGCGTGCAATCCCAGGACGCTGTGACCGTCTTGGGTGAAATCGATTCCGTCGAGTTCGGGTGAATGCTGGCTGGCGACGGGGCCGTTGCGAATCATGTCCCAGGCGTCGCCGGAGGTCGTGGGCAACCCGGTGACGGTCATGCCCGTCGAGCTGACGGGAATCTTGGCCTGGCCGGACTCACCGCTGGGGACAAACACGCCGTCCACAAAATCAAAGTCCGAGGCGGCGAATTGATTTGGCACCACGTTGCCGAGTCTTCCGAAGTCGCGGGTCTGGACCTTCGCATTGCGGACATCGATGCCCTGGCGAAACGTCCCGGTGCCGCTTCCGTTTCCACCACCGACGATGTCGGCCAGATCGAGCCCACCACCTTGCAGCCGGGCGAGTTCAAAGTCGATCTGATTGCGACGTTTGATCCATTGTTGCTTTTCCGATTCGTACGCCTTCAGCGACGCATCGCTGATAATGCGTTCGTCTCGCCGCACGCCGGCGAAGACGGATTGTAGCTGGTAATACTCTCGTTGCGAAATCGGGTCCAGCTTGTGATCGTGGCAGCGGGCACAATTGACCGTCATCGCCATGGTGGTGGTCATGACTTGCGTGGTCATGTCATCCAGGTCCAGCACTCGAGCGGACCGACGCAGTTGATCGCTCTTGGTTTCGACGTGTCCGACGAAATCCCAGGGCCCGGCGGAAAGAAAGCCGGTCGCGATCACCGCCTGTTCGTCGTCCGGCCACAAGACATCCCCAGCGATCTGTTCTTGAAGAAAGCGGTGGTACGGTTTGTCGTCGTTGAACGATTCGATCACATAGTCTCGATAGCGCCAGGCATTGTCGCGTCGCATGTCGCGTTCAAATCCATGCGTGTCCGCGTAGTGCGCCAGATCCAGCCAGTGTCGTGCGTATCGTTCGCCGTAATGGGGGGATGCCAACAATCGATCGACCAATTTTTCATAGGCCATCGGGTCGGAGTCATGGACAAACGCATCGACATCCTGGGGCGTCGGCGGCAATCCGATCAGATCGAAGGTCACGCGACGAATCAACGTGCGACGGTCGGCCGGCGGATTCATCTGCAGTTGTTTGTCGGCCAGCTTGGCGCGAATGAACTCATCGATTGTGTTGGAATGCAACGGCGCGGGTTTCGCGACGCGCAACGGTTGCAGCGCCCACCATGTTTCATCCGCCTTGGACTGTTCCTTCAGGACAACGTCGCTCGGCCAGGCCGCTCCTTCAGAAATCCATTTCCGAAGTGAATTGATTTCGGCCTCCGAGAGCGGCTGCGCTTCCTTCGGCATCGCGGCGGGTTGGCCGCCCGACGGCGTGACGAGTTCCAGCAGATAACTGCTCTCCGGGTCACCCGCGATGACGTAGTCGTTACCACGCAAGTCGTCGATCGTCGCCAACGAGAGATCACCCTGGTTGTTGTTCGGCGAATGACACCGAACGCAGTGCCGCTGCAGGATCGGCGCGATCTGTGACTTGAAATCCAACGGTGAATCATCGCCGCGTACCGTAGCACCCGTCGCCAGCAACACCGTACAGACCGCCAGCAGCCGCAATCGCCTCATGTCCTTCGCTCCAACCACTATCGCTGCCACTCGATCCGTGCCTTTTGATTGGCCAGATCGACCCAAACCGACGCGTGTTCAAATTCGCGTGTGGCGGTCAATCCCTGCCATGTCGCATCGGCCTTAGGGGGGCCCAGCGGACGCTCTAGCTCCGGATACGCATCCAGCATGCCGTGCGTATCGGTGTAGCCCCAGGAATAGCAGAAGTGCGAACCGGTTTGCGCGGCGACCAGGAAACATGCAAGCGGGAACGTGATCCGTTGTCGGGCAAGTTCCAACAGCTCGGCATGGGGGCGTCTCATCATGTCGCGATCCAGCCAGTTGAATCCCGGCCAACCTTTCAGGACGACAAACTTGCCCTTGGCCGCAGCGATCGCGATCGAATCCATGTCGGCCTTCAGATCTTCCGGGGCGGTGGTGCGGAACGCGCCGAAGTGTTCGATCATCACGCCGTCGATTCCATCCCAATCCAGGATCTCGCGAAAATCGGTGGTCCGCAGACCGTTGACCAGGACAATGCTGTCGGGGCCAAGTTTGCGTTTCGTCAGCGCGATCATTTCGCGGAGTCCGGCGACGACCGCACGGGCCTTGGCGTCACCGACTTGTTGGGCCAAACCGGGCGAGATGGCTTGCGGCAGCGCGTCGATGAAGACACCGCCCAGTGGGGCGGAGCGGTTGGCCGACACGACGACGTCGGACCACCACTGGCGAAACTCGGCGTTGGACGGATCGGGGCGCGGCGTGCCCGAAGTGTGTTTGACGATTTCACCGTTCGCCTTCCGCAAGGTCCACTCCGGCCGATACGATTCAAACGCTTCGTAGCCCGGCCAGTTGATGAAGGCGTTGAAATAGAACAACACCTTGGCATCGGGATTGCGCGCCGTGACGCGTCGGGCCGTGTCCGCGATGCCCGCTTCGGTGCTGCCATGGACGCGGGCACCGTGGCTTTTTTCCAAACAGATCAATCGACTGTGACGGGCGACAAAATCGATTTCCGAATCGGTCAGGTCCGTCGTGCGTTTCCCGAAGTGAAGGTTCAGCGGGACGCGATCCCAGCTGAAACCGGGAACGGTGACGGCGGTCGAAGACGCTTCGGACACCGGCTCCACCGCGACGGTGACGGTGTGGACCGAGAGCATCAACACGACGGCGAACAAACGGGCCGGGCGTTTCATCAGTTGCAGTCCCTCGTCGCGACGCATCACAGCGGTCGGACGACCGAGGTGCTGCGGTAGTAATCCATCAGCGTTTCGAACGACAGCACCCCACCGCCCACGCCGCTCAGGTTCACACCGCCATAAGGGACACCGTGGGCAAACACGTTGTGGGCGTTGATCCAACTGTTGCCCGCGATCATCGACTCGGCGACCCGGGCGGCACGTGCCAGGTCAGACGTCCAAACGCTGTTGGCCAGTCCGTAGTGGGTGTGGTTGGCCATCTCGATCGCTTGACTTTCGGTTTGAAACGGTGCCAGATAAGCGACCGGTCCAAAGATTTCTTCTTGGGCGGCGACGTTATCCAGCGAACCGGCCAGCAGGGCCGGTTTGACAAAATGACCGTCGTAGCCTTCTACCTTGGCGGCACCACCGGGCAGCAGGCACTCGGCGCCTTCGGCTTGACCCTTTTCCAGGTAGCTGAGCACGCGTTGGCGTTGCTTGGCGTTGACGACCGGTCCCATTTGGGTTTGGTCGTCCAGTTGATGGCCGATTTTGACTTGGGAAAGCTGGTCGACGCATTGATTGACGAATTCGTCATAGATGTCTTGTTGCACCAACCAGCGTGTCGCGTCGCAGCAGACCTGTCCGGTGTGAAAGGTGATCGCACCGGCCAGTTTTTGCGCCGTTTCGGCAACGTCAACATCGTTGAAGATCACCGCGGCTCCCTTGCCACCAAGTTCCAATTTGACGGGAACCAGGTTGCGTCCACAGGCTTCGCCGACCAGTCGTCCGACTTCGGGCGACCCGGTGAACGACATGCGTTTGATTTTGGTGTTGGCCGAAAGTGCCGACCCGACCGAGGCGCCTCCGCCGGTGATCACGTTGATCACGCCGTCGGGGATCCCGACCTCTTTCGCCAGTTCCGCCAGATAGATCGCGGACAAGGGCGTGTCTTCGGCGGGTTTGATCACGACGGTGTTGCCGGCCGCCAGCGCGGGCGCGATTCCCCAGCCGATCAACAGGAACGGAAAATTCCAGGGAAAGATGAACGCGCAAACACCCCAGGGCTGACGCACCGTCCAAGCTTCGTGGCCCTTGACCGCCAACGTGGTGCGAGGATTGACGTGTTGGGCCATGTCGGCGAAGTAACGAATCGTGTCGGCAAAGTTTTGGACGTCGCCTTGAGCTTGTGACTGGACCTTGCCCGCATCGAGCGATTCGATTTGGCCGATGATCGCTTTGTGCTTTTCGACCGCATCGGCCAAGCGGTGCAACAGGGCGGCGCGTTCGTTGACCGGCATCGTCGCCCAGGCCGATTGTTTGAACGCCGCGTCGGCAACGTCGACCGCCTCGTCGACCTGTTTGGCGGTCAGCTCCACGACGTCGGCGAGTTTGTCGCCGGACCCCGGATCGGTCGTCGCAATGCTGTTGTCATTTTCCGATCCCATCGCTTTGCCGCCGACGAAGCTGGCCAAACGCCCACGACCCAAGAACGCTTCGACTTCGGGCAGCAGTGAAGGTTTGACGGCAGTGCTCATGGGGAAACCTCTCAAAAAAAGGGACGGTTGTCGTGACGTGTGTGGGCAATGTTGATGTTCCGTCCCGCGCGCGTCGCCTGGGACGGACCCGCCGCGATGCGCCGGTGATGGGGGAATTTCGCATCGATTCGATCACCGCGGCCAGGACCAAGGTCGACCAAAATGGGAATTCGTCGACTTCCCGGTTCATCTTAGCAACATGCAGACACCGCGTGGCCAGAAAGCGACACGCCGCGATGGAATTTCATCGTCGCCGCCGGCGCCGGCCCGCAGGCCGCAGACACGCTGGGGAACCTCGGGACGAGATTTGCTGTTCTGCTCTGCTCTGCTCTGCGTCGGGCGAAACTGCGCCGGACGAATCTGCGCCGGGCGAAACTCTTGACGGGCTGTCGATTGAGTCGGGATCTGCTGAGTCAATGGTGAGCCGCTGGCCGTAAGGCCTCGGGCGGCGTCGCAGTGCCCGGCCGCTTACGCGTCGCGGATCACAAATTCGACAGCCCGTTGACGAGTTCCGCTATCTCTCAGATACCATCGACAAACCATCCGCCACAGAGACGCCAGAGCGAGTGGGGCCGATGTCCACGCCCTGCGGAACACGGAGGGGGGAGAGGGAGACTGATTTGGGATTCTTCCACGCTCGCCGTTGGGTTTGAATCCCGAAGTCAAGCTTGCGGGGGTTACGTCATTACCGAAGCCTGCGGCGGTGCGTTCAATCGGTCCACGGAGAAAAAGTCTTCGTGGATCTCCTGGCCGATCGTATTGAGTTGGCGTTGGAACTGGTCGATGTATTCGTGCAGCCCGTCCTGCAGGATGTCATCGATGACGGCGTAATCGAGACTCGAACAGAGGCGTCCGAGCAGCTGTTCGGAGTGATAGCAGTACGAGTTCAACTCGCTGCCGGTGATCATCCGCATCGATTCGCGTGCCCGCATGGCCGCGAAATGCATGGCCCTGGGGAATTTGCGATCCAGCATCAAGAATTCGGCGACGCGTATCGGGACGATCTTCCCACGCAACCGGCGATACGATTCCAGGGCACTGGCCGAACGCAGCAGTGCCGACCAGCGGACGACGTCCAGCGAGGATCCGACGCTGCCCCCATCGGGCAACAGGTTGTAATACTGGACATCCAGCAAACGCGAGGTCTTGTCACCGCGTTCGATCATTCTGCCCAAGCGTGAAAAGTGCCAGGCCTCGTCATGAGACATCGTGGCGTCCATCGCACCGACCAACAAGTGACTGGTCAACCGAACCTGTTCGCAGAACGCTTGCGGTTGCTCCAGCGTTTGGGGCGAATGCCCGGCGGCTTGGACCAACAGGTGAAATTTGTTGAGTTGCTCCCAAACCACACTGGAAATCACTTCGCGAATGGTCCGTGCGTTTTCGCGAGCCCTGGCGACGCAACTGATCATCGAATTGCCGTTTTGTTCGTCAAAGGACAGAAACTGCAACACGTTTTCACGGGTCGGGCTGTCATACCGTTTGACGAATTCGTCTTGGTCCGCCGTGGTTTCCAAGAGCGGCGTCCACTGTTTGCTCAGCGATTCCGATTCGCCGAGCGTCAGGTTGTAATTGACGTCGATGAATCGCGCGATGTTTTCGGCCCGCTCGACGTACCGGCTGAGCCAGTAAACGGTTTCGGCGACGCGACTTAGCATGATGACGACTCCTGCGTATTGGAGACAAACTTTGGGGCAACCGTCGTGCCGTTGCGCAACACCCAGGTGTCTTTGCTGCCGCCACCCTGAGACGAATTGACGACCATCGAGCCTTTCTTCAAGGCGACACGCGTCAGTCCGCCGGGCATCACGTAGACATCTTTGCCGCACAACACGAACGGTCGAAGGTCGACATGACGGGGTTTCAATTCGTCGCCGACCAGGGTGGGAACGGTCGACAGATTCAACATCGGTTGTGCGATCCAGTCACGCGGGTTTTTCTGGATCGCTTCGGCACACTCCGCCCGTTCGTCGGCGGAGGCGTGGGGTCCCATCAAGATGCCGTAGCCGCCCGATTCGTTTGTCGGTTTGACGACCAACTGATCCAGGTGAGAGAGGACATGTTGGCGTTGTTTGGCATCGTCGCACAGGAACGTCGGCACGTTCGGCAAGATCGGGTCCTCGTCAAAGTAATACCGGATGATGTCGGGCACATAGGCATACACCGCTTTGTCGTCGGCAACCCCGGTGCCCGGTGCATTGGCCAAGGACACCCGTCCGGCGCGATAGACGTCCATCAGGTTTTTGACCCCCAAGCACGAATCGGCGCGGAAATGCGCGGGGTCCAAGAAGTCATCGTCGATGCGGCGGTAGATCACATCGACGCGCTGCAGCCCGCGTGTCGTGATCATGTGCACAAAGCCGTCTTTGACAATCAAATCGGAACCGTGGACGAGTTCGATTCCCATCTGCTGGGCCAGGAACGAATGTTCGAAGTAGGCGGAATTGTGGACACCCGGTGTCAGCAACACCGCGACCGGATCCGACACGCCCGTGGGGGCACAATCCAGCAGCGTTTTCAGCAATTGCTCCGGATACTCCTCGATCGGTTCGACCGACATCCCCTCAAAGACGTGGGCGAAGGTCCGCTTCATGAGTTCGCGGTTTTCGAGCACGTACGAAACGCCCGACGGGCAACGCAGATTGTCTTCCAGCACGTACAGTTGACCGTCGGCGTCACGAATCAAATCGACGCCGGTGATATGACACCAGACGCCTTCTGCCGGCTGAAGACCGACGCACTGTTTTCGAAGCGTCTTGGAGGATGTGATCAAGGATTCCGGGACGGCTTTGTCCTTGATGATCTTGCGATCGTTGTAGACGTCGTCGACAAACAGATTGAGCGCCCGAATCCGTTGTTCAAGCCCCTTGGCAATCATCGACCATTCTTCAGCGTCGATGATGCGCGGCAGCAAGTCAAACGGCCAGATCTTTTCGGTGCCGGCTTGATGGCTATACACGTTGAACGTGATGCCCATGTTTTGCAGGTTCAATTCCGCCGATTTCTGTCGCTCGCGCAGGTTGCCATCGGCCAGCGCTTCGAGTCGCCGGACGAAACGTTCGCCGCTGGCCCTGGGCCTGCCGTCGGGAGCGAACATCTCATCAAATCCACCGTCCATCTCATAGGGTAATAGCAGCATCGCCCGTTCTCTGAAGTGATTGAAACACACCGACTGTCAATTCAAGAACGCTGGATCCGCCCATCACAGCGACGACGCAGCGGCCGTCATCGAGTGATGTCCGCTGCGTCGTGCCGGTTTTCACCGGCCGAGGGTTTCCGGTCGGCACATGGCGCGCCACCGAAGCACATGATTCGCCACCGGGGATCAACGCTCCGCTAAAGCCTGCTTAAAGGCGGTGTGTCGAGTCGCATCGTCGTCGCCACCGGTCCATGCAACGGTTCAGAAGTCCAGAAAAGACGGCACAATAGGCCGGCTGCGACTACCGGTGCGCTGTCGCGGCGCGCGGCGTGGGGAACGTGCAACGGTCCCTTCCAACACGAGTGCGAATTCGCACGGCATGGTCCCGTTCTGTTCCAGGGTAGGGTCGTGTCCCCAGAAACGCTTGTTGTTAGCGGTAGGGCGCGAGCTCTCCGGTCTTTCATGGTGTTTTTGAAACGCAACCGGACGGCTCGCGTTGTTCCGCTAAAAGGGTGGCGGGCCATTGTTAGCGGTAGGGCGCGAGCCCTCCGGTCTTTCATGGTGTTTTTGAAACGCAACCGGACGGCTCGCGCCGTTCCGCTAAAAGGGTGGCGGGCCATTGTTAGCGGTAGGGCGCGAGCCCTCCGGTCTTTCATGGTGTATTTGAAACGCGACCGGACGGCTCGCGCCGTTCTGCTAAAAGGGTGGCGGGCCATTGTTAGCGGTAGGGCGCGAGCCCTCCGGTCTTTCATGGTGTTTTTGAAACGCAACCGGACCGCTCGCGCCGTTCCGCTAACACGTGTGGGAGTTCATTGCTCGCGGCCTGCCGCTAAAACATGATTTCCGGCGTTGCCGAACGCGTTTTATTGACAAATTGGCACAGGCCGCACGGTAATTATTGGGGATGATGGAATATCAACGTTGAACCACCTTCCGTGAAATAAACGCTCCATGGATCCAAACGCGAAACCTGATTTTGAGACCCCCGCAGGCCGCGAAGCTCGTTACGGCGAGTTCGTCAGTTTGCTGGCTCGGCATGACCAGTCGATTCGTCGATTCGTGCGTTCGTTGTTGCCGTCCAACCAAGGTGTCGACGACGTGATGCAGGAGACGGCGCTGGAGTGTTGGAAGAAATACGAATCCTTCACGCCCGAGAACGCCGAGGACGCGGTCGACGAATTCATTCGCTGGGCCTGCGTGATCGCCCGCTACAAAGTGCTCAGCTGGCAACGGGACAGTTCCCGGGACCGACTGGTGTTCCGCGAGAGTGTGATCGAGCGATTGGCGCAGGACGCGATGCAGGACTTGGAACAGCGCGACCGGGAGCGTCAAGCGATCGAGACGTGTCTGGGCGAATTGGACGCCGACCAACGACGGCTGGTGCTGAGCGTTCACTCGCCGGGCGAGTCGATTGCCAAAATCGCGGAAGAGACCGGCGTCAAAACACGTCGGCTGTACAGCAAAGTCAACGCGCTTCGCAAACGGCTTTTGGACTGTGTTCAGGGCCGGCTCGTCGAGGAGCTCTAAGATGGACGACACGATTCGAAACCTGATTTTCCAAGCCATCGACCAAACGATTTCGGCTGACGATTTCGACGTGCTGCAGGACGCGATCGAGCGGCGTGAAGACGTTCGAGCGGAGTATTTGCGGGCGATCAATCTGTGTGAATCACTCGGCGAGATCGCGACCGAGTCCGGCGGCGACCTGCACGGCAATCTGCACGGCGATCTGCACGGCGGGCCACCCAAACGAAACGATTCGCCCGCCAGTGTGCTCGATGACGCTTCGGGGTGGACGTGGCAACGGTTGGCGATCGCGGCGGCCGTTTTGGTGCTGGTCAGCGGCGTCGCCTATTGGTTCGGACGGAGCAACGATGCGGAGGTTCCCCAATGGGTCGACGTCAATCAAGACCTGTTGAACGAACCCGAGGAGGCGTTGATTGCCGGGCATGCGACGTTGCGGAGTGCCGTGGATTTGCGCTGGTCAAACGACTCGCTTGCGTTCCGCGAAGGTGATGTGTTGCCCAACGGTGTCTTGCAGTTCGACGAGGGCATCGCGGAAATCGACTTCTTTTGCGGTGCGACGTTGATCGTGGAAGGGCCCGCGGCGCTGGATGTCGAATCGGATTGGTCGGTTCGGGTGGTCAAGGGGCGGTTGCGGGCCAGTGTTCCGCCGGCGGCGCGTGGCTTTGTCGTCAAGGCGGCCGATTCGGAGATCATCGACTTGGGAACCGAATTTGCCGTGGAAGTCGGCGCGGACGAAGCGCGTGTCGAGGTGATCGACGGCGAAGTCGAATTGCGCGGGGGGCGGCACGATGGCGATCATCTGGTCACCGGTGAGCGAGAATGGTTGAAGGGATCGCAGTCTCGCCCGGACGCGTTCAAGGGACTCAGTACGCTCAGTGACTTGCAGCGGCGACGTGAAGACGCCCAGACGCGGCAGTTTGAACAATGGGAAATCTACTCGCGGCAGTTGAGGACCGATGATCGGTTGATCGCATATTACCCGATCGCCGAATCCGCCATCGATCGCTTCGTCCCCAATCGCGCCGCGACCGGACGCGAACTCGATGGCATTCTGGTCGGTCCGGTCACGCGCGGCCAAGGGCGATTCGGGGCCGTATCGACAGGGTTGGAATTCGACCGTCCGGGATCGCGGGTGCGGACCCGGATCGATGGCGAGTTCAACGCGTTCACGTTCGCCTGCTGGGTCCGAATTGATAGTTTGGAACATCGTTACAACTCGCTGTTCATGGGCGACGGCTATGAGAACGGCGAACCGCATTGGCAACTTCACGAAGACGGTCGGCTGATGTTTTCAGTGATGGTCGACGACACGCCCGGGTCGGGACTTGGCTCTGCAGAAGATTCCCGGTTGCACCGGATTTACTACACCGAGCCGATTTGGGATGTGTCCAAGAGCGGCAAGTGGCTGCACATTGCCGCGGTCTATGACCCGGTCGCTCGACAAGTCAACCAGTTCGTCAACGGTGAACCGATCAGCAGTGAACCGATCACGGATCAGTTTCATGTCCAAACGCTTCGGATCGGGACAGCTGAAATCGGAAACTGGGGACAGCCGCTGCGAAATTCACCTTGGTTCGCCGTCCGAAACTTGAACGGTGCAATCGATGAACTGGCGATTTTTGACGCCGCACTCAGCCGCGAAGAAATTCAGTCGCTGTACGAACAAGGAAAACCGCTCGGGTATTAGTCGCCGTCGGATTCAACACGACGGTCTCAACACGACAGTCGACTTCTATCGTTTTCAGAGCAAACAGAATTGATGCAACACACCTGTTACAGAATCGCGTTATCCGTCGGGATGCTCGCCACGTTCGCGGCGCTGGGCCATGCCGGGGATCAAGACCGCCCGAACATCGTCGTGATCCTGTGCGACGACCTGGGCTACGCCGACGTGGGCTTCAACGGCGCCAAAGACATCACGACGCCCCAGTTGGATCAGCTGGCCGCGGCCGGTACGATTTTTACATCGGCCTATGTCACGCACCCCTTCTGTGGTCCCAGTCGGATGGGGTTGATGTCGGGCCGCTATCCGCATTCGTTCGGGGCGCCGTTCAACCTGCCCAACAGCGGCCAAGGTTTCGAAGACTACAACCGCCAAGGGATTGATCCGAACGAAACCCTGATCAGCACGGTGTTGCAGGACGCGGGGTATTACACCGGCGCGATCGGTAAATGGCACATGGGTTACGAGCACCCGTTCCATCCCAACCAACGCGGGTTCGATGAGTTTTACGGGTTTCTCGGCGGCGGCCATCAGTACTTTCCGGATCGATACCGGCCGATTTACGAGCGCCAGATTCGGGCCGGCAAGACAACGATCAATGACTACATCGCCCCGCTGGAACACAACGGAAAAACGGTCGATGAAACGGAATACATCACCGATGGGCTGTCGCGCGAGGCGGTGCGTTTTGTCCAATCGGCGGGCGACCGAGACCAACCGTTTTTTCTGTACCTGGCCTACAACGCGCCACACAGTCCACTCGAAGCAAAGGTCGAGGATTTAGCGCGTTTCGCCGGCATCAAGGACAAGAAACGGCAAACCTACGCCGCGATGGTTTACGCCGTCGACCGCGGTGTCGGTCAATTGGTCCAAACGCTCAAGAATTCCGGTCAGTTCGATGACACGTTGATCGTCTTTCTAAGTGACAACGGCGGGAAAATAGGCCTGGGCGCGAACAATGGACCACTTCGCGAAGGCAAGGGCAGTACGCACGAGGGCGGTTATCGCGTTCCAATGTTCTTCCATTGGCCCGGAAAAGTCCCTGCCGGGGATCGCTATCACCACCCCGTTTCCGCACTCGATTTCTACCCGACGTTCGCACGCTTGGCCAAGGCGGAAATCCCGGCGACCAAGACGTTGAACGGCAAGGATATCTGGGACGATTTGCTGGCCGGTCGTAGCGCACGCCAAGGTGAGATGATTTTCGCACTCCGCCATCGTAGCGGTTACAGTGACGTGGGGGCCCGACGCGACGCCTGGAAGATTTGTCGAACGGCGCAAACGCCCTGGAAACTGTTTCATTTGGACGATGATCTCGGAGAAACGCACGATCTGAGTGCCGCGTATCCCGAGAAGGTTGCTGCGATGGTGGCCGAAGCCGAACGCTGGAGTCGCGATCACACCACGCCTCGGTGGTTCGACGATGAGGAGGCGGAACAGCGGTGGCTTGAAACGGGAATGCCGAATTACAACGCCACCTTTGAAGTGAAATGACGCTTGATTGACCACGCATCCGCATCGACGAAGTTGAATCCCAGTTAGCATGAAGACAACCGCCGGAAACGAAAGGAACCGAATGATCAAACCCCTTCTCACCCTCGCCTGCGTACTGGGTCTGGCTTGCACGTGCTCCGCGGCGGACAAACCGAACGTCCTGTTCATCGCCATCGACGATCTGCGTCCGGAACTGGGATGTTACGGGTCCGAGATCGCGGTGTCGCCCAACCTGGATGCGCTGGCCAAAGACGGTTTGCTGTTCAATCGGGCCTATTGCCAACAGGCGATCTGTCGGCCTTCGCGGGCGAGCCTGATGACCGGTGCTCGACCGGAGACGACCGGGTTGTTTCACAACTACGTCTCGTTGCGTGAGCTGCAGCCCGACATCGTCACGTTGCCCCAGCACTTCATCGCACACGGCTATGAAACCGCCTACTGTGGAAAAATCTTTCATCAGGGCGATACCGACGAAGAAAACTCTTGGAGTCGAAGCCCGGTCAAATGGATCAAGGGGATCGAAAAGCCGGTCGGTGGCTATGCGTTGGCGGAAAACAACAAGATCAAAAGTGACAACATGAAGGAGATGTTGGCCAAGTACGGCGAGGCCGCACGCCGTGGTTTGGGCAGCGGACCGGCGTACGAGAACGCCGACGTCCCCGATACCGCCTACGGTGACGGCTACAACACCCGGCTGGCGATCGAGACGATGAAGCAGATGGCCAAGGCGGACAAGCCGTTCTTCCTGGGGCTCGGGTTCAAAAAACCCCACCTGAACTGGACCGCGCCCAAACGATACTGGGACCTGTACGATCCCGACAAAATCCCAATGGCAACCCACAGTGATGCGCCCGAGGGCGGTGCCGCGATGGGGCTTCACGCGTCATTCGAATTGCGAACCCGTGCGGGGATCCCCAAGATCGGTCCATTGGGTCCCGAGCTGTCGCGAACACTCAAGCACGCGTATTTGGCATGCGTCAGTTACGTCGACGCCCAAGTCGGATTGATGGTCCGTGCCCTGGAAGATGCCGGGGTTCGCGACAACACCATCATCATCGTGTGGGGCGACCACGGTTGGCATCTCGGCGACATGGGCGTCTGGGGCAAAGCGACCAACTACGAAATTGCGACCCGCGTGCCGTTGATGATTTGGACGCCGGGCATGAAGTCGCGAGGCAAACCGACCGATGCGTTGGTCGAGTTAGTTGACATGTATCCGACCCTTTGCGAATTGGCCGGGTTGCCGATCCCCGATCATGTCGAAGGCCACAGTTTTGTCCCGTTGTTGGACGATCCCGACCGGGCCTGGAAAACAGCTGCGTTCAGTCAGTATCCCAACCCGGCGCTCCGCGAGTGGGCCGCCAACCCGCTGTCGCAAGGGATGCGTGAGACGTGGTTCGGGCCGTTGATCCGAGAAGTCGAAGGCCGGATCATCGAGCAGATGGGTGACACGTGGGACCGCGAGCTGTTCGAACAACATTTGATGGGGTACACGATGCGGACCGACCGCTATCGGTTGGTCGTTTGGCGCGATCATCGCAATCCCCAAGCCGATCCCGTCTTCGTCGAGTTGTTCGATCACCAGAGCGACCCCGGCGAAACCAAAAATATTGCCAGCCAAAACCCTAACGTCGTCGCCGCGCTGACCCGACAACTCGACGCCGGTTGGAAAGCCGCGTTGTAGTTGAGCGACACAGACCAAGATTGGATATGATCCAGGAACCCTCCATGCCAATGTCAGATTGGAAGCCATCCATCATGATTCGATGTTTTCTGCTCCTGTTTTGCCTGTTGGCACCGCAAGCGTTGCCTGCCGAAGAGATCGATTTCGAGGAACAGATCCTGCCGATTCTCGAAGAGCGTTGTTTGTATTGCCACGGCGAAGACGAGCAAGAATCGGGGCTGCGATTAGATCTTCGTGCCCGCATGCTCCGTGGTGGCGATTCAGGCTTGTCGGCTGTCGTGCCCGGCAAGCCCGAAAAGAGCTACCTGATCGAAGTCATCAATCATGTCGATGAAGACATGGCGATGCCGCCAGACGATGACAAGTTGCCCGATGAAGAGATTGATTTGTTGACGCGTTGGATCAAAGCGGGCGCCGTCGTACCGGGACAAATGGACGATGTGGTCAACGAAGAAATCGATCACTGGGCATTCAAACCCGTCGTCCGACCCGACATTCCCCAACGTGGCGTAAGCTTCCAGCTTGCGACTCCGCCACAACGTGGCGGCAGCCAGCTTGCGACTCCGCCACAACGTGGCGGCAGCCAGCTTGCGACTCCGCCTACCCCCATCGACTCCTTCCTACTGAAACAACTCGCCGAACAGGGACTTTCGTATTCGCCACCGGCCGATCCCCGGTCACTGATCCGACGCGTCTCGATCGTGCTGACCGGGATCGCCCCAACGCCGGAACAGACGAACGAATTCATCGAGGCGTCCGCAATCGATGCCCAGCAGGCGTATACAGAGTTGGTCGATCGGCTGCTGCAATCGCCGCATTTCGGTGAGCGTTGGGCCCAGCATTGGCTGGACGTGATTCGATGGGCGGAGACAAATGGATCAGAAGCCAATTTGTATCGGAAGAACGCGTGGATCTATCGCGATTACGTGGTCCGAGCGTTCAATGAAGACAAGCCGTACAACGTGTTCGTGCAAGAACAAATCGCCGGCGATTCGATGGGCGCCGGCGAGGCGACCGGATTTCTGGTCGCCGGACCGCACGTGCCCGCGGCGACGGTGGGACGCGAGCCGTCGGCGATTCGCCAAGCCCGCGCCGATCGGATGGACGAGATCATGCAAACCGTCGGTGCCTCGGTGATGGGCGTCACGATTGGATGCGCGCGGTGTCACAACCACAAGTTTGATCCGATCACGATCCAGGATTACTACTCGATGACCGGCGTGTTTCAAGACGTCGAATTCGGCAGTCGTCATCCCGAATTCGCCCCCGATCACCCCCGCCGCCAACGCGGCGAAGAGATTTGGAAACAGATCGCCAAACAACGCGCGGTGTTGCGGCCGATCGGCGGTTGGGAAGAGGATTGGGGGGCGTTTCGTGAAATGCACTTCAAACCCGTCACGACCCAAGCAATCCGTGTCCGATTCAAAATGGGAAACGTCGGCTTGGACGAATTGGAAGTGTTCGGCCCCGACAACTATGGCGAAAACCTCGCCCACAAACGCCGCGGCACCAAGGTTTCTGGATTCCCCGAAGACGGAACCGAAGGTCGTAATCCGATTCGCCGCGTCAACGACGGCGAATACGGCACGATGGCTTGGCGGGCAAAGAAGGACAAGGGTTCCGACCAACAGCCCTACGTTCAATTCGATTTTGAACAGCCCGAAAAGATCAGTCGGCTTCGGCTGAGCAGCAATCGTGAGTATTTCTACGACACCGATTATCTGGACAAGAAACCATACCTGCCGCGATACGAATACGACGTCGATGTGCTCCAGAGTGACGGGACCTGGCAGCCTTGGGTTGGGACCTGGTTCGTCAACACTCAATTGGACAAGGAACATCCCGAACGCAAAGCGGCGCTTCGGGAGATCCAAAATCAAATCGAAACCTTGGCCGAAGAGGGGCCGCGGCCGAGTTTTGTCGGCCGATTCGTCCGCCCCGAAGTGACCCGCGTGCTGCTTCGTGGCAGCCCGGAGAACCCGCGTGACGAAGTCGACCCGGCGGGCCCGGCCATTTTTGATGGCGACTTGGGGCTCACACAGCAAGCACCCGGCCCCAAGCGTCGGGCCGAGTTCGCCAAATGGATCAGCAGCGAAGAAAACCCGTTGACCGCACGCGTGATGGTCAACCGTCTGTGGCACCACGTGTTCGGCAGTGGCATCGTGCCGACGACCAGCGATTTCGGAAAAGCGGGCGCCGCGCCGACGCATCCGGAACTGCTGGATTGGTTGGCTGCGGAGTTTGTTCACCCGACGGTCTCGGGCAACGAAGCGTGGTCCGTCAAATCGATGATCCGCCAGATGGTGATGTCGGCGGCGTTCCGACAGGCAAGTGAGCCGCGGTCGGAGGGGATCGCCAAGGATGCCGGGTCGGCGCTGTTGTGGCGTTTTCCGCCCAAACGCGTCGAGGCGGAGGTGATTCGCGATTCGATCCTGCAGGCCTCGGGGGCATTGGACCGGACCATCGGCGGTCGCAGCTATCGGATTCACAACGAGAAAAAAACCTACGCCCAGTGGGAAGTCGTCAAGAATTACGGGCCGGAAACTTGGCGCCGCATGCTCTATCAAGAACGCATGCGTCGTGTCGACGACCAGATGTTCACGGCGTTTGACTTTCCCGACTGCGGTCAGGTGCGTGCCAAGCGTCCCGTCTCGACGACTCCGTTGCAGGCGTTGAACTTGATGAACAGCGACTTCGTGATCCACCAATCCGAGCGGATTGCCGAGCGAGCGGAAAAGGAATCCGATGGAGAATTGAAGTCGTCGATCATCCGCTGCTTTGAATTGTTGTTGTCACGTCAGCCCGATGCCGACGAACTGGATTCCTGTTTGGACCTCGCCCGACAAACGAGTCTGTCGCTCGTCTGCCGAACCCTGTTGAACACGAACGAATTTGCGTTTTTGCCATGAATTTGTAAATCAGTGTACGAGCCGATCCCGCAAGGCGTCACCCTCCTGGCAGGAGGGTCGAGCGCAGCGAGGGGAGGTCGATTCCGCACCGCCACGTTTGCAACTCACCTATCCCGAAAGACCATGACCAACCCCGAAAAACTATCGCCGCTCGGCCGGCGTTTACTCGATCGCCGAGGTTTTTTGCACACGGCCGGACTGTCGACCAGTGCCCTGGCGCTGGCCAGCCTGCTCGATGGTGACGGACTGTTAGCCGCCGATGTCAAAACGGTCAGCGGAAAGACGCCGATACGACCGGCGATTGATCCCAGTCAACCGTATGCGTCGCGTCCGGGGCACTTTGACATGCCGGCCAAACAGGTCCTGGTGATCTATTGCCCCGGGGCGGTCAGCCACGTCGACACGTTTGATTACAAACCGGCACTCAAAGAGTTGCACGGGCAAAAGCCACCGGGGATCCCCGAAGTGACCTTTGAAGGCCCGACCGGAAACATCGCCAAGCCGTTTTGGGAATTTAAACCACGCGGTGAAACGGGCAAGATGGTTTCCGATCTGCTGCCGCATCTGGCCCAGCACGTCGACGATTTCGCGTTCATCCACTCGCTGACCACCGATACCAGTGCGCACCCCCAGGGCGAAAACTTCATGAACACCGGTTTCACGATGGAAGGGTTTCCGTCGTTCGGAGCCTGGGTCACGTACGCATTGGGGACGGAAAACCAAGAGCTGCCCGCTTTCGTCGCCATCAATGATCCACGCGGGTTGGCACGAAGCGGCAAGAACAATTTTGGAAACGGCTTTTTGCCCGCCGCGTTCCAAGGCACCGATTTCAGCGCCGCCGCACCGCCGAACAATCTGCGCCGCCCCGACGTGCTTTCGGCTAGGGAAGATCGTCTCAGTGTCGATCTGCTCGCGCGGCTCAATGCGAAACACTTGGAACAATACGCCGGCGACGCTGATCTGGCCGGGCGGATCGCCAGCTATGAACTGGCCGGAAAAATGCAAACCACCGTCCCGGATGTCATGGACATCTCTGGCGAAACGGCGGAGACCTTGAAAGCGTACGGCGTCGAAGGCGGCAGCGAATTGCGTGGCCAGTATGCGCGCAACTGTATCCTCGCCCGGCGGTTGCTCGAAAAGGGCGTCCGCGTCGTGCAGTTGTTCAACGGCAGCGACCCGGCCGGCGGAAACGGCATCACCAACTGGGATTCGCACGCCAATATTCTGGAAACGCACGCGATGCAGGCGGAGATCATGGACCAGCCGACCGCGGCGTTGTTCGCGGATTTGAAGCAGCGTGGGATGTTGGAAGACACGCTGGTCGTTTGGGCGACCGAGTTCGGGCGGATGCCGTTTTTGCAGGGCAACGGAACCGGCCGCGATCACAACCCCGACGCGTTCACCTGCTTCCTGGCCGGTGCCGGTGTCAAGAAAGGCATCAGCTATGGGGAAAGCGATGAGTTCGGGTTCAAGGCGGCTGCCAACACGACCACCGTCTACGACTTCAACGCAACGCTGTTGCACCTGATGGGGCTCGACCACGAACGATTGACGTTCTATCACAACGGGTTGGAACGACGCCTGACCAACGTTCACGGACACGTGGTCAAGGACGTGCTGGCGTAACGCGGATGTCGTTGCCGTTTCGGTTCAAAAGTGGGGTAAGCTTCCAGCTTGCCGTCTCGTTCCACTTGTGAAACGCTCGGTACGATTATTGCAGCACATTAGCGACGCGGCCGGTCGGGTGCCAACTTGGCTGCTGCACTTCGCAGTTTTCTTGGCACACACGTGTCGTGGGACATTCAACATGAACGTTTTGCGGTGGGGTGTGTTCGGCCTTTCGGTCCTGGTCGCGTCTTCAGCGGCACTTGCAGACGGCGATCCGGTCTCCGCCAGCAAGGCCAACCCGAAAGCCATGCCGGACGGCGGCGGGTTTGTCGAACCGAAACCCGGCCAGGGATCGGGCAATCCTGTTCTGGGCGGCTGGTACTTGGGCGTCTATGGCAGCTACAGTGCGACCGGGTTGTTGTTGACCCAGGTTTATCCGGGGACGGCGGCGGCCCGGGTCGGATTGGAAGTGGGCGACCGGATCATCACCGTCAATGGGCATCAGATTGGCATCGGGCCGCACTCGAACCTGCGGATCGACACGGCGCTCCAACGCTACGCCAGTCGTTCCGGTTGGGTGCGTTTGTTGGTCAAAGACAAACGTACGGGGCGGTTGATCAACGTCGATGTCAAACTCACCCGAGGCGCGGTGCACTTCTAATCAAACGTTGCACCTCTGATTAGGACCGTCGGAAGAATAAGTGGCGGGGATTGATTGTGGGATAGGCTTCCAGCCTGTCGTTTTCGCCATGACAGGCTGGAAGCCTATCCCACTTATTCTTCCGACGGTCCTTAAGCATTCGAACCGTTGTTTCAGAAAACCCCAGTTTTCTTAGCAACGCGACGCGGGTTGGTACGATGACGGAACCGTCGGTCAAACTCCGTTACCCTGCCTCAGGTCGAGTCATGTTTCAGCGCGATGGCACGATTACCACCGGATCCAAGTATCGTCCGCCGAAGTGGGAGGAGTGGCCCCGGGCGGGTGTCTACCACCATCTGATTCCCTACCAAGTGCTGCGGGACCTGTGGAATCGGATGACGCAGATCGGGATGACGGATCACCGCAGCGTGTATCTGCAACAGGTGACCCAGGCGGTTCCTGCCGGCAACCCTTTGCCGATCGACGAGTATTTCAATGCGTCTGCCAAAAACATTGCCAACAAAAATCGATTCGACTATCTGGAGACTGCTGTGGTCTGGCAGGCGTTTAATATGGCGGTGGGGCCGAAGCATCGGCCGGCTTTGCCCGATCCACCGCAGGGCGAATTCGACCACGTCTCGGTGATCCCGGCACACGTCCAGCGCGTCTATCGTCTGCGGGAGGTCAGCCGGCAGATGGGCGATTTCCTCGCGGCCAGCGAGGGTGGTCGGGTGTCGCCAAACGCGGATCAAAAACTCGGCGACACCCTCGAAGGCCTCGGTGACTTGACGCACATGGGAATCATCACCCCGCAAGACGTGAATTGGTATGGAGTAACGCGTCGGATGTGGATTCAAATGTCCGCCAAAGACCGACAAACGTTTGATGCGTATATGAATCAATCGGGGATGGTCACGCTGGACAAGGAGCATTCGGAGCGACAAGAGACTCAGCAATACGCCCAGGCGGCACTGGAGTTCTTGGTTCAAGACGGGCAAATCGTTGCGCCGCCGGGTTTTTCCGACTCCGAAAGCTGACTCGCCACGGCATTCTCAATGCCGCGGTCATCTCGCGCCGCCAATGCGTCGGCGGCATGCAATACAATGGGCGTTCGGGCAATCCGTTCACATCAACCACTTCAACGGTTGTGATCCCCATGGATAGGACGTCAACACGGCTGCCAGGTGTCGGGCAAACGACCAGGCGGTCGGCGTAAACGCATGAAAGAGTCGGCACGCCACATTCTGCAGATTCTGGTTTTTGTCGCGTTGGTCCTGTCGATCGGGACCGGCGGGTATTGGATCATCGAAGACGGGATCACGGTCGGCGACGCGTTCTACATGACCGTCACGGCCATCACGCCGACCCAGTTCGACGAGAGTCATGAGTTGTCGGTCCCCGGACGGTACTTCACCGTCGCACTGGTGTTTTGCGGATTCGGCGCGGTCGTCGCCTTTGCCACACAGTTCGCTCGCTGGGTGATTCAAAGTGAATTGGAAGGTGTCGGGGTCATTACGCGAAAACAGATGCGCAGAAGGATCAGTCGAATGAGAGAGCATTACATCGTCTGCGGCTACGGAAAGATCGGGGGCGCGATTTGCAAGGAGCTGAAGGACCATCAATTACCGTTCGTCGTGATCACCGATGACGACGCCTCGATCGCGGCGGTCGAACGTGAAGGGTTCGCCTTGGTGCGCGGCAATCCGACGGCGGACGCGACGTTGAAGGAGGCGGCGATCGAACGGGCTCAAGGGGTCATCGCGGTGCTGACGGACGACTCGAACAACCTGTTCATTTCGTTGGCGGCGCGGGAATTGAACCCCAAGATTTTCATCATCGCCCGGGGCGAAGACTCCGGCGTGGAAGACCGGATTCTCAGAGCCGGAGCAGACATCGTCGTCTCCCCGATGAAACTGGGCGGTCGCCAAATCGCCGAGCTGATCAAGCAGCAATCCGATAGTTCCTCCGTCGTGACGGGCGTCTCCGATCAATCCAGCGTGTTGGGCGTGTCGTTGAAACCCCATCGCCACGACGCCCAGCAGGCCACGACCGTCGGCGGGATTTTGCACGGATCGGCGGCCGTCGGCGTCGCGGGCATTCAACGCGGTGATGGGACCTTTGACCCGACGCCGCCACCCCAGACCGCCGTCCATCAAGGCGACACCGTGATCTTGGTCACGCGTACCAGCCAAGCCGGCGATTCCTTCAACCGACCGCCGTCGGGCAAGACCATTTTGCTGGCCGATGACCACCGGGCGCTCAGGCTGTTGTTCACACGCAAGCTGGCCGCGGCCGGACATGATGTCATCCAAGCGGCCAACGGGGACGACGCCTTGGCGATGGCGCGCGCGACCACGCCGGATTTGATTGTTCTGGACGTCAACATGCCCGAGCGCGATGGGTACCAGGTCTGTCACGAACTGCGTCAATCCAAGCAGTTTGCCACCACCCCCATCATTCTGTATTCCGGCAACGATACCGCCGAATTCGCCCAACGCGGAAAAGCAGCCGGGGCCGACACCTGTGTCCGCAAGACAAGCAAAAGTTCCGAGTTGTTGGCAAGCATCGAAACGATCTTCTCCCAACGGCACGTCAATCGCCACCCGGAAAGCCCATCCGAACAACCGGACGCGCGATCCAGTCCTGCGGACCAACCCGTCGCAAGCGAGGACCCGCCGCCACACAGCCGGCCCTTTGATTTCGAAACGGCGATGGACAATGCCGGTGGCGACGAAGCATTGCTAAGCGAGTTGATCGTGGCGATGGAAGAGGAAACGCCACGGATGATGAATGAAATCCGAACCGCGGTTGCCGAGTCAGACTACAAGTCGTTGGAACGCGCCGCACACGCGCTGAAGGGATCGCTGGTGGTGTTTGGTGCCGACGCGGCCAGCGAGGCGGCCACGCAGTTAGAGATCGCCGCGCGACAACAAGACGCCGACAGCATCGAACGTTTGAATGACAATCTGCAGAAACAAGTTGCCGAAGTCACACGTGCTTTAGAGCAGCACGCCCGAACGCTCACCACCGGCTGACATTGCTGTCCGGCGTTGAGACGCTCCGCCACGCCATCAGGCGTGGCTCAGGCTGTTTTTGGTTAGCGGTAGGGCGCGAGCCCTCCGGTCTTTCACGCTGAAACCGGACGGCTCGCGGGCTGTCGATTTTGTGAGCCGCGACGCGTAAGCGGCCGGGCACTGCGACGTTGCCCGAGGCCTTTCGGCCAGCGGCTCACCATTAACGCAGCAGATCCCGACTAAAACGACAGCCCGCTCGCGCCGTTCCGCTAACACTGTGCTGTGCCCCGTGCCCGATTGGATCGATCGAGGGCAGCCGATAGCCAGACAGTCCCAGGGGCCAGCACAACAAAAAAATATCCGCAGCACACACCGTGGCGTGCTGCGGATCTGCTGCGACAGAGGTCGCGGAGCTACTTCGCGTTGATCGTGATCTTCTTGGGCATGACTTCCGGGCGTTTTTTCAGCAGCAGGTGCAACACGCCGTTTTCATAATTGGCTTCGATCGATTCGGGATCGACCGAATCGGGGATGGAAATCAAGCGGCTGAATTCGCCCCAATTGCGTTCGTCATGCAGGTACGTTCGATCTTCCGATTCCACCCGCGGTCGGTTCGCCGAAATCTTCAAACGCCCTTCATCAAAGGTCACGTCGATGTCTTCGTTCGCCAGACCGGGAAGGTCCATTTCCAAGTGGTAGTGGTCGCCTTGTTCCCAGACGGACATCGACGGCCACCAGGGTTTCGTCCTGCCGTTGCCACCGGAAGTGAAAAGTCGATCAAACAAATCGTCCATCTCGCGGCTCGCGACGCCGAGTACACTCGGGCCGAGCGAGCGAGAAAGAGTTGAGTTGAAACCGCTCATGGCTGTTGCCTCCAAATCACTCGTAAAAACCGTGAAACGAAAAGCTGACCGGCAGACTCGCGAACTCGATTTGCAAAATTGACAGTCAGCGAAACTGTTCGTCATTAAATGCAACAGGCGTGCCAAAAAAAGGCGAGGCCGCGGCGTTAACCGCGGCCTTCGAGGGAAAATGACAACGCGGGCCATCCGCGCTGCCGTCAACCAAGATCGGAATCAACCGAAACCAATTCGACTTCAAAAATCAACAACGTGTTGGGGCCGATTTTGTCGCCCGAACCACGCTCGCCGTAGGCCAGTTTCGGTGGGATGTACAGCTTCCATTTTGCTCCCGGTTTCATTTGCTGGAGCGCTTCGGTCCAACCCGGAATCACCTGGTCGACTCCAAACTCCACCGCGGTGTCACCCGATTGGTCAAACACGGTGCCGTCGATCAACGTGCCCTTGTAGCGAACCTTGACGCGACTGTCACCACTGGGCGACTCGCCTTCCCCCTCGGTCAACACCTCGTATTGCAATCCGCTTTCGGTCGTGACGACGCCGTCCTTGGATTGGTTCTCTGCGAGGAATTCATCGGCGGCGGCTTGATTGGCTGCCGCTGTTTCTTCGGTCGGCGATTGCGGTTCAGTCGCGGTCTCGAGCCCTGCCTCGGTCTCGGACTCCGACGGTGAGTCCGATTCGGGTTCTTTCACTTCTTCTTTGGCTTCGACCAGGTCGCCGCGAGAGAGCGCAAGTTTGTCGTAGTCCTCGCCCGCGATGACATAGTACCACTGAGCAAAACGCCGGTTCAACGACTCGGCTTTCTCCTTGCCCTGATCGATTTTGTCTTGATACGACTGCCATGTTTCCAGATCGGCGTTGTGGGCTTCCATCTCAGCATCGTAGGCCTCTCGCAGTTCCTTCAAGCGATCGGCTTCGGCTTGTTCGTCGGAGGCTTCGCCGTCGTCGGATGCTTCGCTGCCTTCCGACGTTTCGGACTCGCTCGATGTGGCTTCACCGGTTTCCGCATCCGCCGCGCTCAGTTCCTCCGGCCTTTCCGGCTTGGTCGGTTTCTCGGGGGCTTCACCGAGGAACTGCCGGTCGAAGTTGACCGTGACGAACACGTATCGGCCGGGTTTTCCAGAGTCGCTGCTTTCGTTTTCGTCGCTGCTTTCGTTTTTGTCATCGGTTGAATCGGAGTCGCCGGCATCCTCTGATGCTTGGTCGGGATTGTTTGCGAATCCCAATTCGAGTTCTTCCTGGCTGCCGGTGAACACGCGGCCGAAGTACAGGTTGTACACCAGCCCATCGTTGGTCGCCGACGCCAGTTCACCTTCGCGTGAGATCAGCTTCAGCGTGTCGGAATTGTCTTGGTCCGGCTGCAGCAAAAAGCCTCGCGAGAGCAAATCGGATTGCAAGCGGTCGACATCACGTTGCGAACCGAGGGCGTCGCGGTCGAGTCGTAGATCGGGCGTCAACCCGGTTTGCTTGGGCCGGACGCCGACGATGTCTAGATTCGCGATGGCGTTGACGGTGTCTGCAATCGCATCCTTTTTGACTTGCTCGGTTGCATCGTCGATGCCGTCCATCTTCCAGTCGTCGAGTGACGTTTCCCGACGAAGCGTCGTGACTTCACGTTGCGTCACCGTCCCTTTTAGCTCATCAAATTGATAATCGTTCAGTGAAACGTTGACGACGTCGGTTTGGTTGATGTCAAACAGATCGGTGTTGATCCAATCGCTGAAACGCGTCGACAGGTCAATGTTGAGCGTCGCCACGTACACTTCGTCTTCGTCGGGGTGCCGGACGTAGTACTGGTCAAATTCATCTTCGACCTGTTTGCCGATGATGTAATCGGCCAGCACCGAATCGTCTTCGCCACGCAGGGTGAGCCGTTTTCCGACCCCTTCCACTTGGCCAACCTCCAAGGTGTCCGTCTTTGGATCGACGACTCCATAGCGGGCATGGTCGGCTTGCCATCGGGTCACCATCGCCCCTCGCTTGATCCCGATCACGCTGCTGGCGGTTCGGGCCAATTGGTCTTCCGCATCGGCGGGATAGTTGTGGTGCGATGGGATCACCCACTGACCGTTTGCGGTTCGCTGCACACTGAACTGTTTGGCTTCGACTTGGTCGGGATCGATGACCGCCACGTTCAGCGCCGAGGCCAGGGTGGGGTCACGGAATTCGGGAAAGAATTCTTTGCCGACCTTGCCATACTCGGCGATCACCGCCGGCCGAGTCGCCAATTCGATCATGCCGGTGATCAGCAGACAGAGGATTGCGGCGGCGGCGTAGAGAACCGTTCGACGCGTTTCGTCAGCCAGCCCCAGCCAGCGATTTTTGACGGCCGCGGTGGTGGCTTCGATGGTTTCCTTGGTTTGACCGCCGGACCGACTGTCGGCGTTGGGTTGCGTCTGGTCTTGGGTTACTGTGGACATGGGAATTCGTCAGTGTTGTTTTCCGGTGGTTGGGGTGGATGGGGTGTTGGTGGGTGGAACGCAAGCTGCAAGCTTTGGATCGAACGGAAAATAGGTGTCGGATCCTGCGAGTGGGATAGGCTTCCAGCCTGTCATTCCAGCGTCGACAGGCTGGAAGCCTATCCCACTTATTTTCCGTGCGTTGCTTAGGCCACGGGTTTGCGGCGGCGTGAGTCGATGACCGTCGACTTTTCATCGCGGACTCGTTGGGCAAAGACGAACGCGCCGAGGGCAAACGCCGGGATCGCGGGCAGACAAACGGACCAGAATCGGATTTTTGATTCCAGCGACTTGATCTGACGATTGGTGGTGGCGCGAATCTTGCGAATTTCGTCGTTCTTCTTCTGTTCGATTTGAGCTTCGGCCAGCGACAACCGCTTTTGCTCGGCCTCTTGAGCTTGTTTGAGCATTTGCGCTTTGGCGATCGGGTCCAGATCACTGTTCTCTTGGATTTCTTGGACGCGTTTGCCCAGTTGCTCTCGGCGTTGCTCCAATTCCTCTTCGGCCTGCTGGTCCGCTTCCCGTTCGGCCTGGTTTGCCGCTTCAAGGAAGTGGCGTTTCTGTTGCTCGACGCGAACCAGCGTTCGATGGGCGGGGCGTCGACTGCGGAGTTCGATGAAGGAGTCGTCGCCGACCAGTGAATCGACGGCGTTTAGCACAAAGGTGACGTTGTCAAAGCTGGTGCTCAGGTTTCCGAGATTGCGCTCCTCGAAGAAAAAATCGGAGATCATGTCGACGTCGGCGACGAAGATGGCGTTGACCTTGTGATCGTCCGAATCGCCGGTCACGCGAGCGGCCAGGGTGTGGGCCGCGCTGTCGATCACGCGGAACGGATTACGTCGCGGGTTGGCCGTTCCCTGCATCGAAAAGAAATTGAACCCTCCTTCATCGACAAATTCTTCCCACTCGAGGACGCCTGATTGTCGACTGCTGGTCAGCAACGGCTGGAAATCAAACTCCCCGCCGCGCTTTTCCACTTCGCCGGGATACAACGCAATCAGTTCTTGCAGCCCCTTGGTGATCTGGTCGTTCCGATTGAACGATTCGACGTCGTTGCCGCTGTTGGTCACGAAGACGTATTCGGGGGGAAGCATCGCGAACTCGGGGTGCGGATTGTTGAAATCAAACACACAGGCGTCGTACTGCCAATCGATCCCCAAGGATTCCAGCAAACGTGTTGCCCGGCCGCCATCGGCCTTTTGTTCTGGCGGTGGACCCCCTTGCCCCATGAACCCCGAATGGCCGGATCGTTTGAGTTGACGCGGGGCACCGGTCACGCCAAACCCGTTGCTGCCCAAGGACAGCGGGAAGGGATCGTCGAACACCAGCAGTGGATGACCGGTTTTGGCGTAGGTCACCAGATGGTCCATTTCTTCGCTGGTCAGTGACGACGGCATGACCGCCAACAGCACATCGAAGGATTCGGCATCGATTTCGGTCGATGGCGACACCGACTGGACGTTGTATTGCTTTTTCAACTCACGCACGATTTGCCAGTCGCGGGTGCCTTCCATCAGGTTCGCGTCGGTCCGCAGCACGCCGACGGTGTGGCGTTTCTCGTTGGCGACGGTCTGGATCGATCGTGTCAGTTCGTATTCGATCGGCAGGCCTTTGCCGAAAAACGGCACGACGACTTTGTCAAAGCTGCTGATCACGACCGCACCCAGGTACACGTCGGCCTCGCTGCGTCGACCGTCGACTTCGGTCATCACCTGGACCGGCTCGATCCCAAAATGTTCGGCTTCGTCGGCCTGTTGGCTAAACGGTTGGACATCGACATAGCGGACTTCCAGGCTTTTTCCGCCCAGTTCGTCGAACTGACGCAGCAGCCCGATCAGTCGTTTGCGTGTTTCGACGTATTCCCGCGGCACATCAGGGCTAAGGAAGGCCTGGATTTCGATCGGTCGTTCCGAATCGAGTTGGTCGAGGATGTCGTGCGTTGCGTCGGAGAGGCTGAAGAGACGCTCGCCGGTGGCGTCCACGCGCAACATGCTGTATCCCGCCCAGGTCGTCACGCAGGACAAAACGACGGCGACACTGATCGCCCGCACTGCATATTGATAACCGATCGCCGGTTCGCGACGTGTTTGCCAGTGACGGCGTGTCATCAAGGTGTGGTTCAGGTACAGCATCACCACGGTGAAAGCGACAAAGTACAGCAAAGCCGTCAGCGGGATCACACCCATGCCGAAGTCGCGGAACTGTTCTTGCAAGCTGAAACGTTCCAGCCAATCACCCAGACCCAGCATGCCGCCGATCTGTCCGACGAACACCGGGATCGCACAGATGACGATTCCCAACACGAAGGCGACGGTCATGTTGGCCGTCAACATCGACGCCAGCATGCCCGCGCTCAGCATCGCCGCGCCGGCCAACCAATACCCGAAGTACGTGGTCGCGATCAGGCCCCAGTCGGGATTGCCCAGAAACGTCAACACGAAAACATGGGCCATCGAGAACAACAGTGCGACGCTGTAGACCGCGACGACCGACAGGTATTTGCCGAGCAGGATTTCGATTTCAGTCGCCGGAAGCGTGAACAAGAGCTCGTCCGTCCCGGATTTGCGTTCATCCGCCCAGACGCTCATCGTGACCGCCGGCACAAAGAATAACAGCAACAACGGGTACCACGCGGTCAGTTGATCGAGGTTGGGTTCGTTGCCGGTGAAGAACCGTGCGTTGAACGCCAGGGCGCCGCCGAGCACCACAAACACGACGATGAACAGGTATCCCAGGACGCCCGAAAAGTAGCTCGCAAAATTGCGTTGAAAGACGGCCCGGATCACTTGTGGACGGATTTGCATGGTGGGGTCTCTGAAAGTCGAAATTGGATGGATGTTGGTGCGTCGCTGCTGGAAGCGACGGCTTGCTACGCGGCGACGGTCAGCTCTCGGAATTTCTGTTCCATCGCATCACTCTGTTGGCCGAGTTCGTCGGTCGGTCCATCGAACACCAATCGCCCCTCGTTGATCATCACGACGCGACTGCACACCGCGTGGACTTCTTGCAAGATGTGCGTGGACAGCAACACGGTTTTGGTTTCACCTAACGTGGTGATCAATTCACGGACGCCGTGGACCTGGTTGGGATCCAGTCCGCTGGTCGGTTCATCTAAAATCAGCACGTCGGGGTCGTGCAGCAACGCTTGAGCCATGCCGACCCGTTGGCGATAGCCACGCGAGAGTTTTCCGATCGCTTTGCCCCAGACATCGCCGAGCGAACATTGCTCGCGGACCCACTCCAGGCGTGCCTGCAGCCGGTCCCCGGACAACATGCGGGCTTGGCCGACGTAGTTCAGGAACGCGTGGGGTGTCATTTCGGAATAGAGCGGGCCATTTTCGGGAAGGTAACCCAGACGCTGGGCCGCGTTGATCCGATCACGGTGCACGTCGTGTCCGGCGATCTTGGCGGTGCCGGCGTTGGGCGACAGATAGCCCGTCAGCATTTTCATCGTGGTCGATTTGCCAGCCCCGTTGGGTCCCAGAAAGGCACACACTTGTCCGACCGGGACGTTCAACGAGATCGCTTCGGCCGCGGCAAAGTCGCCATAGTATTTGCACAAACCATCGGCTTCGATCATCCATGGGGTGTCGGTCGGAGCTTCGGCCATCGAGTTGTTTCCTTGTTGCGTGGGGAGAGGCGGTCGGGAGCAGTCATGCGGTGTGGATCGCATGGCAACCTTCGTGCCAATCGTGCAATTTGGACAGCGCACGAGAAAATTGACGTTCGACCGCAGCGGAGCATCGCACCGTTGGGTGACAAACTGTCGTGATCCAGGACAACTTGACGTGCCGCAGCTGGATCCAGTGCAACCCCACAATTTGTTAGCGGCAGGGCGCAAGCCCTCCGGTGTTCGGGACAACCCCGCAATTTGTTAGCGGCAGGGCGCAAGCGGGCTGTCGATTTTGTGAGCCGCGACGCGTAAGCGGCCGGGCACTGCGACGCTGCCCGAGGCCTTACGGCCAGCGGCTCACCATTGACTCAGCAGTTCCCGACGAAATCGACAGCCCGCAAGCCCTCCGGTGTTCGCGACGCCGATTCTATTGCTGCAGGATTTGGCAACCGATTTAGATTCTCTCCCGCTGGGAGAGACGGCGTTTGCGCAGCAAGCAAACGCCAGAGAGGGCCGGCGGCTCGCGAAAGACTTGACGACGTCCGCTACGATCAACTCCGCCACTGGAGCGACGGACGCCGCGTGGCCCTTGCTAAGGACAGTCGGAAGAATCAGTGGGATAGGCTTCCAGCCTGTCATGGCGAAAACGACAGGCTGGAAGCCTATCCCACTATCAATCTCCGCCACTTATTCTTGCGACGGTCCTGACGCGTGCGGGCTTCAATCGCCCGCCCGCTCACTCCGCTCCGCCGACTGCATGAGTCCCCGACGTCGATGGCACGCCTCTTGCATGTTCGACACCACCGACGTCTTCGACTCTCACCCATCCGCATCTTGCCAGTTGGAGGAGAATCAATCGTGAATGGTTTGCCTGGAATCTTGGAACTGGTGGGCATCGATCCGTCGCGCTATGACGAATTGGACGTTGCCCGTTGCGTGGCCCGACTCGGCGGATCCATGATCGGACGACAGATTGTGTTTCGTGATCCGTCGCGGCGAGAGGCGGCGATCGATGTATTGTTCCAAAAATTTGGCGCGCACGCGTTCGCTTGGGGTGACGCGTTGTGCCACCGGTCCCCACAGCCCTTGGAGGTTTCCCATGCCTGAAATGCCCGAGAATCTACTTTCCCTGACGCTGCTGGCCGCCGGCGCGATCGCTTCGCTGGCACTGGTTGCCCTGGTGACCTACATGGCGTTTTTTCAGAAGCCTTGACGTTCCATGTCGAACTCCTTCAGCTTGCGCTGCAGCGTGCGGACGCTGATGCCCAACAGTTCGGCGGTCTTGGATCGGTGTCCGCCGGTGTGTTCCAGCGTTCGGCGGATCGCTTCGCGTTCGATTTCGGCGAGGGTCATGCCGGGGTGGATGATCGCTTGAGCGGACTCGGCAGCGAGGATGTGTGGCGGCAGGTGTTGTTCCTCGATGATTTCGTCCAGCGTCAACACAATGATGCCTTCGAGCGTGTTCCTCAATTCGCGGACATTGCCGGGCCATTTGTAGGCCTTCATCGCTTCCAGCGCCGCGCTGGAGATGTCTTTGACCGGGCGCTCGTTTTCGGCGGAGATTTGGTCGATGAAGTGACGGATCAACAACGGGATATCGTCTTTGCGTTCCCTCAGCGGCGGCAGGGTCAGTTCGACGACTTTCAACCGAAAGTACAGGTCTTCGCGGAATTCTTTGTTCTGGACCTGTTGCAGCAATTCGCGATTGGTCGCGGCCACCAGACGGACATCGACCTCGATCTCCTGGGAGCCGCCGATCGGCATCACCGTCCGGTTTTCCAACGCTCGCAATAACTTTGCTTGCAGCGACAGATCCAGTTCACCGATCTCGTCGACGAACAGCGTGCCGCCGACAGCGGTTTCGAACAGGCCCTTGCGGTCGGCGGTGGCGCCGGTGAAGGCACCTTTTTTGTGACCGAACAGTTCACTCTCGACCAGCGATTCGGGCAGCGCGGCACAGTTGACGGGGATCAACGGCTTGGCCGCGCGGCGGCTGAGTCGGTGGATCGAGCGGGCGACCAGTTCCTTGCCGGTGCCGCTTTCTCCCGTGATCAACACGGTGCTTTTCGTGTCCGCGACCAGTCGAATTTTTTCGAACAGGGCGCGGATCGCGGCGCTGGTGCCGATCATGTTGTCCAGGCCCCGTTGCTGGGTCAGTTGGGACTGCAGCTGCGCGATCTGTTCGGCCATCGCGCGGCGCCGCAGCGACGATTCGATCCGCTCGGTCAGCTCATCTAAATTCACGGGTTTGGGCAGGAAATCGTCGGCGCCCGCTTTGAGTGCCGCGACGGCTGTGTCGACGCTTTCGACCCCGGAGACGACGATGACGATGGCGTGGGGGGCTTTTTTCTTGGCGACGTCCAACAGTTCCAGTCCGCCGGTGTGGGGCATCTTCAGGTCGGTGAGGATCACCGCCACACCCTCTTCGATCCTCTCGATCGCCGACTCGCCGTCGGCAACCGTCACCGGGTTGTAGCCCCGCCGCCGGAGCCATTGGGCGGTCGACGCACGGCTGTCCGCGTCGTCATCGACGATCAAGATTTTCCAGGCTCGTTGTTCGTTCATTTTGGGGGCGGGGTCCTCGGGTAGGTCACAGACGCTGTCCGGTAGGGCGTGCTACGTCGTCGCGGGGTCTCAAGTTCGCCGGACATTTTGTCATGTCGGCGGTTGCAGATGAAGTCAAGTTGACGTGATTGGGCGGCGCGCGACGGGCCGTTCCGCGATCGGACGGGGTGCAGTACGCGGTGCGTCGTTCGGCACAGAACTTGCGTGACCGAAACGAAAGAAATCGCTCCGTGGCAATGCAGCGTTCGATGCGTCCACTTTGCCCACAACCCCACTTCGTCACCAGCCAATCCGCACAGTTCCATGTCCAAATCAAACGGGACACAACGACCGATCCGTGATCGAATGCCGCAGTTGCAGGACGCATCGCTGGAGGAAGGGCGGAGCGAGCGTGTCCGGATTTTGATGGCCAGCCACCGCACCGAAGCCTGCCTGACCGCACCGGCCCCCGGACGGGAGCACGTGTGGAAGGACGGCGTGTATCAAGCGCTCAGCCTGCTGCGTGCATCGCTCGGCGAAGCGAGTCAGCGGGGAGAATCGGCCGGCGGCTTGATTGCGGAATTAAAAACGGCGGGCGGAAAGTACTATCACCGGGTCGACCGACTGCAACAGGAGTTTGATGAAATGATCCGGCGGTGCGATGCCACGATCGAACACCTGCGATCGCAAGGCGACGGCGAATCGATCGACTACGCCGACATCCGCCAACGCGTCACCTGGCTGCTGACCTCCTTGAAACACCATCAAGCCAGAGAGGCGGATCTTGTCTACGAGGCGCACGGATTGGACATCGGTCTAGGCGACTAGCATCCCAGGCGAGGCGTCGTGGATCGCGAGGGAACGTTGAATCCATGACTGCAGCTTTTGGCTACCAAATCGTTTCTCTCCCTCTGGGAGAGACGGCGTTTGCGCAGCAAGCAAACGGCAGAGAGGGCCGGCGCCGCGTAAGTCTTGGCGTTTTCCGCTACGATCAACTCCGCCACTCCTACAACCGACATCCCGAAGGGATCCCAGTGGCAGGTCATGGGTACTGACCACGACGTGGAGCATTTGGCCGCGAAAGAGCACAAAGAGCGCAAAAGGATCGATGGGCGGTTCGATTGCTTCTCTGCGCGACCTTTTGCGTTCTTTGCGCTCTATCGTGGCAATCTCTCATTTCCCAGCTACCGTTTGGCTGGTCGTGGGGAATGGCCACGACATGGAACGTTTGGCCGCGAAAGAGCACAAAGGACGCAAAAGGATCGATGGGCGGTTCGATTGCTTCTCTGCGCGACCTTTTGCGTTCTTTGCGCACTATCGTGGCAATCTCTCATTTCCCAGCTACCGTTTGGCAGGTCGTGGGGAATGGCCACGACATGGAACGTTTGGCCGCGAAAGAGCACAAAGGACGCAAAAGGATCGATGGGCGGTTCTATTCCTTACTCCGCGCGACCTTTTGCGTTCTTTGTGCTCTATCGTGGCAATCTCTCGATACCCAGCTACCGTTTGGCAGGTCGTGGGGAATGGCCACGACGTGGATCGTTTGGCCGCGAAAGAGCACAAAGAGCGCAAAAGGGAAGAACGGTGCTTGGGGCTAGCAGGAGTCAGGCCTGTTGGTTGGGTGATCGGGCGGATCAATCCATGCGACAAACGCCTCGGGCAGAAGGCTGGCGGTGGGGATCGCGAAGGCGACGGCATGGCAAACGTGATTCTGATCCCAGCCTCTTGTCTCGTTGCCCGATCGCCCGTTCGGCGAATGGGGGTGGACGCGTCAATCAGGGGTTGTCCGAGATTGAATTGGAAGCGGTGTGTCATCGGGATCGGTCGAAACGCGGGGGCGTTTCACGCCCGGCAATCAAGAACAAGAGGCCAGACACCTGGTCTGCCTCCAGGCCGCAAACCTCTCCTCGACCCCGCCGGGTTCGCAGCGAAGCTTGCATCGGGCAGGACGTTGTTTTTTTGCTGCAGAATTTGGCAACCCAATCGTTTCTCTCCCTCTGGGAGAGACGGCGTTTGCGCAGCAAGCAAACGCCAGAGAGGGCCGGCGCCGCGCGAGTCTTGGTAGCTTCCGCTACAATCAACTCCGCCACCTCTACAATCGACATCCCGACGGGATCCCAGCGATTAGCCGGAGGTCAGCGCAGCGCCACCTCCGGAACGCGCCCCCAAGTCCTCTCCTCGACCCCGGACGGGGGTCGCAGCGAACCTTGCATCGCGCAGGACGTTGATTCTTTTGCTGCAGAATTTGGCAACCCAATCGTTTCTCTCCCTCTGGGAGAGACGGCGTTTGCGCAGCAAGCAAACGGCAGAGAGGGCCGGCGCCGCGCGAGTCTTGGCGCGTTCCGCTACGATCAACTCCGCCACCTGTACAACCGACATCCCAAAGGGATCCCAACGACTCGCCGGAGGTCCGCGCAGCGTCACCTCCGGAACGCTCAGCAATCCAACCGACATCCCGAAGGGATCTCAGCGATTAGCCGGAGGTCAGCGCAGCGTCACCTCCGGGATGCTCAGCAATCCAACCGATATCCCGAAGGGATCTCAGCGAGTAGCCGGAGGTCAGCGCAGCGTTACCTCCGGAACGCGCCCCCAAAATCCTCTCCTCGACCCCGGACGGGGTCGCAGCGCGTTGCAGCGTCCTCGGCCCAGAGCCATCTCGGTTGGCTTGAACGGAGTGATCGGAACGGAGCGAGCCGTCCGGTCCCCGCTCGTCTCTCCTGCGCCGATCCTCCAGCGCCGAATGTTCCGCCCATTGACGAGCACAATGACATCGCGTGCGATCGCACGACCGAAGGCAGTGTTGGCGCCTAATAAACCGAGGGCACGGTAGATCCGCGACTGCGCGGCGACCGATTTCAAAAAAAGTGGTGCGCCGTGACCAAACGTGTCACGAAGATTGTTATTCTTTTCGGGATGACTACGCCGGACCCCGCCGCTGGATCCTCCCCTGATCCACCAAGAGTTTTCTACGCCCACAGCCTCCCGGGCCGCCCACCAGAAGAGTGGGAGACGCTAGAGCAGCACATGCGGAATGTAGCTATCGGCGATGAGGTCACGCCGGGAGCAGGTGACAACGCGTCTTACTTTTGCGCACGAGAGATGGGAGAAATGGCAGGTTGGTTGCATGACCTCGGTAAAGCGTCCACTGCTTTTCAGGACCACATCAAACATACCAAAGCGGAACCCGTCGATAGTGCACTAGCGGAACAGTTTCCCGATGACAACGCAGGTGGGCAAACTGTCGATCATTCGACGGCAGGAGCCAGGGTTGCGGATTCGATGGGCGGTTTGGGGCGTTTGCTTTCCTACGCGATCGCGGGGCACCATGCAGGATTACCAGACTGGACGACGAAGGGTCGCGGAAATCTTCGGCATCGTTTAACTGAAAAATATATCGAGCCAACCGATGCAAGCGTTTTGGCGTGCGCCACTCGGTCCCGGCGACTACAGTCACCGAAAATCAAACCCAGCGAAGGGAGTGGCGCCTTTTCGGCATCAATGCTCTCACGAATGATTTTTTCATCCCTGGTGGATGCGGATTATCTGTGGACCGAGCGTTTTTACTCGGAAGGGGCTGGTGGTCGCATTTCGAAGCAGTTCGATCCCGCCGCGTTTACGGAGAAGTTAGACAAGCACTTGCGGCAGTTGCGAACAGAAGGCGCAGTGAATTCCATTCGCCGAGAAGTGTTGAGCGCCTGCAGAAACGCGGCAGAAGACCGAAAAGGATTTTTCAGCCTTCATGTTCCGACTGGTGGTGGAAAGACCTTGGCATCGATGGCGTTTGCTCTTCGTCATGCAGCGGAACACGGTTTACGTCGCGTTGTCTACGCGATTCCATTGACAACAATCATTGAACAGACATCAAACGAATTTCGGAAGATATTTGGCAATTCAGAAGTTCTCGAACATCACAGTGCAATTGATCCTGAAGACCAATTGAAATCGACTCCGGCCCAGCGATTGGCATCGGAAAATTATTCAGCACCGCTGATTGTGACCACAAACGTTCAATTGCTCGAATCACTATTCGCCGCGAAGCCATCGCGTTGTCGAAAACTGCATCACCTTGCCGGGTCGGTGATTGTTTTCGATGAAGTGCAGATGTTGCCGGTGGGTTTGCTTCATCCGACACTAGCCGTTCTGACCGAACTAGTTCGAAACTATGGCTGCTCAATCGTCTTGTGCAGTGCGACGCAGCCAGCGATTCAATTCCGTGAAAGCTTTCCGATCGGACTTAAGGCAGTTCGTCCCATTATCAGTGACCCTACAACGTTGCATCAGCGACTAAAACGCAATCGTGTGAAGATAGCGGGACGCTTGGAGAACGATGAACTGGTTCATCGGCTTGCGTCGCATCATCAAGTCTTGTGCATCGTTAACACGCGACGACATGCGGCTGACTTAGCAGCCGACCTCCCCCAAGCGATTCATCTTTCAGCAAATCTCTGCGCCGCCCATCGTGAACAGATCGTGGCCGAGATACGTCGATGCCTGAGTCAGGGGGAACAATGTCGTGTGGTTAGCACGACGGTGATGGAAGCTGGAGTGGATGTCGACTTTCCCGTGGTGTACCGGGCCGAAGCCGGCCTCGACTCGATCGCCCAGGCAGCTGGCCGTTGCAATCGAGAGGGGAAGCGTTCCAGCGGTGATGTATGGGTGTTTGAGTACGATCGCAAGACTTATCGAGCGATCGACATGGTAAGTGACGGTATCGCCATGTTTCGTCAAATTGCTGATCGCTATCGGGAGGACTTGCTTTCACCGCAAGCGATCGACCACTACTTTCGCTTGCTGTTTTGGGACCGTGGAGGCGAAGACGGAAAAGGATGGGACCACGGTCTCGGCGGGATGTCGGTGATGGAATGCTTGGACGGCGATGACCGACGGCGCCAACTCGCCTTCCAATTTGCTACAGCGGCACAGCGGTATCGGCTTATTCAATCCACCCAAACACCAATCGTCGTTCCGTATGAAAAAGGCGAGAAATTAATCAAATCGCTTTTGAGGATGCCGCCGGAGAAGCTGAGTGCGAGTTGGATCCGCGACTGGGATCGAAAATCGCAACGGTTTAGCGTGGGCATTTACGAATTCGACCATCGCAAACTCCTCGACAACACGACCGTGATGGAATGCCACGGGCGATGGGTGCTCTGTAACCCTCGTGCCTACGACCTCACGCTCGGGTTGCGTCGGGATGCAATCGGTATGTCCCCTGAGCTGTTGGTTCAATGAGTCTCATCGCGAACAGAAAAGCTCAGGGCGACGGACAAGCCGCCGCCCCGAGTCACCAAATCGAATGTTTATTCAACAAGCTGGTTTCAATCCACGCGAACCCAAAGTCCACGACGTTGCCATTGAGTGTCAGCCAAACCAATACGAGTCGCCAGTCCAAATACCAGAAACGCATGTCCTCCTTCCAGCTTGTTGATTAAAAATGTGCCTTCAGTGAAAAGCATATTGACCGAAAGGTTCAGTGACGATAAAAAATAAGAGTGCCAACAGTGGTAGCGATTGGCACTCGGCCCAGGTGGCGAAATTGGCAAACGCAGTGGTTTCCAAAACTACCGTCTCGCACGGACTTACGGGTTCGAATCCCGTTCTGGGCACGCTTATTATCGCACCGAAAAAAATCGCGTCAACAGCCAACGTAGGGCACTACTGGCTATTGCAGCTTTGGGTTTGTACGTGGCGTTTGAACGGCACGCCTATCAAATACAAAAGCTGTTTCGTGATGTCTTCGATCCCTCAAACGGTTCGAAGTGGATTCGAATTGAAAACTTCCCCAGCGCGGCCGTCATGTCGCCCGCGTGTCATGTTTCTTCGAACCCCAATGAGGTGATTCTGTGTTCGGATTTAAGATTCTGGCCAAAGGTCCGCTGGCACTCTTCAGCCGACCAGAGACCCGTGTCGAGCGTGATAGCTACGATTGCATCACTCCGTCTGCCGCGCGTGCACTCTGCGAGGGGTGCTACTGGAAGCCAGAAATTCGATGGAAGATTCGGCGTATCCATGTACTCAACCCGATTCGACGGTTAAGTCTTCGTCGAAACGAACTGTCTTCCAAGATTGCGGAGCGAACAGCCAACTCCGCGAGAGTTAACGGCGGTCCGCTTGCAACGTTCATCGAATCGGACCGGCAGCAACGAGCAGCGATGTATTTGCGTGACGTCTGCTACGGTATCGAGGCTGAATTTGAGGTGATCGGCGGATCCGACGGTCCCGGTAAGCACGCCGCAATGTTTGAGCGACGCCTGAAGAAGGGGCAATGCTTTCACCGGTACTATCTTGGAACTCGAGAATGCGAAGCTGACCTTCAATGGGTCGATGAAATCCCTGAAGGTGCTTATGCGACGATTCCTGAGCACGACTTTGGGATGATGTTGCATGACATCGACTATGAAAACTCGATGACACCTCATTTTTTCCACGCCGTGATGCGGCATGGAATCATCGAAGTGCCGGAGTTTTCACCGATTCGCCAGCAAAAATCGAATCACACGGGGGCCTGAAATGAGCATGGCTAATGCCCCCCTACCGCCGCGACATGGGATTGTGCCTTCCCTTATCGGGCTGTATCAACGATTGGCAGATGATGACAACCATACAATTGCACGTCCGGGATTTGCTAGTCAGAAGGTTCATTTTGCAATCGTCCTTCGACGCGATGGATCACTTTCGGCTTTTCGGTCAGTACAACAGCAAAATGCGCGTGGCAAGCTCGTTCCCAGGCAAATGCTGCTCTTCGACTCGGGTAGCCGCAGTGGAACCGCGATACAACCCAATTTCTTGTGGGACAACACCGGTTACGTTCTTGGAGCTGATGACAAGGGGAAGGCTAAGCGCGCTGGCATGTTGTTTGATGCGTTCAAGGCTTTCCATCGCGAAGTTGCTGAAACTACCGATGACGAAAGCTTGGCAGCGGTCGTTCGCTTCTTGGACAGCTGGCAACCCGAAGCGGCGGTTAAAATCGAAAACTGGGATTCAATCGTTGGGAAAAACCTTGTCTTTCAAATCGAAGGCGAAACTGCATATGTCCATCAATCTCCAAGACTGATTGAGTATTGGAGTCAACGCTCACAGGATACGAGTGAGCATTCGGTCACGGCGCCTTCTCTGGTCGACGGACGAGTCAAGCCAATCGCGAGACTCCATCCGCCGATCAAGGGCGTTGCTGGTGCCGGGACAACCGGTGCAGCGATTGTGAGCTTCAACCAGGTGTCTTTCGAGAGCTACGGAAAGAAGCAGAGTTTCAACTCACCGCTGAGTGAAACGGAAGCGTTTCAATACACGACCGCGCTGAACTATCTGCTGGCAGACTCATCACGTCGTGTGCAGATTGGCGATGCAACCATGTTGTTTTGGAGTGACTCTCCGAGCACCGAAGCAGAAGATTTAGCATTCGAGCTATTTGCAGAATCTCCGACACCGAAAGAACCAACATCAGATGATCTTGTTTTGATCGACCGGATCAAACACTTTCTTCAAGCGGCCCGTGATGGGACGTTGGCTGATCAGATCAGCGATGCCAATGCGGGCTTTTATGTCCTCGGGCTTTCACCGAACAAGAGTCGCCTGAGCGTGAGATTTTGGTGGAACGATTCTGTTGAGGTCTGGGCCAATCGGTTAGCCGTTCACGTGGACGATCTCAGAATTGCAGGCTTGTCTGACAATCGATTTCCCGTTGTTCGTTCGCTGGCTTCACAAACCGTTCGAGATCCAAAAGAGACGCCCCCAGAACTCGCCGGCGCGATCACACGATCGATTCTTCAGGGTGCGAAGTATCCTGATGAACTGTGGCGGAGTGTCGTCCGCCGCTGCCGCGTCGATCGAAACGTTACACCCATTCGAGCAGCAATACTGAAGGCGTGTCTCAATCGAAGCGTTCGCCTGCGACAACCCGAACGATCGACGGACACATCTGAGATTGGTGTAGCGAGGGCAGGTCAGCGGTTCGTTGATTACTCGCTCAATCAAGAAATGCCGTCGAATGCCTATCAGATTGGACGACTGCTGGGGGCATTGGATCTCGTGCATCTTGCATCAACAGACAATCGCATCAAGGAGTCCGCTGCGGCACGAATGTTATCCGTTGCTGTCGCGACTCCTGCATCAGTCATTCCGCGTCTGGTGAAACTTTACCAGTTGCATAGGACGAATTTGCCGGAGGACCCAGCCGAGGCGCGACAACGAAAAGTACGTACGCGGCGGACTTTCGAGCGAAGCGTAGCGGACATCTTTTTGCAAATTCAAAGATTTCCTTCGAATTTGTCCGATCGCGAGCAAGCACTCGCTCTGCTCGGTTTCTACCAACAACGTCAGCACTTTTTTCGTTTGCAAGAACCGGACCCTGAGGCCGGTTCAGCTTGATGAAATCAATAGACAATCTTCCCCCTATACAATCCCATTGGAGAACAGGCCATGAACAAACCATCCACACCGATCACCAATCGCTACGACATTGTTTTCTTCTTTGACATTACGGATGGGAATCCCAACGGAGACCCCGACGCGGGAAACATGCCGCGTGTTGATCCGGAGACAGGGCAGGGGCTGGTTACGGATGTATGTCTAAAACGCAAGATCCGCAACTTTGTTGGACTGCTGAAGGAGTGCCAGCCGCCCTATGAAATCTACGTGAAGGAGCGTGCTGTCCTGAACAATCAACATGCGCTTGCGTGGGAGGCCGTTGCGCCGAAGGTCGCGAAGAAAGACCGGAACCGATTGTCGTCTGCTAAGGAAAAGCAACAGGAATTGACAGAGTGGATGTGCCACAATTTTTTCGACATTCGCACTTTCGGAGCCGTGATGACCACGGACATCAATTGCGGACAAGTCCGTGGGCCAGTTCAACTGGGGATTGCCCGTAGCATTCATCCGGTGGTTCCCCAGGAATTTGCAGTGACGCGATGTGCGGTGACTACCGAAAAAGAGGCGGAAAAGCAAAAGGGCGGCAACCGCACGATGGGCCGGAAATTTACAGTCCCCTACGGATTGTATCGTGTGCACATGTATGTCAGTCCGCATCTCGCAGACAGAACCGGATTCAGCGAGGAGGATTTGGAACTGCTGAAGCAATCGCTTTCACAAATGTTTGAGATCGACCGTAGCGCGGCACGTGCAAACATGCGTCCGGTTCGGTGTATCGCGTTCAGACATGATTCAAAGCTAGGTTCGGCCCGCGCCGACGAGTTGTTTCGACGAGTCGAAGTTTCAGTCGGCGAAGGGATTCAACCAATCGGAGGTTGGGCAGAGTCAATCGAAGGCAGTCGACCGCCTCGAAACGCAAGTGACTATCAAATTGTCGTCGATGACATCGATTTGCCTTCTGGCGTCAACGTGGAGGAGTGGGTATGAACACCAAGCATGTCGGACTGAATGAATTTCATAGTTCGTCGGCCTACCACGCTGGAAGGCTGATGGCTCTTTTTCAACAGATCCAAGATCTGGATTCACCAGATTTGAATTCGACGTTTTCATCACGTTATTTTTCAGCCGCTACGGATTGTCCCGCTCGGGTGCTCCCGACTGTTTGTGACATTGCGATGAAGCGTTTGAGGCGTTTGCCCGTTCGTAAGCATCGATATGATTTGCGTGCTGCATTGATTCGCACGTACGGACAGATCGATCGCTTGCCGTCAGTGCTGACATTGAAGGGGAAGGCTGAGTTCCAGCTTGGATATTTTCACCAGTGCGGCGTGGTTGTCGGTCGTTACAAAAACGGGCGTTACAAGAGCAGCGATGGAACAATCGTGAAGAGCCTGGGCGAACGGACGATTGCTGATCTACTTTTCCAAAACGGTGTCAAATATTGCTACGAAGAACCGTTGAATGTCCCAATAAAACTGTCCGATCCCGATGGTGAAAAAAAACAAGTCGAGCCAGATTTCACTATCGAACGATTCGGTTTCCGCCTGCTGATAGAGTACACAGGACTGCTGGACGACGTTCGCTATCACAAGAATTGGCGCTGGAAGTTGAAGCGATTGACACGCGGTCTAGGTGGCAAGGAATTTCGTGACTTGGTTGCGGCAACGGGGGATACGTATCCTGTAAGTCTTACCAAATTCACCTTGCTCGATGTGACACCCGACGAATTGCAATCACAAGTTCAGGTGGACCAGCTACTGGAAAAAATTCAGACTTGGATTTCCTGGATAGATTCCAAGAATCCCCAGTAGATTACTCAGACGATGCCGATTCGAATTCAAATCGCCGGCTTTCCGCGGACGGCGGGGCTGTGACCCGAATCTCGAGTCGAGTTGCCTTTCCATCGATGATCATTTCAATTTCCCCGATCCCTTCGCCTACCGATTCTTGCTCGGCAAGTAACGCAAATCCAGGTCCCAAATGTCCCAATTCATACCGGCTTCCATTCATCTTCAGGTACAGCTCGACGTCAGCCGAAAAAGTCTTAGGCATCGAGATCATGGATCTTCCTGAGTCAATCGAATCGCGTTTGAAGACGTACACGGAACTTCGAAAATTGATCGTGGTGTCCGGCCTTGGCCAGGGCACGCAGGGTAGCGTAGTCGTCTGCTCTAATCTATCCCAGCAACACGTCGCTGTGAAATTTCACGAACGCTCGAATGCCTATTTTCGTGAACGCGATGTCTATCTGCGATTGTCAGATCTAGAAATCACCCATGTACAGGGCCTCCGTGTTCCTATTCTCGTTCATTTCGACGACGATTTACTCGCCATCGAGATGACCATCGTCAGCCCCCCGTTTTGTTTGGACTTTGGCGGGGCGTATTTGGACCGGCCGCCGGATTACACGCCTGAAGTCTGGCGGGATTGGCGGGAGCAGAAGTGCGAAGACTTTGAAGAGAATTGGCCGGTTGTCCAAGAAATCTTGGCCGAATTTGAGTCCTTCGGGATCTACATCGCCGACGTCAATCCCGGAAATATCCGTTTCCGGAACAACACCTGACCCCGCGGAGGCGCGACGCATGTGAGCTACCACGAAGACGACTTGTTGCCGATCTCGGCGCTACAGCACCTGCTGTTCTGCCCCCGCCAATGCGCGTTGATCCACGTCGAACAATTGTGGGCAGAAAACCAGTTGACGGTCGAAGGATCGCACTTGCATGAAAAGGCCGATACGCCGCAGCACGCGCTTGACAACACCGGCGCAGGCTCCGTTCGGATCGAGCGTGCCTTGCCGATCCGATCGCTCGAGCTGGGGCTGATCGGCCAAGCCGACGTCGTTGAGTTCCATCTCGATGACGCCAGACAAATTCAGCGGATCGTGCCCGTCGAATACAAGCGTGGACGACCCAAGAAAGACGACTCCGATCGCGTCCAGCTTTGTGCCCAAGCCCTCTGTTTGGAGGAAATGTGTGGCACCGAGGTTACCGAAGGTGCGCTCTTTTACGGGACCAAACGACGGCGTCAGAACGTCAGAATCGATGAAGCGCTGCGGGACACGACGCTGACGACGATCGATCGGTTGCGCACCATGATTCGCGAGCACGAGACGCCGGCGGCCGTCTTCACCAAAGCTTGCAAAAAATGTTCGCTGATCGAACTCTGCCTGCCGACGGCAACGTCCGGCGAGCGCGACGTCAGCCGATTTGTCAGCCGTCAACTAAAAGCCCACCTCCGCGCCACCGAACCCCTTTCGGATTGAGTTTCGCCGATGAAACGCCATCTCAATACGCTGTTCGTGACCACCGAAGGGAGCTACCTGGCCAAAGACGGTCAGGCGGTCGCGGTCCGAATCGAGAACGAAACGAGGCTGCGGATTCCGCTGCACAACCTCGACGGCATCGTCTGCTTCGGACGCGTCGGATTCAGCTCGGCGCTCGCCGGTGCCTGTGCCGATTCAGGCGTCACCTTGTCGTTGCTCACGCCCAACGGAAAGTTCCTTGCCTCGGTCGTCGGGTATTCACCCGGGAACGTCTTGCTGCGTCGGCAGCAGTACCGTGCCGCCGACGAGGCGGCGGCGACCGCAGAGATTGCTAAGAACGTTGTGTTGGGAAAGATCGCCAATGCCAGAAGTGTGTTGTTGCGAGGTGCCCGAGACCAGAAGTCCGCGGAGGCGGCCGAACGTTTGAGAGCCGTGGCAAAGGGGATGGCCGGGACGTTAAATTTGATCCGCCAGTCGGACGATGTGGACACCGTTCGAGGCTATGAAGGCGAGTCGGCATCGCGATATTTTTCGGCGTTCAGCGAGTTGGTCTCGGTGCCGGAATTTGCGTTCACCAAGCGTTCGCGCCGGCCACCGTTGGATGCGATGAATGCGTTGATGAGTTTTATTTACGCGTTGTTGATGCATGATGCGCGGAGCGCGTGCGAGGCGACAGGGTTGGACGCGGCGGTCGGGTTTTTGCATCGCGATCGGCCGGGGCGTCCCGGTTTGGCGTTGGATTTGATGGAGGAGTTTCGTCCGTTCTTGGCGGATCGGCTGGCGCTTTCGCTGGTCAACCGCAAGCAGGTCAACGGACGGGGCTTCGAAACGACCGAATCGGGTGCGGTACGAATGGATGATGAAACGCGCAAGACGGTGCTGACGGCGTACCAAACTCGCAAGCAGGATGAAATCGAGCATCCGTTCTTGGGCGAGAAGGTTTCGATCGGCATGTTGGTTCACTTGCAGGCTCGGTTGCTGGCCCGGCATTTGCGTGGCGATTTGGATCAGTATCCCCCGTTCATATGGAAGTAGAGTGTCATGCATGTGTTGGTGACTTATGACGTCGCGACGGTGAACTCGGCGGGCAAGCGTCGATTGCGTCGGGTGGCAAAGATTTGTCTGGATTTCGGTCAGCGGGTGCAGAATTCGGTGTTTGAGCTGCATGTCAATCCGGCGCAATGGGCGGAATGCCGGAAGCGATTGATCGAGGCCTGTGAACCGCTGGAGGACAGTTTGCGGTTCTATCAGTTGGGAAATGACTACGGCGCGAAGGTGGAGCACGTCGGTGCCAAGCCATCGTTGGACACCGAAGGTCCACTGATCGTTTGAACGCTGCCGGGCATCATCCGCGAACCCCAAGTGGTGACGCGATTCCGGGGCGGTTCGCGAATGCGTTTGGGGCGGCTAAATGCGGGTTCAGAATGCGCGTCAAGCTAAACGCACAGGGAAATATGCGACAAGCCGTCCCGGTTCGCGGAACATTGAACCTAAACCCCGCCTCCGCAATCGTTTATACTCCCGGCGTCGCGCCCCATGCGGGCGCGTGGATTGAAACTTCGCGCCATTCGTGCAGACTGTTCAAAATCGCGCGTGTCGCGCCCCATGCGGGCGCGTGGATTGAAACTTCAACGCCGTGTTCATCAACGGCGTAACTGTCGGGTCGCGCCCCATGCGGGCGCGTGGATTGAAACACCAGGTCCCACGTAACAAAGTAGGATTTGCCAGTACGTCGCGCCCCATGCGGGCGCGTGGATTGAAACGCCATAGCTATCGATGAAGTTGTTCAGCGTTGCGTCGCGCCCCATGCGGGCGCGTGGATTGAAACACGCGATCGCCCTACAGTGCTCGCGTAGCTGTCGCCGTCGCGCCCCATGCGGGCGCGTGGATTGAAACTTGCGCAAGGAGATTTGTGCAACTGACCTGCGAGTCGCGCCCCATGCGGGCGCGTGGATTGAAACCAAATCCTCTCGCTCGTATCGTGTGAGGATGAAGGTCGCGCCCCATGCGGGCGCGTGGATTGAAACTTGAGCATGGGTCAGCCGAGTTTATCGGTGGTCACGTCGCGCCCCATGCGGGCGCGTGGATTGAAACTCCCTCATCCTCTTCCGTGTTCGGGTCGTCCGGAGTCGCGCCCCATGCGGGCGCGTGGATTGAAACTGTCACACGATCGGCCGAGATTTCGAACCGGAAAGTCGCGCCCCATGCGGGCGCGTGGATTGAAACCTCGATGTAACCGAAAGGGAAGAGACTGTCGTGGGTCGCGCCCCATGCGGGCGCGTGGATTGAAACGTCGCGTTGCCGCGTTCGGCGCGAAGCGCTGAAACGTCGCGCCCCATGCGGGCGCGTGGATTGAAACGTGAACCCCGGCTCGGTCTTCGAGGCCGGCACGTCGGTCGCGCCCCATGCGGGCGCGTGGATTGAAACGCCTTCACGGCGGATTGTGTCGCCGGATTTTCGCGTCGCGCCCCATGCGGGCGCGTGGATTGAAACGCCGAACAATGCGGTGGCGTTGATTAACCGCTGCTCGTCGCGCCCCATGCGGGCGCGTGGATTGAAACAACTCCACCGACTCGACCGACTACGGATCCAAGGCGGTCGCGCCCCATGCGGGCGCGTGGATTGAAACAACGCAGGGTCGGCCGGCAGAATTCCGAGATCCAGGTCGCGCCCCATGCGGGCGCGTGGATTGAAACGGTGCGCGTTGGGCGGCTTGCCGGGCTTGCTGATGTCGCGCCCCATGCGGGCGCGTGGATTGAAACCATTAGTTGACCAATCGAGAGAGGGGGAAGCCCGAGTCGCGCCCCATGCGGGCGCGTGGATTGAAACACCTACTGGCAACATGCGGCCGGTCAAGTGTGATTCACGTCGCGCCCCATGCGGGCGCGTGGATTGAAACGTCGACGACGGTCATTTCGGTGGTTGGGCGGACGTTTGGTCGCGCCCCATGCGGGCGCGTGGATTGAAACTACCTGACACGTTGTCAGTCCACATCACCATGTTGTCGCGCCCCATGCGGGCGCGTGGATTGAAACACCTCGGCCTGCCCCTTGTAGTCGGGTTTCTTGGCGTCGCGCCCCATGCGGGCGCGTGGATTGAAACATCATGGAGGAGTGAACGGACATAGGGTGCCAGGTCGCGCCCCATGCGGGCGCGTGGATTGAAACCTTTTGCACGGACATATCAGCTCGCAACGTTTTGAGTCGCGCCCCATGCGGGCGCGTGGATTGAAACTCGGACCAAGGAAGGTAGAGAGATGACGGCCGCAGCACCGTCGCGCCCCATGCGGGCGCGTGGATTGAAACTCGGAGGGCGGGACATTCAGCTACGACTGGTTCTGTCGCGCCCCATGCGGGCGCGTGGATTGAAACTGCATACTCGAGGGGATCCGCAGAAACGACGTGAGGTCGCGCCCCATGCGGGCGCGTGGATTGAAACCAAAGCGGCCGTCTGGAAATCCACCCCAGGGCCGGGTCGCGCCCCATGCGGGCGCGTGGATTGAAACACAAACTTCAACGAGCCGTTGACGCCCACCGCTTGCCGTCGCGCCCCATGCGGGCGCGTGGATTGAAACCCCGCCAGTCTCCCCGCCGGGATTGTCCGGGTCATGTCGCGCCCCATGCGGGCGCGTGGATTGAAACCACTTCCGCGATTACCCGGTCCAGCGTCCCGCACGATTGTCGCGCCCCATGCGGGCGCGTGGATTGAAACATTGGCACTGGTGACAACGAGCGGTGCATTTGCTCGTCGCGCCCCATGCGGGCGCGTGGATTGAAACCCCGCATGTCCGTATTAGTCGTGCAGGTGCCCACGTCGCGCCCCATGCGGGCGCGTGGATTGAAACCCGAGTTGTGTTTGACACGGAGGTACTGGGCGACGGGTCGCGCCCCATGCGGGCGCGTGGATTGAAACCACGACATCCCCGCGCAACGGCCCAACCAAGATCGGTCGCGCCCCATGCGGGCGCGTGGATTGAAACGCCGTCCACGCCTTTTGCGTGTGCCATCGTCCACAGGTCGCGCCCCATGCGGGCGCGTGGATTGAAACGTCGAGGACGTCAGAGGCCGCCGGCTGGACGACGTCGCGCCCCATGCGGGCGCGTGGATTGAAACCTCAGACGACCCAGAGGCATGGCTTGAGACGGCGACGTCGCGCCCCATGCGGGCGCGTGGATTGAAACGAATTCGCCGCTTAGTTTTTGTTGCTTGCTCACTGTCGCGCCCCATGCGGGCGCGTGGATTGAAACCCAAACGCCCGATACAGTGCCGCACCATCGCGGCGTCGCGCCCCATGCGGGCGCGTGGATTGAAACGCTGGTCGTGTACGCCCGATAGCCTCCCCGCTCCGACGTCGCGCCCCATGCGGGCGCGTGGATTGAAACGCCAACAGACGGCGACGCGATGCGGCCAACGCGATCGTCGCGCCCCATGCGGGCGCGTGGATTGAAACTTCGGCGATCTTGTCGCCCATCGAAACGAACGAATGTCGCGCCCCATGCGGGCGCGTGGATTGAAACCTTCGGATCTTTGTTGATGTGATACCGAGGTTCGTCGCGCCCCATGCGGGCGCGTGGATTGAAACGTCGTAGCTCCTGCCGGTGAGCGTTAGGCTCATCGTCGCGCCCCATGCGGGCGCGTGGATTGAAACGCGTTCCACCTGGTCGGTCATCGTCCGCTCAACGTCGCGCCCCATGCGCGCGCGTGGATTGAAACCCGAAGCACTCGCAATCATGGCAACTCGTTTCGTCGCGCCCCATGCGGGCGCGTGGATTGAAACATCCGCCGCAAACTCCCCCAGGATCGGCAAACCGTCGCGCCCCATGCGGGCGCGTGGATTGAAACATCCACGTCCGATCGGTCCGCAATGCTCGTTTTATGTCGCGCCCCATGCGGGCGCGTGGATTGAAACACGTTGTCGTTAGGCGTCGCGTCCGACGTCGCCCCGTCGCGCCCCATGCGGGCGCGTGGATTGAAACACAGCTAAAACATTCCGCCTTCACGGGCAGACCGTCGTCGCGCCCCATGCGGGCGCGTGGATTGAAACGCCTCGATCACCACCGCGCCGTCGCCGCTGTCGGGTGGTCGCGCCCCATGCGGGCGCGTGGATTGAAACGCCGCCGACGCACTGGAAAAGGCCGACGAGTACGAGTCGCGCCCCATGCGGGCGCGTGGATTGAAACGCCAGTTGGCCATCGAACACTCTATCTCGGTGGTGGTCGCGCCCCATGCGGGCGCGTGGATTGAAACACGTTCTCTGGTTGCTTATCGACCAACGTTTCAGGGTCGCGTCCCACGCGCGGATTTCAAGAGAGGATCTAGTTTGCACCGCGATGGCGGAGTGGCTGAGCGGCTTCATGGCAGCGGTTGCCGCGCGGCAACCGCTGCACTCCAACGCTTAGGCCTTTCTTCGAAGAGAACTGCGGGGTCCAAAGCGTGAGGAGCGAGGCGCAGCCAGGGTGAATTGGCTGGCTGAAAGCGGCCGCCATCGAACAAGCGGAAAGGGGTTTACGTGTCGCGGCAGGGAGTGTTGTCGGTGGCGCGGCAGGCGGGATCGCGGAGAGTGATCCTTTGGATCGAGGGGATGCGCCTGAAGGCTGGACACCAACGACTCCGCAAATCGTTCTAAGTTGAAATTGATGCAGGCCCCGGTTTGGCGGTTCGCAATCGGCGACCCCGGTTCCGGATCAGCCCAAAGCTTTTGCGCTCTATCGTGGCAATCTCTCGATACCCAGATACCGTTTGGCAGGTCGTGGGGAATGACCACGACATGGAGCATTTGGACGCGAAAGAGCACAAAGGATGCAAAAGGGAAGAACGGTGCTTGGGGTGCCGGCGGCGCGGGACGATTTGGACGCTGCAAAAAATTTTCTCCGAGGTACATCAAACGGATGATCGACGGGCGGTTCGATTGCTTCTCCGCGCGACCTTTTGCGTTCTTTGCGCTCTATCGTGGCAATCTCCTTGGCAGGCGTCTGGCGGGTCCGGGCGTTGCGGTGGTTGCAGGGCTTGAAGTCAAACCGTGTGAACGGAGTTTGATTCGTCCGCGGTCAGTTTCCCGGCTAGTTCTTTTTCATCACGTCCATTTCGACCGCTCGGTAAATGTCCGATGGAATCAGCGTGTGCAGGGGCACTTCGTGGATCGTCCCGGATGCGTGTTTCAGTCGAATCGTTTTCCGGTCTTTGATTTCGATGAATTCTGCCGTCAGTTGGGCTCCACTCGTTTTGTCGGTCCAGACCGACGTGTTCATCGATCCACGGTTGGACGAACGAGGCCTGGAAGTCGCCTGCGGAAATTGCACATCGATTCTCTCCGCGCTTGCCCTCGTCCCCAGCGCGCCCCACAATCCGTACGGGCTGGGCATTCCAGGCGACGTGTAGCCAGGGCCGAGGCCCACCCCGGCCTTGGAGGCGTCTCCCGCGTCAATGTTGTCGGTGATGAAGACGACCGATCCATCGGCGATCAAAACGTGAACGCCGTCAGCATGCAGACTGCTTGCCGAAACAATCGGTTCGTCTATCCCGTGCTGCGAAGTGCAGGAGGGTGAATTTGGCGGCAGGACGGTTTGGAACCCGGTGTAAACCGGCCGGCCGTCGGCCCAGCAGCTGCCCCGTCCAAACTCCCAAAATTGCTTTCCATCTGCTTCGGCCGCACGCAAGCATGCTACCGGCGCTTGGCTCAAACCGCGGACGTCGCGAATGATCTCGCTGACCCCGGGATCGCGTTTTTGACTCGACACGACTTCGGAATAAAGAATCGTATTCGACAATCCGTCAAGAAAGTCGCGGAACTTCATTGACTGGCTGGTCATGAACGCGCCGCGGTTGGCGGCGCGCCGATTCCGCGACTCGTTCGCATCGGGCCGACCCTGAACCACCTTGCCTTGCAGCACCGTTCCGTCACCGTAACTGGCAACATAGTCGGCGGTCACACCCATCGCGGTGATCGGAAGCTGCAGCGAACGGATCACCTCGGTTGACTCGGCTTGATCGCCGGGATGCGCCTCGGGACACCGATAGATGTCGGGGCCGCGCCCCCAAGGTTCGTAAACCGCGGGGTCGAACAAGGGGATCGGTCCCATCGGCGGGAAGACCACTCCGGTCCGCTTGTTCTCATGAGGGTTCGCCACGTGCTCCCAAAGTCTCTGCTGTTCACAGAATGGAAGGACGCCGACCAGCGGTCCCAACAAGCCTTGGTTGCTCTTGGCCGGATCGTCGTTTCCGGTCGTTCCACCGGTGCCAGCGGGAAGTTGTTTGTAGGCCGCATGGTAGTTGTGAAACGCGAGCCCGATCGTCCTGAGGTTGTTGGAACAGGCCGACGAACGCGCTTGCACACGCTGTTTGAGAATCGTGCGCGGAACGAGCGACGCAGCCACGGCCACGCAGACGATGACGCCGAGCACATTGGCAAGGCTGGCGGAACGGTTTTTCATGGGGGTTCCCAAAAGGCGGGCGACACGACAGGTAAGGGTAGGAAATGATCGACATCTTTCGCAGAGACGTCGATTGAATCAGTGGCGGAGTTGACCGTATCGGAAGTCGTCAAGACTTTCGCAAGCCGCCGGCCCTCTCTGGCGTTTGCTTGCTGCGCAAACGCCGTCTCTCCCAGAGGGAGAGAGTCTAGATCGGTTGCCAAATCCTGCGGTAAAAGAATCGACGTCCCACCGAAAGGCTTAGCGTGGCGGTGGCAGCCAGTACCAGCGTCCGTTGGCATAGTGCATGACGAAATTGCCGGTCAAATTTCGATCGTTGCCGTTAAACGTCGCCAGCATGCGATTGTCATTGACCTGGATGTTGACTTGGCCGCTCTGGGCAAAAGCGATCGCGTCATCAAATCCCTGAATCAAGATGCCTCGTTTCTGGAAGACAAATGCACTGGCAATCCCCATCTCTTGAACACTCATTTGTGACGCATCGACAAACTGTGTGAGGAATGCGCCGAACTCTTTTCTTTCCAGCAGCCCGACCGCGTCACGCAACTGATCCAACAGTTGATTGCGGGCTTGCAACTTTTCCGCCACCAAGGACTGCACAATCCAATAGGCATCCTCGCCGATCAGGTCAGAAAGCGTCAGATATTTCAGGTCCCCCTTCTCATTGACCAAAACGACGTCGCCTTCTTTTGCACACGAAACAAGCCAACCGTTCATCTTGCCCCGGCCTCCGGCGGCGGTCCATGTTCGGATCGGTTTCTTGCGAACGGCTTCGAGTTGTTCTGCGGGGATCGGACGACGAGGTTCGGTGATCCCGTCGGCACGTTTCCTGACGTCGATCGTCACCGGTTCTTTGTTCGCCCTGGTTCCCAACGCGCCCCACAGACCGTAGGGGCTTTGGGATCCCGGCGGAGTCAACGCCCGGCTCGTCCGCTTGTCGCCGAGTCCGACGCTCGGATGGCTCGGGTCACCCGCGTCGATGGTATTGGCCACGAACCGCACCGCGCCATCGCAAAAGAGCGTGTGTGTGCCGGCGCCGTGGTAGCTGGACGCCGACATCACCGCGGTCTGGTCACCCTGGTCGGAAGTCGCCGACGGCGAACCGGGCGGCAAAATGGTTTGAAACCCGGTTGAACGCAACAGTCCGTCGCACCAGCGTGCTTCCCGCCCGGCCGGCCAAAACTGTTTGTCGCGTTGAGCCTTGATCGCCAAGGAAGGATCGAACGGCAATCCGGCAACATTCTTTGCCACACGCAACCCCGCGACTTTGGACTCCGCGAGCATCAAGGTGTTGGAAAGACCGTCCAGCACGTCTCGAAACTTGTATTCCCGTTGTTTTCCGAAAACGCCGCGATGGGTCGCTCTGGCGAGCATCGCCGAACGAGCGTCATTGGGGTTCGGCCAGTCGCCGCGACCGTAGAACACTTTTTCGACTCCGTCGCCATAATTCATCACGTAGCTGGAAGCGAGCGAGTCGGTCTGTGCCTGGCGATCGTCCGGACAAACCAAACGGTTCGGACGCAATGACCAAGGCGTGTAGGCCTGTGCGTCGAACCAAGGAACGGGGCCCATCGCAGGAAATTTGTTGGAACCACTGTGCAGAGGATTCGAAATCATTTCCCAAAGTTTCTGCTCCTCCATGAAGGGAGACATCGCGACGAAAGCACTCAGCCGACCGGCGTTGCCGCGTTTCGGTTGATCGACACCCCCGGTATCGGTTCCCCCGGAGCCGACGGGAAATTGCTTGTAGGCGGAGTGATAATTGTGAACCGCTAAACCGATTTGCTTGAGATTGTTTTCACAGCTACTCTGCCGCGACGCGCCACGCTGGCGGGCGATTCCCATCGACAACAGCGATAGCATCAAAACACAAACCACGAACACGGCGATGGCGTCGACGGAATTCCAATTGCGTTTCACTGATGGTTCCTCGGCTGAGTGGCTGATTTCATGCGGCATCAGTTTACACGTTGCAATGAGGCTCGTGGGCGGCTGAAGCCTGCACACCAGCGCCGCGGAAGTCGTCAAGGCTTTTGCAGCGCCGGCCCTCTCTGGCGTTTGCTTGCTGCGCAAACGCCGTCTCTCCCAGAGGGAGAGAGTCTAAATCGAAAAAGCTGCCGCAATAGAGCCGTCTCTTCCAGAGGGAGAGAGTCTAAATCGAAAAAGCTGCCGCAATAGAGCCGTCTCTTCCAGAGGGAGAGAGTCTAAATCGAAAAAGCTGCAGCAATAGAATCGACGTCCCATGCAGCGACAGGGGCGGCTGGATTTTTTGACCACCCCATTTTTTGACCCTCGTCTCGTCGTGCTCACTCCTCCACACCGCTGCTCTTGTTGCTGACCATCATTCTGCCCCGAATCATTCTGCCATCCTTCTGCCGCTCCCTAAACGCCCTGGCCAGCGTGATCCTTCCTCTGCAAGGGTGCCGCGGTTGCGTTAAGTTGTTGGTCTTGGCACGTTTGATTCACCACCACTGACGCGGGACGACTCTCCGATGCGACACACTTGGCTGATTTGCGGGCTGGCGATTTGCCTTTCCTGGGGGACTTCGGTGCGAGCCGAGGTCACGATCACACCGGACGTCGTCTATGGCCACAAGTCGGGATTGGCGATGACGATGGACGTGTTCACTCCGACCGAAAACGTCAACGGGGCGGGTGTGTTGTTCATGGTCAGCGGCGGTTGGTATTCCCGCTGGCAGCCGCCGGAGCAGATGCAGGATCGGTTCAAGCCGTTGACGGACAAGGGGTTCACGGTGTTTGCCGTTCGCCATGGCAGCAGCCCCAAGTTCTCGATCCCCGAAGCGGTTTCGGATGTTCGCCGTAGCGTCCGGTTCATTCGCAAGAACTCGGATCGGTTCCAGATCGATCCGCAGCGGTTGGGTGTCTACGGCTACAGCGCTGGCGGGCATCTGTCGTTGATGTTGGGGACGGCATCGGATGATGGCGATCCGGCGGCGAAGGACCCGGTGGACCGGGTTTCCAATCGTGTCGCCGCGGTTGTGGCGTTTGTCGCGCCGACCGATTTGCGGATCATGGTCAAGGACGCGCCCGATCGGCTGGACGCCTACGCGCGGTTTCCGGCATTGGATCTCGATTTGAAGGCGGCCGAAGCTGATTCACCGCTGGTCCATGTCACCCCGGACGATCCACCGACGTTGTTGATCGCCGGGGACAAGGATGACCTGGTGCCGATCGAGCACAGTCGAAACATCCAGGCCGCGTTTGAGCAAGCCGATGTCACCAGTCGGCTGATCGAAGTCGCCGGCGCGGGGCACGGGTTTCGAGGCGAAGACGCTCGTCGGTCGACCGCATCGATGGTGGAATGGTTTCAGTCGCAGCTCGCTCCGTAGGACGCGATGACGTTCGACGTTTGTGAGAGAGTGAGGGGCGGGATTTTTCTTGTGCACCATTGACAAGACCTGAGGTCACTGTCTCTTTTCGTGAGGGTCGGACGCGAGGTACGATCAAGCGAGGAAGGTTCCTTGTGTTGCGGAATCATTCGATGACGTAGGCAGACCCTCCCCTCGCTGCGCTCTATCGAAAGGTTTTAGCGGAACGGCGCGAGCGGGCCGGTCGTTTTTGTGAGCCGCGGGCGCGTAAGCGTCCGGGCACTGCGACGCTGCCCGAGGCCTTACCGCCAGCGGCTCACCGTTGCCTCGGCCAATCCCACTATAACGACAGCCCGCGAGCCGTCCGGTGGCGTTTCAAAAACACGGTGAAAGACCGGAGGGCTCGCGCCCTTCCGCGAACAAAATACGCTTCGCTTGGCGTCTAAGTCGATGGCGGCAGGGCGGTGGGCATCGGCGACTGCACGCGTTCGACGGGCAGAGGGTACAATCAGGGTGAAAGCATGAAGTGAAAGGCCCACGGTCCCTCTCTTGGTTGGCTCTCTGATGACCAGTCCCGGTTCAAGTTCGGTCGACGCAGAGCAGAAAACGGCTGAACTGGTCGGGACGCTTTGGATCATTCTTGTTGCCAGTCTGTCCGTGCACGTTCTGACTTTGGTCGCGGCACGCTGGCAGTTCGCGGATTTGAGTTGGCCGCAAGAGCCGTTTCATTCGAGCGTTGAGATGGCCGGGGCGATCGTGGCACTGGGGGTCGCATGGATGCTGGTGTCGTTGGAACGGCTTCAATCCGGCACCAGCTACAACACGTGGATCGCGTCGGCGCTGGTCGGCATGGGGGTTTTGGACGGACTGCACGCGATGGTCCATCAGGGGGCGACGTTTGTTTGGCTGCACAGTCTGGCGACGGTCACCGGTGGACTGCTGTTCGCGATGGTCTGGTTGCCCCAGGATCGGAAACGGCAGACGCAGTCGTGGCCGTGGATCGTCCTGTGCCTGTCGCTGACCGTTGGCGTCGGGTCGATTCTGCTGGGGGATTATCTTCCCAAGATGACCGAGGGCAGTCAGTTCACACCGCTGGCACAGCAAATGAACATCGGCGGCGGGCTGTTGATGTTTGCGGCTGCGGTGCGGATGGTGTTGACCTACCGCAAGACCGGCAATCAGGACGACCTGCTGTTCTGTTTGCACTGCACGCTGTTCGGTGCCGCCGCGGTCATGTTCCAGCAATCCAAGCTTTGGGATTTGCCTTGGTGGGGATGGCACTTTTTGCGGCTGGTCGCCTACGGCGTCGCGCTCTGGTTTGTGATCAAGACCGACGCTCGGACGGCGCGGGCCTTGCAACGTCGGGCGGCCGATCAAGCGCGTGTTGAGGCGTTGAAGGAGAACGCGGAGCAGCTCAAACAGACCAACGCCAAACTGCGCCGCGAGCAGTTCTTGATCAATTCGCTGGTCAACACGATTCCCGATGCCGTGTTCTTCAAAGACCGCCAAGGCCGGATCCTGCGCGCCAACCAAGCGATGGCACGCGATGCGGGATTCGATCACCCCGACGAGTTGATCGGCAAGACGGACGAGCAAATCTGGGCCGGCGAGTTGCACAGTGAAACCGCGGTCGACGAACAGAAGATCATGGAGACCGGGGAAGCGATCGTCAACAAAGAAGAAATGCCGATGCGCAGTGGAGGCCCACAGCGTTGGGTGCTGGTCACCAAGATGCCCCTGTACGATGAAGAAAATCAGATCACGGGGCTGTTCGGCGTCGCCCGCGACATCACGGAAATCAAGTTGCAGGAGCTTGAACGAGAACGCCAAGCCGATGCATTGGCCAAGGCCAAGGAGGCACTGGAGCGGAGCAATGCCGATTTGCAACAATTCGCCTACGTCGCGTCGCATGATTTGCAAGAACCGTTGCGTGCCGTCGCCGGACATTGCCAGTTGTTGGAAATGGCATTGGCCGACAACAGCGATGAACGTGTCAACAAGTTTCTCCGTCACGCGGTCGACGGTGCAAAACGGATGCAGCAGTTGATCAACAATCTGCTGGACTACTCCCGTGTGCAATCTCGCGGCCGAGAAATGGTCGCCGTCGACATGCATGGCGTCGTCGATGACGCCATGAAAAATCTGGCCGTCGCGATCGAAGAACATGACGCGGTGATCCAGATCGACGATCTGCCGAGGATCAAGGGCGATCGGGGCCAGCTGGTTCAGTTGTTCCAAAATCTGATCGGCAACGCGATCAAGTTCTGCGGTGATGACGCGCCGAGCCTTCGGATCGCGGCCGAGCGTGAAGCGGACCGGTGGCGTTTTTCGGTCCGCGACAATGGAATCGGACTTGAAGCGGAATACCAAGACAGGATCTTTGTCATTTTTCAACGGCTGCACGGACGGAGCCAGTATCCTGGGACCGGTTTAGGACTCGCCATCGCTAAGCGCATCGTCGAGCGTCACGGCGGACGAATTTGGGTGCAGTCCGAACCGGGCTCGGGCAGCACGTTCTTTTTCACTCTTTTGCCGGCTTGAATCATGACTCAGCGAGACGACTTTCTCGATGCGAAACGTAACATTGAAGTGTTGCTGGTCGAAGACAGCCCCAGCGATGCGATGCTGACGATCGAGGCGTTGCGTGAAGGTTGTGTGACGGAACGGTTGTATCATGTTGAAGATGGTGTGGAAGCATTGGCTTATCTGCGACGCGAAGGCAAGTATTCCGAGGTGGGACGCCCCGACGTCGTCTTGCTGGACTTGAACATGCCACGTAAAAATGGCCACGAAGTCCTCAAGGAGATTCGCGCCGACCACGTCTTGCAGTTTCTGCCCGTGATCGTGCTGACGACTTCCGATGATGAACGCGACGTGCTGGAAGCCTATGGCGAAAATGCCAATTGCTACATCACCAAACCCGTCGATCTGAACGCCTTCGTTCGGGCGATGCGATCACTTGGGGATTTCTGGTTGAAATGGGTCACCTTGCCGCCGCGCACGATTTAGACCCACCGTTTTGATTCATTGCCACCAGAGAGTTGCCCCGATGCCACTGCGGTTGATCCTTTTGTTTAGCGCCGTGATGGCGCTGTTGTCGCCTGTTCACGCCCAGAAACCCAACATCAGACAGGCCCCTGCCAACAGACAGGCCCCTGCCAACAGACAGGCCCCCGCTACCATCGAGCGTTTTGACGGCGCGGGGAATCTGCCGCCGGGCTGGTCGGTGGTTTCCGGCGACTGGAAACAGACCGATGGGGCGTTGCTGGCACGCTCGATGGATTCGGACAGCTACATCACGTTCGGCGATCCGAGTTGGAGGAACTATGAAGTCGAAGCGACGTTGACGTTTTTAAAAGTCCGCGATCCCGCGCGTTGGGTTTCGCTGTTGGTGCGGGCCTCCGAAGACGGTGCGACTCCGTGGTCGCAAGTGCCGGTTCGGTTTGATGCGACGCGAAAGAACGGCGTGGAGTTTGCCGTCCGGACCAGCCCGCGTCAGTGGAGCGTCCGCCAGACCGCCGCGGCGTCGCAGGCCTGTGAATTGAATCGACCCCGGCGGCTGAAAGCGATCGTTCGCCAATCGTTCGTCGAAGTCTACTTGGACGGGCACCAGGTCTTGAGCAGCCATTATTGTGTCGACCGAGATCGCGGCTGTGTGGGCTTGGGCGTGAGCGGATGCATCGCCCGTTTTGATGACGTTTCGGTGCGACCGTTGCCCGAGGACGGTGGCGATGTCGCGGCGCCCGTGGTGCGCTCTGAAGTGGTTGCCCATCGCGGTTATTCGGCTGTCGCGCCGGAGAACACCTTGGCCGCGATCGACGAGGCGATTCGGGTGGGGGCCAGCGGCTGCGAATTCGATGTCTATCGCTGCGCTGACGGGACGGTCGTCTTGATGCACGACAAGACCGTCGATCGCACCACCGACGGAACCGGACGCGTCACCGAACTCAGCCTTGAACGTCTGCGTCAACTCGATGCAGGGGCGTGGAAAGCGGCGCGTTTCGCCGGGGAAAAGGTACCGACGCTGAAAGAGGCGCTGGGCCGGCTTCGCGGGACCGGCTGCCAACCCGTGATTGAAATCAAGATGGAAGGGATCTCTCAACAGGTGATCGACGACGTCCGCGAATTGGACATGGTCGATCAAGTCGCGGTGATCGCATTCAGTCCACAGGTGGTCCGCGAGATCCGTGAATTGGAACCGCAACTGGCCTGTGCTTGGCTGTACGGCAAATCCGTTGAGGGCACGCCGGCACAGCAAGCCGATTGGTTGCAGACGCGCGCCAAACAATGCAACGCAACGATCCTGGATTTGAACTACAAACTCCTTTCGCCGGAGCTGGTCGCCGAGCTGAAGCAACGCGGTCTGGCGGTTTGGACCTGGACCGTGAACGAAGCCGCCGTGATGGGGGCGCTGCGTCGTTGGGGGGTGGACAGCATCACGACCGATCGGCCGAATCTGCTCACTGCGGCCGTTGAACCTTGACACCCAAGTGATGAAACAGAAACGCGCAGGTATCCACCACCTGTTCGATCTTCTGGGACAGACCGGAATCGCCGCCGTGTCCGGCGTTGGCACTGGTGCGCAACAGCACCGGCAGACCCGACGTCGATGCCGCTTGCAAGCGTGCCGTCATTTTGCGTGATTGCATCGGATCGACACGCGGGTCGTTGGCGCCGGTGAAGAAAATAACCGCCGGGTAGTCTGTGCCGTCTTTGACGTTGTGAAACGGCGAATACGCCCGCATGGCGTTGAAGTGGTCGGGGTTTTTGACCGTGCCGAATTCGGGGATGTTGAACGATCCGTTGGGCGACAATTCGACCCGCAGCATGTCGTAGATTCCGACCGAGGAAACCACGCACCGGGCCAGGTCCGGATGCTGGGTCAGGGTGGCGCCCATCAACAATCCACCGTTGGATCCGCCCATGATCGCCAGCTGGTCCGAGGTCGTGTATCCGTTGTCGATCAAGTAGCGGGCCGCGGCGTAGAAGTCGTCAAAAACATTTTGTTTTTTGGTCAGGTTGCCGTCCAAATGCCAGGCTTCGCCATATTCACCGCCGCCGCGCAGGTTGGCGACGACATAAGTGACCCCCTGTTCGAAAAGCACCTTGTTGCTGGCGTTGAATCGCGGCGTCAAATTGATGCCGTAACCGCCGTAACCGTACAGTACACACGGGCCTGGGCCGTTGGCCGACGCCGGTCGCATGATATTGACCGGCACTTTGGTTCCGTCTTTTGAAACGGCGAATTTGCGCGTCACACGCACGTCGCTCAGGTCGACCGGGGACTTGCTGGAGAGTGGCGTTTGAGTCGTCGTTTCACTCGATGCGTCGTAGTGAAACCAAAGTGTCGGATCGACGTAGGAGCTGTTGTAAAACAGGATGTCATCGCCGGTCAGCGGCTCCAGTCCGCCGACACTGGAGATCGGCAATTGTGTGGGCTTGGGCAACGTGTTGCCGTCACGATCGTAGACGCGGATTTCCGAAGGGCCGCCGAGTTGGTAGGTGACGTAGATCCGGTTGTCGGTCGCCACCAAGCTGGGAGGTGCACGATAGAAACTGGTCACGATCGTGTCGTCACCCTCGGGGATCAACGGTTCGGTCAGCGATTGGGTCAGCGATTCAGTCAACGCACCCTTGGAGGTCACCGTTGAAATGCGAACGATTTTGCCGCGTGGGGCTGCCTCACGCGTGATCGCCAGAATATCGCCGCTGGGTTCGAAGGTGGCTTGGACGAGTTTGTCCCCGAAACGACTGAACTGCGTCCAGGTCCCGTCGGATCGTCGCAAGTAATGCGCGAACTCGCCGCCGTCACCGTTCTGGACGTTGCAGAGCACGTTGCCCGTTTCCGCGTGAACCTCGACTTCGATCTCGGCGATGCGTGGAAAGTCCGTTCCCAATTCGAATCGATCTTCGGCGCTGTCGGTTCCGAGTTGGTGGTAATAAAGTTGTTGGTAAAAATTCAGATCGACCTCCGGACGCTCGCCCGGACGGGGGTGCCGCGTGTAATAAAACCCCTTGCCGTCGGGTGCCCAGGCCAAATCGCCACCGGCCGTCCCCGAGTTCACGCGTGGGACGATTTCGAAGACGCGTTCGCCGCTGGTGGAATCGAACACCGACACGTCCCCGACTTCGCTGCCGCCGCTGGACAACGAGATCGCGACGAGTGATCCATCGGGGGACGGTTCGAACCAGTCGACCGAGGTGGTGCCTTCGCTGTCGACCTGGTTCGGGTCAAACAGCGTGCGAGCCTGGTTCAGGTCATCGAGTGAATCGAAGGTGATCAAGAACGGCTGCTCCTTGGGCGGCTGATTCTTCATCGCAAAGTAGCGGCCGGCGGCAAAGCGGACGCCGCCGTACGAATCAAGTCGTGCGGACATGATCTCGGTCACGCGGCGGCGAATCGCATCGACGCCCGGCAGAGCGTCCAGGAACTCCCGCGCGTACGCATTCTGATCTTCGCTCCAACGTTGCACCTCCGCGTCGTTCCAGTCTTCCAGCCAGCGATAGTCGTCCGCCACGTCGATTCCATGGTAGGTGTCGACGGTCGGCGAGGTGCGGGTCGCGGGAGGCTGTGCGACATTGGGGTGGGACGACAAAACGGTGATCACTCCGGCAATCAGAAACGTCAGAAACGCGTGATGGATGGTCATGGAGACACTCAAGTGTTGGGTTCACAGTCAGGCTGAGGGTGAAGCTGTCGTGAACACGGAAATTGCGGCGATACCCCGACATGAAATGTCGTAACGCAATGTATCGATTTGTGTCCTGGCGTAGGATTGCCTCGATGGCGGGGCGACGAAGCCATCGTTTGGACGCTCGTCGGTGACGTCAAAGTGATAAAAAAACGGCCAGAACAGGGCGTTGAACGACAGGATTGTGTTAAATCGGTCGTGTTTTATTGATTGCGGTTCGGTCGAGGTGCGCCGATTCGGGCGGCCGTCTCGGTGAGATTTGCCGGTGGTCATCGGACGTATCGAGCGACCAATCCCGCAGAAGGACTGCTATACTAACGTGTGTAGCAAGGAGTGACATCGCAGCGTTCCGGGCCGTTTCAGGTCCGAGACGGCCTTGCCGCTCATTACTCCGCTTTTCTGCGATTTCGGGGCATCGCACTGTTCGAATTTCATGCATGGATCGCCAGTGATGATTGGTCCGAATCCGAATCGTTCGACCTTCGTCCCTATTCACCGCAATCAGTCGGATCGACTGGCCCGGACGTCATGCAACATCTCGGACAAGCTTCAATTGTCTCTGCAGCGACTTGAAGCGACCGGCGCCTTTGATTCCGGTCAGATTCGATTGATCGAAGAGGAGTACGCGGCGCTGTGGAATTCGGAAGACTCGTTCCACCACATTTCGTTGCTGCAACCCGGTGATCAGATTGAGCATTTTGTCATCGATCAACTGTTGGGTTGTGGCGGCGAGGCGCACGTGTTTCGTGCGCACGAATCGGGAACGGGAAAAGTCTTCGCGATCAAAGTGCTTCACAACGCGCGGACGAGTGAACGGTTCCATCGTGAAATGAAGATGGTGCAGCAGGTGGCGCACCCCAACATCGTCACCGCCTATGAGGTCGGCACGATTCACGGGATGCCCTACATCGCGATGGAGTTGATGCAGGGGCCGGATTTAAACGCCCTGATCGCCGACAGCGGGCCGATCGATTGGCGACAATCCTCGGCCTTCGTTTTGCAGATCGTCCGCGCGCTGGCTCACGCCCATTGCCGCGAACTGGTCCACCGAGACATCAAGCCGGGCAACATCATTCTGAACGGGGGGGGGCAAGTCAAACTGGTCGACTTGGGACTGGCGTCGATGCGAATCGGGTCGTACGAAGAAGAGACGCGGTCGATCAATTTGACGGGGAAAGCGCAGATCGCCGGAACGTTGCCGTACATGGCCCCCGAGCAGGCCAAGTCGCTCTCCAAGGCCGATCTGCGCTCGGACATCTACAGCCTTGGCGCGACTTGGTTTTACTTGTTGACCGGGAAAATCCGCGTCCGCGGTAAAACGTTCTCGCGACAGTACCGAAATCTGGTTGCCAAACGGCGGTTTCGTGACATGCCCGCCGACAGTTTGCCGCCCAATCTGCACCAGGTGTTTTCCAAGATGGTCGCCTACGATCGGCGTCAGCGCTACCAGAGTTGTTTGGCGTTGGAGCAGGATTTGGAGCGCGCGTTGGAGGACTTGGGGCAAAACGTGACCTCACACCAGCTCAGCGTGCTGATCGTTGAAGACAGCCAATCGGACATGTTGTTGGCGGTCGAATTGCTCAAGATGGCCAACGACAGTTTGATGATTCATCAGGCAACCAGTTTGTCCGAAGGGATCAAGATCCAAGCCGAGCATCACGTTGACCTGGTCTTCCTGGATCTGACGTTGCCCGACAGTGCGGGGGTGGCGACGGTGGAGCAGTTCCGTGCCCAGCACGGCGAGGTGCCGATCGTGGTCCTGACGGGACTCTCCGACGAACAGGTCGCCGAGGCCTGTGTCAGCGCGGGGGCGACCGACTTCATTTCCAAAGATGACTTGACCGCCCACAAGCTTGAACGCGTGATCTTCGTCACCTTCTCGCGGCACGCTTCGCTGGACGAGTGACCGGAGCACGATTCGGCAGCCGTTGGTGTCCAGGCTTCAGACGCTCGCTTTAGACGCTCCGCGGCGTCGCCGGACGGCTCGCGCCCAACGCCACTTACTTTGACGCGTCAGCGGGGTGTTTTTGTTAGCGGTAGGGCGCGAGCCCTCCGGTCTTTCACGGTGGTTTTGAAACGCGACCGGACGGCTCGCGCCGTTCCGCTAACAAAAAACGTCCGGCGTGGCGTCGACCGATCGATCGCCTCGAACACCCGCCTCAGCGCATCGATGGCGGGAGCGAGTCGGCCAGGGGGCTCAAGTACAGCGGGCTCGCTTGGTGTCGGGCGGGGTCGGGGCGCAACAGATCGGCGGCGGCTTCCAGCAAGTCGCGTCGGCTGATCTGGCCGACCAGCGTGCCGCCGCTGACGATCGGAACCCGTCGATAGGGCGAGTTCAAGAACAGCTGGGCGATTTGCAGGATGTCTGCGTTGGGGCCCAACGTGAGCGCCGTGGTATCGGCAAACTCGCCGACTTCGCGGTCCTTCGCCGACTCGCTGATCGACTCCGACGCACCGTTGCGGCGGACGCGATCGGCGACTTCCAAGGCGATGCGATGTTGGGCGCGCAAGACGTCGCGTCGGCTGACCTGACCGGCCAGCTTTTCACCGTGTAGGATCGGCAGTCGACGATACGGCGTTTCTTCAAACTTCCTGGCGACGTCGTGCAGGCAATCGTTCTCGTCGATGATGCGATTGCGGTCCAGGTTCATGTACGAACCGACGTTGGTGCCGGGCACTTGATCGTAGAGCGCGGCGACCAGCACTCGCATCGCCGTTTTCTCGGAAAAGATCCCCAAGAAATTCCCATTGGCGTCGACGACCGGGGCACCGGAAATGCGTTTGCTGAGAATGTGATCGATCGACCGAAAGACGTCGTCATCTTGTGAAAGCGTGATCAAATCTCGTTTCATGAACTCGCGGACCTTGGGCGCGCTGATTCCTAGTTCGATCGCGGCGGCCACCGAACCGCTGAGCGCCTTCATGCAGGCCTTTTCGCTGAACACGCCGACGTATTGGTTCTGATCGTCCACCACCGGCGCGCCGGAAATGTTGTCACGCAACAACCTCGCGACTCCGTCGAGCACCTTGGTGTGTGGGGAAAGCGTCACCAATTTGCGACGCATGAAATCCTGAGCCACTTTCACTTCGTTCATTTCAAGCCTCTCGCAGATTAGATAAGTACTTCAAAAAAAGATGCGGTCGAAATCGCGATCCACCCGCCGCCGAGCGACCCCGCGCCTACACGCCCCCTGCAGTAACTATAACGAACTCACCGACCAGTTGCGACATTCTGTCAACTTGACAGATTTTTTTTCTTCTCACCCTGTATGCCCCGCAGCCAAGGGGAGCGACCTCAGTCCTGAGACGTCCAGTCACCCTCCTTCGGGACGTCGATTGTTCAAGTGGCGGAGTTGATCGTAGCGGACGTCGTCAAGACTTTCGCGAGCCGCCGGCCCTCTCTGGCGTTTGCTTGCTGCGCAAACGCCGTCTCTCCCAGAGGGAGAGAATCCAAATCGGTTGCCAAATCCTACAGCAGTGCAATCGACGCCCCCGTGGGAGGGCCACGCAGTTTTTAGTCGTTGATCGGACAGGGTTTTGGTTGCTCTCGCCCCATCGGGGGCGAACGCAGCGAGGAGAGGGGTTGCTTGGGGGTGCCCCGGAAGAGTGAAGTGAACGCCGCGATTCACGGATCGACCTCCCCTCGCTTCGCTCGACCCTCCTGCCAGGAGGGTGACGTTTAAAGCTGCACGACCTGGCCAGGGAGGGTGACTTGCGTTGTGTCGATTCCGATGCGGGATCGGCGGTGGCTGCGAGAACCTGCCTGTCAGCCCCGGTGCGACTTTGGTTTTGGTATACAGTTCCGATCTGGCGCGAGTTGCGCGTGTGGCTCGTCGACCGAGTTCGATTCCTGTTTCAAAGAATGATTGATGCGACATCACTTTACGAGTTTGGTTTTGACTCTCCTGTTGGGCACGCTGTTCGCTGCCGGCGGTTCGTCGGTTTCGGCAGCCGACGTCTACGACTATGACGGGGTGCACTCCTCGGTCAGTTTCAAGGCTCGGCATCTGGACATCAGTTGGATCCATGGCCGATTCAATGAGGTCTCCGGCACGTTTTCGCTGGACCGCGAAGATCCTTCGAAGTCGACGTTTTCGTTGACCATCAAAACCGATAGCGTCGACACGGCCAACAAGGCCCGCGATGAACACCTGCGCCAGCCTGACTACTTTGACACCAAGCAATTTCCCACGATCGAGTTCCGCAGCACCAGCGTCAAGGCGATCGATGGCGGTTACGAAGTCACCGGAGACTTCACGATGCACGGCACGACCAACTCGATCACGCTGGTCTTGATGGGCGGCAAGGAACACGATTTCAAGAAGGTCAAACGCGTCGCATTCTCCACCGAGCTTGAACTCAAACGAAGCGATTACGGGTTCGACAAGCGAGCCATCGGCCCGATCGGCGACGCCGCGTTGATCATGATTGATTGCGAAGGCGTGCGCGAATAACGCATGCCCGATCCGCTGTTGTATGTCCAGGCGACCGTGGCTGCCGCGGTCGCCAGCGCCCTGATCGTCTTGGCGTTGTTGGGGCCGCGAAAGTCACCGACGGCCGCGTGGCGCAACGCGACCTGTGGGATCGCGATCACCGTCGGCTTGACGGTGGGACTGTGGGTCGAATCGCTGCATGTGGCGATGCCGCCGGCCAGCGGCCTGGACCGCTTGTTATGGATCGTCATCCCCGCGGCTGTGTTGATCGAGTCGATCGCCGCGGTGCCGCGTTTCGCCTCTCGAATTGCTTGGCTGCTTCGGATCAGCCTGGTGTTGCTGGCGCCGCGGATTTTGCTGCACGGTTCGGTCTACTTGAGCGATCCCGAGGAATGGTCCGTCTGGCAAGCCGCGCTGTCGATCGGTGTCTGCTGGGTGTTGTTGGCCACCTGTTGGGGACGGTTGCTTGCGTTGGCCAGACGAAGCCCCGGGGTCTCGATCCCGTTGAGCCTCTGTTTGGCACTTCAGTGTGCCGCCGCGACGGTGATGATGGCGGGGTATTTAAAAGGCGGCGAGGCGGCGATGCCGATGGTCGCTGCGTTGTTGGGCGCCACGCTCGTGGTCTGGGCGATCAGCAGGCGGCGACGAGCGAAGGACGCCGCGCGGGATGTGGTGCCGCCAACCGTTCTGATCGGCGTCGGCGTGATCAGCTTGTTTGGCGTTCTGTTCATCGGCCACTTTTTTGGACGCGTGTCCGGCGGACGCGCCCTGGCGATCGGCGTTGCGCCGCTGTTGTGCTGGGCGACCGAATGGGCGCCGCTGAGGCACAGGCGGCCTTGGATCGTGGGGGCGATTCGGCTGGCTCTGGTGGCGGTTCCGCTGCTCGTCACACTGGCCATGGCCAAGCGTGATTTTGACCGCGATCTGGCGCCGCTGGTCGTGCTGTTTTGAAGTCGCGCTCTTGGCGAGAGACGTCAATTGGATAAGTGACGGAACTAGCGAGTGGGATAGGCTTCCAGCCTGTCATTTCAGCATCGACGAGCCTGGAAGCCTATCCCATTTATTTTCCGTGTGTCGCGAAGACGATGGCAGCGCCGGCGCTCTCTGGCGTTTGCTTGCTGCGCAAACGCCGTCTCTCCCAGAGGGAGAGAGGCTCAATCGGTTGCCAAGCGCTGCAGCAAACGAATTGACGTCCCGCGGGAGGTTGACTTTCGTCGTGCCGATCGCACTGCCCAGGCCGACCGAAAGTCCTTCGAGTGGTGCGGGGGGTTGGGACAGATTGAGGGGGCGAATTTTCCCGGAAACTTCGCTGACGGGGCTCTTCGAGCCGGAAAACGCCGCGATTCTCCGATCCAAATCTTTTTTCGCTGCACCTCTTGTAAAAAAGATTCGGCCTTCGCAGAATACTTGTCGAGAACAATTCTCATTAGCGTTAGGTCTGCATTCGATCCGACAGCCCCTCCAATCACCCGCACCACCGGACCGTCCCCGCCAGGGGCGGACCCGATCCGAGGAGATCCTCCATCATGCCTACCGAGTTCCGTTCCATGCCGACTGCGACGCCGCCGCGACGAAGCGCCTTCACCTTGGTCGAGTTGCTGGTCGTGATCGCGATCATCGGTATTTTGGTCGGGTTGTTGTTACCGGCCGTCCAAGCGGCTCGCGAAGCGGCGCGGCGGATGAGTTGCACCAACAACATGAAGCAGATGATTTTGGCGGTTCACAATTACGAATCGGCCACCAAGCGTCTGCCCCCGGCCTGGACCCGCCCGGCGATGACCGGCGACGGCTGGTCGACTCAAGCGAGGATTTTGCCGTACGTCGAAAACGTCGCGTTGGCGTCGGCGATCGATTTCAGTGCCGGTTACGGGGCAGCCCGGATCACGGTGGACGGCGAATCGATCAAGGTGTCCAGTTTTCGCGTGCCGGTTTACTTGTGCCCCAGCGACGTCAACGACTTTGAACGCAACGACGACGACGGCAATCCGTATCACTATCCGCTCAGCTACGGCTACAACGCCGGGCCCTGGTTTGTGCTGAATCCCAACACAAATGAAACCGGTCCCGGATCCTTTGTCGCCGGCCGTGTGTCGCGATTCCGCGATGTGTTGGATGGGCTCAGTAACACGCTCGGGTTCGGCGAAGTCAAAGCCAGAACGGCCTATTATCGTGACGTGGAAATCGACGGAACGATCCCGACGCCACGGGAGCCGGCGGAGATCTGCTCCTTGGGCGGCAGCTTGAAAACCGACACCGGCCACACCGAATGGGTCGACGGACGCGTGCACCAATCGGGATTCACCACGACGTTCTCGCCCAACCGCAAAGTGATCTGCGAGGTCAGCGGACGTGAGTTCGATGTCGATTTCACGAACATTCGCGAAGGCAAGGACACGACCGCGCTGACTCAGGCGGCCGTGACCAGCCGCAGTTACCACCAGGGCGGCGTGAACGTCACGATGATGGATGGCTCGGTGCGGTTCATCACCGATTCGATCAATCTGGAACTCTGGCGGAACCTCTCCACGCGAGCCGGCGGCGAATCCGTGACGGTGCCGGAATAGCGGGCGATGCTCGAGTGCTTCGTCAACTTTTATTCTTAGGGTACCGCGGAAAAGGGGTCAGGTACCAAAAATGCGAAGCACCCTGCGGGCCATTTGGTTTTTGGTACCTGACCCCTTTTCCGCTCGACAAACGCAGGCTCGAAAATTGAAAGCTGACAAAGCACTAGCTATTGAAATGTCTTGCGATCGCTTCGGCGGTCGGTTGATGGATCACGCCGCGCTGGGTGATGATCGCGGTGACCAGTTCGGCGGGGGTGACGTCGAAGGCCGGGTTGAGCACGTTGGCGGCGTCGGGAACGATGCCGACCCCGTGCGGGGCGGCGACTTCATCGCGGCCCCGCTGCTCGATCGGGATGTCGTCACCGGAGTCGAGTTCTAAATCGAACGTGTTGGTCGGGGCGGCGACGTAGAACGGTATGCCGTGATGTCGGGCCAACACGGCGACGGGATAGGTTCCGATCTTGTTGGCCACGTCGCCTCGTGCGGTGATCCGATCGGCGCCGACGATGACGGCTTGAATCACGCCTTGTCGCATCAAGGACCCCGACATCGAGTCGGTGATCACGGTGACGTCGACGCCGGCTTGGGAGAGTTCCCAAGCGGTCAGCCGTCCGCCTTGCAGCAGCGGACGCGTTTCGTCGGCGATGACTTTGGGGGCGTTTCCGGTTTGGTGCAAGTGATAGATCGGCGCCAGCGCCGTCCCCCAGGTCGACGTGGCCAGTCCGCCGGCGTTGCAGTGGGTCAGCACCGTGTCGATTTCGGACAGCAGCGGAGCCCCATTGCGTCCGATCGCGTGGCACATTTCGCGGTCTTCGTCGTGAATCCGTTTCGCTTCGGCGACCAACGCGTCGTTGAGTTTTTCCACGGGCGTGGATTCGACGACGTGGCGCATCCGGTCGAGGGCCCAGAACAGATTGACCGCGGTCGGGCGGCTGGTCGCCAAGTAGTCGATCGCGTCGATGTACCGAGATCGTTCGTCCGCTGGGGAATCATCGGACGATTCACTGGCGGCCGAATCACTGGCGGCCAGACAGACTCCGTAGGCGGCGGCGATGCCGATCGCGGGGGCACCGCGCACGACCAGGCGTTGGATCGCGTCGTGGGTTTGTCGGACGGTCGTGCAGACCAGCTCGGCCAGTTCCCCGGGCAGCTTGGTCTGGTCGATCAGGATCAGGCGATGGTCTTCGAAGCGGAGGGTTTCAGGGGCGGTCATGGAACGGACGAGAGGTAAGGAAGTGGTGACTGGGGTTCACTGCGGTTACTGGGGTTCACCCGGGGGCGGATCCGTTGAACAATGTAGACCATCGGTCCTCGGCGGCGAACACGTCGTGCCCCGGATCAACGGACACCACCACGAGACTGATTCTTTGATCGCATTTTGGATAACGCTACCGATCGAACTGCGATTGGTGTTGCTTGCCATGTCGGGGATCGCGATCGGTGTGCTTGCCAACTGGGCGATTTATCGATTGGCCTGGGACGCCCGTTTGATCGGGCCTTGGGTGCCGGCTGCTGAAACGGCTCCGCCCCGCAAGCCGTCGGACCGAATACCGATCATCGGTTGGTTCGGATTGCGTCGCGAAGCACCGATCCACGGCAGCGGATTTTGGATCCGGCCGATGTTGATCGAATTGTCGATGGCGATCGGGATCCCGCTGTATTACTGGTTCGTCACCCAGACGGGGATGTTGCTGCCGCCGGCGGATCGCGTGCCGGTGGTGATCGCCGGGGTTCAGCCTTGGATGACGATCGTCTTTGTGTCCCACCTGATCATGATTTCGTTGATGGTCGCGGCGACGTTTATCGATTTTGATGAGCAGACGATTCCCGACGAGATCACGATTCCGGGCACGTTGATCGCGTTGCTGGTGGCTTGCGTGACGGCGACCGAGTCCTTTCTGCCGGCGCTGGATTTGAACGGCGTGTTGGTTCCGATTGCGTTTTATTTGCCGGCGCCGGCGGAGGATCCGAAGTGGATCGGTCCGACGGGCTGGTGGACGGGCGTCGGGATTTGGACGATGTGGTGTTTTGCGTTGTCCAATCGCCGCGTGATACTGCGTCGCGGTCCGCTCAAAGCGTTCGAATACTTCTTTGCGTCGCTGGTCCGCAACAAGCCCTACAACCCCTGGAAAGCCCTGTTGGCGATGTGGTTGATCGGCGCGGTGGGCGTTCGAATCGTCTTCGGCATCGGGGGAGACGCCTGGATCGGGTTGCTGACGGCGTTGATCGGGTTGGGCGTCGGTGGCGGCGTGGTTTGGGCGATCCGGATCGTCGGAAGCCTGGCGATGCGTCGCGAAGCGATGGGGTTTGGCGACGTCACGCTGATGGCGATGATCGGCGCGTTCATCGGCTGGCAGGGCGCCGTGATGTCGTTCTTCCTGGCCCCGATTGCCGCGATCGCCATTGTTCTGGTCTATTTCATCATCACTCGCAACTCGGAAATCCCGTTCGGTCCGTACCTGTGTGCCGGAACGCTGCTGTCGGTTTTCGGGTGGGATCGACTGGTCAACGGGTGGTTCCTGGGCAATCTGGCGATCTTGGGGCCATTTATGCTTTGGCTGTTTGTGGCCCTGACGGGTATCATGGGAGTGATGCTTTACTTTTGGCGAGTCATGAAGGAGACGTTGTTCGGTGAATAAAAATATGAAGAATCGCGGTCGTTGCGACGGATCAACGGGCATGGCTGCGGCCGGCGGTGCCGGGCTGTTTGGTGCCGGGCTGTTGGTGTTTGTGTGTGGTTGCGTTGACACACCGTTAGCATCCCAACAAGTCGCCACCGAGCCATCCGAACCGGTGGTCTTGGTCGGTGAGTCGTCACCGGCGGAGTCCACGGTCGAGTCGTCAGACAAATCCGCGAACGAACCGTCGCCAGAAAAAGCGTCCAGCGAGAAAGCCCCCGAATCGGAAAAACAAGACGTGACAGAGCCAAACGATAAACCGGCGCCGAAGCAGAAGTTGGATTTCGTCGAGGAGTACAACGCGCTCGATCGAAATGCCGCCTACGTGATCTTGAACAAGGGCACCGAGCCGCCGGGACCGGGCGGTTACACGATGACGAAGGACCCCGGCACGTACATTTGTCGCCAGTGCAACGCCCAGCTGTACCGTAGCGCCGACAAGTTCGAAAGCCATTGCGGCTGGCCGAGTTTTGACGACGAAATCAAAGGCGCGGTGCGGCGCGAAACCGATGCCGATGGTTACCGAACCGAAATCTTGTGCGCCAATTGCGGCGGTCACCTCGGACACGTTTTTAAAGGCGAACGACTGACCGAAAAGAACACGCGGCACTGCGTCAATTCGATTTCGATGAAGTTCATCCCCGAAGGCAAAGAGCTGCCGCCTAAGCTGGTGATCAAGGCAGGGGCAGGGAAGCCGGGGGATGGGAAGCCGAAGGATGGGGAAAAGGCAGAAAAATAGGAGGCAGTAAAATCGGGGGCGGGGAAAAAGGGTTCTTCGTGGATTTTAGTGGCTAATCACTCAGGACCCAGGTTTTTTGAGGCATTGCTGCGATGTCCGAATGGGTGTTGGACGACAACCGCTCGGTTCAAACGCCCCTCCGGCGACGCGGGCCGGTGGAGGGCACGAAGCACCTTCGCCGCATCGCAGACCAGGTGATTCCTAGGCGGGTTGCTCCTCCGCAGAGCCCGTCTCCGCTACAGCTGGCTTCGCCATCAGACCGAACAGAACCATCGGACATCGCAGTCATCCCTCAAAAAACCTTCCCCGAGTAACCGAGAGCAGCCACTAAATTCGCGGAAGAACCGGAAAAAGTCAGACGAGAAAATGGGTGACAAGAATATTTTGTTGATCTGATTCCGGATTCTTCAGTCGTTGTTGCCGATTTTCTTGTCATCCATTTTCGTGTCTCCTGTCTCGGCCGCGCCTTCATTACTCCGTTCCGCTTTTTGAGGTGCGGCGTTCACGGCAGCGTCGATTGGTGGCTCGCTTTTGATCTTCGGTCATCAGGGACCAGCGGGCAATTTCATCCAGGGTGCGGAAACAGCCCAGACAGGTTTCCGATGCGTCGATCGCGCACAGGTCGACGCAGGGCGACTGGGAGGTGACCGGGGACGACGGATCGGGTGACTGGTTTTCAGCGTTCATGTGCAGAGTGTACCCCGTCGACCATCAAAATGCGGAGGGGCTGATGGTGACGATTTCCGTCGGTGGGCCCCGCGACGGGCGCCCCAGTCGTCTCCGTCTGCGGCCTAACGGGCAACACCACTCTTCCGATCCGTCTGCTAAAATCCTCTCATCGGGGGGCGGGTCTCGGGTTGCGGATTGACCCCCGATGGACCCCCGTTTGATCGTACGCGTCGTCCAAGCCATCAGGAGTTCGAGATGAAAAAGCGTTTCGACACCAAGGTGTGGTTGCGGTGGTTTGCCGGGCGAAACGAAGTGCTGATGTTCTCGCTGGCGATGATCTATTTGGTCTGTCTGGCGGTCTTGGTGGTGATCTGGGTCGATTTGCCGGGGCTGCAAGAACGTGCCGAGCAAGTGATCGACGCCGAGAGTTTGGAGGCGGCCGATATGGCGGTCGTGACGCCGTACGGATTGGAGGGCGCGGTGTTGCTGGTGATGCTGGGGATTTGGTGCGTTGTGGTCGGCGAAGCGATCGTGCACTGGGTGACCCGTCCATGGAATCGCCAGCACTTGCGACATCATCTGCACAGCGCGTTGTTTTGCATCTGTCCGGCGCTTCGCATGTGTGCCCGCAGCCCCGAGATGCATGGACGGATTTGGTTGCCCGGGTTGGGATGGCGGCGTGGCGGCCGCCGGTTGCAGCGCCAATTGGAACGTCACTTCAGCGTTCCGATGATGGTGATCGCGCTGCTGATCATGCCGATTTTGATCATCGAATTCTTCCTCAAGGATCAGGTCGCCGCCTACCGTTGGCTGCGGATTCTGCTGCACGGCGGGACGGGGGTGATCTGGTTCGCGTTCGCCGCCGAATTCATTTTGATGGTGTCGATCGCCGAAAAGAAGTTGGAGTATTGCAAAGAGCACTGGATCGATTTGGCGATCATCCTGCTGCCGCTGGTCTCGTTCTTGCGAACCTTGAGTTTGGCCAAGGCGACTCGTCTGGCCGATTTGATGCGGATTCAACAGCTGTCGAATCTGGCTCGCGCGTATCGTTTGCGGGGCACGGCGATCAAGGCGTTGCGGGTGTTGATCCTGTTCGACTTGACCGAACGCATCCTGCGTGTCAGTGATGAACGGCGAATTGAAAAGTTGGAAAAGCAGCTGGCCGAGATGGAGAAGCATTCCCGTTTGTTGCGTCAACGCATCGCCAAGTTGAAATTCAAATGCGCCGAGCAAGAGACACTGGAGCAAGAGGCACTGGAGCAAGAGGCACTGGAGCAAGAGGCGGACGGTTTGAAATCGATGTCCGCCGGGATGCCGATCGCCGAGCTGCCGGTTTGTACCCTCTGTAACGTCGCGTCACTGCAGCCCTGTCGTTGTTCTGCGGCTCACGACTCGCAGCTTCACGACTCGGTGGCTTCGGTGGACACCGGCGGCGACGAAAATCGACGGACGATTTGACGGGCGGCATTGTAAAGGCCGACGGCGGTCAGGATTCCCAGCACATCGGCCAGCGCATCGAGAACGTCGGGGTGCCGGCCCGGCGAGAACGCTTGCGTCAGTTCGTCGAGGCTGGCGTAGACGGTCAACACGATGATCACGCCCAGAAAACGCCGCGCCGACCGGCGGCGGTCGTTGCCGGGAGACTGGGTGACGTAGCAGCACAGGATCGCCAGGCCGAAGTAGCCGGAGAAGTGTTTCACCTTGTCGTTCAATTGGGGGCCGACATCGATCCCCGCCGGCCAGTGTGTTCCCAGAAAAAGTGCGATCCAATAGAGGGCCAGAGCGATGACGCCAAGGCGAAAGCCGAGTATGGTGATGCCGGTGATTGGACGCATTGGATTGGTCGGTTTGTCGGCCCGCCGAGGTGGGGCCGGATGTCGTCTGATCGAACAGAAACTGAATCGTGAAGCTTATTGATCTTTAGGCAAGAGGACACCAACGTGCAGCGTCTCCATCGAACCACCACCCGCAGCCGGATGCTGTTTGCCGCCCTGGTCGCTGCGGCGGTTGTAGCAACCGTGACGCCTGCCCGGCAAGCCACAGCTCAGCAAGCTCCAGCAGAGCATGCCCCAGCAGAGCAAGCTCCAGCAGAGCATGCCCCAGCCGCGCAAGCCGAAACGGCGGGTCAGGAATCTGACCAGGCTGTCGGCGGCGAGGTCTCCGAAAACTCCTCCGCAAAAGACTCTGCCGCACAAAACCCGACGGCGGCCGAAAACTCGGCGGACAAATCCGAAAAGACGCCCTGGATCTCGCTGACCGGCCACTGGAAAGCCTGTCAGTTCGGAGGGGAAGGCGACGTGATCATCAAAGACGATGTGATCAAGTTGGAACACGGCGACCCGTTGACCGGCGTGGTTTGGACGGGGCCGTTTGAGGGTGATGCGGCCAAGACCGGAGCGAACGAGCCGGCATCCGACAGCGCCCAGCCGCTGCCGCGCGACAACTATGAAGTTCGCTGGGAATGTCGACGCAATTCGGGCTATGACTTTCTGTGCGCCTTCACCGTTCCGGTGGCCGACCAATACATCAGCCTGGTGATGGGCGGATGGGGGGGCGGGATCACCGGGATCAGCAGCATCGACGGCCGCGACGCCAGCGACAACGAGACGACGATGTTCATGAGTTATGACGACAAAAAGTGGTACAGCGCCCGGCTGCGTGTGGAGACGACCAAAATCACGGTCTGGGTCGACGGCAAGGAATTGTTCAGCCACCCGCGCGCGGACCACGAGTTTGACATCCGTTTTGAGATGGATCCCTGCACGCCGATGGGGATTGCCAACTTTGAATGTGATTCGCAAATCCGCAACGTCCAATTGCGGCGGCTGCACGCTTCTGAAATCGCAGTGGCAAAGTAGGTTCGCCGGTGATTCCACAACAGCAGGTCGACGAGCACTTCATGGGCCGCGCCCTTGAGCTGGCCTATCAGGCCGTCGAACTCGACGAGGTGCCGGTCGGGGCGATCGTCATCCGTGACCACCAGATCATCGGTGCGGCGTCCAACCAGCGGCAAATGCTGAAGGATCCCACGGCGCATGCGGAGATGATTGCGATCACGCAAGCGGCCGCGGCGATCGGCGATTGGCGGTTGGAGAACACGACACTGTACGTGACCCTGGAACCGTGCCCGATGTGTGCCGGGGCGATCCTCCAGGCCCGGGTCCCCCGGGTGGTCTTTGGTGCCAGCGACGGCAAGGCCGGCGCGGTGACCAGCCTGTTTCAGCTGCTCAGCGACGATCGGCTGAATCATCAGGCCGAAGTCATCGCCGGTGTCCAGGCGGAGCGCTGCGGTCAAATCTTGACCGATTTTTTCGCTAGCAAACGAGCGATGGGGAAAAAGTGAGCCTGTGAAGGTGTACCGGTATTCAAGATTCTCGGACTTTTGCGACTTCTCGCGATAATCGGACTAAGCCCTGGCGTTCCACCTGTCCGATAAGACCGTCACGACCGAATCTTTGTGTCAAGAGACAAAAGAAAATCGGTCAATGCACCCCAACGCGGGCCGCGGATGGAATCTGCAGGCAGGTTCCGGCGGCCACTACGGACGACTTCTAATAGACGGTGGAACAGCGATGTCGGTACGGAAGCTGACGGCTAGAATTTTTGGATCCCTTGTACTGCTCTGTGGTATGGCTTCGGCCCAGGCTCAGGAGCACGTCCCCGTGGCGGATCCGCTTCAGTTCGATCCCGACTTCCGTTGGTTCGAGCCGATCTACGACATGGACTTGGCGGACATGAAGCCAAAGAAGCGAGCCAATACGGGTTGGTTCGCCACCTACGACCGCTTGAACCTGTACGGTTCGCGGCCTGAACTGGAAAACAATGCCCAGGGACTTGAGTCCGGACTGGACAGTGGCTGGGGCCACCGTTACGAGGTCGGGTTCATGTTGCCCGATGCCGACAAGGGCTGGTTATTCAGCTGGGTCGACAACGACGTCGGTCAGTTCTTCAGCGTCCGCAAGGAACGCGGCAATCGCTTCAACGAAGACGAGCTCGACGGCGAAGCGACCAACGCGGCACCCCCGTTCGGATTCGAAGCGATTCCCGGGATCAGCAACAATCGCGGATTCAATTATCGATTCGTCGATGAGAAGCGAAGCGAAAACGTGATCGATTTCGACAGCTACGAACTGAGCAAGACGTGGCGGTTGGAACCCTATCATTACGGTGGGATGCTGGAGCCGATGGTCGGATTCCGTTGGTTCCGAATCGAAGACACCAACGTCCGTCAGAACTTCATCAGTTCGAACGATCCGGATCAGATCGCAGACGGGCTCGCCGGACGTCCGAACTTGGTCACCACCTACGGTGCCGCGTCGGAGTTGATGACGACCGATCAGGCATTCACCGAGAACGAAGCGATCACCGGACAGATCGGATTCCGATACTTCAAGTTCTTTGATCGATTCACCTTCGCGACCGACTTCAAAGTCTTCTCGGGGGCGAACTTCCAAAGCAGCTACAACAACCGACACACCGAAGCGGTCGTGTACGACGGCACCGACACGATCGAAGAAGGCGACGAAATCTCTCGGATCCTGTATGAGGAAACCGACCGCGACTACACCCGCAACGAAGAGTTCTTCCTCGGGTTCGATGTCCGCGGCGAACTGGGCTACCAACTGTCCCGTGCGATCACGGTGCGAGCCGGGTTCCAGCTGATCGATGTTGCCCGCGGTCTGTGGCGGGGCGGTGACATCGACAATTCGATCCTGCGAGGCGGTGACAACGACCAAGACTACTTGATGGTCGGCGGCACCTTCGGGATCACGCTGAACCGCTAGGCGGGCTCAGCCATCGGTCTTACAAAATGAAAGCCGCGGCGGAATCATTCCGTCGCGGCTTTCTTTGTTTGATGCGGCATCGGTGGCCGCGATTTTTCGGAGAGGTGATCAAGCTTTCTCGGCCAACTCTCGCAATTCCTCTAACTCCTGGCTCAATCGGTGCCGCAACGGGCTCTCCGGCCGGAGTTCTTCGTCCAGGAGATCTTCTGCTTCATCAAAAACGTTTTCCCCACGTTGGGGGTCGCTAATCAACTTGCGGAACATCTCTTCAACGGTGGCTTCAGTAAGCAAAACGATAACCTCGAGGGGTCATCCGAGCGGCAAAACGTGATTGCGTGTTTGTCCCGATCAAACACTCACTGCGTCAATCGCGCGCCCTCAGACGGACAATCGATTCTAAATTCAGTGCAGCCGGCCGCAAGGTCCCGCGTCGGATTCGAACGAGAATTCGAGCTGGAAAGACCAAAAACGCCGCGAATCATCGATACCATTTTTCAAGATGGCTCTCGGACACCCCCAAGCAATGAGCGAGTTGAATGCCCCAGTTTCGAGCGGTCTGTCTCAAAACGCCGCGTTTTGTCCAGCGCCGCGCGTCGATGTGAACGAGGGCATCGACCAGCATCGGCCAAGAATGTCTGCGCAGTGCGCGCGACAGCAGAACGTCTTCCATCAACGCAACGGACGGGAATCCTCCCACGCGGTCATACAGCGTTCGGGTGACAAACACCGCTTGATCTCCAAATGGTACGCCGCGCCATCGGATGCGGATGGCATTGCCCCACTCCAGCAACCTGAACAGGACTCTGGGCTCCTCAATTCGCTGCTTGAATCCCCCCCAACACTGTTGTGGTTGGGCGGACGCATCAATGCGCTGGCACATCGCATACAAACAGCCGTCGCTCAATCGATTGTCGGCGTGCAGGAACAGCAGCACGCATCCCGTGGCGGCTTGGGCCCCGGCACCGAGTTGGTTGCCTCGGCCGCGTGCGGCGGTGACGACGGTCGCCCGTCGGGCCCGCGAAAGCTGGGGGGTTGAATCGCTGCTGCCGCCGTCGCAAACGATGACTTCGCCCGCATCGTTGTTCCAGGCCGATTCGATTGCCGCTTCGATCCGTGCGGCTTCATTGAGCGCCGGGATGATGACCGAAACCTGTTGCGGCGTCATACCGTTTCAACTTCGCGAAGTCTGACATAGGCGATCGGTCCGAGCACCAGAAAGGGCATCCACGCGGCGACCGCGGGTGAGAGCAGGTAGCCCCCGCCGCCCATCGCGCTGCCGGCGGTCTTGAGCGCGAAAAACAGCATCACCGTGCCGATGGCCGCGCCGATCATCATGAACAGGTTGCGGCCGCGACGATTGACCACCAATGGCAACCCGAGCAGGAACAGCGAAAAGTCCAGTGGCACCCTCATGATCCGCTCGTGCAACAGCACACGCGTCGCCATCGAGTTGTGAACCGCAGGATTGCGCAGGCGTTCCAGCAGCTGCAGGCTGCTGCACAGCCGGGTGGAGGACTGATCGGTCTGCAGGATTTCTGCATTGACCGGTGTGACCACAAAGCATTGCCCCGGCGCGAGCCAGGGTTGGTCGTGGGCCGTCATCAGAACCAGACGCCCGTCACGTCGCGCCGAAGCGATGGAGTCGATCGCCGGTGGGTTGAAGACGTCTTGCATCAAGTAGCCTTCATCGTGGTTTTCGTCGGCCGGCAACCAGCGCGCCGAGGCCGAGACGATGGCTTCACCAAAGCCCGCGTATTCGACATCGAGGCGAAAATTGGGCTGATGGATTTCTTTGCTGCGCGGGCGGATCGAGTGACCTTCGAGCAAGATCCCGCTGATCTTGTCATAGCTGGGCAAGATCGGCTGGGGGGCGTCGCCGGAGAGATCTTTGCTTTTCATCGACAACGCATCGCGCATCGTGGGCAACAGCAGTTCGCGGCTGGCCAGTTGAACCAACACGATGGCCAGGGCGGCGCAAACCATCGCGCGGAAAATCCGTCCGTGCGACACGCCGGCGGCCAGCGTCGCGGTCAATTCGCCGGTTCGGCGCAGCCATCCGACCACGAACAACAGCGACATCAAGGCGATGATCGCACCCGTCCAGTCGAACAGCAGCAGCATGTAGGGGCCGTAGTAATACCACATGACGCGGGAGATCCCGACGCCGCGTGATTCGGCCAGTTCCGCCAAGTCGTTCATGTTCTGGAAAGCATGGAAAACGACAAAGATTCCAGACAGCGAGGCGAAACAGACCAGAAACGTCCGGAAGAACAGCCCCAGAATGTAACGATCGATTTGCGTCACGGCGGATCGGACTCACAGAGATGGAAACGTTTTGCCTGCCACGCTGACCATACCGGCCGAATCCCTTGACGATTTTCCGCGACGCGAAAACGACGCGTTGAAAGAGCACCAGGGGGATCCTCAGCGATCGTGCAAGCATCCCACCGGGTCGGCGGCCGACGCAAGATCGAATCGAAACGCTATCGCTGTTCGCGATACGTCGACCAGCTCAAGTAGATCAGAACGCCGCCCAAGATCGCAAAGGTGAGGTCCATCATCAGACTCGCACCACCCAAAATCGCCAAGCTGGTTTGGCCAGACAGTAAGGCAACGGCGTCTAAAATGAACAGGCTGACGACCAAGATCGACGCGACAAGGCTAAAAAGACAGAGTGCCTTGGGCATCAATTGAACCTCGGAACGAATGTGAAATGAGGGAAGGGCCAGACGGAACGCTCGTATCGCGGCCGGGAAAGGGCCGCAGTATAGTTGCCCGAGTACATGTTTCCCAAGCCTACGTGATATCGCTAGTTTACCGAGAGCCACTCTGGCCCCGGATTGGGACAATTTTTCGGTAAATTCCGTTTAGAAGGGCGATTCGACGATCCAAAATCATGCCAAACACGTCCTCTCAGCCGATTTCTGACCCACAACTCCGTTCCGACCCATGGGGCTGGTGGCGAAAAAAAATGCCGATCACGGAAAATTGGGCCTATTTGGACCATGCCGCCGTCGGCCCGCTTTCGATGCCCGCCGCCGCAGCGCTGCGGAACTATGCCGACGAAGCCGAACGCCAGGGAGATACCGTTTGGCCCACTTGGGCGGGGCGGGTGGAATCGCTGCGTCAAGCGTTCGCCGAGCTGTTGCACACCGAGACGGACGAGGTCTGTTTTGTCCCCAACACCTCGGCGGGGATCAATCTGGTCGCCGAGGGGTTTCCCTGGCAGAGCGGCGATTCGGTCGTGATTCCCGAGGGCGAATTCCCCAGCAATCTGTACCCCTGGCAAAACCAGGCCTCCCGCGGCGTCGAGGTGCGGATCGTGCCGCGCCGCGATGGACGTGTCGAGCCGGATGACTTGTTTGACCACGTCGATGATTCGACGCGCATGATCTCTCTGTCATGGGTCGGGTATGCCAGCGGTTTTCGCGCCGATCTGGAATCGATCGTCCAGCGGGCGCACGCGGAGGGAGTCTTGGTGTTCCTCGATGCGATCCAGGGGCTGGGGGTGTTTGATCTGGATCTACAGAAGACCGACGTCGATTTTCTGGCCGCCGATGGTCACAAATGGTTGCTGGGTCCGGAAGGGTTTGGCGTGGCGGTGATTCGCAAGCGTCATCTGGACCGGCTGCGTTGCTGTAGCGTCGGTTGGAACAGTGTCCGCAACACATTCAATTATGCGGAACCGAAACTGGATCTGCGGCGAACGGCGGCACGGTTCGAGCCGGGGTCGGCCAACATGTCCGCCGCGGCCGCATTGGGAGCCAGCGTGGCGATGTTCAACGCGATTCGCCAGACACATGGACCCAACGCGATCGGCGACCGGGTGCTCGGTTTGGCGACCGAACTGGATGACCGGTTGCGCGCGGTCGGTCTGCCGACCCAGATGCCCGGCAAGCGTCAGCACCGTTCGGGGATTGTGACGTTTGGGGTGCCTGGGAAAGATCCCGCGGCGGTTCGCAACCGGGCGTTGGAGCAGGGCTGTGTCGTCAGTTGCCGCGGGGGCGGCATCCGGGCCGGCATTCATGCTTACAATGACAGCGCGGACCTGGAGCGCCTCGTCGACGTGGTTGCGTCGGCATAGTGCTTTCGCACCACTCGTCGGATCAAACGAGCGATCGAATCAAACGAGCGATCGAAACCTTTTCTACCCCCCCGAATCACGCATGAATGAAAACAACGAGCGGCGGATCGCTGTTTACACCGGATCCTTTGACCCGATCACGCTGGGGCACCTTCACATCATCCATCGAGCGAGTCGCTTGTTTGAAACGTTGGTCATTGGGATCGGGATCAACGCTGAAAAAGGGTCCCTGTTTTCGCCGGAGCAACGCCGCGAGTTGGTGCGGACGGTGACCAAGGACATCGAAAACGTCCGCGTCGAATTCTTTGACGGGCTGGCGGTCGATTTCGTCCGTTCGCTCGGGTCGCGACTGATGGTGCGTGGGATTCGCCCGATGACAGATATCGCCGGCGAATTCACGATGATGATGGCCAACCGGCAATTGGACGAAGACGTCGAAACCGTGTTCCTGATGGCTGACGAACGGTTCTCGCACGTCAGCAGTTCGCTTTTGAAACAGATCGCCAGCGTCAGTCGGGACGATGAGCAGTTGGCGAAGTTTGTCCCCCGCGAAATCATCGCGCCGTTGCGAGAGCAGATGGGGGCCTAACCCAGGATGTCGTCGCGGAGTCGGGTGAGCAGATCGATCGCGCCGCCGATTTCTTGTTTTTGTCGGACGGGATCCTCGGGGATTTCTCGTTCGATCGTCAGCGGGCCTTGGTAGCCGATTTCGTGCAGCGTTTCGAGATACTTGCGCATGTCGACATCGCCTTTTCCCAGCGGCACTTCGCAGCCCCAGGTTTCGCCCGGCTTGTCGCTCCACGTGGCGTCTTTGCAGTGGATGCTGCGGATGTGTTTGGCGAGCATGCGGAGCGCTTCGATCGGTTCGCCGGTGCCGTAGAGGATCATATTGGCCGGGTCGAAATTGATTTTCAGATTCTCGCAGCCGACCGCGGCGATGAATTCCAGCAAGCCTTCGGCGGTCTCTTGTCCGGTTTCCAAATGCAGGAATTGATCGTTGCCGGCGCAGTGTTGGCAAAGTTCCGCGGCGACCTTGACGATCTCGGCGTATTGCGGATCGGAGCTGTCGTGGGGAATGAAACCCAGGTGCAGCGCGACGGCGTCACAGCCGAGCCAGTTGGCGAAATCGGCGATGTCACGCATCTCGGCCAAGCGGCTTTCGCGAGTTTCTGCCGGCACCAAGCCGATCGTTTTGACGACCGTGGGGATGTCGGCATAGCTTTCGCCGTCGAATCCGCCGAACACCGCCGTGCAACGCACGTTCATTTGGTCCAGCTGTTGCTTGAGTTCTTCCGCCGTCGCCCGGTCACGCTTGGCGGGCTGCGGTGCGTGCAGTTGGATGGTGGGCAGTCCCAGTTCTTTGATGACGTCCCATTTGACGCCGAGTCCGGCGTCGAGCGAAGCGAACACACCGATGGGCCAAGATTCCATTTGTTTGATATCCGAAAGAGTGGTAAAGCGTGATTGAATGATTGAGATCACCGACGGCGATCGAGGCGTTGTCGGCGGAACGTCAGACGACGAAGTTGCGAAGAAAGTTGTATGACTGTTTCAACGCCCGCAAACAGTCCTCGTCGGATCCTGCGTAAGCGCGATCCTCGACTTCCACGCAAACCGGACCGTTGTAGCCGGTGTCGGTCAACGCGGCAAAGAACGGTCCCCAATCGACGTCGCCCATCCCCGGTAATTTCGGCGAGTGCCACTCGTTGGGGTTTGCCAGGACGCCGACGCGGTCCAGTCGTGCCCGATCGACGCGGACGTCCTTGGCATGGACGTGAAAGAGTTTATCGGCGAATTCGGCCAGCGGTGCAAGGTAATCGATGTGCTGAAACACCAGGTGCGAGGGATCGTAATTGAGCCCGAAATGGTCGCTGGGGATGTCGTCGAACATCCGCTGCCAGATGGCGGGCGAATGGGCCAGGTTTTTGCCCGCCGGCCACTCATCGTTGGTGAAAAACATCGGACAGTTCTCGATCCCGACTCGCACGTCGTGTTGTTCGGCCAGTTCGATGATCGGTTTCCACGTCTCCAGAAAACGTGGCCAATTGTCGTCAAGATTCTTGGTCCAATCGCGACCGATAAACGTGTTCATCGTGCCGATGCCCAATCGACGGGCCGCCAGGATCACCGCCCGAAGATGCTCGACCGCCAAGTCGGCTTCGTTGCGATCGGGGGACAGGGCGTTGGGGTAGTAACCCAACCCGCTGATCGTGACCCCGCTGTCTTGTTGCAGGGTCTGGATGGATTCGACGGTCGCGTCGTCGAGTGCGTGGACATCGATGTGGGTGATGCCTGCGTACCGCCGCGTCGCCTTGCCGCGCGGCCAGCACATCACTTCCACGCAGTCGTAGCCGATCTCCCCGGCGGTCTGAAAAACCTGCTGCAGATCCGCTTCGGGAAGAATCGCGGTGACGTAACCGAGTTGCATGGCTGATCTACTCGTCGAGTTGGGTGTCGGGGACGGTTTCGCCTTTCCCATTCCAGTTGGGGGCGCGATACCGGGTGGTGGGAGGACGCACGGTCGTCTTGTTCGTCAGCAACCGCAATTGGTCGCCCGAAAACAGCTTGGGGACCAGTTGTTCGCCGCGTCGCAGCCGGTACAAGATACAACCTTTGCGTTGGACGTAGTACATGCCCCAGACGGTCGCCACGAAACGCTCGCGCTCGAGCCCCACGCCTTTCGTTTCGACTTGATCGCCGATTTCAATCGCTTCGATGCGGATCGGCAACCACATCGCCGGTCGCAATCGAAACCGCAGCCGGCCATAGACGTAGTGGTAATAAACGCCATCGAACGAAACTCGCTTGAGCACCCGCGGGCTGGGGATCAATTGAGTCGCGATCGGTGTGTCGTCGGGGTGGATGAACCCTTGGCCATTTTCCGGCCATCTCAAGAAACATCCGTAATCGGGTAGCTGCGGCCATTGCATGGGCGGGCAAAACTTCACAACGCGGAAATGGACGTCGACGCGGGGGCAATAGTGTACAGGATGCGACAGTCTAACCGAATCGATCGCACCCGCCGCGCGGCCGCTTTTTCGGGTACGACGGCCCTTCCGGGCCGTCGCCGCCAGGACTCTCCCTATTGGGTACGACGGCCCTTCCGGGCCGTCGCCAGCAGCACTCTCCCTCGACGACCTGGAAAGGACGTCGTACGCCGTCGGCGGCAGGACTCTCCCCCCGACGACCTGGAAAGGACGTCGTACGCCGATCCGCAAACCGCATCACACTGAATCGGCAAACTCGTTGGTCTTGGTCGCGTTTCGCGTCCTTTTCCGGAAGCGAACCGCGGGAAGCCTCTCCTGCAGGAACGTAACGGCATCACGTCGGACAGACCGGGCGGGTACAATCTGATACCTTCGGCGTTCTCCTACGACAATCTTTTCTCTCTACTTCGTTCCGTTGGACGGACTCGTTTTTCTTTATGACTGACAGCAAGACGCAGCCACCGGTCGGAATCGACCTCGGCACAACCTTTTCGGCGGTCGCCTTCCTGGACGGTGAGGGTCGGCCCGAAACGATTCGCAATTCCGAGGGCGACCTGACCACGCCCAGCGCCGTGTTCTTCGATCAAAAACGCCCGATCGTGGGGATCGAAGCCGTCGAAGCCGGACTGCTCGAGCCCGATCGATTGGCCCAGTTTGCCAAACGGAACGTCGGCGAGCAGTATTATGAAAAAGCGATTCGCGGCAAACATCTGCCGGCGGAAGTCATTCAAGCCTTGGTGTTGCGAAAGCTAAAAACCGATGCGGAATTGAAACTCGGCCGAATCAGTGAAGCGGTGATCACGGTGCCGGCATTTTTCAACGAGCCCTGTCGGAAGGCGACCCAGGATGCGGGGCGACTGGCCGGACTGAAGGTGCTGGACATCATCAATGAGCCGACCGCCGCGGCGATCACCTATGGTGTCCAGCAAGGTTTTTTGGGTGCCGGAGTTGCCAACCAGCGGCGCGAGACCGTGTTAGTGTACGACCTCGGCGGCGGCACCTTTGACGTCACCGTGATGGAGATTGAAAAAGGAAATTTCAATACGATCGCGACCGCCGGCGACGTGTACCTCGGCGGTATTGATTGGGACAGCCGACTGGTCGACCTGATCGCCGAAGCGTTCCTCGCCGAACACGGACTCGATCCCCGGCAGGATCCCCAGGCCGAACAGGAGTTGCTGCGCAAGGCCAACCAAACCAAGCACGCGCTGACGCAACGCGAATCGGTCACCGTGGCGTTCGCCAACGACGGTCGGCGGCTGCGGACCGAGATCACGCAAAAGGAATTCTCCGAGCGCTGCGTGGATCTGGTCGAGCGGACGATCATGACCGTTCATCTGGTGCTCGACGACGCCGGCATCGATTGGCCCGATCTGACACGATTGATTTTGGTCGGCGGCTCGACGCGGATGCCGATGATCCGCGACGAACTGCAGCAGCTCAGCGGAATGGAACTCGATCGATCGCTTTCGCCCGACGAAGCGGTCAGCCACGGCGCGGCGTTGTATGCGGGCATGTTGTCCGCCGGCGCGAATGACAAGACCGGCATCTCCGTCAGCAACGTCAACTCGCACGATCTGGGCGTCTTGGCCCTCGATCCCAAATCGAACCAACCGCGACGCAAGATCATGATCCCACGCAACAGCAAGTTGCCGGCGCGGAAGATGGTGCGGTTTCGAACCCACGTCAACAATCAAGCCAACGTCAAAATCCAGATCGTCGAAGGCGGCGATAAACGCGGCATCAATGCGACCCCGATCGGCAAATGCGTCGTCGCCGACTTGCCCAAGGGCACGCCCAAGGGAACCAACGTCGAAGTGCGATTCGATTATCGCGCCGACGGCCGGCTGACCGTTCATGCGTCGCTGCCCGAAATCGATCGAAAAATCACCATGACCCTCAATCGGGCTGCCGGATTGTCGGGCGACGAACTCGCAGCCTGGACGCGTCGAATGGACGACGGACTCAGCGACGCCATGTTGGCCAGCCTGGCCGAGCACGGTGACGACGCTTCCGCCCTATTCTCGCCGGACGACTTGACCGGCGACGCCGCCGACGTTTTGCCCGATGAAAGTTCCATCGACAAATCCGCAGCTCCCGTGGCCGATCAAGTCCAAGGGTTCGCCGCCTTGCAGCACGCCGAACCGGAACCCGCGTCACCGGCAACGCCGGTGGTCGCTTCCACGGCCGCCGCGATTTTGGGTGTGTCTCAGCCGCCGAGTTCGCCCGCACCGGGCGAATCGGCCGACCGCCCAGATGCCGACCACCCAGACGGCGACCGCCCAGGCGCCGTGCGTGAATCCAGGCCCGTCTACGCCGCCCGCTCGGTCGGGTCAGGAAACGCCGCCTCCGCCAAGCACGCCTCGGGCGAACGAGCCGCGATCAAGATCGAGACCGACGACCGCGCCGCCGCTCCGAAGCTGTCGGTCGCCGACGCCCAGAATCTGGCGGTCGCGGCCGGATCGGCCAAGCCGACCGTTTCGGAAAAACCGAAATTGGATTTGGATCCCAAGGACGCGGCGCCGACGGTCAAAGCCGACGCCGACGATTTGGCCATGTTGGCGGCGTTGGGCGGCGAGGCAAAATCGCCCCGCAAGGGCGACGTGCCGTTGATCGTCACCGACGCGCCCACCGGCAAGGGGCGAGGAAAACCCGCGGCGGAATCGAAGGATCCGGCCAAGCCGCGCAAGGCCGGCGGCCTGTTCGGTCGCAAACGAAAGTGACGTGACATTTCTTTTACATTGTTTTGAGACGATCCAGACCATTAAATCGCTGAATCATCGTTTACTAGGATAGCTGCGGCGTGCCATTGGTTCTGAGCCGATGGCGTGGATCGGTGTGTCGGCGATTTCTGTGATCGCCCCCGGATGTGCAGCTGACGAGTGACCACCTGAACAAGGGAATCGAAACGATGTCTGCGACTCATTGGAAAAACGCGCCCGTCCTGCTGGCGATCGGGCTGGCGGTGGCGGCGATGCTCGGCAGCGGATCGAACACGTTGCGTGCCGAACAGTTGTCATTGGACGTCGGGGTGTCCAATCCGACGATGCTGGCCGGGGAAAAGCAGATCAATCACATCCGCATTTCCTTGACGGGGTTTGACGTTCCGCAGAACGAAAAACGTCCGCCGGTGAACACGGCGATTGTGATCGACCAAAGTGGGTCGATGGGCGGTCAAAAGATCGTTCAAGCCCGCGCGGCGGCGATCGCAGCGGTCCGCCGGTTGCGCGATGACGACATCGTGTCCATCGTGCTGTATTCCGATTCTGCGACCGTGCTGGTGCCGGCCACCAAAGCCACCGATCGCGAATCGATCATCCAAAAAATTCGCTCGGTCAACGCCGGCGGCAGCACCGCCCTGTTTGCCGGGGTCAGCAAAGGGGCCGCCGAAGTCCGCAAGTTCCTGGACAGTGATTCGGTCAATCGGGTGATCCTGCTCTCCGACGGCCAGGCCAACGTGGGGCCGAAGAGCCCGCGTGAGTTGGAACGATTGGGGGCGTCGCTGGTCAAAGAAGGGATCAGCGTCAGCACGCTCGGACTCGGACTCGGATACAACGAAGACCTGATGAGTCGGTTGGCGTCGGCCGGCAGCGGCAACCACATGTTTGTCGAACAAGCCGATGATTTGGTAGCCGTCTTTCAAAAGGAATTCAATGACTTGATGAGCGTGGTGGCCAGCGATTTCAAGATTCACGCGAAAATCGGCGAGGGCATTCGTCCCGTCCGCGTGCTCAACAACAAAGCGGACATCAGCGGACAAGACATCTACATTCCGCTGGCCCAACTGTACGCCCGCCAACAACGCTACTTTGTGATCGAAGTCGAAGTCGACGCCGGCGAAGCGGGCAGCAAACGGCCGCTCGCCTCGGTCACCGTCGAGTACCAGAACATGCTCAGCCAGACGACGGACACGTTGACCAGCAGCATCGAAATTCGGTTCAGCGACGACAAACAAGCGGTGGCCCGAGAATGCGATCACGAAACCGCGGCCTACTGCGCGATCCAACTGGCCAACGAAAAGAACGTCCAAGCCACCGCACTGCGTGACGCCGGACGCATCCAAGAGGCCAAGGAGCTGTTGCTGGGAAATAGCGTGCAGTTGCAAAAACTCGAAGACCTCTACGGCGCCCAGCTCGGGGAGGAACTGTCCAGGGAACTGAAACGCAACGCCAAGCTCAATCAGGATCAATCGGTGATCATCCAGAGTCCGGCAGAATGGAATTACTCGCGCAAAGCGATGCGTTACGAGCAAAGCAAGAACGCGGCGCAGCAACAGATGCGAGTGAAAAAAGCTCCCCCGGCGGACAAGAATTAGGTCCCACCGCGAAAGGTCATGTCGCGACTCGTTCCCAGGCTCCGCCTTACGCCGCGAACGATTTGTTAGCGGCAGGGCGCGAGCCCTCCGGTGTGTTGGCAATAGAGATCGTCCAGCTTAGGGCGAGCGCGAAACGCGACAAATCTGAATGATCTGCCGAATGGGTGAGAGGTGGTCGGCGGAGGGGTGTACGACGTCCTTTCTAGGTCGTCGTGCAGAGCCCCACGGGCGACGGCCCGGAAGGGCCATCGTACGTCAGAAAAGCGATCGCCTTAAGCTGGACGGTCTCAATAACAAAGAACCGGAGAGCTTGTGGCGGTCGATGGTGAGCCGCTGGCCGTAAGGCCTCGGGCGGGCGCCTGGATGCCCGGCCGCTGACGCGCCCGCGGCTCACTCAATCGACAGCGCGCTTGCGCCCTGCCGCTACAACCTCGTCAAACACAGGAAATATATCGTTCCCAGGCGGAGCCCGGGAACAAGTCTTAAGACCTCTGTGAAGGAGGGGAACGTCATAGCGCGACGCCGGGCGGTTTAAGGTCGGGAGCCCGACGATACAATGAACGGAATTCAGGAATAGGACCCTCCCCCCATGCCGCGTCGATTGTTCCTCGCACTGATCCTGCTAGTCGCGGCACCGATGGTGCTGTTGGGGTGGATGAGTGCCAACGCGGTCAAGGCCAGCCAGGTGGCGGCGAAAGAGAATCTGGCCGCGCTGCTTTCGTCCCAGCTGACCGATGCCGACCGCCGCATCGTTCAACTGTTCGATGCTTATGCGTTGCGTTTGGACGAACAGCTCGACGCTTCGTCCTCCGTGTTTGAAACGCTGGGACGGATGCGGCGTGAGGTCCCGATCGTTCGCCAGGGGATTGTCGTCGACCCCTCCGGAACCATGGTCTTTCCCAGACCCAGCGATTCGGTCGGCATCGATGCCACCGAGGTCGCCGCGGCGCTTCCCGGCCTGGTCGACGCGCGTCCGTTGCCGAACGTGAATTCGGATTCACAATCGTCCGGCGGGAAGGTCTCGTCCAAATCGACCACCGCCAAATCTTGGTCTACCGAATCGGCGTGGCAGCAATGGTACATGGCCGATGGCGCGCAAGTGGTTTATTGGCGAACCCGCGGTGACGGTTCCACCGTGGGCGTGTTGCTGGAACGGAGTCGTTGGATCGCGGATTTGATCGCCGCGTTGCCGGATCATCGCGGCCGGTCGGTTGCGCCATCGTCGTCGCGAATCACCGCGGCAGGGTCAAAGGTGGATCTTCCGGAACTGACGTCAACTCCGATCGGCAGCCTGACGTTGGTCGATGAGGCGAAGCGATTGGTCTATCGATGGGGCAAGGCGGAAGAGTTTTCGTTGCCTCCCCTGGTCACGTCGCCGTTGTCATCGCCGTTGGCCAGTTGGCAGTTCAGGTTGCACGTCGATCCATCACTGATGCCGTCGTCCAGTTCGATCCCCACGTATCTGTCGTCGGCGGGGCTGGCGCTGATCCTGCTGTCGGTCGGTTTTTATGTGCTGACGTCGGTGCAGCGGCAGGTCAACGAAGCCAAGAGCCGTGTCAATTTTGCCGGTCAGGTGTCGCACGAATTGCGCACGCCGTTGACCAACATCCGGCTTTACACGGAACTGGCCGAGTCCGATTTGCAGCGCGTCGCCAAGAGTGATGCGAGCGATTCGCTTGCCAAGCGGCTGGAGGTGATCGACCATGAAAGTCGGCGTTTGCAGCGTCTGGTCAGCGGCGTGTTGGAAATGATTCGCCCCAGCGGAAAACCGCTCGGGGTGCGCCGCGAGCCGACGGACATCGGTGAGCTGATTGCCGGGATCGCCGAGCAATTCACGCCCAGTTTTAAAGCGGCGGGGTTGACGTTGGAGACCGTGTGCCGGTGTCGCGATCAGGTTTCGATCGACGGCGACGTGGTCGAAATGGTCTTGGTGAATCTACTCAGCAATGTCGAAAAATACGTCCCCCGCGGCGGCCATTGTGTCATCGAGTGTGATCTGTTGGACGACCCCTCGGGGCCGACACGCACGTTGCGGGTGGTGGTCAGCGATGACGGACCGGGCATCGCAACGGCTGATCGGGAAAAAATCTTTCGTCCCTTCCAACGCGTCGATGATTCGATTCATGCCCCCAGCGGAACCGGCATCGGTCTGACCATCGCGCGCCGCGCCGCGGCACGTCACGGCGGCGCCTTGCTGTTGTCTTCGGCAGCTCCGCTTGGTGGAGCGACGTTTTCATTCACCCTGCCGATTGGTGATTAAATGACACATCACATCTTGATTGCCGAAGACGACCCGAACACCCGAGCCGCGTTGGCCGAAGTGCTGCGAAGCGAAGGGTACCTTGTCACCGAAGCCGCCGATGGACGGCATGCCAAGGACCTGTTCGATGCGTCGCCGCCCGACATCGCTTGCCTCGATGTGATGATGCCCGGGCTCAGCGGCTTTGACGTTTGCAAGTACTTTCGCCAACAGTCTCCGACGATGCCGATCTTGTTCATCACGGCCAAGGCGGAAGAGATCGACAAGGTGATCGGACTGGAACTCGGCGGTGACGACTACATCGTCAAACCCTTCGGGACCAAAGAAGTGATCGCGCGAATCCGCGCCGTCGCCCGTCGCAGTCTGGCCGAATCCACCGACGTTCGGGAGACCTTTTCCGACGCGCCCTTTTCAATGGGGGGACTGGAGGTGTGCCCAAAAGAACTTCGCGCCCGCCGGGGGGATGAAGCGATCTCGCTGACCCGCCGCGAAGTCTTGATCCTGCAAACCCTGTTCGCCCGGCCCGGCGAAGTCGTCAAGCGGGCCGACCTGTTCCGCTCCGCGTGGGAGGATGACCACGTTCCCAACAGCCGAACGATCGACCAGACGATCAGCCAGCTTCGAAAACGGATCGAGATCGATCCCAAACATCCCCAGATCGTCCAGACCGTCTACGGCGTCGGCTACCGCTACGAACCTACGGTGGGGTAAGCATCCTGCTTGCCTTCCCCGGAAGCGTCAGCTTCCGCGTTACTGTGGAGCCGCAAGCTGGAAGCTTACGCCACCGTGGGGTAAGCATCTTGCTTGCCTTCCCCGGAAGCGTCAGCTTCCGCGTCACTGTGGAGCCGCAAGCTGGAAGCTTACGCCACATGGGCCCAGATTGGTGTAGAATTGCCGGGCCGTTTTGAGTTCTCCCTCCTTTGTTCTTTCCATGTGACCATGACCAACCGCCGTCAATTCCTCCAATTTGCGTCTGCCTCCGCCGCTTCACTCTCCATGGCTCCGCTGTTCGCGGCCGATGCGGGCGAAGCTCCGTTCAAGATTTCGCTGGCCGAGTGGTCGTTGCACCGCACGCTTCGCGACGCCAGCAAAGGGCTGACGAACCTGGATTTCCCCCGCGTTACCAAGGAAGAGTTCGGCATCGATGCGGTTGAATACGTCAACCAATTCTTTAAAGACAAAGCCAACGACCAAAAGTACCTCGGCGAGTTGAAGACCCGTTGCGACGACTTGGGCGTCAAGAGTTTGTTGATCATGTGCGACGGCGAAGGAAACTTGGGTGACCCCGACGATGCCAAACGCACCAAGGCCGTCGAAAATCATTATCGTTGGGTCGACGCCGCCAAGTTCTTGGGATGCCACTCCATCCGCGTCAACGCCAGCAGCTCGGGTAGTTACGAAGAACAGATGAAACTGGCCGCCGACGGGCTGCGGCGTCTAAGCGAGTACGCCAAGCCGCAGGGATTGAACGTGATCGTCGAAAACCACGGCGGCCTCAGCAGCAACGGCGCCTGGCTGGCCGGGACGATCGCCAAGACCGAAATGGACAACTGTGGCACGCTCCCCGATTTCGGCAACTTCTACCTGTCGCGTGGGAAAGAGCCCAAGATGTACGATCGCTACAAAGGCGTCGAGGAATTGATGCCGTTCGCCAAAGCGGTCAGTGCAAAATCGCATGACTTCGACGAAGACGGCAACGAAGTTCACACCGACTATTTCAAGATGATGGAAATTGTGCTGCGGCACGGCTACCACGGCTACGTCGGCATCGAATACGAAGGCGGCAAGGTCTCCGAGTACGAAGGCATCAAGTTGACCAAGGCGCTGCTGGAACGCGTCGCGGCGAAATTGGCCAAAGCGTAGTCGCGATTCGGGTGAGCGAAAAAAGGCAGAACGATACGGGGCAGAATCATTTTAATGCCCGTATCATTCTGCCTCTCCTCCGTACGGCGACCTATTCCCCTTGGAGAAACCCGAGCGACGTTAGAAACCGGATCGATTTTGCCAAGGTGTCTTTGTAGGCGTCACCCTTGTTGAAGAAACCGTGGGCGGCATCTTGGTAGAGGTGCAATTCGTTTCGCACACCCAGCGTGTCGAGTTGGGCTTTAAACGCCTGGCCGGTTGCGACGGGAATCAGTTTGTCCTTCGTTCCCAGATAAACGATGGTCGGCGGAGTGTCTTTGCTGAGGTTGTGCAGCGGTGAGATGTCTTTCCAGTACTCTTGGACGCGGTCGTAGCCGTACCCGTCGGGGCCGTTGTCGTAGACGGGATTGAACAGGACCAGTGCGTCGGGACGGCAGCTGATCGAGGTGTCATCGGCCGGATCATCAAAGGCGGTCACCGTTGCGGTCGCCGCGGCCACATGCCCGCCGGCTGATCCGCCGCCGGCGGCGATTCGATTTGGATCGATTCCGTAGCGAGGCGCGTTCTGGCGGGCCCATCGCATTGCAGACTTGCCGTCGGCGACACAGGTCTTTGGTGGCGTCCCATGCGTCTTCTTGACGCGATATTCGGCGCACATCGCGACCATGCCCCGATCCGCCAAGGCACGGCTTTGGCCGTAAAACTGGCTCGGAGTTCCGCCGTTCCATCCGCCGCCGAAAAAGAAAACGATCGCGGCACGCGGTTCGGCCGAATCCGACGGGGCGGGTTTAAAAACGTGCATCGACAATTGCACGTCGCCGACGGTTTTGTAGACGACCTTTTCATCGGGTTCGGGTTTCGCATCGGCGGCAAATGCGAGCGGCGAAGTCAGCAGCGCCAAACTGCAGACGGTGATCCAGGGGCGAAGGTTCATGATCAGGCAACGAATGGGGAAGGAAAGGTGGCGGGAAAGCATCCGATTGTATCCGAGAGACGCCACATCATACACCGAATCGCACACGCTCTCGCCAAAGTCGACGCGGCATGTCACTCTATGTCTGCCGGCACGCGGCGTAGGCCCAATGCCACCTGTCTTTGACACGGAAGGGGGCAGCGGAACAGCGCGAGCAGGCTGTCGATTGAGTCGGGATCTGCTGAGTCAATGGTGAGCCGCTGGCCGTAAGGCCTCGGGCAGCGTCGCAGTGCCCGGCCGCTTACGCACCCGCGGCTCACAAAAACGACAGCCCGCGAGCCGTCCGGTTTCGGCTTGAAAACAACCCGAAGGACCGGAGGGCTCGCGCCCTGCCGCTAACAAAACGTCTGACCGTTCGGCGTCATTCGCAAAACCGTCCCACGCCGGTCGCTCACGCGTCCCGCTCGTCTGTTCATCTTCCTGTTGGTGTGCAAGAATCCACGAATGGATGAAATCGTCTATCACGACCGTTACCGCAATGAATTGTGCGTCGAAAAAGTCTACGGCGACAAGGCGCTTCGTTGGACGTACGGGACGTGGGGCGGAAAACTGGCCTTGGCCGCGATGGTGAAACGGGCTTGGTTTTCCCGCTGGTATGGTTGGCGGATGGACCAACCGAAAACCCGCGAGAAAATCCGACCCTTCATCGCGGAGTATGGGCTTGATGCGAGTGAGTTTGCTCGCCGGCCGGACGAATTTGCCAACTTCAACGAGTTCTTTTTTCGCAAGTTGAACCCGTCCGCCAGGCCGATCGATCCGGATCCCTCCACGATCGTCTTTCCCGCCGACGGACGCCACCTCTGCGTGCCCGATCTGTCACGTTGCGAGGGACTGTTTGTCAAGGGACAGATGTTTGACCTGGCGACGTTGCTGGATGATCCGGAGTTGACGCGGCGGTACGCCGAGGGAAGCCTGCTGCTCTCTCGGCTCTGCCCGGTCGACTATCATCGGTTTCACTTTCCCGCCGCGGGGCGACCGGGGCCGGCGCGTTTGATCAACGGACCGCTGTACTCGGTCAACCCGATCGCGCTGCGTCAAAACATTCAGATTCTGGCGACCAACAAACGTGTGATCACGAGTCTGGAAACCGAAACGATTGGCAAGGTCCTGTTGTTGGAAATCGGTGCCACCTGCGTCGGCGGGATTCGCCAGACCTATCGCCAGGGCGACACGGTTTCCAAAGGGGACGAGAAGGGGTACTTCCGTTTCGGCGGCTCATCGACGATCGTCATTTTCGAACCCGGGCGTGTCGAGTTCGATGACGACTTGCAGCAGCACTCCGCCGATCAGCGTGAGTTGTACGCCCGGATGGGCGATTCGATGGGCAGGATCATTTAGTGCTTTGTCATGAAATAAAAGTGGGGTAAGCTTCTAGCTTGCCGTCGCGTTTCACTTGTGAAACGCAAGCTGGAAGCTCACGCCACATTCTTGCTGATCCTAAAACTTTGGCGTTGGCAATGCACTGGTGCCCCCGTCTGAGTGTTCTTCTCCACCTGCCAAGAGTCTTTCCATGATTCGCACGCTGTCGTCCTGTTGTCTTGCCCTGATTCTGAGTGTTGCATCCACGGCGTTTGGCCAGGAAGCAACGGCACCGAAAAAAGTGGCACCCACGCCGCCGCCCGTGATCGACCCGATCAATGCGGCGATGCAAACCTTTGTCGAGCAAGGGAAAATTTCCGGCGCGGTGACCTTGGTCGGCCACCGTGGCAAGATCGTGCATTTGGGCGCGGTCGGATTGGCCGACATCGAAGCACAAAAGGAGATGCGAACCTTCACGATGTTTTCGATCGCTTCGATGACCAAGCCGATCGTCGCGACCGCAGTGATGATCTTGCAGGATGAAGGCAAGCTCAGTGTGGACGACAAGGTCAGCCAGTACATCCCGGCCTACAAGGATTTGAAGCTGAAAGACGGGACAACGCCCAGTCGTGAGATCACGATCCGTGACGCCATCACGCACACTTCGGGTTTGGCCGGCGATCAACTGTTTGATGGATCGCTGGAAGAAGCGGTCGATCAACTGGCCGAGCGACCGCTCGCGTTTGAGCCCGGCACCAAGTGGAAATACAGTCCGGGCTTGAACGTCGCCGGCCGGATCGTCGAAATCGTCTCGGGACAACCGCTTCAAACGTTCCTTCAAGAGCGGATCTTTACCCCCGCCAAGATGACATCCACCACGTTCTTTCCCGACCCAAAACAACAGCGTCGGATCGCAACATTGTATGGCCCGGGTGACGAGGGGCAGTCGCTGGTGGCGGTTGCCAATCGCATTTCGACTCCCGGCGACGTGAAAGCACCCAATCCGTCGGGCGGCCTCTTTGCCACCGCTCGTGACATGTTTCGGTTCTATCAAATGGTTTTGAACCAAGGCAAGTTGCGCAAGCAGCGGGTCGTGTCCGAAGAGGCGGTGGAACAGATGACGTCACCGCAGACCGGTGATTTGGAAACCGGGTTCACGCCCGGCAACTGTTGGGGATTGGGCTGGTGCATCATCCGCGAACCGCAGGGCGTGACCGAGACGTTGTCTCCGGGAACCTTCGGGCACGGCGGGGCGTTCGGAACACAAGGCTGGGTCGATCCGAAAACGCAGACGATCTACGTGTTGATGATCCAGCGGACCAAGATGGGCAACAGCGATGGGTCGGACGTTCGCGAGACGTTCCAGCAAGTTGCCGGCGAGGCGCTGGGGCTGTAATCCCGGGATGCCCCCTGCGTTGGGCGGGCGCATCGAATTACCCGCAACCCACGGCGCAAAAAAAGTCGGCCCTGCGTGGATCACGCAAAGCCGACTTTTGAGTGTAAAGCGGAACGCTTGTTAAAGCGGCTAGAGCGCCGGAGTGGTGTAGGGTTCGACGTCGCCAACCATGTGGAAGTGGTTGTGGTCGATGTAGACGACTTCGACGGCTTCGCGATCGTGCAAGGTGTGTGGCACGGGGTAGCCGATCGTGGTCTTCTCTTCGAAGTAGATCGTGCACTTGTAGTGGGCGTGGTGCAGTTGGGCGGGGCCGATCAGCGGATAGAATCGCGGCGGATCGATGTAATCGGCGATCTTCTCTTTGATGATCCGCACGTCGTTGCGTTGCTTTTCATACAGCAACGGAATGCCGCCTTGGACGGGACGGGCACTTTCCAGTGCGTGCATCACTTCGTCGTCACTGGGGGGGTCGAGCGCGACCGGGGCACCACCGGAGGTGGTCGGGCCGAGGATCGGCACCTTGTCGTAACGCTCGTTCTTCCAAAATTCCTCTTCCGCCTTATGTTGATAATAAGGACTCACCGGGATCGGGAATCCCAAGAAGCCGAGGTTGTAGTTCGTGCCGACGCCCCAGCAACCCGTCGTTCCAACGGCGACGCAGGCCATCGTAAACAGGGTGACTTTGCGTGCGAGAGACGAAAGGGCACTGGCACCTTCCGTGGCCGATTCCAGACGGTCTGCCTGGGCGGCGTGGTTTGTTTGACTGTTCGTCGTGTTGGTCATCCGAGCAACCTTCCCTGGTGTTCGATAACAAGACCGCGCGTCGGAGCGCGATTGGGTTCCGCTTGTACAGACAGTTATCGTGTCAACTTATACGGATCTTGCGGGTAATTCAGGAGTTTTAGCGATTCGCAGGGCCGGGTCTGTTTCACGACCGCGGATGTTCCACGAGGGGCCTGCTGGAAACCGGAGTGCGTTGGTGTCGTTGCTGGAGCTCTGAGAGTACTTTGGTTCGAGAGGTGTTAGCGGAACGTCGCGAGCGGGCTGTCGTTTTTGTCGGGATCTGCTGAGTCAATGGTGAGCCGCTGGCCGTAAGGCCTCGGGCAGCGTCGCAGTGCCCGGCCGCTGACGCTGCCCGAGGCTCACGACATCGACAGCCCGCGAGCCGTCCGGTCGCGTTTCAAAAACATCATGAACGACCGGAGGGCTCGCGCCGTGCCGCTAAGACGAGGTGAGAGGTGAGTTTGCGCCAGCGTGCGGGCCGTCGTGCAGTTCGCTTGCACGACCACCGATCACGGCGTCGCCCGCTGGGGGACGGAGCGTGGTGCACAGGGAGCCGCGAAACCATAAAAAAAGCCGCGAGGGACGATTGAGTCCCTCGCGGCAGCGATTTCCAGAACTGTGGCTGGAGTCACCTTCGTCTACCGAGTCCGCGTTAGCGGTCGGTAAAGTCCAGGAACCACCATCCGTCATCCCATTCCAGTGAGACCTTACGCCATCCCATCGGGACTTGCGGGTAAGGATAGAAGGGACCGATGTAAGGCCACGCCGAAGGGCTGTACTGCTGAGGGTAAGTCAGGGCAGCATAGTTCGGGTAGGATGCGTAACCTGGCCAAGCGTAGTTGGGCAGGTTGGGAGCGTCGTAGCGAGGGGCTCCCATGCCGGCACCATGATTCATCGCAACGGGAGTGCCTTGCATCGGCATTCCCATGGCGGGGGAACCCATCACCGGCGTCGCAGCTTGGGCGACCGGAACGGGCTGATTCATGTGGTACGGCGAAGCCATCGCGGGCACTTGGTCCACGTTGACCGGCGCCATCCGATTGCTTGCCAGTTGAGCTGGCACGCCGGCGGGTCGGCTGAGTGTCGGTGCGGGCTGACCGATCACGGTGATCGCTTGATCGATCCCTTGAACACCGGGTGCGGATTCAGCGATGCTGATGATCCGCTGGCGTTGCTCGGGCGATCCGGCGCGGCCTTCGATCGAGACGATTCCATCGAGGCATTTGACATCGACGCCAAATCCCTTCAGTCGTCCGTCTTTTTGGGCGGCACCGAGAGCCTGCACGACGCCGGCAACGACTTGTTGGTCGCTCATTCCGGCGGGTGCTGCCAGTTCGACCGCGGCGGTGGTTTGAATCTGGCCGGGGGCGATTTCCAAAGCCGCAACGCTTTGGGGGGCCTCCGCAATTCCTTCACTGGGCTGAAACAGGTCGGCCGACAGCATGTTGCGGAGTGACTGATCGCTTTCCGCGACCGCCGGTTCCACCGCTTGCGGTTCGGCTGGTTTCGCAGCTTTGACGGCGACTTCGTCGACGACCTTTGCGATCCCTTCAACGCCTTCGGCGGCTGACAGGACGAGCTGCTTTTGTTCACTTTCGCTAACACTGCCGCGGAACAGGACGACGCCCTGGTCCACTTTCATGTCAAGCGTAAAGTCTTTGAGGACACCCGAGTCACGGCTGCCCTTCAAACGGGTCATAATTTCTTCGGCAATCTCTCTGTCGCCGCCAAAGGCCGAAGCGGGGCCCAACGCGGTGATCGCAGCGATCGCCAATCCTAGATACTTTCGTCGCATGGGAAATGCCTCCTACAGTTCCAAATCGCTCCGGCCGGTGACGTTGCAAGAGCCGCCCGCGACGTTCGCGGGACTCTCTATCACGGGTGGCACAACGCCTACGGAAAATCCGTGTGGGACCGGTGTTGCTGTAGATTTCGGCGGTTCCACCTGCTAACAGGTAGGTTTTTTCGGATTTTGCCGTCGAATCAAGCGTGCGAAGCCGCAAAGATTGCCTAGCTTGCCGCAGAGGTCACCGAATCAATCGCTGATCGCAGCTGGGCAACAAATTTGGCCACCGCATCGCGTGCCTGGGCGGCATCGGCGTGCTCGGCGATCCGTCGCACAATCGCCGAACCGACGATCAGCCCGTCGGCGACCGGAGCCAGCTTGGCGGCGATTTCCGTCCCGCTGATCCCAAATCCGATGCAAATCGGCAGTTCCGTCTGGCCCCGCAACCAGCTCACGCTCTCCAGCAAATCCGCCGGAAGCTCGTTCCGCTCTCCCGTGATGCCGGTCACGGACACGTAATACAGAAAGCCCGACGACGAGTTCGCGATTTGAATCTGACGTTGCCGAGGCGTCGTCGGCGTGACCAATTGGATCAAACTGAAATCTTCGTCGCGACAGATCTGCGACAGCTGGCCGGCTTCTTCGACCAACAGATCCGGCACGATCGCGCCGGCATACCCCGCCGCCTTGGCACGTCGGACGTATTCCCGCAGGCCCACACGATAAATGATCGCGTAGCTGACCATCGTCACCAGCGGCATGCCCAGCCCGGCGGCTTTGTCGCTGCCCAATTGAAACGCGTCTTGCAACCGAAATCCGTGATCGAGCGCCCGTTGATAGGAGGCTTGGATCACCGGGCCGTCGGCAATCGGATCACTGTACGGAATCCCGATTTCACATAAATCTGCACCCGCGGCGGTCAGGCCGTCCAGAATGGCCCCGGTCGCCTCGATGCTCGGATCGCCCGCCGTGATAAACGGCATCAATGCCTTTCGCTGTTCGGATTTCAAACGGGTAAAGAGGTCGTCGATGGCGGACATTTCGTGGCGTCAACCGTATTTGATGGGAAAGAGGGACGGCAGCAGGGAGTGGAAAGGGTACTCAAAACAACGGGCGCGGTTTAGACCCCCGAGCCAAACCGACCGGCCGCCCCTTCGGATTCGATCGCCGCGGCCAACATCAACATCTGCAGCAACTGTCCCAGCGAATGCGTGTCGATCACCGGCAGCGTGATCGTGTTCTGACGAATGCCCCTGTCGGTCAGTTGTTGAGAAACGGTCGCGGCCGTCTCCGCTTGCCGTTCAGCGACCGATTCCCGGGCCTGGTCCCCTTGCGGTTCCCGGTTCGGCGTGACGGGGAGCGGGTCGGTGCGAATCGCATCGACCTGGACGTGATTGCAAACCAGTTCTTCGCAACGGGGGGAGCCGGAATCGAGTCGCGCGGCGAACTCCTCGCGGTCGGAATCGGCTGCCAAGTCAAGTCGGCAATGATCCGATGTCAGTGATTCCAGCCAGCGATCCAAACCGCACAGACGACGCGGCCACCAGGCAAACAAACGCTGCCGGCCCCGGCACATCGCCGCATACCGCAGCACGATGTTCTGCTCAAACGGTTCGTTGCGAAAGTTTTCGTTCATCGCCGCCGCGCCGACCAACAACTGAATGCAATCCAGCCCCAGGAAGGCCGACGAGAGCAGCCCGATCGGTGTCAGCACGCTGTATCGATCGTCGATGGCATCCGGAACACGCAAGGATTGATCCAAACCGAGTGCCGCGAGCGGCTCGGGAATCGCCGCGCCGGTCGAGCCGATCGCCGTGATCAGTCGCCCGCCAAAGTCCGCGTCGGCTGCCGTCGTCGAGCGCAGCGTTTCGACCAGATGATCCAGGACGAGGGGAGGTCGGTCGGCCGGCGTCGCCCGATCGGCTGCGATGATCGCCCACAGCGCGTCGGCCGCGCCGTCGCCGTAACCGCCCGCCGTCAGCCGTCCCAGCAAGGACTGGATCTGATCGTTGTCCATCGAGTCGTCGGCGAAGTAGATTCTCGGTTTGCTGCCCCGAGCGGCTCGACTCAGTTCGTTGTGGTACGGATCGCAACATGCCGTTGCAATCGCTTGGGCACCCACGCAACCCGCTCCCGATCCGGTCATCACCACCGCATCGATGAAATCGTGAAGTCCGTTGGCGATTCGAAAGATGTGTCCCAGCTCACTGATCTCGCGATGCTTTTCGTAAGCCAGCAACTGTTGTTCCGGCAACGCAAAGAATGACAGATCCGTCGGCAGTCGTGGGCATCGGTTGGCGTCCATGTCAAAATCGACGGCATCACCAAGAACGAATTGATCGCGAACCGTTTCAAGCGATTCGGAAAATCCGGGCGCGAAGGTTTTCTCGGAGCATTCCAGACGAATCAGCGGCATCAAGGGGCCTTGCAGGTAAATCGCGGGTCGGTTCGTTCCCGCGTCGATCGATTGACAGCGGTCCGGTGGGTACGTGTGTGTGCCGCGGAAAAGGGGGCAGGTACCAAAAACCAAATGGCCCGCAGGGTGCTTCGCATTTTTGGTACCTGACCCCTTTTCCGCTTGAGCGCTGACAAAGCACCAGGGGTTGGAATCTTGGCCACAATCGACGGTGGAGGGAACCCGTTTCCCTGGCCCACTTTGGAGGACGCCCTGTCTGGGCTAACATTCTCCTTATTCGCTGCCGGGAATCGCCGGCAGGTTGGCAACCCAGCCCCCCTTTCGATCCACGCCCTATCGATCTCAGAATCATGACCGAAGTCCGCCGAAAACCTGTCGTTTTGATTGTTCGTGATGGATGGGGCGAAAACCCATACCCCCGGTGGGACGAGGCCAACGCCGTCGTCCAGGCCAAAATTCCTGTCTCCGACGCGTTGATGGAAAACTACCCCAACGTGTTGATCAAGACCTCCGGCGAAGACGTCGGGCTGCCGGCCGGCGTGATGGGCAACAGCGAAGTCGGCCACCAGAATATTGGTGCCGGACGGATCGTGGACCAAGAAGTGATGCGAATCACGCGTTCGATCCGCGAAGGTGAGTTTTTCAAGAACCAAGTCTTGCTGGGAACGCTCGATCACATCCGCAAGACCGGCGGCAAACTGCACATCCTGGGGTTGATGTCTGACGGCCGTGTCCACAGCGACCTGGATCACGCACTGGCCGTCGTCGATTTGTACAAAGACAGCGGGCTGCCGGCGGATCGGTTGGTCGTGCATGCGATCACCGACGGCCGCGACACCTCGCCCAACGGCGGCTTGGGCTACGTGCAAAAAGTCCAAGACAAACTCGACGCCGCCGGCGTGGGCCGAGTCGGAACCGTCGTGGGACGCTTCTATGCGATGGACCGCGACCTGCGTTGGGATCGCGTCCAACAAGCTTACGATGCCTTGACCAAGGGGGCTCAACGCACCGCCGCGTCGGCCAGCGAGGCGATTCAGGCCTACTATGACAACCCGACCGAGTCGAGTCGCAGCGGCGATGAATTCATCGAAGCGACGTCGATCGTGCCCGAGGGCGGGTCGGCCGCGACCATCGGTGACGGAGACGCGGTGGTGTTCATCAACTATCGCGGCGACCGAACCCGTGAAATCACCAAGGCCTTTGTGTTCGACGACCAACAATGGGCGGACATCCCCGGCGGCGGTTTTGATCGCGGTGCCAAGATCAACGATCTGTACTACGCCACCATGACGGGATACGAAACCGGACTGCCCGTCGAAGTGATTTTCGAAAAGCCGGCCAAGATGCCCAACATCCTCGGCCAATACGTCAGCGAGAAAGGGCTGAATCAGTTCCGCTGTGCCGAGACGGAAAAGTACCCGCACGTCACGTTCTTCTTCAACGATTACCGCGACAATCCGTTCCCCGGCCAAAACCAGGAAATGGCCCAATCGCCGCGCGACGTTTCGACCTATGACCAGAAACCCGAGATGTCGGCGGCGGAGGTCACGCAGTTCGTGCTCGACGAAATCAACTCCGGCCGCAGCGAGCTGATCATCGTCAATTTTGCCAACGGTGACATGGTCGGCCACACCGGCGTCTTGGCCGCCGCGGTCAAAGCCGTGGAAACGGTCGACGCCTGTGTCGGAAAGATTGTCGATGCGACCCTGGGTGCGGGCGGATCGTTGGTGATCACCGCCGACCACGGCAACTGCGAACAGATGATCAACCCGGAAACCGGCGGACCGCATACCGCGCACACCACGTACGATGTTCCGCTGATCGTCGTCGAGCCCGGGTTGGAAGGGAAAACCTTGCGCGACGGCGGCCGGTTGGCCGACATCGCACCGACGATCCTGGCCTTGTTGGGGCTGGAAAAACCGGCCGAAATGACGGGCGAAAGCCTGATCGACCTGTCGTGATCTCGATTCGGAATCCGCAAGGGGCGGCGCGCCACCGGTGACAATTTCGCTCGCCCCTGCTAATTTTTCATCCGCTCCGCCACACGTTTTTTGCCCGCCGATCCGCCAACACCGCCCCTGAAACGACCATGAGTGATTCTGCATCGAGCATCGTTTACACCTTCACCGACGAAGCTCCCGCGCTTGCGACGCTTTCCTGGCTGCCGATCGTCCAAGCGTTCGCCGCAAAGGCTGGCGTGTCGGTCCAGACCAAAGACATTTCGTTGGCGGGCCGAATCCTGGCGAATTTTCCAGAGTCGCTCAGCCCGTCACAACAGCGTGAAGACGCGCTGACGTTGCTCGGCGAACTGGCCAAAACGCCGGAAGCGAACATCATCAAATTGCCCAATATCAGTGCCTCGATCCCGCAATTGACCGCGGCGATCGCGGAACTGCAGGCCGCCGGTTTTGACATCCCCGATTACCCCAGCGATCCCAAGACGGACGCCGAGCAGGAGATCCGTGCCCGCTACGCCAAGGTGCTCGGCAGTGCGGTCAATCCCGTGCTCCGCGAAGGCAACTCGGATCGCCGGGTGGCAACCGCCGTCAAAAACTACGCCAAAGCCCATCCGCATTCGATGGGCGAGTGGTCCGCCGACTCGCCGTCACACGTCGCCCACATGACCGAAGGCGATTTTTATGGCAGCGAAAAATCGGCGATCCTCGAAAACGCCGGTTCGCTGAAAATTGAATGGGTCGCCGGCGACGGAACACGCACCCCGCTGCGTCCGCCCTTGGCCGTGGAGGCCGGCGAAATGGTCGACGCATCCGTCATGAGCGTCACGAAACTGCGCGCCTTCTACGAAACCCAAATCGCCGACGCGCGAAAGTCAGGGATCCTGCTCTCGTTGCACCTGAAAGCAACGATGATGAAGGTCTCCGATCCGATCCTGTTCGGCCATGCCGTCAACGTCTACTTTGCCGACGTGTTCGAAAAGCACGCCGACACCTTCGCCGAACTGGCCGTCAATCCCAACAACGGCGTGGGAGGCTTGGAGGCCAAGTTGGCGGAGCTGCCCGCAACGAAAGCTGATGAGATCCGCAAAGACATCCAAGCGGCCTACGAAAATGGACCGTCGCTGGCCATGGTCGATTCCGACCGCGGCATCACGAACTTGCACGTGCCCAGCGATGTGATCATCGATGCGTCGATGCCGGCCGCGATTCGCAGCTCGGGGATGATGTGGGGGCCGGACGGGAAACTGCATCCCACCAAAGCATTGATCCCCGATCGCTGTTATGCCGGCGTCTATCAAACCGTGATCGAGTTCTGCAAAGAGCACGGTGCGTTTGATGTGACCAAGATGGGATCGGTCAGCAATGTCGGGCTGATGGCCAAGAAAGCCGAAGAGTATGGCTCTCACGATAAGACATTCGAAATCCCCGCGGACGGAACGGTCGTGGTGACCGACGACTCGGGGGCGGTGATTTTTGAGCACGCCGTCCAAGCCGGCGACATTTGGCGGATGTGCCAAACCAAAGACGTGGCGGTTCGAGATTGGGTCGGACTGGGCGTCCAGCGTGCCCGGTTGACCGGCTCCCCCGCCATCTTCTGGCTCGACGACCAACGCGGTCATGACGCCAACCTGATCAAAAAGGTCAATGAGTACCTGGCCGACCACGACACCGACGGGTTGGACATCCAGATCATGAACACCGTCGACGCGACGCGACACGCTTGTCAACGTGCTCGCGAGGGGCAGGACACCATCGCGGTGACGGGCAACGTGCTGCGGGATTATCTGACCGATTTGTTTCCGATCCTGGAACTCGGCACCAGTGCCAAGATGCTGTCGATCGTTCCGCTGTTGGCCGGCGGAGGCTTGTTCGAAACCGGAGCCGGTGGGTCGGCGCCCAAGCATGTCCAGCAATTTGTTTCCGAAGGTCACTTGCGATGGGATTCCCTGGGCGAGTTCCTGGCACTGGCGGTTTCGCTGGAAGACCTGGGCCGAAAAGCTGACAACGAAAAGATTGCCGTCTTGGCCGAAACGCTCGATGCCGCGACCGATCAATTTCTGGTCGAAGACAAGTCGCCCAAACGCAAGGTCGGAGAGCTGGATACCCGCGGCAGTCATTTCTACATGGCGCTGTACTGGGCCGAATCCCTGGCATCGCAATCGAAAGACGCCGAACTCGCCGCCGCCTTCGCTCCGCTGGCCAAGACGCTGCGTGAAAACGAAGCCAAGGTTGTCGACGAACTCGGTGCGGCACAGGGCAAGCCCGTCGACCTGGGAGGCTACTTCCAACCCGATTGCGAAAAAGCCACCGCCGCGATGCGCCCCAGCGCCACCCTCAACGATGCCATCGCAAGCGTGACCTAAGCATTTCAAAAGTGGGGTAAGCATCCTGCTTGCCTTCCGGGAAGCGTAGCTTCCCCTCGCAAGCTGGAAGCTTACGCCACTTAAGAACACCCTAATCCGCGATCACTTCGCCCGCCGACAAGAATCCATCGCCGTCTCGGTCCAACTCGCGGAACGAGTCGATCGGGCCCAGGAATTCGTTTTCCGACACATCGCCGTCTCGATTGGCATCCATGTGAATCGCCCAACTCGGCCGCTGGTCCGGCTGCAGAGAAGCACGGCGGCTGAATCCGAATCGCGCGTCGTCTTGATCCGGTTCGCCGCGGCAGAACTGGATCATCAGGGTGTCGGGGATGTCGTTGGCCGCGAGCGTCGCGTTCTCCGTGGCCAAGGCTTTCAAGCGCGCAGGCGCGGATTGAATTTCGCGACTGGAAAGGAATTGATCGTGGTCCCGATCCAACCACGCGAAGACACCGTCGGGATGTTCGGCCGCCCTGCCGCGCACTTGAAAGTTCCAGATTGATTGTTTTTGCCCGAGCGTCTGGTTGATCTCCTGAAAACTCAGTTTGCCGTCGCCGTTGGCGTCCAATGACTCCAGTGGAAACTGGTCTTTTGCGCCGTCTGGGATTTCATTTTCATCAATCCCGCCATTCTTATCGGCGTCAAGCTGAAGGAACACTTGGCGTGGAATGCGGTTTTGCGCTGTCGGCATGTCCGATGCAACGACACCGACGTGGATGGACTGCCCGGCGATCCAACACGAACCGGGGTGGTGTTCGATTCGGACGTTGGCGCGAACCGCTGTGTGGACCTGCGTTTGAACCGTTGATGCCGACGGGGCAGAGCTGTCGAATCGGACGGCGAGCGCCAGTGCCGGGTCGAGTGTCAGGATCGATTCTGCCTCCGACGCGGAGATCCATTCATCCTGATCGGCGTCAACGGATTTGACCGGGTTGGACGGAGAGAGGACGGGATTCTCTTTCAGCATGCCGCCCATGGTGTAAGACAGATTCGACCAATTGACGAATCCAGACAGATCCATCGCGACGTTGCCTTGGCGGTTGGATCGATTGCGCTGCCAGGCATCGCCTTCGTTTTCACGCAGTCGAGTCGATTCGGCAAAGTCGATGCATTGGTCGGAATTCAAATCGATCTGCCGCAGCAACGATTCGCCGGCCGATTCAATCTCGTCCGGATCGAGTTTGCGATTTCGGTTGCGGTCGATGGCTGCGAACAGCGGCGACGCAGACCGGTTGGACCATCGAAATGCGTCGGTCCCGAACAGACGAAATTCTTGCGGGACGCTGGAATCCCGAAACAGAAATCGCACCAACTCTTGTTCGTCGACCGATTTGTCTTTGTCGCGGTCATAGCGTTTGATGAGCGCCTGTTGTTGAGCGTCGACGCGTGAAGCGGTTTGCCCGAACGTGGCGGGGTCGCCGGCGATGTGTTCCAACAGCCGATCCCAGCGAATCGCTCCGCCATCGGCTGGCTCCAACGCCGCGCGGACGGACGCAAGTTTCTCGGCGAAGGCGTCACGCAGCGGTTGGTCGTCGACCCAGACGTCCAGGTCGACCAACAAGGGGCCTTTGGAGGTCGGCAGCCACAGACGATAGGCGGCGGCTGTGGGGGCCACCGATTCAGGCTCCACTGCATCGACCTCAGGGCTCTCGCGTACCGTTTCGACCGTGGACGTCGGATCCGCGGGGGAATCAAGCGGCGGATGGTGCTCCGTTTCCGACGGCGGCGGACTGGCGTCAGATTGCTCGACAATCGACGCGGCGTCGTCTTGCGCGGGGGCTTGCTCCATTTCCATCGTCGGGACCGTAGCAGGTGATGCAGACTTTTCCGTCACCGCGGGAGGGATTCCCGTTTTGGATGGCGACGATTTCACCCCGCGGTCACACCCGACCATCAGGAGAATGCTCGTGAGTGCGACCAGGCGTACGAGGATCACAGCAACACCTGTTCGACCGGGTTGCCTTCGGCGATCGCGATCGGTCGGCCGCCCTCGGCAATGTTTTCGCTGGTCGGGTCCACACCCAACGCCTTGCAGAGCGTCGCAAGGAGGTCTTGTTGATCGATCTTTCCGTCAACCACTTCCATGCCGTCAGTGCTGGTGGCGCCGAAAGCCTGTCCGCCCGCGACGCCTCCGCCTGCAAGCACGCAGCTGAACGCTTGGGGAAAATGGTCTCGTCCGCCGTTGGAATTGATCGCGGGCGTGCGTCCGAATTCGCCCGCCCAAAGGATCGTTGTTTTTTCCAGCAGCCCGCGGTCGGCCAGTTCCGTCATCAGGGTCGACCAACCGGCGTCCAATTGCTGACAGAGGCGTTGAACCTGTTCAAAGTTGTTCGCGTGCGTGTCCCAACCCAGGCCGTCGCCCAGCGTGACTTCGACCAGCGGGACACCGCGCTCAATCAGCCGTCTGGCCATCAAACATCCTTGCCCGAACGTGCCGCGTCCGTAGGCTTCACGCACCGTGTCGGATTCAGCCGAAAGATCAAAGGCGTCCTTGGCGTTGCTGCCCAACATGTCGATTGCCGATCGATACACGGTGTCTTGGGCAATGGTGTTGGGGGCGTTTCGGGTCTTCAAGTACGCCGCCTGCATCGATTCCCACAACGCCAATCGGCTTTCAAAGCGTTCCGGGCCGACGAATCCATGTGGCTGCAAATGATCGACGCGCAATTGGGCAAAATTGCCCGCCGCCGGTGGTCCTGAAACACTGACGGAGGTCGCTGCGAATTTTGGACCCAGGAAACCGGGGCTCAGCGAACCGCGGGCGAAGGGGCCCGGAGCGACCGTGACGTAGTGGGGCAGTTTGGAATCAGGGTTCCGTAGCGATTTGGAAAGCGAGCATCCGATCGCAGGGTAGCGGACGGGGCCGCCGGCGATGTGACCGGTCCGCATCACGGTGGTCCCGCGCTGGTGATCCCCTTCCTTGGTCGCCATGCCACGCAGGATCGCCAGTTGATCCGCCTGTCGGGCCAATTGGGGAAGGTGTTCACTGAACCGCAGCCCCGGTACGGCGGTCGCGATCTCTTTGATGCTGCCTCCGTTCTTGTGCGCCGGCTTCATGTCGAACGTATCGATCTGGCTGGGACCGCCGGACATCCAAAGCAGCACGCAGTGACGCTGATCGTTTTCCGACGCTTCGCCGGCGACCGCAGTGATCGATTGCAGCAGATCGCTCATCCCGAGCGACCCACCGATGGAAACGGCGGCGGCGATCGCTTGGCGGCGATTGAAGACGGGTGTTTGGAACATTTGATTTTCGATGATGGGTGTGCGGCACCATGTGGGATAGGCTTCCAGCCTGTCGGCTCAACAGTGACAGGCTGGAAGCCTATCCCACTCACGGACAAACAAAACATTCAGCGGTGTTGAGCAATATCCAAGTCAGATCACTCAGCCGTGCGGCGGAGGGTTGCTCGGCGGAGGCGTCGTTCAAATGGGCCAGAAACATCTCCAGTTCGGAGTCGCTGGGCGGTCGTGACAGGCAAGCCAGGAACAGGGTTTCGATCCGCTCGGTATCCGAAAAGAACGGCGCATCCATCGACGCGATCAGCCCGCTCTGTGCTTCGGCGGTCGCCGCCAGCATCTCCGGGCCGTTCATCATTCCCAGCACCTGAACCACGCCGTGCGGATAGTCACTCGGCGAAGCATCGGGGGCTTTCATGCGACGAAGGAATTCGTCACGAACAGCTTGTTCGACTTGCGGCGAATCCGCCGATGCGTTCAGCCGGCCCAACAACACGTTTTGATGAAGGCTGTCGAAGTACTGTGACGCTGAAAGCGTTTTGACGTTCATCGCGGCGAAAGAATCCGGCGGATGCCGTTGCCCGTCGACGATCGCGCTGGTCCGGTGGTAGGCCTGGGTGCTGGTCAGCATGCGATAAAGTTCACGTAAGTCAAAGCGTTGCTCCACCAGGTAGTCGGCCAGGTATTGCAACAACTCGGGATGGCTGGGCGGGTTGCTGGAATCCATGGCGTCCACCGGATCGACAAGGCCACGTCCGAACAGATGCGCCCAAACGCGGTTGGCCGCGGCGCGTGCGAAGTAAGGGTTGTTGCGCGACGCCAGCCAGATCGTCAGTTGGCGCCGTCGAAAGTCGGTCGGATCGGCTTCGGGTGGCGAAGTCACGCCCGGGTAACGTGGTGCCATGACGCGTTCAGATTCGGGGAACGTCACTTCCGCACCCGATCGGTCTTCGATCGCTTGGCCGCCACCGCGCAGATTCGAATCGCTCAATTGCAGCTGCGCGAAAAATGCAGCGAACGACCAAAAATCATCTTGCGTCCAGCTGGCAAAGGGGTGATCGTGGCACTGGGCGCACTCCAGTTGGACGCCCATGAACAACCGCGATGTGGCGGCGGCCAGTTTCACCGGTTCCAGGTTTCGCGACGTGTAAAAGATCGCCGGCCCCTGATCACTCTTTCCGCCGGCGGTCAAGAATCCGCCGACCAGATGATCATACGGCGTGTTGTTGAGGAATTGTTGTCTCAACCAGGCGTGCAGCGCCGCCGCATCGCCCTGGCGGTCGTCGGACGACTCAGCCGGAAGCAGAAACGCGTTCCAGCGATGGGCCATGTGGGTCGCAAAGCGAGAAGAACTCAGCAGCGATTCGATCAATTGTTTCCGTTTGTCGCCCGACGGGTCTGCCAGAAAACGTCGTAATTGCCAAACCGGTGGCGCGACGCCGGCAAGGTCCAACCAGGCACGTCGACAGAACTCCGCATCGCCGCTTCGCGGGCTGGGGCGGGTCGCCGTTTCTTGCCACGACGCGGACAGATACTGATCGACACGATCCGACGGCGACGCAAATCGATCCCCCGTCGTCTCTCCACATCGAGCCACGGCTCCGATGGAGACGAACAGGGGGAGAACGAAGAGAATGCAAACAATTCGCATCATGACGCCAATGGAGAAGAAGGCATTGCGATTGTGTTATACCAGTTGCCGCAACGCCACGCACAACAATTCAGATGCATGGCGATTCAAAGACAGGGACCCGAACCAAAGAAATCGGGCGGTTTGACGCCGCTGAGTCGCTGTCGCATCGCGAAGACGTTAACATTGGCGTGACGCGGAACCCACTTTTGAAATTGAGCAGTAGCGGATGATCCCAACGACCCTGAGTGCGGCCAAAATCCACCACATGGTCTGCGTTCTTGCGATGTGCGGTTTGCTGGTCCATCCGGCAGGATGCTCGACGGGGGCGATGGCACAGGACGATGTGTCCGCAACGACCGCGGCGGCATCAGCAAATGATCCGTCCGCAAATGATCCGTCCGCAAATGATCCGCCCGCAAATGATCCGCCCGCAGACGACCCCCAGGCAGGCGACCCGGCGGGGATCGCCGTCACGGTCATGCCGTCCGGTGTTCAGCGGTTTGCCAGCGGCGGATGGGCGTCGCTGGCCGTCGTGGGAGTCAATCCCACGGACCAGGATGTCGAAGAGGTCGTTTCGGTCTTTGTGGGAGATGATCCCAACCTTCAATTTTCGACGCGGTTTTGGCTTCCCGCGCGGAGCAAACGCCAATCCTGGTTGCCGGTGGCGATTCCGCCGAGCGGGCGAATCGACGGCAACCGAGTCGACCTGTCGATGATACGCATCGCCGAATCGGAGGGAGAAGAATCGTTCACCGACAACGTCAATCAGATGCCCGTGTCGGTGCGGTCGCTGATGTTGGTCGACAATGAGATCAACACGGGGCTGTTCGCCGATCCACTTGATTTTGAGGATTCAACGGAACGTGACGCCATACGGGAGCGATTGAACACGGTTCTGAACGCGGGGCGTGATGCGGTCACCATGAGTCCGAGTGATCTGCCGATCGTGAGTTTCCTGTCCAATTTCATGCCGCCGACTTATGGTGCGTTGGACGAACTGGACCAGGTCGTGATCGCCGGCGACCAGTTGCGATACGATTCCGATGGCGTGCTCGCGATCCGTCGTTGGATTCGCCGTGGCGGCCGGGCTTGGATCATGCTGGATGCAACCAGCCGGTCACTTGTCGACGATCTGCTCGGCGACGACGCGGACTTTACCGTGATCGATCGCAGCGAATTGAATGCGTTTGAATTGCAGACCATTGATCCGATCAAGGGGACGGACGGTTCGACCGAAAGCTGGTCTTCGGAAAATCCCGTCACGATGCTGCGGGTGTTGACGCAGTCCGATGACGTCGTTTGCCGCATCGACGGATGGCCGGTTGCGTTCTGGAAACCTGTCGGTGATGGCGAAGTCTTGTTCACGGCTTTGGGCGCCGATGGCTGGATCCATTCCGACCGCCGAGTCACCGCCGGATTGAACCAACTTGCGCGAGAATTTTTTGAACCCAAGAACCAATCGCAGGATCTGGTCGCCGCAATGAAGCCGATCGTCGACGACCAGATCGGCTATCAGATTCCCCGTCGCTCGACGGCCGCCATCGTGCTGGGCATCAACGCGTTGGTGATCTTGATCGGCGGTGTTTGGTGGGCCCGCCAACGGCGACTCGAACGCATGGCGTTGCTGGTTCCCGTCTCGGCAATCGTGACAACGGTGATCATGCTGGCGATCGGCTCTTCGCATGCCACCGCCATCCCGTCGACGGTCGCCACCAGCCAAGTCGTCCAGGTTCGCCCGGCGACCGACGAAGCTGACGTGTCCACGATCCGAGCCGTCTACAGTCAACAGAGCGGTGAGTTGGGTTTGATTTCCAGCCACCAAGTGATGACGATGCCGATGGAGAACGTGGGGACGTCGGAAACACGTCGGGTCAGTTTAGAAGACGACGGCACCAGCCGTTGGCTCGGTCCGGGGCAACCGCCCGGAGTCGTCCGACACTTGGGGTCCGATTCAGCCATCACGCTCCAACAACCGATCCGTTTGCGCGGCACGTTTGATGGCGAAGGCTTTCGCGGCACACTCAGGGGAATTGACCCCAACACGTGCCAGGACGGATTGATCGTCGCCTCACCGGCGCCGATGACCGCGGTCACCATCGATGCGGATGCCGCCGGTGGGCAGGTCATCGCGCCCGTCTCCGATCGGCTTCCACCCGGTCAGTTCATTCCCGGTTCCATGCTGACCGATCAGCAGCGGACGCGCCGGGACTTCTTCGATACGGTGCTCAGCTCAGCCGATGGTCATTCGCTCGGCCAAGGGCCGTCGCTGTTGGTGTGGACCGATCCGCTCGACTTGGGCGTTCAGTTTGCCGACCGTTTCGATCACAGCGGAGCCGCGTTGATGTCCATTCCCATTCAATTGGAACGACCCGCTGCCGGAGTCGAGTTTCGGATTCCATCCAGCTTTATCCGAACCAAAGCCTTCTGGGGACCACAGGGGCGAACGACTCTGTTTAATCCGCGAACGGGAAAGTGGCTTCCGGAGATGACGAAGGCGGCCGAAGCACGGTTGTTGTTTCAGTTTCCCGATGCCGCCCGCCCGATGACGCTTCAACGCGTCAATGTGACGATGAAAATCAACGCTCCTTCGCGCACGTTTTTTGTCAACGCGCTTGTCGATGGCCAGCCCACGAGAGTCTTTCAACGAGACAACGCAACCGGGGTGATCGAATTCGCGATCGAATCGGAAGACGCCTTGCGTCTGCACGCCGACGGCGGTTTGTGGTTGGCGTTTGGTGTCACCGAATCGTTCGAGGCGACCGAGCAACGGGCCACCCGCTCGGGCTCGGGTGAAGCGGGCGATCAAGTGGTCGACAACGCGACCTGGCAAATCGACTACGTTCATCTTGATGCGGTGGCGCAGATCAACGCCAGCGATCTTCCCTCTCTCGACGAAGCTTCCGATACAGGCACACCGTGACCGATCAACAACCCATCATCGAAACCGTGGATCTGACCAAGCGGTATGATGAATTCACCGCCTTGGATTCCCTTTCCATCACCGTCCACAGCGGCCAGATCTTGGGATTCATCGGACCTAACGGTGCCGGCAAAACGACCACCATTCGTATCCTGGTCGGGCTGCTCAAACCGACCAGCGGCACGGCCCGAATCGCCGGTGCAGACTGCTTGACCGAATCACGCAAGATCAAACGTCTGGTCGGTTACATGCCCGATGATTTCGGCAAGTACAACAACATGCGAGTCGGCGAGTATCTAGATTTTTTCGGCGCCGCCTACGGCATCGGGCGTCGCCAACGGATCGTGCGGATTGATGAAGTGCTGGAGATCGCCGGCGCGACCTACATGAAAGATCTGTTCGTCGATGCGCTCAGTCGCGGGATGCAGCAGCGTGTGGCGATCGCTCGGACGTTGATGCACGATCCCCAGGTGATGATTCTGGACGAACCGGCCAACGGGCTTGATCCACAAGCACGGATCGACATGCGAACAATGTTGTTGCGGCTGGCGGAAATGGGAAAAACATTGATCGTCACCAGTCACATCCTGCCCGAACTGGCGCGCGTTTGTGACATCGTGGCGATGATCACCAAGGGACGGCTGCGGGCGTTCGGGACGCTGGACGAAATCATGCGCGACATCCAGCAACGACGGACCTTTGAAATTCAATTGGTCGACCACGATCAAGTCGATCGCGTGGTCGCGTTGGTGGAGTCGTGGTCGAGTGAAATGAACCATGAATCCGAAGTGACCGGGGCAACCGCCGAGACGATGGTTCGTTTCACCACCGGATTGAACGATCGGGAAATCACGCCGCTGTTGACCCACTTGGTGGGATCCGGCGAAGCGATCGCCCAATTTCGCGAAGTTCCGACCGATCTGGAAGACGCCTTTTTGTCGGTCGCCAGCGGCAGTCACGGCGGCGATACGCCGGAGTCACAGCCGGCAACGCAAGAGGCGACGTCATGAGTTCGGCCTTCAATCCCGTCGTACAGCGTGAATTCTTCGGAATCGTCCGCTCACCCAAGGCGTTCGCAACGCTGCTGGCGCTGACGGTCACGTTTTCCATCGCGGTGCTGATGCGCTGGCCGACCGATGCCACCGTTGACCTGAGCGGCGTGCAGTCGATCCAGGTGTTTCGTGTGTTCGGTTACGGCTTGTTGGCGGGTGTCGTTTTTCTGGTTCCGGCGTTTCCGGCCACGTCGATCGTCAATGAAAAAAACGCCGGCACGTTGGCCCTGTTGTTGAATTCGCCACTGAGCCCGCTGTCGATCTATTTCGGCAAACTTGCCGGCGTCTTGCTGTTCGCCCTGCTGGTCTTGCTGGCCAGTATGCCGGGGGCCGCGGCCTGCTACGCGATGGGAGGGATTGACTTGCGCAGCGGACTGGGGCTGTTTTACTTCGTGCTGTTGGTGTTGGTGTTTCAATACGCCACGTTGGGAATGTTGATCAGCAGCTATGTGCAATCGACCGACGCCGGAGTGCGGCTGACCTATTCGATCATTTTTGCACTGTTCTTTTTGACACTGGTCCCGGATGCGTTTTTTCCCGGTGGGAGCGGGGTGATGGGAACCGTCGCGCAGTGGGCACGCTACCTTTCGCCCGTGCCGGTGGTGATGCAGATCATGGGACAGGGCGGACTGGGATCCAGGGGACTGATCGCGTCACCCGGCAACGTGCAATTCATCGTGGTCACGCTGGTCAGCAGCTTGATCTTTGCCGCGGTCACGATTTCCAGATTGAATTATCGGATTTTTGACCAGTCGCGTGCGCAAGGCGTGATCACCGACGAGCGCGGATTGGTAACGCGGCTGCTGCGTCGATTCCTGTTCATCGTCGATCCACAGCGCCGCAAACCCGGCATCCCCTGGTACCTGAACCCGGTCATGGTCAAGGAGTTTCGTTGCCGTCGCTTCGGCCGATCCCAATGGCTGTTTCGATTGGTCGCGCTGTGTGCCGTCGTCTCCATGGTGCTGACCTTCGCCGCCGCCACGAGCGTGACGAGCTGGGGCACCGAAACCATCGGCGGGTTGGTGGTGATACTGCAAGTGATCTTGATTGTCGTGATGACTCCCAGCTTGACCTCCGGATTGATCAGCGGCGAACGTGACGGCGGTGGTTGGGAATTGCTGCGTCTGACACCGCTGACGTCGCTGAAAATCGTGCGAGGAAAACTGCTCAGTGTGCTTTGGACGCTGTTGTTGGTATTGATGGCGACGCTGCCGGGGTACCTGGTGATGATCTACATCGAGCCCCAAATGTGGTACCAGGTCAATTTGGTGCTGGTCTGTCTGGCCTGGACGGTGGTTTACACGGTGGCGGTCAGCGCCGCGGTCGGCAGTTTGTTTCGAACCACGGCCGTCGCGACCACCGTCACCTATGTCGTCGTCATGGCACTGTTCTTGGTCCCGCTGTTGGTTTGGCTCGGACGTGGCGCCCCGTTCGGATTCGAGATGGTCCAACGCGTGTTGCTGGTCAATCCGGTCGGCGCGGCACTTAGCGTGATCGAAACACCGGGGTTTGAAAATTACAACTTGCTGCCCGCCGCGTGGTACATCTCCGGCGGCTTCTCGGCTCTCATGTTCTTGGTCTTTGGTTTAAAAGTATGGCGTCTCACTCGTCCCGTTTAATGCTCTCGGTCTGGATTGCCGTTGCCCTCGCGTCGCTTCCGGTGTGCGGCATCCCCGCGGGTGCAGCCGATCCGGTGCCATCCATCTTGAACGTCGATGACGTGATGGGAACGGATCCTGCGTTCTCCTATCGTGAAACGCAACTGAAAGTATCAAACGATGCGATACCGCTATGGTTGGACGCATTGGCACGGCCCAACGCCCAACTGCAACGCGTCACGATCGACACGATTGCGATTGCACACCGCCGAGGGATGGAAGGCATTGACGCGGCCTTGCCGGCCTTGGTTGAATTGGCCGGAACGAGTGAAGTGGACGCTTCGGTGCGACGCGCGGCGGTTCGTGCATTGATCGAATTGGACGCCCGCGATCAGGCTCCGCTGTTGGCGAGGTTGGCCCAGAAATACGGGGCCGCGATTTCGTCGCTCGTCGAGCCCGCGTTGGTGAAGTGGAAGTCGCCGGAAATGTCTCAGCAGTGGCTTGCGCGGTTGAGCGAAACCGGGGCGCGGCGGCAATCTCTGGTCATTGCGATCCAAGGGGTGGGCGCACTGGAACTGCACGACGGATCGAAACCGCTTCGTCGCTACGTCCGCGACGATTCGTTGCCTGGTGGAATCCGACTGGCCGCGGCGCGGTCGCTCGGTCAACTGTCCGCGTCGGGGCTCCAGCCGCTGGCTGCCGAGTTGATCGGCGGCGCGGAGGGTGACGGCGACATCGTTGCGGACGTGTTGGCCATCGCCTTGTTGAGCCGGCATACCGATCCGGCGGCGATCAAGTTGCTCCGATCGTTGATGAGCCGCAGCAGTACCGTCGTGCAATCCGAGGCACTTCGGCGGCTCTACGAAATCGATTTCAAGATCGTGCTCGAGTTCACCGACCAGGCGATCGCCAGTCCAGACGTCAACGTCCGCCGCACGATCGCCTCGGCACTGATCGACAGCAAACAGGCAGCTCGCATCGCGCCCCTCGCAACGCTGCTCGACGACGTCAATCCGGGCCTGCGCCAGCAAGTAGCAGTCGCGTTGTTTCAACTCGCCCAGCTTCCGTCACTCCGCGATGAAGTCCTCTCGCAAGTCTCGGGGATTCTTGATCAAGACTCCTGGCGAGGCTGTGAGCAAGCCACACGGGTGCTGGTCAGCTTGGACCACAAACCGGCCGGAGATCGACTCGTCGATTTATTGCGACACCCGCGCGGCGAAGTGATGGTGACGGCGGGTTGGGGGCTCCGGCGATTCGGGCAACGGCAACACTTGCCGGCAATGCTTGGGCGTGCGACCGAAATCCACGATCAGTTTCAGAAACGAAAACTCAATGCGGGCTCTCCCGGCGTGGTCGATCTGATGTCCCAGCTTTTCCAAGCGTTTGGACAGATGCACTACCGCGAAGCCGACGCGTTGGTCAGGGCCTACGTGCCTCGCAACTTTTCACTCGGCGAACGGGCGCGAACCGCTGCGGCGTGGAGTGTCGGATTCCTGTACCCCGACGAGGCCCCCGACGATCTGGTCGACATGCTGCTCGCACGGCTCAATGATGTCGAATCGCTGGAACCGGAGTATGGCACCGTGCGCGCGATGTGTGCCCAAAGCCTGGGGCGGATGAAGGCGAAGGCTGCTTTGCCGGATTTGCGACGGTTTGCGACCAAATTCGGCAGCGAAGTCAGTTTTTCCTGCCACTGGGCGATCGAGCAGCTGACCGGTGAATCCTCGCCGCCGACCGTCTCGCCGATCATCACCGACTACGAAGACTGGTTCCTGAAACCGTTGTCCGACGATCAGTGACGATGCAAAGCGGTCGCAGGTCGTCGTCGAGACTCTCGGCATGTTAGCGGACCATTCCGCCCAACATGCTATCCCAGACTCAGCCGACTTGCACCCTTGGGCAGATCCAGGCAAACCACCACGTCGCCATCGACGCGGACAAAGGTTCCGTTTTGCAAACGTGAAAGCGATGCCACCTGTTGCAGCGGCCATTGCGAGCCGACATGTGAAAGTGATGGAACCTTGCTGATCGATGTCGAACCGACCGAGACCGTAAAGTTCTCGCAGGCGAGCGGGGCGTTCAATTCGATCGTGTTCGCGTCGCTTCGCGTCAGGCTGGTCATCTCTTTGGCGGCCCAATAGCGTCCGATTTCACTGACCTTCATCCAAAGCGTCTGGTCACCAAACCGTGACGCCAGTGATTGGACCACACGTTTGAAGGCGTTGAATCCCGTCTTGGTGCCGTTGCAATACATGCCCGGCCAATGGCACAGCATCACCGCCGGTTGACCACGCTCGATCAATTCCACCATCCGCCCCGACGTGGCGTCGGGGGTGCAATAGCGATCCGGATCAGACACCTTGCTGCCTTCCCAGCTGCCGAACCAATCACCCGTCCCCGCCGGGACGTTCATGGTCAAGTTGGAAAGAACGCGATCGCCGTCAAACTCCAATTGCGGTTCGGTGGATTCGTCGCCGGTTTTGACGTACTTGAAATAGTGTGGCAACTCGCTGCCGTACACATCACGGACCGCTTGGCCGGCGGCGACGGGCAGCTTTTCTTTCACGCGGTTTCCGAATCCGCCCGGTGTGGTGATGCCGTCGCAATTCAATCCGCAATTTTTCAAGATCCGTAGCGCGTAGGCCAGGTATTCGGTCAAGTGATCGGTGCTGATGTCGGTTTGCGGATAGCTGTTCTCCATCGTCCCCGCGTTGACTTCGGCCATCGGTCGACCAGTCTTCAAGTCGATCACGCGAGTGTGGGTGATCATTTCAGGGTGAATGTCCCAGTTGGGCATCATCAGATCGCGGACCAGGGCCAGGCTGTTGTCCAGATCCTGCCGTGACCATCCCGGCAGGGTCCTGTCCAGCCATCCCACACAGGCGGGATAGGGAACGATGCTGTATTTTCCTTTGACATCGTGCTGGGCGCACCACTCGCCGAACTCGCGGACAAACCGGTCCGGGATTTCACGCGGCCATTCGCGCCACGGTTGTTGGTAGACGTCGCGCTCGGGCCAGGCATGGGCGAATTGCGGCATGCAAAAATGCCCCATGTTCACCAGGCAAGTCGAATCATCGATGATGAACGACAACGGTACCCGAGCCCGCGGATGCAGCACTTGAATGGTTGCCGAGGTTGGTGTCGTTTCTTCGGCGACGGACACGCCAAACGAAGGCAACGCGGCCACTGAGCCAAGGGACGCAGCTGTCACGCGGATCGCGTCACGTCGGTTGATATTCATCGCCAATCCCATACGCCTCGTGTGTGTCGGTCCGCGCTGGTCTCGAATCCTGCTCCAGAGCGTCGCTAGTGCTTCGTCAACTATTAAACGGAGGGTGCCGCGATTGGAACGGGCATGAGTAAAACGGGATTCAGCAACCGTTGGTGTCTAGCTTTGAGGAGCGTCGGAAGAATAAGTGGGATAGGCTTCCAGCCCAGGGCTGTAAGGGTATCCTGCTAGGTCAATCCTAGCAGTTTCGCGGTCGAAACATGAGACGAGGCTACATTCCTTGATCGGTGCGGCTTTTTCTTCTTCGGGCCGCGGACCGATTTTCTGTACTCCTTTAGGTCGATCGTCCGAGCGATCTTCTTCAGCATCGCGACGAGGCCTTTGATTGTCGTCGGAATCAATTCTGCCCACTCGTCCTCGGTGATCGCAATCAACATCCCTTCGGTTTTATCGGAGACATTTTTTGAGACGTGAAAGTGGCTGATCGCTTCCACCTCTGATTCGTCATGGGTCGCAAACAAAGCCGCAAAGATGGTTTGTCGAAGATTGAACGCGAGCAGCGACATACAAAACAGGAACGTTGCTGCTTTGGGATGACCGACACCTGATTTCTCGCAAGTGAGCGTCATCTGTAAAATATTGAACGCGGTTTCTTCTTCCCAGCGATGCCGGTAAACCTCTGCCACGTCCTTAGCCGAAACTGTGGCGGGAAGATTCGTCAACACGTGAATCTCTTCGTCGCCATCTCGCGTTGGCGAGTCCAATATGACAGTGATTCGGCGAACCACCATGGCATCTTCGGCAGCAGATAGTTTCAACGCTTGTTCGTAGACTACGCCTGTGCTGCTGCGGCCAATGCGTTTGCGTTTTCCCAGTAAAACGCCTTTCAAACGCCCGTGCTGGCGGATCACGAAGAAGCTTTTGGATTGAGCGAGTTTGTTGAGGAATGGGACGATGCAATAATGCCGGTCCGCAATTACGACATCATTCGGCTGGATATCATCCACGATCCGATCGCAACACGTCGACTCTTGCGCGTGGCCGTCAAGCAGCACGTACGCGCGGTCAAACACCTGTCGCTGTAGGTCAAACCTCGCGACTAGTTTACCCGGCAACGGTGCACCCTTGACGTCTCGAAGGTCTTTCAATCTTTTGTCAGACTTCGCCAAGACATTCCCATCAATACTCAAGCAACGATAACCTGGAAGCAATTCCCAGGGTGTGAACCCCATCGCGTCTTGCATTTGGATAGTCCGCTTTGCCGCGTGCGAAACGAGCGACTCACTTACCGCTGGTTCTATGCCTCTGGTTTTGGCATAGAATGACTGTCGAGAAACGTCGAGATTCTCTTTGTGCTCCTTGTAGGCTTGATTGAAATTCTCGCTGAAATTCAAGGCCACGTCAGCGACCGTCATCGCCACTGCCTGGAATGTGGCGAGGTACTCATACTGCTTTTCTCGATTGTTATCGAAAACCAGTTGCAAATCGCTCCCGATAAAGTCCTGCGTGAGCGCCCTGGTCATGACAGCAAATGGTGCCTTGGTTACAAACCGATCAAAAACTTTCGATGACATCGCGAACCTCCGTGTAGCGTAAAACACGGGAATACACAAAAATCGCGGTCACGCGATACCCTTACAGCCCTGGGCTTCCAGCCTGTCATGGCGAAAACGACAGGCTGGAAGCCTATCCCACAATCAATCCCCGCCACTTATTCTTCCGACGGTCCTTAAGCGATTCCCGGTCGCTGCGGCGCAGCGAAACGAGGCAGCTAAAGCCTGCACACCAACGCTTATGCCCTTTTCATTCGTACGTGCCCCCTGTTTCGCTCGACCAGTATAGCGTGCAGTGAGCTGGCGAGGGAAAACCCTCGTGACGCTGCGTCGGGTTGCGACTGTTGTGCCGAACACGCTTCTTCGCCCGTGTTTCTTCATGATTTCCACGATTCGGCACCACCGATTCGCCTCGTTGATGCCAAGGGCAATCAGCCCAATCGCAGCTTATCCTGTAGGAGGATGAATCGACCATCCGACAACAAGTGGTGCGTCTTCAGAGATTCATCCCAGCTGTTCCATTGGTCTGCGTATCGCGAATGTCAGTCACAAAGACCACGCATCGGATCGATCGAAAGGTCGTCCGAGATGACGTGCTGCACGTCGGGGCTCCGAATGTCGGTGACCGCGCCTACTTCGATCAACTCGTCGACCAGATCTTTGAGCGGCGATGGTTTACCAACGACGGTTGCGTGGTCAAAGAGTTGGAAGCGAAGTTGCGTGCGTATTTGGGCGTCAAGCATTGTTTTGCGGTTTGCAATGCGACGATCGGTTTGCAGCTGGCCTACCACGCACTGAATCTGACCGGCGAAGTCATTGTGCCGTCGTTCACCTTCGTTGCGACCGCTCACGCGGCGCAGTGGGGCGGACTGACACCCGTCTTCGCAGACGTCGATCGCGACAATCACACAATTTGTCCGCAGAGCATCGAGGCGCTGATCACGGAGAAAACGAGTGCGATTGTCGGTGTGCATCTTTGGGGAAATCCCTGCGACACCAAAGCGATCGAAGACCTGGCACGTAAGCACGGTTTGGCGGTGGTCTACGATGCCGCTCACGCCTTCGCCTGTTCGAAAGACGATCAGATGATCGGCAACTTCGGTGATTGCGAAGTGTTCAGCTTCCACGCCACCAAATTCTTCAACACGTTCGAAGGCGGAGCGATCGCGACCAACAACGACGCGCTGGCGGAGCGACTGGCGTTGATCAAAAATTTTGGCTTTGCCGGAATGGACACGGTCGTTGATTTGGGCACGAATGCAAAAATGCCCGAAGTCTGCGCCGCGATGGGATTGTCGCTGTTGCCGTGCTTGGATCAGCTGCTGGAAAAGAACCGACACAATCACCAGCTCTATCGTGCACACCTGGAAGGGATCGCGGGATTGCGGCTGTTGACGTACGACCATCTGCAGCAGACCAATTGGCAATACGTGGTCATCGAGATCGACGAGAGTCGTTTTCGTGTCAGCAGAGACGAATTGGTGGCTCGGTTGCACGCTCAACAGATTCGAGCCCGTCGGTACTTTTATCCAGGGTGCCATCGGATGGAACCCTATCAATCGATGCCTCGCCATCAAAACCTTGCGTTACAGAACACCGAGACGCTCTGTGATCGAGTGATTTGTCTGCCGACCGGTTCGGCGATTGACGAATCAGACATCGATCGCGTTTGTCGGGTGATCCGCGGTTATTGATGTCCAGGCTTCTCGCACCCGTTTTCATTTGGAACAAGGTTACGATGGCACGCAGCAAACCAAAACTCCCGAAACGACGAAAGCCGCGCCCGCCGCATCGTCCCGCTGCGGACACGCGTGGTCTGGCGATGAAAATTGAAACTGCGCTATCGCTACAGAAAGCGGGGAATCTGGAACAGGCCAAGCAATTGTATTGCGAAGTACTGAGCGTGGATCCGAACCACGCCGATGCCTGGCATCTGCTCGGGATGACGCTTTATTCCGCCGCAGCCTACCCGAGTGCATTGGATTGTTTGCAAAAGGCTCAAGGGCTGCTCGGGGATCATCCGGAATTGATGGGCCATCTGGCGCTGGTGTATCACGCGATGGGAGACCTCCAACGGGCTCATCAGATGCTCAGCCAATTGGTGGTTGTTGAGCCAGACAACCCGGATACGCGAAACAATTTCGGAGTCTTCTTGCTTGATCTTGGGCAATTGGAACAAGCCGAGGAGCAGTTCCAACAGGCGATTCGGATCAGTCCAGATTCCGAACATGCGGCCATGAACCTGGCAAATTGTTGGGTCCGACAGAATCGTCTTCACGACGCCGAACAGATCTATGATGATCTGCTCCAACGCAACGCCGGCAACCTCGACGTGCTGGGGAATTTGGGTGAATGCTACCGACGCCAATGCAAGTGGGAGCAGTCACTGGAGTTGCTTCAGCGTGTGGTGCAGGCCCGTCCCAGCGATTTGGTTTCCAAGTTGACGCTCGCGCGGACACTGGTCAATCTTGGGCGACTCGACGAGGCGGCCGAGCGTTTCAAGCAACTGGTCGTGGAATTTCCCCACTATGCCAAGGCACACCATTATTTGGGGACCGTGTTGCTCAGCATGGGCGATGTGGCGAAGGCGGAGTCAGAGATTCAGCTTGCCTTGGAACTCGATCCGGCCGACGCACACGCGCGTTGCTCGTTGGGGTTTGTCTACATCGAGTCCGATCGGCGGCGTGAAGCGGCCGAATGCTTTGCCGAAGCCGTCAAGCAAGATCCCCGCATGAGCGGCGCCCACGGCTGTTTGTTGTATTTGATGAGCGGTGATCCCGACATCGACCCTCGGCAGTTGTTCGAAGAACACGTCCGTTGGGGCGAGGTGCACGGAAACGTCCAGCCGCTGCAACGACGCCGCAACGTGCGTGATCCGAACCGAAAACTGCGAATCGGTTACGCCTCGGCTGACTTTCGCGAGCACGCCGTCACGGCATTTTTTGAGCCGCTTTTGCGACTTCGCGACCGGTCAGCGTTTGAAATCTATTGTTATTATGAGTCCGGTCTGGGAGACCACGTGACGGAACAGTTGAAGACGCTTTCGGATCATTGGCGCGTCACGCTGGGGTATTCGGACCAGCAGGTTGCTCAGCAGATCCTCGATGACCAGATCGACATCTTGGTAGATCTGGCCGGACACACGTCGGGGAATCGGTTGCCGGCGCTGGCGTACAAACCCGCGCCGATCCAGATCTCCTGGCTCGGTTATCCCAACACCACGGGATTGAAAGCGATCGATTATTGCCTGACTTGCGACGTGCAAAATCCCATCGGCGAGCCGACGTTGCACACCGAGGAGCTGATTCGGATTCCGGGTGGGTCGTTTTGTTTCGCGCCGCCTAACAATGCACCCGAATTGTCCTCCTTGCCTGCCCGTCGCAACGGCTATGTCACGTTCGGTTCGTTGCACCGACCATTCAAGATCTCCTCGTCGACGCACGATTTGTGGGCGGCCGCCTTGAAGGCATGTCCCGATGCACGGCTGCTTGCGTTCAACACGCGTTTTAACGAGCCGTTGAAAAAGGAGTTGATCAGCGCGTTGGTTCAGCGCGGGATCGATGAAAGCCGCATCGAAGTCCGCAGCGTCTATCGCGGCGATTCGTATTTGGAAACGTATCACGAGATCGATCTCGGACTCGACGCGACGCCGTGGGCGGGCGGGACGACGACGATGGAGGCCTTGTGGATGGGAATTCCGGTTGTCGGCTTTTATGGCAACAACCGGCCATCGCGAGGGACTGCGGGGATCGTTCACCACCTCGGCAAACCCGAATGGATTGCCAAGTCGATCGACGAGTACGCGTCCTTGGTCGGCCGACTCGCCGGTGATCTTGAAGAGCTGGAAGGGCTGCGCCGAACGCTACGGGAGACGACGCGGCGGACGATCGCTGATCAACAGCGTTTCGTCACCGAGCTCGAGAAAGCGTACCGACAGTCCTGGAAACGTTGGTGCGACGAGCAGCCCGCAACCGCAATCACGCCGGTGACGCCAGGCATCGAGACGGCGTCAAGCCAAGCTTCTGGCGAAATCTGTTCTTAACGGAACAACGTCACTGAAGGAGTTAGCGGAACGGTGCGAACGGGCAGAAATCGACAGCCCGCGAGCCGTCCGGTACCAGCTTGAACACACACTCGAGTACCGGGAGACGCGCGCTCTGCCGCTAACCAATCGAAACCACCCCGGCCGACAGACCCCGCCGTCAAGGGTTTAGCCCACGCCATCCCGGTGGCGTTCCCCACCGTTCCGGGGACAGACCCCGATGTTCCGGGGACAGACCCCGATGTTCCGGGGACAGACCCCGATGTTCCGGGGACAGACCCCGATGTTCCGGGGACAGACCCCGATGTTCCGGGGACAGACCCCGATGTTCCGGGGACAGACCCCGATGTTCCGGGGACAGACCCCGATGGTCCGGGGACAGACCCCGATGGTCCGGGGACAGACCCCGATGGTCCGGGGACAGACCCCGATGGTCCGGGGACAGACCCCGATGGTCCGGGGACAGACCCCGATGGTCCGGGGACAGACCCCGATGGTCCGGGGACAGACCCCGATGGTCCGGGGACAGACCCCGATGGTCCGGGGACAGACCCCGATGGTCCGGGGACAGACCCCGATGGTCCGGGGACAGACCCCGATGGTCCGGGGACAGACCCCGATGGTCCGGGGACAGACCCCGATGGTCCGGGGACAGACCCCGATGGTCCGGGGACAGACCCCGATGGTCCGGGGACAGACCCCGATGGTCCGGGGACAGACCCCGATGGTCTGGGGACAGACCCCGATGGTCTGGGGACAGACCCCGATGGTCCGGGGACAGACCCCGATGGTCACATTTGTTCAGGCTTCGTTCGGGGACTGACCCCAGTCGTTTGGATCCCAGTCGCTTTCCGGCAAACGCTTCGGCGTTCGGTTAAGATTCGTTCATTAGGTTATGATCAGCGGCGAACGAGGCGGCGGAGACGATGAAACAGTATGCTCGCAAGAAGCGATCGCAGGCGCGCGTTCGGGGCCACCTACGCCGACTCGGCGGCGAGGTTTTGGAACGCCGCGATTTGTTGGCCAGCGACTTTGGCGATGCGCCGTCACCGTACCCGACCGCGTTGGCAGCCGATGGGGCACGGCACATCGCGACCGGACCAACGCTCGGTTTTCTGCGCGACACCGAATCTGACGGAGTTCCGTCAGTCGTCGCGCAGTCGGACGGGGCTGATGAGGACGGAATCACGATCGGAAACCTCCGCGTCGGCCAGGTGGGAGCATCGGTCTTCGTGAACGTTCAAGGCGGTCCGGCGAAGCTGGATGCCTGGATCGATTTCAACCGCAACGGACGGTGGGACGGCGGATCGGAAAAAATCGCCTCGTCGTTATCGCTCGATAGTGGCTTCAGCACCGTGACGTTTGACGTGCCCATCGACGCCAAGCCGGGGCTGTCCTTTGCCCGCTTTCGATTGTCCACGGCGGGAGGACTCGGCGTTTCTGGCGAAGCGAATGATGGTGAGGTGGAGGACTATCCGCTGTCGATCGGTGGGCTTGCCGCGACAGAGGCGGTGTTGCCGCATCATGTGATCGGATCGAGCGGAACGCCCGAAATCGCTGCGTTCACTGCGTCCGACATCGACGGCGACGACGATGTGGACTTGATTGCCACGTCGCCCACGACGAACCAGTTGCTGTACTTCGAAAATGACGGCAGCGAGCGATTTGAACAGCACGTGATTGACCAAATCAACGCGACCGAGATTGTTGCCCGTGACCTGGACCGGGACGGCGACGTGGACATCGTCGTCGCACAGGGCACGGGCGACCGAGTGGTTTCCTGGTACGAAAATACTTCCTCCGGAGTCTTTGTGGCTCGTTCGATCAACACCAGACTTTCATCAGTCGGAGTGACCACATTAGACGTTGGCGACATTGATGGAGATGGCGATATTGACATCGCGTTTGGTGTACCGCGCGACGATAGCGTGTATTGGTTTGCCAATCGGGGTGACATGAACTTCGACATTCGATCGACGAGCACCTTTGGTTACATTGCGGACGACCCCCGCGACCTCACGCTCATCGACTTCGAAGGGGATGGAGACCTTGATATTTTTGTTTCCGATGAGAAGCCCAATGACTCCACCGGGATTGTCTATTTTGAAAACCAGGGGGCGTCGGGCTTTGGAATCGACAGCCTGGGCGGGGTTGTCAATCGTACGTTTGTGTCGTTTGACGTTTCGGACATCGATGGCGACGGAGACTACGATTTGCTGACGGGAGCTTCCACCGGCAAGATCGAGTGGTTCGAGAATCGCGGGACCGGGGTATGGTCTAACGGCGGAACGTTACGATCGGCGGGTAATCCGGTCGGTAACGTCGATATCGGTGACTTGGACGGCGACGGTGACTTCGACGTGGCGGCGACGCTCTTTGATGACGATCAAGTCGTTTGGTACCGCAACGATGGGACTGAAAATTTTACCGAAGTGTTGGTGCGGTCGATCGATGCACCGGATCCAATCTCCATCGTCGATCTGGATCAGGACGGTGATCTGGATGTTGTCAGTGCGGCCGCAGGCGACGACGGCTTCGTTTGGCATCGAAACATCAACTCACCCGATTTCGGAGATGCCCCGGCGCCTTACCCGACTTCGATTGCCGACCGCGGCGCGTACCACGTTGCGACGGGGCCTAGGCTGGGGGCGACTCGCGATGCCGAAACCGATGGCCAACCGTCGCCCAACGCCGACGGCGACGGGGCCGACGAGGACGGCGTTTTGTTCGGCGACATTGAACCCGGGCAAATGGCCGGATTCAACATCGATCTACAAAACGCATCAAGCGGAAAAGTCACCGCCTGGATCGACTGGGATGACGACGGGGTCTGGGAATCCGATGAGAGAATCCGTACCGGTGCCGACGTGATCCCCGGTCTGCAAACGCTCAATTACAACGTTCCCGCCGACGTCCAACCTGGCCGGCGGATGGCCCGAGTGCGGCTCGCATCGCAGGCCATCACCGACCCCACCGGCTACGCCGCCGACGGTGAAGTGGAGGACTATCAGGTTGCGATCGGCGGAGACGTTGAGGTTGTTCTGCCTGATTCGCTATCCGAAGACGTGTATGTGGAACTCAGCGGTAGCGACCTGCAGGTGGTCAGCTACACCTTTCCGCCACAGGTTTTCTCGTCGACTCCCTTGGCTTCGACCCGCTCGTTGTCAATTCAAATGGGGACCTTCGACAACGGAACCTACCTCAGTCGAGTCGTCGTTGATTTCCGTGACGGCTTCTTTTCCCTTCCGGGTGGGATTCTGGTCGAAGGGGAATGGTTGAACGGGATACCACGAAGCCGTCAAAATGTTAGCATCATCGGCACGGGAGCCACCAACGCAATCTACAGGACAGAGAATCTTCCGCTGGGCAACGGTCGGTTCGAAGTCGCGCAAGGTGGGATTCCGTCCGTGATTCGCTTGAAGGAGATCCACAATGTTCGCATCAGTCAGATGGTACAGATCACGATTGATGGTGAACTGGAAATTCGATTCAATGACCTGTATCTCGATGCGGATGCCCCCATCGAATTGGGGCCCGTGACAAAGTTCACTGGATCCCAACTCGATATCATCCGTTCCACCAGTCCGATCGTATTCGGCGGCGATCTGTTTGTTGATGTCTTCTTCCGCGCCGGAGTCAAGGTGGGAGCCCGTAAGGAACTCTTTTCCGCCCCGAGCTATAGCGGAGACTTTACATCAAGGACGTACCAGGATCATCCTCTTGGGACCGAATGGGGGATTCGAACGGACGAAGAGCATTTCTACACGCTGCAATTGTTCGACGTCGCCCAAGTCGGGGATGTCGTCTTGAACAACGACCCCGATGACAGTCAACGATCCACCGTTACCGAGGTCAATGTTGAAATCGAAGGTTACGTCGAGATCGATCCGGGGGCATTCCAAATCACGAAGCGTGGCAGCGATGGTGGCCCCGTCGATCACAGCGTCACGGTTGCGACGGTCCAGGGAAATACAGTCGCCACGCTTGCGTTCAGCGGAGCGATGACGCGCGGCGCGAACCGGGCACTGGTCGACGGCAACTATCACTTGACGATCGATCCCACGAAAGTCCGTCGCATTCGCAGCACCGTCATCCTCGATGGTGATGGCGATCAACTTTCGGGCGGAACGTTTGCGTTTGGTGTCGCAGAAACGGACGGTTTCTTTGCACTCTATGGAGATAGCGACGGCGACCGGGATGTGGACGGCCAAGACTATGGCCGTTTCGGATTGACGTTTTTGAAATCGGAGAACGACCCGTTATTCAACTCCGTCATCGACAGCGACGGAGACGGAGATGTCGACGGTCAAGACTACGGCCGTTTCGGGCAACGTTTCCTGAAGAAACTCCCCTTCGATTGAACGCACCCGCCCCGTCCATCCACCCAGCCCCCGCCATTTCACCCCTGCGCTCACCCGTTCCCCGGGGACAGACCCCGATGGTCCGGGGACAGACCCCGATGGTCCGGGGACAGACCCCGATGGTCCGGGGACAGACCCCGATGGTCCGGGGACAGACCCCGATGGTCCGGGGACAGACCCCGATGGTCACATTCGTTCAGTCGGTTTCGGCTTGGAGTCAACGAAAAAGGTTGTCGAACCACTCAACGTGTGCCGCGGGCGAGTTGCCACGGGGAGATCCACGTTAGAGGATCTGTCGCCGGGTCACTGGGGATGAAGATGCCGTGATTTTCTCGCCGATGACCAAGTGGCCCGTCCGTTTGGGCACCTAGCTGATACGAAGCTTGCATTGCTTCCCAGCGGTCACACCGTGCGTTCCGCGAGCGACGCTCAGCAACGTGGCTTTGATTCCTTTGAGGGGGATCGTTGGAAGGCGGGGCGGGCTAAGCTGCTTGCCCGAATAGGTCGCGGGCTTGCTTTGGAACGTAGAAACGACGCCCTGTCTGCTTGGTCCGCTCGGTATCGAGATGCTCCGGACGGCCCGCGATGGTGGAAAACAGGCTGCCGAAGTCTGCAACGAGCGACAACCAGAGCGTCGGCGATAAACCAAGACGCTCCAAGATTGGCGGATGGCCTTCGGGCGTGCTGCCTCGCTTGCCCGGCGCCAAGTGGCGAGCACTCCAGTCCAACAGCTCCAAGTACTCTTCCTCGCTCATCGCCAAGAAGCCTTTGTCACTGCAGCGGGCGTTGGTCTTGCTCGGCTGCGGTCCAGCCGGGGCGGTCCCCTCGTGAAGATTCACCGGCGAAAGAAAGGCGTCTGCGCGGCGAGCTTGCGGATCGGCGGCTTGAGTTTCGCCATCGGCCGATGCTTTCTCGTCGTCCCGTGGAGTTTGTTGCGACGCCTGGATCGATTCAACACGCCGTTGTGCCGACGTGTGTTCACTCAGCTCCACCGTTTCCGCGATGCACGCCCGGATCAGATTCAGGTCGACATAGACAGAACAGGCCAAAACAGCCTCTTCGTCGACCAGCGGAATCGCTTTGAAGCGTTGTTCGAAGAAATGCCCCGTTGTGTCGTCTTCCTTGTTGGCACGCTGAGCAATTTGCTGATTCAAAAGACGCATCCACCACGAGAGGTTGCTCAGCCTAGATCGGATCTCGACAAGTTTCTCGGGGGATTTGCGAATGCGGTCCAGCTCCGCCTGTGAGGGCGTCATCGGGTTGCCCCGGTCGTCTTTCCGCTCGGGGCAGATCATCAGCCAGCGCCGGGCCACTTCGGTGTCGTCCCACGTTCCCACGATGTCGGAGCGGGATCGCAGCACGAGGTGGAAGTGGTTGGAGAGAATGGAGAAGGAAAGCAAGTCGATCGCGAAACAAGCCGCAAAGTGTTGCAGATACTCCTCGATCCAGACTTTTCGGTGGTCGTAATTCTTGCCAGAGATCGAATCCTGGCCGAAGAGCCAACAACCTCGTGTGGTTCGGCTGACGATGTGAAAGATTTGAACTTCGCTCGGATCCATCACTTCGCAACGATTGGATCTTGCCATCGCAGAGACTCCCCAACCCGTTTCCGGAAACTGCCGCGGGATTGAGGATCATTCTCAAACATCCGCGGCGAACAAAACGAGTCATCTCGTCGCCTGATTAACTAGGTGCATTCCACCCGAATGCAGCCGGCAAGTCAAGCACTTTTTTCGGTCATTCTTCCCAGATGGGGTCTGTCCCGTAAGCCGGGACAGACCCCGGGTTGTGGGGGGACAGACCCCGGGTTGTGTGGGGACAGACCCCGGGTTGTGTGGGGCCAGACCCCGGTTGTGTACAGACCCGTTGTGTGGGGACAGACCCCGGTTGTGTGGGGACAGACCGGGTTGTGTGGGGACAGACCCCGGGTTGTGTGGGGACAGACCCCG